>NZ_JAEUAW010000001.1 GCF_019511665.1 Microbacterium jejuense
GCCCCGCCCCCGTTCGCCCCGCCCGCGTCCGTGCGGCTGCAGCCCGGCGTCGACCTCGACGCGCAGCGTACGGTCACCGCGACGCTCCTGTGCCTCGACCCCGATCGCCTGCTGGCGCCGTTCCGCCGCGAGGCGGGTCTCCCGCACGCCGGGACGTACCCGGGCTGGGAGTCCGACGGCCTGGATGGCCATACCGCCGGCCATGTCCTCTCTGCCGCGAGCACGCTGGCCGCGGCAGGCGACGCCCCATCGGCCGAGCTTGTGCGGACCCTGGTGCGCGGTCTGCGCGAGTGTCAGCTCGCACGCGGCACGGGCTACATCGGCGGCGTCCGCGACGGCGAGGCGCGCTGGGACGGACTGCGCGCCGGCCGTATCGATGTGGACGCCTTCCTCGACGGCCGCTGGGTGCCGCTGTACAACCTGCACAAGGTGCTCGCCGGGCTCGTCGACGCGGTCGAGCTCACCTCGGTCCCGCTTGCCCGCGAGACGCTCGACGACCTCGGCACATGGTGGCTGGGCGCGGCCGCCGACCTCGACGACGCCACCTTCGACCGTTTGATCGAGTGCGAGTTCGGCGGCATGACCGAGGCGTTCGCACGGCTCGCCCTGATCACGCACGACACGGCGTACCTGCGCCTCGCGCGGCGGTTCGCGCGCCGCGGACTCGTCGAGCCCCTCGCGTCCGGGCGCGACGAGCTGGACGGCCTGCACGCGAACACCCAGATCCCCGTGGTGGTGGGCTTCGCGACGATCGAGCGGGCGGCGCGCGAGCTGGCGCCCGAGCTGCTTCCCGAGGTCGAGGCGCGCGAGGGGGCTGCCGCTCGCGTGTTCTTCGATCGCGTCGCACGGCACCGCAGCGTCGCGATCGGCGGCGACAGCGTGCGCGAGCACTTCGCGTCGGACTTCGCGAGCATGTTCATCGCGCGCGAGGGTCCCGAATCGTGCAACACCCACAACATGGTGAAGCTCGCCGCCGAGCTCCACCTGCTGACCGGCGACGACGCATATCTGCTGTGGGCCGAACGGGCGCGGACGAACCATCTGCGTTCTGCGCAGCATCCCGAACACGGCGGCCTCGTCTACTTCACGCCGCAGCGTCCCGCGCACTACCGCGTGTACTCGCCGGGGACCCAGGGCTTCTGGTGCTGCATGGGCTCGGGGTTCGAAGCGCAGGCGCGGCACGCGGCGCTCGTGTACGCCGTGGGCGCCGACGCGCTGCATGTCAACGCGTTCGTGCCCTCGCGGATCGAGCTCGAGGGAGCCACGGTCACGCTCGGGGTCGACACGGCGTCCGACGCGGCTGTCGTGCACGCGGCGCTCGAGGTCGCCGCAGCGCGGCCGGCGCGGGTTGCGGTGCTGATCCCGGACTGGGTCGACGGCGAGGCGGTCGTGATTGAGGATGCCGCGACCCGGCGCGTCCCGTCCGGCACGCGGGCGACGCTCGAGGTCGATTCCGGGTCCACGGTCGTGCGCTTCTCGCTGCCGCGCCGGCTGCGCTTCGAGCACCCGGCCGACGGCTCGGACTGGGCGTGGATCGTCGACGGACCCGATGTGCTCGCGCAGCGCATCCCCGACGACGACCTCGCGTACCGGGGGAGTGGCGCGCGCATGGGGCACATCGCCACCGGGCCGCTCCGCCCGCTCGCCCAGACGCCGGTGCTCGCTCCCGACGCGCTCGACACCGCGGTGCGGACGGCACCGGGGCGCGTCCGGGTGCCGACCGCCGACGGAGGCTCGGTCGAGCTGGAGCCGTTCGCGGGCATCCACGACGCCCGCTACACCGTGTCGTGGCCGATCGCCGTCACGTCGGTGGGCGAGCGCCGGGCCGCGCTCGAGGCGATCGACGCGGCATCCCTCGGCCTCGAGGCGCGCACGCGCGACGTCATGACCTTCGGCGAGCAGCAGCCGGAGTCCGACCACGGCCTGACGGCGCCGGACGAGCAGATCGGCGTCGACGGCGACACCCGATGGCGCCGCACGCACGGCACCATCGCCCTCACGCTGCGCGACTGGAGCGCCACCGCCGAGTCGTTGCGGGTGTCGTGGCTGGCGACCGACGGTGCCGCGCACATCCGTGTGACGGTGGGGGATGCCGTCGTCCTCGACGAGCCCGTCCCGCCCGGGTCGCCCGCACTCATGCTCGAGGTGCCGCTGCACCTCGAGCCGGGCACCGTGGAGTTGCAGGTACGCATCGACGGCGCCGGCGGAGCGACGCCGCCGCTGCGGGAGCTGCGGCTGCTGGCCGCGGCGTCCGACCGCTGATCAGATCGACGACGGCGGAGCGGTCGATGCGCGCAGGATGAGCCGCGGCTCGACCTGAAGCTGCAACGGCGGCTCCGCGCTGGGTTCGCGGATGAGCTCCAGCAGCATGCGGGTGGCGTGGGCGCCCACGCGCCGCCGGTCGGGTGCGACGGCCGAGATCGGGGGATCGGCATGCGCCGACACATCGTCGTCGTACGCGACGATCGACAGCTGCTCGGGCACCGACAGGCCGCGACCGCGCGCGTTCTGAACGAGGCCGAACAGCGAGTTCTCGTCGCCGTGACTGAAGACCGCCGTCGCTCCGATGCGCTGGACGGTGTCGAGCACGACGTCCGCGCTGCCGCGCTCCCATGTCGGACCGGCACCGAGCTCGTTCGGGCCGAGAATCGTGCTCGCCGAGTCCAGACCCAGCCGGCCGACCGCGTCAGCCCATCCGCGACGGACGAACTCGGCACTCTGAGACCTGCCCCGGCTCACCATCACGAGGCGTCGGTGGCCGAGGTCGCGCAGGTGGCGCAGTGCGCTCATGGCGCCGCGCTCGTGCGCGGAGCGGACCGACGACACCGACCCGAGTCCGCCGCCCGGGGTCTCGCGCTCGACGAAGACGACCGGCACGCTCAGGTCGCCCACGAAGGTGTCGAAGTCGGCGGACTCCTCGCGCTCAGAGATCGAGGGGACCCATAGCAGGCCGTCCACGCCGCTGTCGATGAGTTCGCGGACGAGACGGTACTCCTCAGACAGGTCGTATTCCGAGATCGCCAGCTTCATCTCGCCGCGCCCGCGCAGGGCGTCGCCGATGCCGTCGACCACGAACCGGTAGTAGTACGACGTCGGGATGACCACGCCGATCGTCACAGTGGTCGTGAGGTCGGGCAGGTCGCCCGGTTCGGCAGCGATGATCGCACCGCCGCGGACCTTGGCGAGCAGGCGGTCGGCCACAAGAGCGTCCAGGTCGCGGCGCACGGTCACATGCGAGACGCCGAGGTCGGTCACCAGGCGAGTGACGCTGACAGCGCCATCCTGACGCGCGAGGTCGAGGATGCGAGCGCGCCGCTCCGCTGCGAGCATGTGTCCCCTCCGTTCCCGCCGCGCGCCCAGACTAACGAACTCGGCGCGCTCGCTCATCGTCGTGCCCTCCCACCGCGGGTCACGCGATGAACTCCAGGCTTCTGCGGTCGACGGGGTGACGCGGAGGACGGCCCTGCCCGATGCGTTCCAGCTCGTCCAGCACGGTGTCGGCCAGCCGGTGCGTCTCGGCGTGCATGGCGCCGGCGATATGGGGAGTCAGCACGATACCGGGCGTCGTGAACAGGGCCGAGTCGGGCGGCAGAGGCTCCGGTTCGGTGACGTCGAGGATCGCTCGCAGACCTCCGGCGCGGCAGCGCGCCACGAGCGCCTCGCCGTCGATGAGCGACCCGCGCGCGGTGTTCACCAGCACCGCATCGTCGCGGAGGAGCGACAGTCGGCGCGCGTCGAGCAGGTGCCGGGTCTCGGGCAGCTCTGGAGCGTGCAGCGTCACGATGTCGCTGCGTCGGAGCAGGTCGTCGAGCCCGACCAGCTCGGCGCCCAGGAGCGCGGCCTGGCGCGCGCCCACGAGGGGATCGCTTGCGAGCACATCGACGTCGAACTGTCGCAGCAGCGCGGCGACGCGACGGCCGACTCGCGACAGTCCGACGATGCCGACCGTGCCGCCGAAGTTGACCGACGGTGGGATCCGCTCGCGCCACGGGCCGTCGACGGTTCGCTGCTGCGCGTAGCCCTCCGCATACCGCGCGGTGCGCTTGCCTTCGAGGAGGATGGTGGCGACCGTGAACTCGGCAACGGGGATCGCGTTGGCCTCGGCCGCGCTCGTGACCAGTATCCCGGCATCCCAGAACGCTTGACTGACGTGCCCTTTCACGGAGCCGCCGGCATGCACCACCGCGCGCAGCCGCGGCGCGGCCGCGATCACCTCGGCGCCGAGGTGCGGCGTTCCCCATCCCGTGACGAGCACCTCGACATCGCGCAACCGTGCGATCGCGCCCTCGGAGGCGAGCTCCTCCAGCCGAACCGGTTCCTCGAGGCGCACGAGCGCGCGCAGACGATCGAGGCGCGACGGGTCGAACAAGTCCCCGAACGAAGCGCGGCTCATGGTGAGCAGAGCCCTCGGGCGCCCGGTGTCCGGCGAAGGTGTCATGCGCCGATCTCACCATAAAGGAACAAAAAAGCACAACTCTGAAACCTCAAGTTGAGAAAAGATGAAAAAAGCTTGCGTATCGACTCTCCGGTCCGCATACTGACGGACGAACACACGACGACGTGTCACCGAGGTTCACGGTCTCGCCGTCTGTGCAAGCCGCGGCGCAGCCGCACCACCCCACCTCGGAGGCATCATGCATCAGCGAAAGCGTCGCCTGGCCGCGGCGTTCGTCCTCGTTCCCGCCCTGGCAGGCAGTGCGGTCGCCTGCAGCAGCGCCGGTCCGACCCCGCAGCAGACGGAGTCCGATCAGCCGCAGGCCGTCACCATAACCGTCATGGGAAAGCCCGCGGCGACGAACACCGCCGCGGTCGCCCTCTTCGAGCGGCAGGTCGCCGAGTTCGAGAAGGCCAATCCCGAGATCACGATCGAGGCCTCGGATGTGCCGTGGGATGCCAAGACCTTCGCCACCCGTCTGGCCGGCGGCAACGCACCCACCCTCCTGCGCATCCCGCTGACCGAGCCGCCCGCGCTCATCGAACGCGAGCAGGTCGCCGACCTGTCGGACGTCGTAGACGAGATCGACGGCTTCGACGAACTCAACCCACGGGTGATGCAGTTCCTCGAGCGCGACGGTGCGGTCTACGGGATACCGGAGAAGAGCTACGCCTTCGGGCTCGTCTACAACCGCGACCTGTTCCAGCAGGCCGGGCTCGACCCGGACGAACCGCCGACGACGTGGGACGAGGTGCGCGAATATGCGGCGCAGATCGCCGAGAAGACGGGCAAGACAGGGTTCGGTGAGATCAGCACCAACAACAGCGGCGGCTGGCACTTGACGGGGTACACGTACACGAACGGCGGGCAGATGATCGAACAGGAGCCTGACGGCACGTGGGTCGCTGCCTTCAATGACGACCCCGCCCGCGAGGTGCTCGAGACGTGGCAGAAGATGCGGTGGGACGACGATTCGCTCGGCGACAACGTCCTCGGCAAGCAGGAGGACCTCGTCGCGGAGTTCACAGCCGGCAACGTCGGCATGTGGGTCTCGGCGCCGCCGGACGTGTACCCCAACTACATCGCGCAGGGCGGCGATCCCGACGCGTTCGGTGCGGGGCCGATGCCGCAGGGCGGGGCTGACGCGACCCTTGCGGGAGCGACAGTGCTCATGGTGAGCGCCGATGCCACCGAGGCCGAGAAGCGCGCCGCGGTCAAGTGGATGGAGTATCGCGCGCTGCGCCCGAACTACGACCTCGAGGTCGCCGCCGAGACGGCTGAGGCGTCGGCGGCCGACGGGCTGCCGGTCGGCGTCCCGGTGCTGCCGATCTTCAGCGACGAGACGTACGCCGCCTATCGCGAGGCCATCGACGAATACGTCAATGTGCCGGTCGAGAACTTCGATCCGTATGTCGCGTCGCTCTCGGAGTTCGAGTACGTGCCGGAACCGCCGGTCGCCTCGCAGGAGATCTACGCGGCGCTCGACCCGCTGGTGCAGGCGGTGCTGACCGATCCGAACGCGGATATCGATGCGCTGCTCGATGACGCCGAGAGCCGCGTGAACACCATCCTCGCCCAATACGCCTCATGACGATCGCTCCCGAGCGCCTGGACGACGCGGCCGCCGGCCGCGTCGTCCAGGCGACGCCTGTCAGGCGGCGCGAGGGCAGACGGTCGGGCATGCGGCGACGCGCCGCTGTCGCGGGGCTGCTGTTCCTGCTGCCGTCTCTGCTGATCTTCGCGTACTTCGCGTGGTGGCCGATCCTGCAGAGCTTCACGCTCGCGTTCCAGCAGACGAACCTCGTCGAGCCCGCGGTATGGGTCGGCTGGCGCAACTTCGAGGTGCTGTTCGCCGATCCGCTGCTGCCGAAGGCTGCCGCGAACACTCTGTGGTTCACGGTTCTGTCGCTCGCGATCGGGCTGCCTGTACCGCTCGTGTGCGCCGTCCTCATGTCGGAGCTGCGTCACGGCGGCGCCGTCGCACGGGTCCTCGCGTACCTGCCGGTCGTCATCCCGCCGGTCGTCGCGGTGCTGCTCTTCAAGGTGTTCTTCGCCCCCGGCGAGTCGGGCGTGGCCAACAGCCTGCTGGGCATCGTCGGCATCGGCCCGCTGCCATGGCTGCAGTCCGCGGAGCTCGCGATGCCGAGCCTGGTGATCGCAGCGACATGGTCGGGCGCCGGCACGGCCGTGCTCATCTACCTCGCCGCGCTCACCGGCGTGAGCACCGAGCTCTACGAGGCGTCGGAGCTCGACGGCGCGTCCGTGTGGCGCCGAGTGTGGCACATCACGCTCCCGCAGATGCGCGGGGTCATCCTCGTGCTGCTCCTGCTGCAGATCATCGGGGCGATCCAGGTGTTCACCGAGCCGTACGTCATGACCGACGGCGGGCCCGCCAACGCCACGGTGACGATCATGCTGATGATCTATCGCTACGCCTTTCTCTTCGGAAACTACGGAGTCGCCACGGCCCTCAGCGTCCTGCTGGCGATGGTGCTCGTCATCGTCTCGGCGGTGTATCTGCGCCTGACCAGATCCTGGAGCACGCGATGACCACGACACGCGCCCCTCTTCGCGCCAGGAAGGCTTCGCGCTCCGGTCGGCCGCGGGAACGCGGCATCCTCTCACCCCACGACTGGAAGCGGCCCGGCGTGCGTGGAGGCTGGACGCTCCTTCACGTCGTGCTGGTGGCCGGTCTCGTCGGGTTCGGAGCCGTCCCCGTGGTGTGGATGCTGCGCGCGGCGATCTCGACCCCCACCGATCTGGTGCTGCGGCCCCTGAGCCTGATCCCCGAACCGGCGATGTGGGAGAACATCCCGGTCGCATGGGAGCTTCTCGACATCGGCCACTACCTGTGGAACACGGTCATCCTGGTGCTCGGGTCATGGGTCGTGCAGCTCCTCGTCTCGACCACAGCAGGATTCGCGCTCGCGGTGATCCGCCCCTGGTACGGCGGAATCGTCTACGGCGCCTTCCTCGTGACGCTCTTCGTACCGGCGACCGTGACCCTCATCGCCCTGTACCTGACGGTGCTGGACCTGCCGCTGATCGGGGTGAGCATCACCGACACGCCGTGGGCGGTCTGGCTGCCGGCGGGGGCGAACGCTTTCACGATCCTGCTCGTGAAGCAGTTCTTCGACGAGATCCCACGCGACCTGTTCGAGGCTGCGCAGATCGACGGCGCCGGCTGGTTCACGATCTTCTGGCGCATCGTGCTGCCGATGTCGCGTCCCATTCTGGCCGTCGTGTCGCTGCTGGCCATCATGTCGGCGTGGAAGGAGTTCCTGTGGCCGCTCATCGTGCTGACCGATCCCGGAGCGCAGCCGCTGTCAGTGGCGCTTCCGCGCCTGGCGCAGGCGACGAGCCCGGCCTATCTGATCGCCGGGCTGCTGATCGCCAGCATCCCGCCCATCCTGGTGTTCCTCATCTTCCAGCGCTCGATCGTCCGGGGTATCGGCTTCACCGGGTTGAAGGGCTGAGCGGGCGAGGCGCCTCCACCCGGTCGTTGAGCGAGCGAAGCCAGACGAAAAGCGGTGAGCGCCCGTCCATCCGCGCGACTCGCGGCGTTCCGTCTTCGCTCGTTCCTCGCTGGCTCAACGACCAGGGGGAACGACGGAGCGCCCGCGGGGGCCAAGAACCCCGCGGGCGCTCCGCGTCGTGGCGCGGCGCCTCAGTTCGTGACGCGCGCGCGGAGGTGGGGAGACACGGATGCCGCGAACCCCGCGGCGGTGCGCTCCACGACGGTGCGCGGGTCGGTGTCCCAGACCTCCTGGTTGAAGATCTCGACCTCGATGTCGCGGTCGTAGCCGGTCGCCTCGACGGCGGCGGTCAGCGATGCGAAGTCGATGACGCCGTCGCCCGGGTAGTGACGGCTGAGCAGGGCGTCCGCGGCGAGTGGCGTCTTCCAGTCGCACACCTGGTACGTGGCGATGCGGCCCTCGCGGCCCGCACGCTCGATCGAGGCGAGCACGTCGGGATCCCACCAGATGTGGAAGGTATCGACGGTCGCGCCGACGACGGCGGGATCGAAGTCGGCCGCGATGTCGAGCGCCTGGCCGAGCGTCGAGACGACGCAGCGGTCCGACGCGTACATGGGATGCAGCGGCTCGATCGCGAGGGTGACGCCTGCGGCGGCGGCATCCGGAACCAGCTCTCCGATCGCGTCGCGCACGCGCTCACGCGCACCGATCAGGTCGCGCGAGCCCTCGGGAAGGCCGCCGGCCACCAGCACCAGAATGGCGGTCGACCCGGTCGCGCCCGCGGCGGCGAGCGTCGCGGTCTCTTCGATCGCGACGCGGTTGTCATCGATCGACGCGCGGCGGGCCGGACCCTCGGGCACCGTGAAGAAGCCCCCGCGGCAGTGCGTCGTGAAGCGCAGACCGGAGTCGGCGAGTATCGACGCGGCGGTCTGCAGGCCCACCTCGTTCACGGGCTCGCGCCACAGGCCGATGCCCTGCACGCCGGCCTCGGCCGTCACGCGCAGCGCGGTGGCGAGGTCGGCGTACTTGATGGTCGCCTGGTTGATCGACAGGCGCGGGTCGACGAAGCCGGTCATCCCAGCACCCCCGGAACCTCGATGCCGTTGTGACGCAGCATGCCGTGCCAGCGGATCGCGGCCAGCTCGGGCTGCTCCAGTGCCAGGGACGCGTTCGCGAGCTCGACGATGCGCGACAGGTGCGGCAGGCTCCGCGCCGAGTGCAGCCCGCCGACCATCTGGAACGCGGGCTGGTGGCCGTTGAGCCACGAGAGGAACGCGACGCCCGTCTTGTAGTAGAACGTCGGCGCGGCGAACACCTGGCGGCTGAGCTCCTCGGTAGGGCCGAGGATCTCGAGGTACCCCGCCGGGTCGCCGGCGTCGAGCGCCTGGATCGCCGCCGACGCGACCGGCGTGATGGCCGCGAACGCGCCGAGCAGCGCGTCCGAGTGCCGGCGAGGGGATGCCGCATCCCGAGCGGGCTGGGTCGCGTCGGGCACGTCGGCACCGCCGATGAGGCCGACGTAGTTGAAGTCGTCGCCGGTGAACATGCGCACGGACTCGGGGAGCCGTTCGCGCACCGACACCTCGGAGGCGGCATCCAGCAGGCTCATCTTGACGCCCGCGACCTTGTCGACATTCTCGCCGATGATGTCGAGCAGCACCGCCGACGCCTCGCGCCAGTCCGACGAGCCGAAGTAGCCCTCGAGCACCGGGTCGAACGCCGTGCCGAGCCAGTGCAGCACGACCGGGGTGGTCGCCGACTGCAGCACCTCGCGGTACACGCGGCGGTAGTCGTCGGCCGACTCGGCGACGCGCGCCAGGTGGCGCGACGCCATCAGCACGGGACCCGCGCCCTGCTCTTCGGTGAAGTGCAGCTGCTGCTTGTACGCGTCGATCACCTGCGACACAGAGATGCGCTCGTCGTCGACGTGGTCGGTGTTGACGCCGACGACGACCGAGCCGCCCTCCTCGCGGGCGACCTGCGCCGAACGCGCGATGAGGTCGCGCGTCGCGGCGGCGTCGAGGCCCATGTTGCGCTGCGCGGTGTCCATGGCGTCGGCGACGCCCAGGCCCCACGAGTACACCGCGCGGCGGAAATCGAGCGTGGCATCCCAGTCGACCTCGGCCGGCCGGCCCGGGGTGTTGTCGGCCCACGTCCGGGGCACCACGTGCGCGGCGGCGTACGCCACGCGCGAGCGCAGCGGGCCGTCGGGGCGCGTGTAGCCCGGGGCGTCGTTCAGCTCGGCGGTGGAGAGCACCCCGTCGGACGAGATGAGGGTGAGGTGCGGCATCCCGATCACTCCAGGGTGAGCGCCGGCAGCTCGACCTTGCGGCCCTCGCGGCTGGACTGCAGGCCGGCTTCGGCGAGCAGCACGCCGCGCGCGCCCGAGAGCAGGTCGAACGCGTAGGGGGTGTCGAGCACGTACGACTCGAGGAACTCCTCCCACTGCTGGCGGAAGCCGTTCTGGAACACGTCGTTCGTCGGAACCTCGGCCCAGTCGGCGTCGTAGTCGTGCTCGTCGGCCAGGTCGGGGTTCCACACCGGCTTCGGGGTGGCGTTGCGGTGCTGGATCTTGGCGCCGAACAGGCCCACGACGGCCGAGCCGTGCGTGCCGTCGACGTGGAACTCGACGAGCTCGTCGCGGTTCACGCGCACCGTCCACGACGAGTTGATCTGCGCCACGATGTCGCCCTCGAGCTCGAAGATGCCGTACGCGGCGTCTTCGGCGGTCGCGGTGTAGTGCTCGCCCTTCTCGTCCCAGCGGTCCTGGATGTGCACCGCGGCCTGCGCGTAGACGGTCTTGACGTCGCCGAACAGGTTCTCGAGCACGTAGTTCCAGTGCGGGAACATGTCGACGATGATGCCGCCGCCGTCCTCGGCGCGGTAGTTCCAGGACGGGCGCTGCGCGGGCTGCCAGTCGCCCTCGAACACCCAGTAGCCGAACTCGCCGCGCACCGACAGGATGCGGCCGAAGAAGCCGGAGTCGATGAGGCGCTTGAGCTTCTGCAGGCCGGGCAGGTACAGCTTGTCGTGCACGACGCCGGTCTTGACGCCCGCATCCTGTGCGAGCTTCGCGAGCTCGAGAGCCTCGTCGACCGTCTCGGCCGTGGGCTTCTCGGTGTAGATGGTCTTGCCGGCCGCGATCGCCTTGCGCAGCGCCGCGGCGCGCGCCTTGGTGACCAGGAAGTCGGCGTAGATCTCCCAGCGCGGGTCGGCGAGGGCGGCGTCGAGATCGGTCGTGTAGTCCTCGATGCCGTGCTTGGCGGCGAGCTCGGCGAGCTTGGCCTCGCTGCGGCCGACGAGCAGCGGCTTGACCGTGACGCGCGTGCCGTCGGACAGCTCGATGCCGCCCTGGTCGCGGATCGCGAGGATCGAGCGCACGAGGTGCTGCCGGTAGCCCATGCGGCCCGAGACGCCGTTCATGATGATGCCGATCTCACGCACCTGGGGGAGTGCCTCGGTGCCGGCGGGGGCGAGGGTCGTGTCGGTCACGGGGTCCTGCTTTCTTCTCTGAATGCTCTGGGTACCCGGTGGCGTGCGAGAACCGGGTAAACGCTTTCCAACAGTGTGCCATGAGAGGGGATGCCTCGCAAGCGCTTTCCCGCGGCATCCCGTGTCTCCGCACCGGTGCTGCTCACGCGCGCAGCAGCACGCAGCCGTGGGGCTCCAGTTCCACTCGCACGACGCTGCTGCCGGGGGCGACGCCGCGTGCGGCGTTCGACTGCTCGTGGACGGACTCGACCGCAACGGACTGGCCGGACCACACGTCCACGACGGCGGCGGGCGCGGGGCCCAGCCGGAGCGAGCGTGTGTCGAACGGCTCGGTGCGGGCCTCTCCCGAGACGTCGAACACCGCGACCCAGCGCTCGCCCTCGGGTCCGCGGGCCGACCACACCACGAGTCCGCGCTCGCGCAGCAGCTCGCGGTTGCCGTGCGATTCACGCAGCACCCGCAGCACGTCGTCGTTCGTGAAGAGGGCGACCGTCTCGGGAGCGCTCGTCGGAAGGTCGCCGCCGATCATGAGCGGCGAGCGGGCCATGACCCACAGCGTCACGACGGTGCGGCGCTCGGCGAGCGTCAGCGCGCCCTCGCGGGGCTCGCCGCGCTCGGCGCGCAGGCCGATGCGGCCGAGCGGCAGCATGTCGGCGTCGGGCCAGCCGTCGGGGCCGGCGAACGGCGCCCACCGGGCGAGACGCGCGAAGTTGGGCTCGATGTCGTCCCAGCGGTCCCACACGTCATCGCACACGCGCCACATCGTCGCGTTCGCGCGCAGGTGGTCGAGGTGCGCGGCCGACAGGTCGCGTCCCGGCGAGAGCGAGAGGGCGATCTCGCGGTCGGCGCGCTGCACGGCGAGCGAGTAGGCCTCGATGTCGGGCACCTGGTAGGGCCACAGCATGTCGTCTGCCTTGACGAAATCGATGCCCCACTCGGCGAACTGCGCGACGCAGGAGTCGTAGTACGCCTGCGCGGCGGGGTTCGCATGGTCGAGGCCCACGTAGTGCGGGTTCCACTCGCACACGTTCGTCGGATCGGCGATCTGCGCGGCCGTGGCGTCCGTGCCGAGCACCGGCGTGTCTGCCTGCACCGCGACACGGGGGATGCCGCGCATGACGTGGACGCCGAGCTTCAGGCCGAGCTCGTGCAGGCGCGCGGCGAGCGGACCGAAACCGGCGCCGCCGGCCGAGCTCGGGAACCGCACCGGGTCGGGCTGCAGGCGTCCGCAGGCGTCGATGAGCAGGGGAGCGGACTCGTTGTACCCGTGCGGGCGCGCCGTCGGATCGGCCCAGTCGATGTCGATGACGACGGTGTCCCAGCCGTGGCGCAGCAGGTGCTCGGCCATGAAGGCGGCGTTGGCGAGCACCTCGTCCTCGGTGACGGTGGTGCCGTAGCTGTCCCAGCTGTTCCAGCCCATCGGCGGCGTGGGGGTCTTGCGCAGGGTCATCGGGATGTCTCCTTCTCGCGCCACAGTGCGCGCTGGCCGATCGTCACGGACTCGAGGTCGCACAGCATCCCGTCAGCGGCGACCCGCAGGGCGGCTGCATCCGCCGGCAGGTGAACGCCGCTGTCGGAGCGCAGCGGCAGGATGCGCAGCTCCACGAGCGAGCCGGGGCGGACGCCGAGGTCGGTGAGGTTCGCGACGAGGTCCGACCCGTCCCAGAAGCGGTCTGTGGCGGTCTCGCCGTCCACGCGCAGCTGTGCGACATCGCCCGCCCACCGGATCCGCAGCACGGCATCGTCGGTGTGGGACGGCACCTCGATCGCGTACACGGCTGCGTGCGCGTCGAGCACGGCGTCGCGCGGCGCGGCCTGGCGTCCGTCGCGGCTGCCGTAGTCCCCCGACGGCACGGAGGCGTCCCGCACCCTGCGGACGGGGCAGGATGCCGTCACGCCGAGGCCGTCGACGAGCCCGAGGTCGAGCGCACGCCAGGCTCCGTCGGCGTACTCGCGCACGTCGGGGCGAGCGGCGCTCGACCGCACGGATACGGAGGCCGCGGCATCCCACGTCACCTCGTTCGGCGACACGAGCAGCCGCCGTTCGCCGGCGTCGACGACCCACGCGTCGGCCGCGTCGGCCGCGGTCAGCACCAGCACGTCGAGCGCGCCGCCGAGGCGCAGCGCCCCGGCCCCGGGCTCGACGCGGTGGGCGACGCCGTCGTGCACGATCTCGACCGGGATGCCGGCATCCTCTGCGAGCACAAGGGTGGGCACGGCGCCCGGCAGCACCGTCACGGCCGACGCCGTGGCCCAGTCGACCGTCACGCCGCCGACCTCGAGTCCGAGCGGCCAGCGCGCCAGCGTCCCGGGCGGGATGTCGACGGGCGTGGTCGGCAGCTCGAGCGGCCCACGCGGCGTGCTGACGCGGAACCGCGCGCCGCGGTACGCCGGCAGCGGCTCGTGAGGCTGGTGCCGGCCGATGAACAGGAACCCCGCACCGTCGTCCGCGCGCACGGCCCACCGCAGCGTGTCGGAATCCTCCACGCCGGCGGGTCGCACGTCGGGCAGGTACGACGGCATCGGCGCGAGCCGGTCGCCGAACGCCGCGGCGAACGCGTGCTGCTGCCGCAGCGCCGCGTGGCTCGGCGCTGTACGTCCGGCTTCGCCGATCGGCGCGTGGAAGTCGTAGCCTCGCGGCGTCATGTCGTTGGGGTAGCCGGTCGCCTGCGTCTCTTCGAGGTCGGGGCCCGGGTTCGTGCCGCCCGCGTACATGTAGTACCCCTGCCACGCCGAGCCGCTGCCGAGCTTCGCATGGGCGACGGCGGCGACGTCCAGAGCCCCAGGCCGCGGGCGCCGGTGGTACGCCGTCGCCATGCCTCCGCCGAGCTCGCACGTCGCGGGCGGGAACCACGGCGAGAGGTCGCGCGCCCGCGCCTCGTCTCGCCTGTGCTCCCTCAGCGACCCAGGGCTCCGGTCGCTGAGCGAGGGAGGAACGACCGAGACGAAGCGCGACTCGGGCGATCCGGGGGAGGCGGGCGTGACGGCATCCACGTCTCGCACGTCGGCGCCGATGCCGGGGTCGTCCCAGGTGTCGGAGAAGAAGAAGTGCGCGCGGAAGGTGGGGTCCCAGGGCTCGTCGGGGTCGACCCAGAAGCCGTCGCCGTACCCGCCCCACAGCGGCAGCACCTCGGGGTCGGGCAGCTGCGCGCCGCCCCACGCGGTCGCGGTCCACAGCGGCGCCGACAGGCCCGCCTCGCGCGCGAGGCGCTTGAGCGTGAGCAGATGCCCGGGCTGGTCGTACAGCTCGTTGTCGAGCTGGATGCCGAGCAGCGCGTCGGGTGTTCCGCGATCGCCCAACGCCCCGGCGATGCGCGCGAACCACTCGCGCACGAGCCGAAGGTACGCGGGATCGTCGGTGCGGTGCGCGGCCGGCGCCTGCTGCACCCAGTCCGGAAGGCCGCCGTTGCGCATCTCGCCGTGCACCCACGGCCCGATGCGCAGCACGACCTCCAGGCCCTCGGCGCGGACCGCGTCGACGAACGCGCCGACGTCGTACCGTCCGTCGAACCGGGCATGGCCGCGCACGGGCTCGTGGTGCAGCCACGGCACGTATGTCGAGACGACCGTGATCCCGCCCGCACGCATGAGCCGCACGCGCTCGGTCCAGCGCTCACGCGGGACGCGCGTGTAGTGCAGCTCGCCCGAGACCGGCAGCCACGGCCGTCCGTCGCGGAGCAGGCAGCGGCTCGTGATCCCGATTCCGGGCCGGACGTCCTCGTCATTCGCCATGCGCGGGCGTCGCTCGGCGCGCGCGGGCGCGGTGGCGTCGACGTGCAGCAGGCCCGTCATCGCGGGTCGAGGCGGGCGGTCGCGTCGGTCATCGGGGCTCCCGTGAAGGTCGGCGGGTCGGTTCAGAGCGGAAGATGCTCGAACGTGAGTGACATCGTGGCGGCGCGAGGGAAGAGGCGATGCCGCGGCAGCACGCCGGGCCCGCACGACGCCGTGCCGACACCCGCCTGGGCGAGGTCGACCGAGACGAAGGTGCGGCCCTCGTCGGGCAGCTCCCAGTCGTGCGCGGCAGCAGCCAGGGCGCGCCGGCTGTGCGGCGACACCGTGAGTGCGAACGGCGCGGTGAGCGAGCGGATGCGCAGCGCGCCCTCCCGCAGGCGGATCGTCGCCTCGCTCACGTCGATGCGCGACCCGCTCTCTTGCGGACGCACGTGGTCGACGGTGAGCTCGTCCGCGGGGATGCGCCACCACCCGAAGCGCGCCCCCGAACGCAGGTCGGGATAGCTCGGCACGGGACCGTACCCGACGACATCGACGTCGCCGGGAGCGCCGGGCAGCTCGAAGTCGAGCCCGAGCCGGGCCCACTCGCCCGTCCAGTGTCCGTGCGGCTCGAGCGCGATGTCGAGGCGCACGGCGCCATCGTCGAGCGCCGACCACGTCGCGGTGGCGTCGATCGCGCTGTCGAAGATCGGGGTGCCGCTGCGGGTCCGCACGCGTACCGCGCCGCCTTCGGCGTGGATGCTCACGAGGCGCGAGACCATGCGGTCGATCGCGGCGTCGTGCCACCGTTCGGCCATCGACGGCAGGTCGAGCTCTTCGAGACCGTAGTCGCGGTCGTTGTCGGTCGGCGCGCGCCATACGCCGACGGTCGGACCGTCGAGCGCGAGCCCGCCCAGGGCGATCACGCGTCCGGTGGCCGGGTCGAGTTCCAGCGCTCCGACGCCGCGATCGGATGCCGTCGCGGCGGCGGGCGCAGCCGCCGCGCGGGCGCGGCGCACGACGTCCTGGCCGATGCCGACTTCGTGTCCTGCCGCCGCCCACGCCGTGTCGGCGACGGTCGTGGCCGTCACGGTGAGGACGTCCGATACGGCGTGCTCGCGGGGAGTGCGCGCCGCCTCGGGCAGCTCGACGTCGGCCGCGGAGCGGGCAGGGCACGACGGGAGCGTGAGGATGCCGGCATCCACCCGCTCTCCGTCGACGACGCGCTCCCACGACAGCGCGACGTGGCCGAGGTCGAGCGTGTCGTACCGGTTGGCGACGGCGACGCGACCGCGGTCGGCGGCCACGGTCACGACCACGGGCGCGATGACGGCCGCGTAGTGGATCAGCCCGGGCCGCGGACGGCGGTCGGGGTCGACGAGGCCGTCCATGACGAAGTTGCCGTCGTGCACGGACTCGCCGAAGTCGCCCCCGTAGAGCATGCGGCGGCGGCCCGTGCCGTCGTCGGGGGCGAGGATGCCGTGCTCGATCCACTCCCACACGAAGCCGCCGGCGAGCCGCGGGTACTGCTCGAAGAGGTCCCAGTACTCCTGCATGCCGCCGGGGCCGGTGCCCATCGCGTGGGCGAACTCGCACTGGATCACCGGAAGCGACAGGCGGTGCAGCTCGTCGGCCGTCGCCCGGACGGGCGCGGGGCGAAGGCCCTCTTCGCCGAGCTCGCGGATCCGGTCGTGCGGCGCGTACATGAGCGAGTACACGTCGACGTAGCGGCTCGCGGGGTCGCCCTCGTAGTGCACCAGGCGCGTCGGGTCGAACTCCTTCGTCCAGCGTGCCATCGCCTCGAGGTTGGCGCCGCGATACGACTCGTTGCCCAGCGACCAGAGGATGACGCTCGCGTGGTTCTTGTCGCGGTGGACGGTGCGCCGCATGCGGTCGAGATAGGCCTCGCGCCAGGCCGGTTCGTCGCTCGGCACTCCCTGCCAACCGACGCGGTCGAAGCCGTGCGCTTCGAGGTCGCATTCCAGGATGACCCAGAAGCCGAGCTCGTCGAACAGATCGAGCACGTCGGGGTGCGGCGGATAGTGGGACGTGCGGATCGCGTTGATGTGGTGGCGCTTCATGAGCAGCAGCTCGTCGCGGACCACCTCGGCGTCGAACACGCGCCCGCGCTCGGGGTGGTGCTCGTGGCGGTTGACGCCGCGGAACATGATGGGCGCGCCGTTGACGAGCAGCTGGGCGTCGACGACCTCGACGCGGCGGAACCCGATGCGCAGGCGCGCGGTCTCGGCGGCGGTGCGCACCTCGACGTCGTACAGGCGCGGACGCTCGGCGCTCCACGGCTCGATGCCATCGAGGCGCAACGCCGTGCCGGCGGGGGCGTCGACGCCGAGCTCGGGGATCACGATCCGGGCGGCGCCGTGGCCATCGACCTCGACAGCCGCCTCGAGCACACCGGCGCCGGTCGTCGTGTCGTAGCCGGCGCGCACGAACACGTCGTCGATACCGCCGTCGGGGCGGGCGAGCAGCGTGACGCTGCGGAACACGCCCGGCAGCCACCACATGTCCTGGTTCTCGACGTACGTGGCGTCGCTGAACTGCGCGACCCGCACCGCCAGACGGTTCACACCGGCCGTGAGCACGCCCGACACGTCGAACTCGTGAGTCAGGCGGCTGCCGCGCGTCGTGCCGAGGAGCGTGTCGTTGAGCCAGACCTCGGCCGCGGACTCGATGCCGTCGAAGCGCAGCAGGCGGCGGCGGTGGGCGAGCACGCCGTCGGACGGCACGAACTCGAACCGGTGATCGCCGATCGGGTTCGCGTCGGGCGGGTGCGGCGGGTCGAGCGGGAACGGCATCTGCACGTTGGAGTACGCCGGCGATCCGTACCCCTGCAGGTTCCAGTGGCCGGGCACCTCGACCTCGCCCCAGCTCTCGGCATCCTCGGTGCGCCAGTCCGCCGGCGCGCTGCGCAGCGACGGTGAGACGCGGAACCTCCAGCGCCCGTCGAGCGACTGCTGCGGGGCGTCGGACCGGAGCCGGGCGCGAGGTGCGATGGCGCCCGTCCCGGGCGCGGTGGTGGCGATGTCCACGGTGATTCCTCGTCGGATCGGAGAGAGCGGATGCCGCCGCACGAGCCGTGCGGCGGCATCCCCTCGAGAACTCAGCCGAGCACGCTGTCAGCTTCGGAGAAGAACTGCGACACCGCGTCGTCCACCGTGAGCGTACCCAGGCCCAGCTCCTTGCCGAGGTCCCAGAACTTCTGCTCGAGCGAGCCGTAGCCGGCCACGGGCACGGGCGGGGCGTCGCCGATGCGGTCGGCCTGCGAGTCGATGTAGTCGGCGACCTGCTTGTCGACGCCCTCGAGGGTGGTGCCCGCGAGCTTCGACGACGACGCCGGGTAGCCCAGCGTGGTGCCGAAGATCTCGCCCGCCTCTTCGCTGTTCACGACGAAGTCGAGGAACAGCGCGGACGCCTCGGGGTGCTCGGTGTTCGCCGAGATGGCGACCTGCAGCCCCGCCTGGCGGTAGAGGTCCTTCGCGCCCTTCTTGGCGATCGGCGGAGCGATCATCGAGATCGACGAGGCGCCAGAGTCGGCGAGGTAGCCGCCGAGGAAGTTGCTCCAGCTCATCTCGCTCGCCGTCGCCGCGGCCGCGAAGCCCGACTTCGGCGAGAGCTCCTCGAGCTTCTGCTGCGGGATCACGACGCCGTCGCGGATGCCGTCGCCCGACTCCCAGAAGTCACGGAGCTCGTCCTCGGTGAAGCCGAGCTCGCCGTCGTCGGTGTAGAGGTTCTCGCCGTTCGCGCGCAGCACGAGCTCGAAGGCCTGGATGCGCTGCGTGTAGTCGGTGCCGCCATAGGGATTGCCGCCGGTCGCCTCGGTGACCGAAGCCATCCAGTCGTCGAAGTCCTCGGCGCTCGTGCCGCCCTCCGGAGCCTCGATGCCGGCGGCTGCCAGCAGGTCGTCGTTGACGAAGTTCGCCCACAGGCTGAACCCGGTGGGCAGCGAGTACTGCACGCCATCGAGTGCGCCGGTGCCCAGCAGCGAGTCGTCGAAGGTCGTGGTGTCGATGTAGTCCGACACCTCGGCGAGGTCGAGCAGGTTGCTGGACTGGGCGTACTGGCGCAGGTAGCTGTCGGAGAACTGGAAGACGTCGGGCAGGTTTCCGCCCGCCGCCTCGGTCTGACGCTTCTCCCAGAAGCTCGGGTAGTCGCTGAACGAGGGGTTCACCGTGATGTTCGGGTACTTCTCGTTGAACGCGGCGATGAGGTCGTTGTACCGCGACGCGCGGTCGTCGTTGCCCCAGAACGCGAAGTCGATCGTGACCTTCTCGTCGGGGTCGAAGGCCTTGCCGCTGTCGGCGGCGTCGCCCGAGCCGGAGCATCCGGCGAGGACGAGGGCGGCGCTCGCGGTCAGGGCGCTGACGGCGAGCAGGGTACGGCGTGAGGGCATGGTGGTGCTCCGGTCTCGGTGGGTGGGGTTTCAGGGAAGGGTGACGGTGTGTGGAGCCGCAGCTGAGGCGGCGGGTTGCGCGGGCCGTGCGGGCGAGAGCACGAACGCGACGGCCTGCGGCTCGAGGGCGACGAGCCCGGTGTCGACGCCGGTCTCGGCATCCACTCCATCGATCTCGATCTCGACGCGCGCGTCGCCGTGGTTGATGAGGGTCACGAGGTCGCCGCGGCGCGCGGCCTCGACCCCGGCCGGCAGCCCCTCGACCACGGGACGGACTCCGGATGCCGCCACCACCGCGTCCACGACGGCACCGAGTCCGGCGCCCACGGGCTGCGTGGCCGTGTACCAGGCCTCGCCGGCGCCGAACGCGTGACGGGTCAGGGCGGGGGAGCCCGCGTTCGGGCCGGTGCGGAAGGTCGCCACGGCGTGGGCGGTCGTCGCGTGCACCGACTCGGCGACGAGCCGGCCGCGGTGGACCGCTCCGTCGAACGCGAACTCGACCGTGCCCGCCGCCGCCGCGGCGCGGGCCGCCTGCACGGCCTCGTCGTTCAGTGCGCCGACGCCGCTGCCCCCGGAAGAGGTTCCCGCCAGGGCGCCGAAGTCCTCGAACCGCAGCCCGAGCGCGTCGGCGAGCTGCGTGAGGAATCCGCCGTCGCGGAACTGGTCGTCGCCGTCGACGATGTCGGTGAACGGGCCGGTCAGCAGCGTGCCGCCGCCCTGGACGAACCCGGTGAGCGCTGCCGCGCCCTCATCGCGCAGCAGGTACAGCGCGGGTGCCACGACGAGGTCGTAGCCGAGGCGCGCCTCTTCGGGCGTGATGACGTCGACCTGGATGCCGCGCTCGTGGAACGCGCCGTACCACTCCAGCACCAGGGCGAGGTAGTCGATCTCGGTCGGGTGGTCGCGCTCCTCGACAGCCCACCAGTTCTCCCAGTCGAACACGAGCCCGACGTGCGCGTCGCGACCCGGCGCCGGAAGCGGCGGCAGCGCGGCCAGGCGCGCGCCGAGCTCGGTGACGGCTCCCCATGTGCGGGTCTGAGTGCCGGCGTGGGGGAGCATCGCCGAGTGGAACTTCTCGCTGCCGGCGCGGGACTGCCGCCACTGGAAGAACATGATGCCGTCGGCGCCGCGCGCCACGGACTGCGCCGTCTCGGCCATGAGGGCTCCGGGCCGCTTGCCGGGGTTCGCGGGACGCCAGTTGACGGCGTCCGTCGCCTGCTCCCACAGCAGCCACGGCGTGCCCGGCTTCAGCGACCGGATGAGGTCGCGCTGGAACGCGGCATCCCTCACGCGGTTCGGATTCGCCGGATCGGGGTAGCAGTCGTCGGCGATCACGTCCATGTGCGGCGCCCACTTGCGGTAGTCGGCCGGCTTGAACGGACCCATGAAGTTCGTGGTGATCGGCTGGGTCGCGCCGGCCTCGAGCAGGATCTCGCGCTCCATGAGGTAGCACTCCAGCAGCATGTCGCTCGTGAAGCGGCGCCAGTCGAGCATCGAGGACGGGTTGTGGCTGTACGGCGCGAGGCGCGGCGGGAAGACCTCGTCGAACGCGCCGTACCGCTGGGACCAGAAGCTCGTGCCCCACGCGTCGTTGAGCGCGTCGATCGTCGCGTACCGGTTCCGCAGCCAGACGCGGTAGGCGTCGCGCGCGGCATCCGAGAAGTCCATCCACAGGTGGCAGCCGAACTCGTTGCCCACGTGCCACATCACGACGGCGGGGTGGTGCGCGTACCGCTCGGCGAGGCGACGCACCAGCTCACCGGCCAGGCGCCGGTAGGTCGGCGACGACGGTGCGAAGTGCTGCCGGCTGCCCGGCCAGTACGACGCGCCCGACTCGTCGGCCGGCAGCGTCTCGGGATAGGTCGCGCTGACCCACGGCGGAGGAGAGGCGGTCGCCGTCGCGAGATTCACCGCGATGCCGCCGGCGTGCAGCTTCTCGATCACGGTGTCGAGCCATGCGAAGTCCCACACGTCCTCGGCGGGCTGGATGCGCGACCACGCGAAGATGCCGAGGCTCACGATGTTGACGCCGGCCTCCTTCATGAGGCGGACGTCCTCGTCCCACACCTCCTCCGGCCACTGGTCGGGGTTGTAGTCGGCGCCGTACAGCACGTCGAGCAGCTCCTTCGGTGAATCGGAGGCGGGGATCGGGGGAGTGTGCCGCGTCAGCGGCGGGTGCGGCGCGCCGGGATGGCGACGACCGCGAGGGCCGAGCAGCCCAGACCGGCGATGATGAGCGGCGCCAGCATCCACGTGACGACACCCGTCAGCACGGCAGCGACCGCGAAGTACACGGCGCCGAGCGGGTCGCCCGCGATGACCGCCGGGATGCCGCGGACGGCCGGGCGCCAGCCGGTCTCGGGGGTCCACGCCCCCGCCGCGGCCAGCAGCGCCACCGCGCCGACCACGAGACCGGCCCAGCCGATCACGCCGATGAGCGCACCGCCGGGCAGCGCCCCGGTGTTGGCCAGCACGATGTCGAGCGCCAGCACGACGGCGATGACCGTTGCGGCGAGACCCACGACGACGCCGCCGGGCAGCGCCTTGCGCCAGTCCGCCCAGAAGTCGCGCGTGTGGGACTGCTCGGCGTTCACGTACCGGCGGAGGTGACGGATGCCGGCGGCCAGTGCCGCCGGCAGCGTCACGACCAGCAGACCGCCGACGGTGATGAGCAGACCGGTCAGCAGCACCTCGCCGAACAGCGCGAACGCCCCCTTGGCGCCCGGGTAGCGGGCCGGCTCGCGCTCTTCGAGCGTGGGCCCGCTGCCCGAGGCATCGGCTCGGCGTGCGGCGCGCAGTTGACGGCGGTCCATGGCGGTGTCAGCCCTTCAGGCCCTGGGTGGCGACGCCGTCGACGAGGAACCGCTGGAACACGATGAAGAACAGCAGCACCGGGACGAGGGCGACGAAGGATGCCGTCACGGTGGCGCCGTAGTCGGCACCGCCCGACGAGGCGTCGTTGTAGAGGCGCAGCGCGATGGGCAGCGGGTAGTTCTCGGGGCTCGTGAGGTAGAGCAGGGGTCCGAGGAAGTCGTTCCACTCCCAGATGAAGGCGAAGATCGCGCATGTGATGAGTGCGGGCTTGATCAGCGGCAGGATGATCGACCAGAAGATCCGGAAGTGGCCGGCGCCGTCGATGCGGGCGGCCTCGTCCATGTCGCGGGGCATCTGCCGCATGAACTGCACGAGCAGGAACACGAAGAACGCGCCGGTGGCGAGGAACTTCGGCAGGATCAGCGGGATGTACGTGTCGACCCAGCCGAGCTGGTTGAAGATGATGTACTGCGGGATGATCACGACGTGGAACGGCAGCAGCAGCGTGCCGATCATCGCGGCGAAGAAGATCCCGAGGCCCTTGAACTGCACGCGGGCGAACGCGTACGCGGCCAGGGCCGACGACAGCAGCGTGCCGACGACGGCGGCGACCGACAGGATGAGCGAGTTCAGGAAGAACCGCCACATCGGCACGCCGGCGATGCCCTCCATCACCTTGGCGTAGTTGCCGAAGTACCAGTTCTCGGGCAGCAGGCCGGTGTTCTGCCCGAACTCGGAGTTGGGCTTGAACGTCGACAGGAACAGCCACACGAGCGGGTACAGCACGACCGCGGTGATGGCCAGCAGCACGACGAGCCAGATCACGGTCTGCCACGTCTTGCGCTTCACGCGGCGCCGGGGTGCGGCCGGGGTCGCCGGCATCATCTCCTGCTCGATGGTCTCCATCGTGCCGTCGGTGAAGGATGCGGAGGTCATCGGTCGTCTCCTGCGTAGTGGACCCACGATTTCTGGGTGCGGAAAAGGATGAAGGCGATGATGGCGACGACGATGAGCAGGACCCACGCGATCGCGGCCGCATAACCCATCTGGCCGTCGGAGAAGCCGCGCTTGTAGAGGTAGACGGTGATGAAGTTGGTCATGCCCGCGGGGCCGCCGGTGCCGTTGGAGATGATGTACGCCGAGGTGAACACCTGGAAGGCGCCGATGAGGCCCAGCAGCAGGTTGAAGAAGATCACCGGCGAGAGCATCGGGATCGTGACGGCGCGGAAGCGACGCCAGGCGCCTGCGCCGTCCATCTCGGCCGCTTCGTAGAGCTCCTTGGGGATCTGCTTGAGGCCGGCCAGGAAGATCACCATGGTCGAGCCGAACTGCCACACGTGCAGCAGGATCATCATCGGGAGGATCATGGCGGGGTTGCCGATCCAGCCGCCGATGTCGATGCCGAAGAACGACAGCGAGTTGTCGACGGGACCGTCGGTCGAGAACATGGCACGCCACACGATGGCGACGCTCACCGATCCGCCGATGAGGGACGGGGCGTAGAAGGCCGAGCGGAAGAAGCCGGCGCCCTGGTCGCGGAAGTTCAGCAGCATCGCCACGGCGAGGGCCGCGGCCATCGTGATCGGGGTGCCGATGAACACGTACACGAGCGTGATCTGAGCCGACTGGATGAAGACCGGGTCGTCGGTGAACATCCGGATGTAGTTGTCCAGCCCGATCCACTTCGGCGGCTGGAAGATGTTGTACCGCGTGAACGACAGGTACAGCGAGTACACCATCGGGATCGCGGTCAGGCCGAAGAAGCCGAGAAGCCACGGGCTCAGGAACGCGTAGCCGGCCGCGGTCTCACGACGCGAGCGCGCACGCTGCCCAGGACGCTGGAAGGTGTTCTCGGGGCGGCGGGTGCGCCGCAGCGGGCGCTTGGCGGGGCGATCGGTGACGATGACTCTCGTCGCTGTCGTGCTCACCTCGGCTCCTTTCTAAGACTGACGGCTGCGTCAGGTCGGGTGGGTCGGGGCGCTGCGGGGCCGGCGTGCACCGGCCCCGCAGCGAGGGTGTCACTGGTTGATGACCGTGTCCATCTCGGAGAAGAACTGCGAGACGGCGTCGTCGACCGAGATCGTGCCGTAGCCGAGCTCCTGGCCGATCTCGAGGAACTTCTGCTCGAGCGTGCCGTAGCCGTTGATCGGGACGGGCGGTGCGTCGCCCAGGCGGTCGGTGATCGAGGCCTCGTAGTCCTTGATCTGCTGGGCGATCGGGTCGAGGTTGGCAGCCTCGAGCGCCGTCTCGGAGGCGGGCAGACCGCGGTTGGTGCCGAAGATCTCACCGGACTCGGGCGAGTTGATGAGGAAGTTGACCAGCGTCGCCGCGGCCTCGGGGTGCTTCGTCTTGGCCGACACGGCCTCGAGCATCGAGGGCTTGAGGTACAGGTCCTTCGCGCCCTCCTCGGTGATCGGCGGCGCGACGAGGTTCAGCTCGGTGTATCCCTCGCCGAGGTTCGCGAGGTAGCCGGCGCCGAAGTTGTCCCACGTGAGCTCGGACGCGGTCTTTCCGGCGTCGAAGCCCGACAGCGGCTTGATCTCTTCGAGCGTCTGCTGCGGGATGCCGATGCCGTCGCGGATGTCCTGCCCCTGCTCCCAGAAGGCCTTGAGGTCCTTCTCGGTGAAGTTCGGCTCGCCGTCCTCGGTGAAGAGGTCCTCGCCCTTGGCGCGCTGCTGCACCTCGAAGTTCTGGATGCGACCGGTGTAGTCGGTGCCGCCGTAGATCGAGCCTGCGCCCGCGTCGGTCACCTCGCTCATCCAGTCGGTGTAGTCCTCCCACGTGCCGCCCTCGAAGTCGTCGACGCCGACGGTCTCGAGCAGCTTCGGGTTCGTGAACAGGCCCCACGCGTTGGTGGAGGTCGGGATCGCCGTGGTCTGGTCGTTCACGACGCCGATGTCGAGGATGTTCTGGGGCAGCGGGTCGGTCTCGATGATGTTGCCGAGGTACGGGTTGAGGTCGAGCAGCAGGCCGTTCTCGGAGTACTGGCGCAGGTACGAGTAGTCGAACTGCATGACGTCGGGAAGCCCGCCGCCGGCAGCCTCGGTCTGGCGCTTCTCCCAGTACGAGGGGAAGTCGAGGAACGACGTGTTCACCGTGATGTTGGGGTACTGCTCCTCGAACGCGTCGATGACCTGGTTGTACAGGTCGGCGCGGACGTCGTTGCCCCAGAACGACATGTTCAGGGTGACCTTCTCATCCGGGTCGAGCGTCGGGGTCGCGTCGGGGCTCGCGCTCCCGCTGCCGCCGGCGCAGCCGGCGAGGACCAGCGCGGCGCCTGCGGCAGCTGCGGTGGCCATGAATGCACGCTTCTTGCTGAACATCCTTGTCCTCTCTTGAACGTCTGTGTCCGTCGTTCCGCGCAGACGTTCCGTTGTCTGTGTGTGCGGGGTTGGGCGCATCCCTCGGTGCGGGTCAGCGGTGCTGGAAAGCGCTTGCCCGCAACGGTACCCCGTCGAAAAACGTTTCGCAAGATGTGAGCGCGAGAAATTAGAACGATTCAGTAACGGGGATGCCGGCACGACTGTGCCCGGTCCCAGTCTGCCTCATGACGCCGGGGCGAGAAGGCCCTGACCCCTCGCCCGTCCGCGCGATGCTTCGGGCGACGGACCCTGTGACTACCCGGGCGTGGTCACGCGATGTGCGCCGCCCGAGCGCCGCGCGTGCCGCGTGCTACCGGCTGGGTCGCAGGTCGATGACGGCGCTCGCGAAGCTGGTGCGGTGGGTCGGGTGCGCGGCGAGGTCGGCCGGCGTGATGACCGCGCCGTCCGCGTCGGCCGAGGCGTACACTGCGGCGACGATCTCGATCGACCGCGCGGGGGAGTCCGCCACCGGCGGCAGCGGCGACCCGCTCCGCAGCGCGTCGAACACCTCGCGCAGCAGCGGCTCGTGCCCGCTGCGCTCCTCGGCCTCGGGCAGCGCCCACGTCGCAGCCTCGGCGTCGTCGATGTGCGGCGCAGGCGTGATGCGCCAGTTCTCGTGCCCGTGGCCGTAGAGGTGGTCGACGGTGATCGTGGCCTTCTCGGTGTCGATGCGCACCGTGCTCACCTCGCGCGGCGAGAGCGTGCTCGAGACCATCTGCGCCACGACGCCGCCGTCGAACACGATCGTCGCCGTCGACACGTCCTCGGTCTGCGTCTCGCGGTCGAGCCGCCACAGCCGCCCTTCGACGCGCGTCCAGTCGCCGAGCAGGAAGGCCAGCAGGTCGATCTGGTGGATCGCATGACCGAGGGTCGTCCCGCCGCCCTCCGTCTCCCACTTGCCGCGCCACGGCACGGCGAAGTAGTCCGCGCCGCGGTACCAGAGCGTCTGGCACTGGGCGACCAGCGGACGCCCGAAGGCGCCCGCGTCGAGCAGCCGCTTGACGTGGGCGGCGGCCGTGCCGGTGCGCTGCTGGAAGACGACGGCGAGCTCACGGCCCGCCGCCGTGGCGGCCTCGGTCATCTGCTGCAGCTCGTCCAGCGACGGCGCCGGCGGCTTCTCGACGATGACGTGCGCTCCGGCGGCGAAAGCGGCGAGGGTCTGCGCGGGGTGCGCCCCGGGCGGCGTGCAGATGAGCACGACGTCGGGGTGCTCGGCGGCGAGCAGGCTGTCGAGGTCGTCGTAGACGGCGGGGATGCCGTGCCGCTCTGCGAAGGCGTCGGCGGACGCGCGCGACAGGTCCGTCGCCGCGACGAGCTCGGCGTGCGGGTACGCCGCGACCGCCTCCGCGTGCAGGCGGGCGATCGCGCCGGTGCCGACGATGGCGCAGCGGAGGGTGTCGGTCACGGGTGCTCCCTGTGCGGGTCGGGTTGTGGAGAGTGGATGCCGGGCCCCCGGCATCCACTCTCTCAGGGTATTCCGATCAGGCGGAAAGCGCTATCCGGTCGCGGCGACCGCCCCACTTGGCGGTCCGAATACCGGACTCCGCGCCCCTTTCCGGAGCAGGCGGCCCGGATGCTCCGGAAAACAGCGGATCGTCCGATATTCGGAGCGGCCGAAGAGGGCCGGGCCGGTGCACTGCAAGCCGGGGACAGCGCGGCGGCGGGGCTCCGGCGCAGGAGGGGAAGGGGAGGGATGCCGGCGGCTGCGGTCAGTGCGGCAGCCCGGCCTGGCTCGCGTGCAGGTGGGCGTAGCGTCCGTTCGCGGCGAGGAGGGCGTCGTGACCGCCGACCTCGACGACCTCGCCGTGCTCGAGGACGACGATGCGGTCGGCCTGGCGGATGGTCGACAGGCGGTGGGCGACCACGAGCGTCGTGCGGCCCTTCATGAGGCGGTTGAGCGCCTCTTTCACGAGTTCCTCGGACTCGGGATCGAGCGCTGAGGTGGCCTCGTCGAGCAGCAGGATGCGCGGGTCGCGCACGAGCGCACGGGCGATCGCGAGGCGCTGGCGCTGACCGCCCGACAGCCGCGCGCCGCGCTCGCCGACGACGGTGTCCCAGCCGTCGGGGAGGGCGTCGACGAACTCCGCCGCGTTGGCGTCGCGGAGAGCGGCGCGCAGCCGCTCGTCCGACACGTCGTCGAGGCCGTACGCGATGTTCTCGCGGATCGTGCCCTCGAACAGCACCGACTCCTGCGGCACGACCGACACCGAGCGGCGGACGGTGCGCAGGTCCAGGTCCTGCATGTCGTCGCCGTCCAGCAGGATGCGCCCCGACGTCGGCCGCACGAAGCCCAGCACGAGATTGAGCATCGTCGACTTGCCCGACCCGGACGAGCCGACGAACGCCACCGTCTCGCCGGGCTCGATGTCGAGCGACACGTCGTGCACGGCATCGCGGTCGGCGCCGGCGTACCGGTGCGTCACGTGCTGCAGCTCGAGGTGGCCGCCCACGTGCGAGACGGAGCGCTTGCCCTCGTTCTGCTCGAGGTCGGGCTCCTGCAGCACCTCCGAGATGGAGCGCATCGACTCCAGCCCGCGGGCGCCGACCGGGATCAGCATGAGCAGCTGCGTGAGGCCCTGCGTCAGCAGCGTGAAGTACGACGACAGCAGCACCACCTCGCCCGGCGTGATGGGCAGGATGCCGGTGAGCGCGAAGACCGCCGCGAGCACGAGGCAGCCGAGGCCGAGCAGCTGCATCGCGACCCACGAGATCGACGCGACGTGACCGTTCAGCAGGTCGAGCTCGTAGCCCGCACGGCGCACGCCGTCGGCGCCGGCCTGCACGCGCGAGACGGCGGTGCTCTCCAGTCCGTGCGCGCGGGTCACCGGGATGAGCGACGCCATCTCGCCCACGCGCGCGGCGAACCCCTCGACCTCGCGCCGGAACACCTCGTTGCGGGCGCGGGAGCGGCGGCTGAGGCTGCTGCGCAGCACGAGCGCGATCGGCACCGCGAGGGCGTACACGGGAAGGAACTGCGGCACCGCGATCGCGGTCATGACGATGGCACCGACGAGCACCATGGTCGACGACAGCAGGGGGTGCGTCACCTGCTGCAGCATGAGCTCGACGTTCTCGACGTCGCGGACGACCTTCGTCTGCACGATCGACGAGCTGACGCGGGTGTGGTAGCCGATCGACAGGCTCTGCAGCCGCGCCGCGAGGGCGTTGCGCAGATCCGCGCCGGTGTCGCGCACGACGCGCATGAAGTTGCGCGTGTACACCATGTGCATCGGGTAGTTCTGGATCAGCAGCACGGCCGCCACGCCGAACCAGATGAGCACCGTCGACACCTCGCCGCCGGTGGCCACGAGGTCGATGATCCTCGCCGTCACGACGGGCAGGAACCACAGCGGGATCTCTTTGCACGCGAACGCGAGCACGGCGAGGATCATGCGCCCGGGCCGCCGTGCCAGCAGCTTGAGCACCGAGCGGCCGGGGCGGGGGGTCTGCGCGATGCCGATGACGCGGATCGCGCCGGTAAACGCTTTCTGCGCCATGATGGCAATGGTATCGAGGGACGCCGCCATCCGATGCAGAAAGGCTCACGATGACGTATCACCTGGCCGGGGACTCGACGGTCGCACCCGCCAAGCCCGAAGAGCTGCCCATGACCGGGTGGGGCTCGTACATCGAGCCCGTCGTCGAGGCGCGGGTGCGCAACCTCGCCTACGGCGGCGCGACGACCGAGTCCTTCCTCGCCGACGGCTCGTGGGCGCGCCTGCTCGAGGGCGTCGAGCCGGGCGACACGGTGGTCATCCAGTTCGGGCACAACGACCAGAAGCTCCCCGAGCTCGACGCCCGCGGCGGCTACACGGACCGGCTGCGCCGGATGGTCCGGGATGCCGCCGACCGGGGCGCGTCGGTCGTGCTGTGCACCTCGGTGGAGCGTCGGTGGTTCGACGGCGACAGGGTCACGCCCACCCACGGCGACTATCCCAATGCGGTGCGCGACCTGGCCCAGGAGCTGGACGTGCCGCTCATCGACCTCACGGTGTTCACGACATGGCTCTACGAGGATCTCGGGGCCGCGGCATCCACTTCTCTGCTGTCGCACTTCGCGCCGGGCGAGCACCCGGTCTGGCCGGACGGACTGGCCGACGACACGCACTTCCGTGAGGAGGATGCCCGCCGCATCGCGGCGTTCGTCGGCCGGTCGCTGCGCGCGATCGAGCGGCGGGACGGCGACCTGCCCGCCCGAGGCTCGCAGCTCGTCAGCTGAGCGGACGCCGCCGTGGGGTCAGCCGCCGGTCGACGCGCGCACCACCAGCTCGGGCTGGTAGACCACGTTGCCCAGGCCGGAGCCCGCCGTCCCCGCGATGCGCGCGAGCAGCATCTCGGCCGCCGTGCGGCCCATCTCGCGGGCCGGCTGACGGACCGATGTGAGCGGCACGCCTGCGATCGCGGCGAACTCGATGTCGTCGTAGCCGACGACCGCGACGTCGTCCGGCACCCGCACGCCGCGCGAAATGAGTCCGTGGACGAGGCCGATGGCCAGATGGTCGTTCGACGCGACCACGCCGTCGGGGCGGTCGGCGGGGGAGCGGGCGGCCAGCTGCGCGCCGAACGCGAGGCCGAGCTCGGAGGTCGTGCGGTGGGTCCAGATGCGTTCCAGCGTCGCACCCGGGTGCGCGGCGACGGCGAGCTCGGCGCCGTGCAGCCGCTCCCGAACCTGGCGCACCTCTTCGCGTGCGCCCACGAACGCGAGACGGCGACGACCGCTCGCGAGCAGGTGCTCCGCCGCCAGGCGGCCGCCGGCCACGTCGTCGAACGACACCGAGGGCAGCTCGCCGGTGTCGTCGACCGCGTCGACGAGGACGACCGGGATGCCGCGGCCTCGCAGCCGCTGCAGCCACGGTTCGAGGGGGCCGAACGGGCTGACCAGAGCGCCCTCGACCTGAACGCGCTCGAAGAGCTCGAGGTGATCGCGCTCCTTGGCGATGTCGTCGCTGGAGTTGCCGACGAGGATGCGCAGGCCCGCTGCCGATGCCGCATCCTCGGCGCCGGCGACCATGTCGGCGAAGAACGGGTTGGCGATGTTGATGACGGTCATGCCGAGGAGGCCCGACCGGCCGGCTCGGAGCTGCTGCGCGGCCTGCAGCGGCACATAGCCGAGCTGGTCGGCGGCGGAGCGCACGCGGACCACCAGCCGATCGCTCACCAGATGCGGCCGGTTCAGCGCGTTCGAGACGGTGCTGATCGACACCCCGGCGCGCTCGGCGACATCCCGGATGCCGATGCGCTTCATGACGACATGGTATGCGCTTTCCCTGCGCGAGGGGGTCGAGTGCGGAGCGCTCCCATCGTTATCGCGGCGTTACGAGAAAGCATTTGACGAATCCCACCGGCGCGCCTACTCTTCAATCGAAGCGGTTCGACATCGAAGCGGTTCGACACGAACCCGGAACCCGCTCGGCCCCACGGGCACCGATGCGAGCGGCACCCACGTACACGAAGGAGTGACATGGAACGACGTCATGCTCACCCGACGGCGCCCTTCGCGGGAGCCGCAGCCGAGGGCCCCATCCGATGACCACGCAGGCGCAGGCCCAGACGGTCATCCAGGAGGCGACGGTCCGCGGGCTGGAGACCAACTCCAAGAAGCGGCGCGGGCGGCGTCTGCGGCCCGCCGGCAGCCGGACGTCGTTCACCCTGTTCCTCTGGATCCTGCCCTTCCTCGTCCTGGCGTTCCTGTTCTCGTACCTGCCGCTCTACGGCTGGGTGTACTCGCTGTACGACTACAAGCCCGCGCTCGGCCTCGAGGGCAGCGAGTTCGTGGGCCTGCAGTGGTTCCAGATGCTGGTGAGCTCGCCGACGCAGATGGCGCAGATCGGGCAGGTGCTGCTGAACACCCTCGCCATCAGCTTCCTCGGCATCGCGACATCGATCCTGCCGCTGTTCTTCGCGATCTTCCTCAACGAGATCAAGGCGCCGTGGTTCCGCAACTCGGTGCAGACGCTCACGTCGCTCCCCAACTTCATCTCGTGGGTGCTCGTGTACATGATCGCCTTCTCGCTGTTCTCCAGCTCGGGCCTGGTCAACGACGTGCTCATGGACTCCGGGCTCATCACGACGCCGGTGAAGTTCCTCGACACCGACCAGAACGTGTGGATCACCATGACGCTCTGGAGCATCTGGAAGGGGCTCGGCTGGGGTGCGATCATCTACCTCGCCGCGATCGCGGGCATCGATCAGTCGCTGTACGAGTCGGCCCGCATCGACGGCGCCGGCCGCTTCCAGCTCATGCGGCACATCACGCTGCCGCAGCTGATGCCCACCTACCTCGTGCTGCTCCTGCTGTCGATCGCCAACATCCTCAACAACGGCATGGAGCAGTACTACGTGTTCCAGAACGCGTTCAACAAGCAGTGGATCCAGGTGCTCGACCTGTACGTCTACAACATCGGCATGACCGGCAACAGCCTGTCGATGGCCACCGCGATCGGCATGCTCAAGAGCATCATCTCGGTCGCCCTCCTGCTCACCGTCAACGCGGTCTCCAAGCGCGTCCGCGGCGAATCGATCGTCTGAGGGGCGCTGCCATGACCATGACGAAGACCCTCACGACCGCCAAGCGCGGCGACACGTCGGCCCGCTACCGCGCGTCCGCCGGCGACCACGTGTTCCGCGGCGCGAACTACCTGCTGTTCGCCGTGTTCGCGGTGATCTGCGCATACCCCTTCTACTACCTGATCATCAACTCCGTCAGCGCCAACGACGTGTCGGCGCTCGGCGACGTGCGGCTGTGGCCGGTCGGCTTCCACCTGTCGAACTACGCCCAGGTGTTCTCGCTGCCCGGACTGCCGCTGGCGACCGTCGTCAGCGTGGGCCGCACCGTGCTCGGCACGACCCTGACGGTGCTGGCATCCGGGTTCCTCGGGTTCATGTTCACGCAGACGCGGATGTGGGGCCGCAAGTTCTGGTACCGCTTCCTCATCATCACGATGTACTTCAGCGCGGGCCTCATCCCGGTGTTCATCATCATGAAGACGCTCGGGCTCACCAACAACTTCTGGGTGTACGTGCTGCCGTTCGTGGTGCAGCCCTTCAACGTGATCCTCGCCAAGACGTACGTCGAGTCGATGCCGAAAGAGCTGCAGGAGGCCGCCGAGATGGACGGCGCCAACATCCTGCAGGTGTTCTTCCGCGTCTACCTGCCGAACATGACGCCGATCCTCGCGACCATCGCCATCTTCAGCGCAGTGACGCAGTGGAACAGCTTCCAGGACACGCTGATCTACATCACCGACCAGAGCCTGTATACGCTGCAGTACCTGCTCTACATGTTCATCAACCAGGCCTCGAGCCTCGCGCAGGCGGCGCAGAACGCCGGTGGCAACCTCGGTCAGATCGCCAGCGTAGCCACCGACCAGACACCCACCTCGATACGCATGACCGTGTCGGTGCTCGTCGTGCTGCCCATCATCTTCATCTACCCCCTGTTCCAGCGCTTCTTCGTGAAGGGCATCATGCTGGGCGCCGTCAAGGGTTGACAGCGGCCGAGCACCACCGAGAAAGGAAAGCAATGAAGCTGCGAAAGAAGGTGTCCCTCGCCCTCGTGGCGCTCCTCGCCGCGGGATCACTCGCCTCGTGCAGTGCGGGCGGCGACTCCGACCAGGGCGCGATCGACAAGTTCCCCGAGAAGTGGGACAAGGAGATCACGATCGACGTCTTCGACGGCCTGGCGAACTACATGGGCGTGCAGCAGGGCTGGTTCGCGAAGCTGGTCGAAGACAAGTTCAACATGAAGCTGAACATCATCGCCCCGAACGTCGCCGGGGGCGGTGACACCCTCTACAACACGCGCGTCGCGGCCGGCGACCTCGGCGATCTCATCATCACCGACAAGGGCCAGAAGCTCGACGAGCTCATCGAGGGCGGCCTCGTCGCCGATGCGTCGAACTACTACCCCGCGATGAAGAACCTCGAGACCTACGACACCGCTGTGCAGCACCTCAACGACGGCAAGGACGGCGTCTACGGGTTCCCCTCGACCCTGTCGACCCTGAAGCCCACCGACCCGTCCGAGGGTCTGGACCCCACGTTCGGCGCGTACATGCGGTGGGACTACTACAAAGAGCTCGGCTACCCCGAGGTCGGCACGCTCGAAGACCTGCTCCCCATCCTGAAGCAGATGCAGGAGGCGCACCCCGTCGCCGACAACGGCCAGCCCACCTACGGCTTCTCGCTGTTCAAGGACTGGGACGGCAACATGATGGTCACGGCGAAGCAGCCGGCCACCTACTACGGCTACGACGAGCTCGGGTTCGTGCTCGCCAAGGCCGACGGCTCGGACTACCAGAGCATCCTCGACCCCGACGGCGAGTACATGCGCAACCTCAAGCTGTACTTCGACGCCAACCAGCTGGGCCTGGTCGACCCCGAGTCGACGACGCAGAACTACGACACCCTGTTCTCGAAGATGCAGGCCGGCCAGGTGCTGTTCTCGTGGTGGCCGTGGCTGGGGCAGTCGGCGTTCAACACCGATCCCAACATGCAGGCCGGCAAGGGCTTCGAGATGGTGCCGCTGGGCGATCAGAACATCTTCTCGTACGGCGCCGAGGCGTACGGCGGCAAGCAGGTCTTCGCGATCGGCTCCAAGGCCGAGGACCCTGAGCGCATCGCCGCCTTCATCGACTGGCTGTACTCGTCCGAGGGCGCGTACGCCAACAGCAGCCAGACCGGCGGCACGGCGGGCCCGCAGGGCCTCACGTGGGACGTGAACGACGCGGGCGAGCCCGAGCTGACCGAGTTCGGCTACCAGCAGTTCCTCGGCGGCGGTGCGACCGTGCCCGAGGAGTGGGGCGGCGGCAAGTACGAGGACGGCGTCTCGGCGCTCAACCTCAGCGCGGTGCTGCCGAAGCAGGTCGACCCCGAGACCGGCTATCCGTACAGCTACACGTTCTGGCCGACCTACCAGGCCAAGATCGCCAACCCGCTGACCGAGGACTGGTCGGCCAAGATGGGCGGCGCGACCTCGACGATGGAGTACCTGACGACGAACGACGAGCTGCTCGTCGCTCCGGGCGCCAGCTACGCGGCTCCGGCCGACCCGTCCGACATCGAGGCGCTGCGCAACCAGGTCAAGGAGATCATCAAGCAGTACTCGTGGCAGATGGTCTTCGCCGAGAACGAGTCGCAGTTCGAGTCGCTCCGCGACGAGCTCGTCTCGACGGCGGAGGGCCTCGGCTACGACAAGGTGCTCGAGTTCGACATGGACAACGCGAAGGCGCAGAACGACGCCCGCATCGCGGTGACCAAGGCCTTCGACTGACGCCTGCCTGACACGGAGGGCTCGGGATGCGGCATCCCGAGCCCTCTTTGTCGTCTTTGCGGGCAGGTGGATGCCTCCGACCGCGCTCCTCATTTGAGATGCATGGCCGGATTGCGGAGCCGCGGCGGGCGAGCGGTGCGCATCCGGGCCCCGCTCCTCAGTCGAGGACGCTGCACGCGGGTGGGAGGAGTGGATGCCGCGACCGCCGGCCGACCGCGGTCCCCTGCATCCCGGACCCGAGGATCAGGACTCGTGGCGAGAGAAGACGCTGCGGAAGAGGAACGCCGTGGCGTAGGCGCCGACCGAGAAGCCGACGGTCAGCACGATGAAGCCGAACGGGGGGAAGAGGATCGTGAAGACGACGAGGCTCACCGGGATGAGCAGCACCCCGAGGGTGCGCACGGGCTCGGCGGCCGGCAGCAGCAGGGCGTTCTTGACCGTCTGGCGAACGGGCGCGCGGAAGCGGGCGACCTGCGCCATGCCGTAGAGGAACGCGGCGAACAGGTACAGCGCGCCCAGCAGCGCGACGATGCCCGCCACGCCGCCGAGGATCGACGGCATCGCGAACCAGAACGCGCTGCTGAACCCGAGCAGGGCCGCGGGTGCGAGCAGGCACAGCATGACGAGGGTGGCGCGGCCGAAGTTCGCCCGGAACGCGGGGAGGAAGTCCTTCAGCGGGCGGCCGCTCTCGTCGTCGGAGTACCGGATCGTCACCTCGTACAGCGCGCTCGTCGCCGCGCCGATGGTCACCACGGGGATGCACAGCACGAGGTACAGCAGGTTGAGTGCGACGAACGTCAGGAACGTCGTGAGGCCGCTCAGCGCGCGGCTTTCGGGGTCGATGCGCATGGGGTCGGTGCGTGCGTTACGGGGCGGTCGTGCTTCCGGTCAGTGCCGGCGGCAGCAGCCGCACCGATGGCTTGGCGCCGTTCGCGAGGATCTCGCAGATCATGTCGGTCGCGGCGGCGCCGATCGCCTCGGCGGGCACCGCGATGCTGTCGGCGAGCCCCGGTACCGAGCGGGCGACATCCTCGGGGCACAGCGCGAGCACGGCGAGGTCGTCGCCGCGCTGCCGGCCGCGCTGCGCGATCGTCGCCGCGACGTGCGGGAGCGCGCCCTCGTTGTGCACGAAGAATCCGGTGATCGCGGGGTCGTCGGTCATGACGTCGGCGACCGTCGCGACGGCCTCGGCGGTGCTGGGGCAGGCGTGCACGGTGCCCACGACGCCGCTCGCCTCGCACGCCGCGAGGAAGCCGCGGGCCAGGCGGTCGGCGTACGAGGTGTGGCGGGCCATGACCTCCAGCGGCGATCCGATGAGCGCGAGCCGGCGGTGGCCGAGCGCGACCAGCCGGTCCACGGCCAGCCAGCCGGCGGCCTCGAAGTCGAAGTCGACGCACGGGATCGCGCGGCGGCCCTCGGGCAGGCCGATGAGCACGCTCGGATGCTCCAGGCCCGAGAGCGTGTCGATGCGGGGATCGTCGGATTCCACGTCCATGACGAGAAGGGCATCGACCATCGACCCCTTGGCGGCGCGCTGCAGCGCCTTGGAGTCGTCGCTGGCGAGCAGCAGGATGTCGTAGCCGTGCTTGCGCGCCTGCGTCACCACGCCCGTGACGATCTGCATCACGACGTGGACGTCGACGCCGGTGCGCAGCGGCGCCTGCAGGCCGATGACGTTGGTCGAGCGCGAGGCGAGCGACCGGGCGCCCGCGTGCGGGCTGAAGCCGAGGCTGTCGATGGCCTTCTCGACGCGGTCCCGCGTCTCTTGCGAGATGGCGCGCTTGCCGCTCATGACGTACGAGACGGTCGAGATCGACACCCCCGCCGCCTGCGCGACGTCCGCGATCGTCACCATGAGGTTCCCCGTCCTGCTAGGTCGAACACCTGGGTGGTCCCGGGAGCGAGATCGAAGGTGTCGATCGGACCGTCCGGCCCGTACACATTCATTGTCGTCGTTCGCGCGCCCGCGCGAAGACGCGCGCGCACGAGCCGCCCGGCCGCCCATTCCAGGTCGACGGACACCTCGCCGCGGACCCGGATGCCGCGCACGGCGCCGTCCGGCCACTGCGGCGGCAGCGCCGGCAGGAGGTGCACGCGCACGGCGCCGGTCGCATCGTCGTCGAACGACTGCACGAGCGCCTCCGCGATCGCCGCGGTGAGGCCCAGGTTGCCGTCGATCTGGAACGGCGGGTGGGCGCTGAAGAGGTTGGGGTACAGGCCGCCGCGCTGGCCGCCGGCTGGGCCCACGCCGCCGGAGGCTCCGCTCGACGCGTCAGCGGCGAGTGGAGGGGCGGTGGGGACCGGGTCGGCGGGGCGCAGCGCCATGCGGATGTGCTCGTGCACGGCGGAGCCGTCGCCCAGCCGCGCCTGCATGGCCGCGCGCCATGCGAGGGCCCACCCCGTCGACTCGGGGCCGCGCAGGCGGATGGACTCGGATGCCGCCCGCGCGAGCTCGGGCGTCCGCCCGGGCGTGATCTGCGCGTAGGGGTAGAGCCCGACGAGGTGTGACAGGTGGCGGTGCAGCGGCTCGGCCTCGACGCGTTCGCGGTCCCATTCGAGCAGGTCGCCGCGAGGCGCGATGCGCGGGTCGGGCAGCGCCGCGGTCCGGGCCCCGAGCGCAGCGACCCACGGTTCGTCGACGCCCAGTGCCGTCGCCGCGCGGCGGCACACGTCGGCGAGCTCGCGCAGCAGCGCGACATCCATCGTCGCGCTGACGGCGACGCCGCGCTCGCGTCCGGCGGCGTCGAGGTAGTGGTTCTCGGGCGATGTCGACGGACTCGTCCAGGCGCGCTCATCGTCGCCCTGGATCCACGACAGCGCGAACGCCGCCGTCGATGCGAGCACCGGCCACGCCTCGTCGCGCAGGTACGAGAGGTCGCGCCCGTACGCGTAGTGGTCCCACAGGTGCAGCGCGATCCACACCCCGCCGAGGGCCCAGTTCGCCCACGCCGGGTCGCCGTGACCTGCGCCCACGGGGGCGGCGAACCCCCACGCGTCGGAGTTGTGGTGCGCGACCCAGCCGTCGGCGCCGTACAGCTCGCGCGCGACGACGGGTCCTGTCGTCTCGGACAGCCGCCGCACGAACCGCAGCAGCGGCTCATGGCATTGCGCGAGCCCGGTGGTCTCGGCCGGCCAGTACGCCATCTGCAGGTTGATGTTCGTCGTGTAGGCGCTCGACCACGGACCCGGAAGCTCGGCGTTCCACAGTCCCTGCAGCGTGAGCGGCAGGCCGCCCGGCTGGGATGAGCCGATGAGCAGATACCGCCCGTAGTGGAACGCCAGCGCGGCGAGCCCGGGATCGTCGCGCTCCTGCGCGCGCTCGACGCGCTCGACGGTGTCGATCTCGTCGTCGAGGCCGGGCAGCTCGAGCGCGCACCGGTCGTAGAGGGTGCGGTGTGCCGCCTCGTGCGCGGCACGGAGGACGTCGGGGTCGGACGAAGGGATGCCGGCGGCCAGCGCCGCCGCGCGCTCGATCGCTCCCGCGCCGGGGTCCGGGTCGCCGGGGATCGAGGGCGATGATGCCGTCGCGATCGCGAACAGGTGAGCCGTCGTGGGCGCGGCCACGAGGGTGTCGTGCGCGATCTCGGACTCCCCGAAGTGGCGCACGACGACGGCGCCGTGGCGGCCCGTCGACTCGTCATAGCGGATGGGCTCGTCGGGCTGCTCGTGGCCGGGGGCGACGTCGACGGGGAACCACCAGTCGGCCGCGAGGGCGCCGTCGGAGGCGTGCGGCGCCGATCTCGCGCGCAGCAGCGACCCGACCTTCACGCTGACACGCACCGGGGCGTCGGCGGTGATCTCGTGCATGATCGCGCCGGTCACGAGGTCCGCCCACGTGCGGTGCCGCACCGCCACGCCGTCCCGGACGTACTCGTGCGTCGCGACGCCGGTGGGCAGGTGCAGGCGCCGCGAGTGGGATTCGCTCGTCCCCTCGGACGCGGGGTCCCGGTCGCTGAGCGAGCGCCAGCGAGACGAAGCGTGGCGCGCCGGCCGGATGTCGCTCGTATCGCCCGGGTTGCGCTTCGTCTCGCTCGTTCCTCGCTCGCTCAGCGACCGATGAACGAGGTGTCCGGCATCCACCGCGGGCTCGACGTCCACATCCACCCACCCCAGTGGCAGATAGGCCTGCACCCAGGGCGCCTGCATGCGCTGCAGGAGGGTCTCGGCGCCGTCGAGGTCGTCGCCGTCGAGGGCTTCGCGCACGGCGGCGAGCGCCCCCGAGCCGCGCAGTGCGACGCCCCCGAGCGGGTCGGCGTCGGCGCGGCCGGACCAGGCCGTCAGGTCGTTCAGCCACAGTCGGTCGCCGCCTGACAGACCGGCGCACATGGCCCCGCGGACGCCGTTGCCGATGGGGTACGCCTCGAGCCAGCGGGTGGCGGGGGTCGACGCGCGGAGCACGTGCAACGCCTCGGCGGGAGCCGGCGGTGCCGCAGCATCGCGGCGCGTGGACATCGTCACACCCTTAGTATATGGTCTCGGTGTTGAAGCGCTTCGAAAGTTCGACGGACTGCTCGGAACCGCTCTCCCAAACCGTCAACGATCGAAACTCAGCGAAGAGGTTCCCGCCCCATGGCCCGCACCACGACTCGGCGTCGCGCCGACGCGCTCTCGCCGCTCACGGACGACATCGGCATCGCCTATGGCGGCGACTACAACCCCGAGCAGTGGTCGCCCGAGGTGTGGCGTGAGGATGCCGAGCTCATGGTGCGCGCCGGCGTCAACCTCGTGACCGTCGGCGTCTTCAGCTGGGCGCGACTCGAGCCGAGCCCGGGAGAACGCGACTTCGCGTGGCTCGACGAGGTGCTCGACCTGCTGCACGCGCACGGCATCGCGGTCGACCTCGCCACGCCCACGGCCTCGCCGCCACCTTGGATGGGCGTCCTCCACCCCGAGACCCTTCCCGTCGACCGCGACGGCGTACGGCTCGTCGCGGGCTCGCGCAATCAGTTCACGCCGGCATCCCGCGTCTATCGCGACTACGCCCTCGCGATCGCGACCGACCTCGCCGAGCGCTACCGCGATCACCCCGCCGTGCGCCTGTGGCACGTGGGCAACGAGTTCGGGCAGATCGACTTCGGTCCCGAGGCCGAGCGCGAGTTCCGGCTGTGGCTGCGCGAGAAGTACGGCACGATCGACGCGCTCAACGACGCGTGGGGCACCCTCGTCTGGGCCCAGCGCTACCGCGAGTTCGACGAGATCGTGCCGCCGCGACGCATGCCCTATCTCGTCAACCCCGCGCAGTCGCTCGACTTCCGCCGGTACACGTCGTTCGCGCTGCAGCGTGTCTTCGCGGAACAGCGCGACGCGATCCGCGCCGCCGGGGCGACGCAGCCGGTCACCACGAACTTCATGGGGTTCGAGCCGCTCACCGACCTCTGGTCGTGGGCCGACGAGGTCGACATCGTCGCCGACGACCAGTACCCCGACCACGCGTCGCCCACGGCGTCGAGCGACACGGCCCTCATCCAGGACCTCATGCGCTCGCTCGGCGGCGGGCGGCCCTGGGTCCTCATGGAGCAGGCGGTGAGCGCCACCTCCTGGCGCCCGCACAATCTGCCCAAGTCGGCGGATCGCTCCCGGCTCGACTCGCTGCAGGCCGTCGCCCGGGGGGCCGACGCGATCTGCTTCTTCCAGTGGCGGCAGGCGCGCTCCGGTGCGGAACGCTTCCACTCCGCGCTCGTGCCGCACGCCGGCGCCGACACCGAGGTCTTCCGCGCGGCCTGCGCTCTCGGCGCCGATCTGCGGCGACTGCGACCGGTCACGGGCGGTCGCGTGACGGCATCCGTCGGCGTCCTGTTCGACTGGGAGTCATGGTGGGCGGGCGAGGAGCCCGGCCGCCCGACCAGCCGCCTCGACACGCTCGAGCAGGTGCGCCGCTGGCACCGCGTCCTGTGGCGGCGGGGTATCGCGGTCGACCTGGTGCCGCCGGGCGCCGACCTCTCGGCGTACCGCGCGGTGCTGGTTCCGCACTCGTACATCGTGGAACCGGATGCCGCCACCGCCCTGTGCGCGGCCGTCGAGGCCGGTGCGAGCGTGGTCGTCGGGCCCTTCTCGGGCGTGGCCGACCGCAACGGCGAGGTGCTGCAGGGACGCTCGCCGGTGCTGCTGCGCGACATCGTCGGCGTCGGCGGCGAGGAATGGGTGGGTCTGCCCGACGAGCCGACCCGGCTGATCGTCGACGCGGCGTGGACCACAGCACCGGCCGTCGCGCTGCACGCGGGCGTCCTCGGCGAGCGGCTGCGCGCCGACGGCGCCGAGGTGCTGGCGCGCTTCGAGGGCGGGCACCTCGACGGCGCCCCCGCCATCACCCGTCACGCGGTCGGCGAGGGCACGGCCTGGTACCTGGGCGCGATCGTGTCGGACGATGCGCTCGCCGCCGTCCTCGACGACGCGCTCGACGCCGCGGGCATCGTGGGCGCGACACTTGACCGCGCACTGCCGGACGACGTCGAGGCCGTGCAGCGCGGCGGCGCCCTCTTCCTCCTCAACCACGGCCGGACGGCGGGGCACGTGACGCTGCCCGGTCCACGGCGGGATCTCTTGTCGGATGCGGACGTCGACGGCCGGGTCGCCCTGGCCCCCGGCGCCGCCATGGTGCTCATCGAAAGGCACGCACAGTGAAGTTCACCGATGGCTACTGGCTCACCAGGCCCTCGTTCAGCCCCCTCTACGCGATCGAGGTCGACGACATCCGCCTCGACGAGGCCGCCGGGACCATGAGCGTGTACGCGCCGACCGCGGTGATCCGCGAGCGCGGCGACACGCTCAACCGGCCGATGCTGACGGTGGTGTTCTCGGCGCCGGCGCCCGGCGTCGTCAAGGTCCACCTCGAGCACCACGCCGGCGTCCTGCACCGCGGCCCGGATTTCGAGATCCACGCGACGGAGGGCTTCGTCCCGACCGTGCGGCTCGACGACGAGTGGGGCGTGCTCGAGGCGGGTTCGCTCAGGGTGCGCGTCGCGCGCTCGGGGCCGTGGCGCGTGGAGTTCGTCAGCGACGGCCGCGTGCTCACGACGTCGCTGCCCCGGTCGATCGGGCACATGACCGGCAACGGCCGGCCGCACACGGCGATCCGCCCGAGCGGCGGCGACCCGACGTGGCTGCACCAGCAGCTCACGATCGAGCCGGGCGAGCGGGTGTACGGCCTGGGCGAGCGCTTCGGCGCGTTCGTCAAGAACGGCCAGACCGTCGACTCGTGGAACGCCGACGGCGGCACGTCCAGCGAGCAGTCGTACAAGAACGTGCCGTTCTACGTCACGAGCCGCGGCTACGGCGTCTTCGTCGACAACCCGGGCAACGTGTCGTTCGAGCTCGGCAGCGAGGTCAACTCGCGCGTGCAGTTCTCGGTCGAGGGCGAGTCGCTGGACTACTACGTCATCGACGGCCCCGAGCCCAAGGACGTGCTGCGCCGCTACACGGCGCTCACCGGTCGTCCCGCCCGCGTGCCGGCGTGGTCGTTCGGGCTGTGGCTCACGACGTCGTTCACGGCGAGCTACGACGAAGACACCGTGAGCGCGTTCGTCGACGGCATGGCCGAGCGCGACATCCCGCTGTCGGTCTTCCACTACGACTGCTTCTGGATGCGCGAGTACCAGTGGACGGACTTCGAGTGGGACTCGCGCGCCTTCCACGACCCGGTGGGGCAGATCGCGCGCATGCACGAGCGCGACGTGCACGTGTCGGTGTGGATCAACCCGTACATCGCGCAGCGCTCGGCACTGTTCCGCGAGGCCGCCGAGCACGGGTACCTGCTCAGGCGCGCCGACGGCCCGGGGAACACCGCCGGCTCTGTGTGGCAGTGGGACATGTGGCAGGCGGGCATGGCCCTCGTCGACTTCACGAATCCCGATGCCGCGGACTGGTACGTCGGCAAGCTCCAGGGCCTGCTCGACCAGGGCGTCGACACGTTCAAGACCGACTTCGGCGAGCGGATCCCCGTGGACGGCGTCGTGTGGCACGACGGGTCGGACCCGCAGCGCATGCACAACTATTACGCGAAGCTGTACAACGAGGTGGTGTTCCGCGCGCTGGAGCGCCACAAGGGCGTCGGCAACGCGGTGGTGTTCGCACGCTCGGCGACCGCGGGTTCGCAGCAGTTCCCTGTGCACTGGGGCGGCGACAGCGACTCGACGTTCCTGTCGATGGCCGAGTCGCTGCGCGGCGGGCTGTCGCTCGCGATGTCGGGCTTCGGCTACTGGAGCCACGACATCGGCGGCTTCGAGGGCACGCCCGATCCGGGACTGTTCAAGCGCTGGCTGGCGTTCGGCCTGCTCTCGTCGCACTCGCGCCTCCATGGTTCGTCGACCGTGCGCGTCCCGTGGGCGTTCGACGACGAGGCCGTCGACGTCGCACGCGAGTTCACCAAGCTCAAGATGCGCCTCATGCCGTACCTCGCCGGCGCCGCCGAGCAGGCGCACACCGACGGCACGCCGATGATGCGCCCCATGGTGCTGGAGTTCCCGGGCGACCGCTCGGGCTTCGACGCCGACACGCAGTACATGCTGGGCGAGTCCCTGCTGGTCGCACCCGTGTTCACCGCCGACGGCACGGTCGAGTACTACGTGCCCGAGGGCGAGTGGACGTCCCTCCTCGACGGCTCGATCGTGGACGGCCGCCGCTGGGTCACCGAGACGCACGGCTACGATTCCGTGCCGCTGCGCGTGCGGCCCGGCACGGTGCTGCCCTTCGGCGCCGACGACAGCCGGCCCGACTACGACTGGGCCGACGGCGTCACGCTGCGCTGCTTCGCACTGCCCGACGGGTACGACGCCGTCACGACGGTGCCCGGCCACGACGGCTCGGCGTCCACGTCGTTCCGCGTGCTCCGCGAGGGCCGCACGATCACCGCGATCTCGGACGACGCCCGCGCCGCGTGGGCGCTGCAGGTGGGCGACCGGATCGTCCGGGGCGAGGCATCCACCCTCTCCCTTCAGCTCGACCTCGAGGAGGAGGCACGATGACCGATTCACTGGATGCCGTCACGCCGGTGTTCCGCCAGACCGACCGGCCGCTCGCCGAGCGGGCGCGCGACCTGCTCGACCGGCTCACGCCCGAGGAGCGCATCGCGATGCTGCACCAGGTGGCGCCCGCGGTCGAGCGGCTCGGACTCGCGGAGTGGCACACCGGGTGCGAGGCGCTGCACGGCGCAGCGTGGCTCGGGCGCGCGACCGTCTTCCCCCAGCCGGTGGGACTGGCCGCCACATGGGACGAAGACCTCGTGCGCCGCGTCGGCGAGGTCGCGGCCGTCGAGGTGCGCGCCAAGCACGCCGAGGACCCGCGCGTGAGCCTCAACGTGTGGGCTCCCGTCGTCAACACGCTGCGCCACCCGGGCTGGGGCCGCAACGAAGAGGGGTACTCCGAGGACCCGCACGTGACCGCCGTGTTCGGCACGGCGTACTCGCGAGGGCTTCGCGGCGACCACGAGCGCGTGTGGCGCACGGTGCCGGCGCTCAAGCACTTCCTGGCCTACAACAACGAGACCGACCGCTCGGTGACCTCGTCCGAGATGTCGCTGCGGACGCTGCACGAAGAGGAGCTGCCCGCGTTCCGCGGTGCGATCGAGTCGGGCGTCGCGGGCGGCATCATGCTCGCCTACAACCGCGTCAACGGCGTGCCCGCCCACACGCAGCCCGAGCTCGTCGCCGAGGCGCGGTCATGGTCGGACGAGTCCATCGCGGTGGTGTCGGATGCCGGCGCCCCGACCTTCCTCGTCACCACGCAGCGTGCGCAACCCGACCATGTCCACGCGGCAGCCGCTCTCGTGCGATCGGGACTGGACTCGTTCACCGACAACGAGGCGAACGCGGCACCGACGATCGGCTATGTGACCGAGGCGATCGCCGCGGGTCTCATGACGGCCGAGGACGTCGATCAGGCGGTGCTGCGGCTGCTGGAGCTGCGGATCAGGACCGGCGAGTTCGACGGCGACGCCGACCCGTACGCGGGCATCACGGCCGACGCCATCGACGCGCCCGGCGCGCGCGAGCTCGCGCGCGAGGCGGTGGCACGCTCGGTCGTCGTGCTGCGGAACGACGCCGGCGTGCTGCCGCTGACCTCGGCCGGGAGGGTGGCCGTCGTCGGCCCCCTCGCCGATCTGGTGCTGACCGACTGGTACGCGGGCACGCCGCCGTACGCCGTCGGCATCGGCGCCGCAGCCGCCGAGCGGTTCGGCGAGGCCGAGGTCGTGACGGGGGCCGACACCGTGGCGCTGCGCGCCGCGTCGAGCGGCCGGTATGTCACCGCCACGGCGGACGGCTCGACCGTCGAGGCCTCGTCCGACACGGTCGGCGAGGACGCGCTGTTCGACGTGACGGACTGGGGCGACGGCATCCTCACGCTCCGCTCGCACGCCAGCGGGCTGCTGCTGACGGGAGGCCGTTGGCCGATGCGCGCCGACGCGACGCGCGTGGGGGAGTGGGTCGTGCAAGAGAGCTTCCGCGCGCACCACCACGCCGACGGCACCGTGTCGCTGCTGCACCTCGGCTCGGGGCGATGGGTGCGCACGTTCCGCGACTCGGGGCTGCTGGCCGCCGAGGCCGTGACGCTGGCGGGGGCCGAGCGCTTCGGCGTCCGCGTCGTGCGCTCGGGCGCTGAGGCGGTCGCCGACGCGGCCGCCCGGGCAGATGCCGTCATCGTCGCGGTCGGCAACGACCCGCACCTGAACGGCCGCGAGACCGAGGACCGCCCGCATCTGCGCCTGCCCTCGGCCTGGACCGAGCTGTGGCGCGTCGCCCGCGAGGCCAACCCGCGCACGGTGCTGACCATCGTGTCGAGCTACCCGTACGTGCTCGACGGCGCCGCCGCGGCCGAGACCGTGGTCTGGTCGAGCCACGGCGGCCAGGAACTCGGCCACGGCGTGATCGACGTGCTGTCGGGCGACCGCGAGCCCGCCGGGCGCCTGTCGCAGAGCTGGCCGGCGACCGAGCAGCAGGCCGGCGACCTGTTCGACTACGACACCCTGCGCCAGGGCGCGACGTACCGGCATCAGCCCGGCGCCCCCGCCTTCGCGTTCGGGCACGGCCTCACCTACACCTCGGTGTCGTACGAGTCCGTGACGGTCCGGCATGCCGTCGTCCCGGCGCCTGCGCCGACCCACCGGCATGCGGGCTTCGCGCCGCGCGACGGCGACGAGCCCGTGGGCGTGACCGTCCGGGTCGCCAACACCGGCGGGCGCGACGCCGAGGAGCTGGTGCAGCTGTACGCGCTGCCGCCGCGCGACCTCGGCCTGCCGACGCCGCGCCGCCTGCTCGTGGCGTACGCCCGCGTGCGCCTCGCCCCCGGCGAGACCCGCGACGTCGAGCTGGCGTTCGGCGTCGACCGCCTCGCCGTGTGGGACGACGCCGTGCGCCTCCCCGGCGCCGTCGACGACTGGGTGCACCAGGGTGCGCTGCGCGTGCAGCCCGGCGTGTACACGCTCGCCGCCGGGCCCTCGGCGTGGGACCTCCCGGTCTCGGGGGTGCTGGAGGTCAGCGACTGACGCGCTCCATCCGCGGGTCGGGTTCTCGAGTGCGGCTCGCGACGTTTCGTCTTCGCTCGTTCCTCGCTCCGCTCAACGACCGGAATTCTGGTCGTTGAGCGAGCGGAGCGAGTCGAAACGCCGCGACCCGCTCATCGGACCGGACCACTCTCGCGGCGCCTGCGTAGCGAGGCCCTACGGCGTGAGCTCGGCCGCCAGGATCCGCGTCTCTTCCGGCGTCCAGATGCGGTCGCCGAACACGTGGCGGTGGGTGAGCGACAGCTCGGCGTCCGGCGCGAGCACGATGTGCTCGGCGAACGAGGGCGAAGGCGCGAGGATCGGCGTGGGCTCGCTGCGCACGAACCAGCGGATCGCGGGGCCACCGGTCGAGGTGCCCGCGTAGGCGAGCACCGTGCCACCGCCGTCGACCTCGTCGTGCTCGCCCGAGAACGCCACCCACGGGGCCACGAGGCCCATGACGGCATCGGCGCCGGCGTCGTCGGCGAGCCCGCCGGCGAGCACGCGCCCGCCGGTCCACGCCCGCGGCATGCGGATGACGTACCCGGTGTAGCCGGCGTTGGGGCGGCCCTGGGTCGTGGGGCTGCCCAGTTCGAGCTCGTGCCCGGCGACGTTGCGGAGTGTCGTCGCGAAGTCGAGGATCCACAGCCCGCGCTCCGGGTCGACGCCGTGGAACCGGTGTGTGCGAGTCTCGTCGACCCACGCCGCGCCGGCCCGGGTGATCCACGTCAGCTGTTCGACGAACGACACCGCGGGACCGGCATCCACCACTTCCGTGAAGGCGTCGTGACGCATGCGCCCGACGTTGTCGAGCTGCACGTACCCGCTGCCCTGTCGGTACGTCGGTCCGCCCCAGAAGTTCTCGCCCGACACGTGGGTCCACGTGAACTGCAGGCCCTTGTGCCAGCGGTGGTCCCACGGGCGGTAGGCGGTCAGGGGAGCGCCGTCGAGCGTGCGGAGCGGGTGCAGGAACGGCTTGGGGCCCTCTGACGCGGCACCGCCGGCATCGAACGCGTAGCGGGCGATGTCGACGCCCCCGGTGGTGACGACGGCTTCCGCGTCGTCGATGCGCAGGGCCAGGTCGGTCATGCGTCCATTGTCGCCGACGGTGGCGGAAAACGCATTCCGAAAAAACCTCTTGTCACGCGCCCGACCGTCCGGTTACAGTGACCGATAGTTTCATCGAGGGTTAGTTTTATCCCTGATCTTGGTGTCGGCGTCGACACCGGTTGTCACCGCAGAGAGGCGGAGGATGGCTCTGAAAGAAGCGCCCCAGCAGGCGGCGCCACCCCCGCCGCGGACGGTGGAGGCACGGCCGCCGCGCAAGCGCAAGACGTTCTGGCAGCACGTGAAAGACAGCCGCATGCTGCTGCTGATGTGCGTCCCGGCGATCCTGTACTTCGTCGCGTTCAACTACGGGCCGCTGCCCGGCATCTGGATCGCGTTCACCAACTTCAACTACACGGACGGCATCTTCGGCAGCCCGTTCGTGGGGTTCAAGAACTTCGAGTTCCTGATCAAGTCGGGGCAGCTGTGGGTGCTCACGCGCAACACGATCCTCTACAACGTCGCGTTCATCGTGCTGGGGAACATCTTCCAGATCGCGATCGCCATCATGTTCAACGAGGTGCGCCTCAAGTACTTCAAGAAGGTCACGCAGGGCGTGATGTTCCTGCCGTACTTCATCTCGGTCGTGCTCATCGGCGTCATCGCGTTCAACCTGCTGAACTACGACACGGGCGCTCTCAACACGCTGATCAAAGAGACCGGCGGCGACCCGATCAAGATCTACAGCATGGCCGGCATCTGGCCGATCATCATCATCCTGGTGTTCCTGTGGCAGAGCACGGGGTACGGCTCGATCGTGTACTTCGCGGCCATCATGGGCATCGACAAGGGGCTGTTCGAGGCCGCCGCCATCGACGGCGCGTCGGCGTGGCAGCGCATCCGCTACGTCATCCTGCCGAGCCTCAAGCCGACGTTCATCATCCTGCTGCTGTTCTCGCTGGGCGGCATCATGCACGGCAACTTCGGCCTGTTCTGGAACCTCGTCGGCAACAACGCCGCACTGTTCCAGACCACCGACATCATCGAGACCTCCGTCTATCGGATGGTCATGTCGCAGAACAACTTCACGACCTCGACGGCCGTGGGGCTGTATCAATCGCTGTTCGGCTTCGCCATCGTGCTGCTGGCGAACTGGATCGTCAGAAGGATGAACAAGGACTATGCCCTCTTCTGATCTGCTGCTGCCGTCGGCGACCGAGACGCTGACCACCGTCTCCGGCAAGCGGCCGAAGCAGCGCTGGTGGACGCGGTCCAACCGTGCGCGTCCGGTCAAGCTCGCGCGCAGCGACTACGTGCTGCGCGGCATCTCGTACGTGTTCATCACGGTCTTCTCGCTCTTCTGCCTGCTGCCGTTCGTGCTGATCCTGTCGGCATCGTTCTCGAGCGAGTCCGCGATCCGCGAGAGCGGCTTCGGCCTGTTCCCGAAGGACTTCACGCTCAACGCGTACGAGTACATCTTCGCGGCGCCTCAGCAGATCCTCGGCTCGTACATCGTCACCATCACGATGACCGTGACCGGCACCGCAGTCGGGCTCATCATCATCGCGATGACGGGGTATGCGCTGTTCCGGCAGGACTTCCGGTTCCGCAACCACATCACGTTCTTCATCTACTTCACGACGCTGTTCTCGGCGGGCCTCGCGCCGACCTTCCTGTGGGTGAGCCGCACGCTGGGGCTGCGCGGGAGCTATCTGGCGGTGTGGCTGCCGCTGCTCATGACGCCCTGGCTCATCATCCTGATGAAGAACTTCATGCGGACGGTCCCGTACGAGGTCATCGAGTCGGGCAAGGTGGACGGCGCCGGCGACTTCCGGATCTTCTGGCAGCTGACGCTCCCGATGATGAAGCCGGCCCTGGCCACCGTCGGGCTGTTCCTCGCCCTCGGCTACTGGAACGAGTGGTACCTCTCGTCGCTGTATCTCGGCTCGACCGTCGAGTTCAAACCCCTGCAGTACTACCTCTACAACATCATCAACACGGCCAACGCCCTGCGGAACTCGGTCGCCGGCTCGAACGTGAGCATCACCGACCTGCCGAGCAACACCCTCAAGATGGCCAGCGCCGTGCTCGCGACGGGACCGATCCTGCTCGCCTACCCCTACGTCCAGCGGTACTTCGTGAGCGGCATCACGGTCGGCGCCGTGAAGGGCTGAGCACCCCCGCTGACTCGGGCGGTCCCGCTGCGGCGGGAACCGCGGATCGGGATGCCGCCACCCGGCGACGCCCCTGCACGTCCCCACCCAAGAGATGAGAGCCGAAGGAGCCTCACATGTCACACCGCATCATCAAGGGAGTCGCCGCCCTGGCGGCACTCGGCCTGGGCGCCGGCGCGTTGGCGGGATGCACCGCCGACAGCAGCGACGACTCGGGCAAGCCGACCGAGATCACCATGCTGGTTCTCGGCGACAAGCCCACCAACGGCCGGCTGGAGGCCATGCTCGACAAGCTGAACGAGAAGCTCGTCGATGAGGTCAACGCCAAGCTCGACCTGTTCTACGTCGAGTGGGCCGACTGGCAGACGCAGTACAACCTCCAGCTGCTGTCGGGCGACGACAACGTCGACCTCATCACGACGGCGACGGACTGGCTGTATGCGTGGGAGAACGCCGAGAAGGGCGCGTTCCTGCCGCTGACCGAGGACATGCTCAAAGAGAACGCGCCGAAGACGTGGGCGCAGGTCGACGCGGACGGCGACTGGGACCTCACCAAGCTCGACGACCAGATCATGTTCATCCCCGAAGACAACTACACCCAGTACACCAACCACGGTTTCTTCTACCGCGGCGACTGGGCCACCGAGGCCGGCTTCCCGAACGGCGAGATCACGAAGTTCGAGGACTTCACGACGTACTTCGAGTGGATCAAGGCCAACAAGCCCGAGGCCTATCCGTGGGATGTCGCCGGCGCGGCGAACGGCGAGGCCGCCCTCACCGGCTACCTCCAGGGCCACACCGACTGGGGAACGCTCCAGGGCGTCAGCGCGGGCAACTACGCGCCGTTCCAGATCTCGGCGTCGGACCCGTACACGATCACGTCGTGGTACATGGACAGCGACGAGCTGATCGAGGCCGCCGAGCTCACGAAGGAGTGGAACGACCTCGGGGTGTGGCGCGAGGACGCGCTGAACTACGACGGCGACACGCGTGAGGAGTTCTACGCCGGGCTGTCGGGCACCGACCAGCACCACACGCAGACCTTCATCGGCCAGATCGTCAACAACATGACCACGAAGCAGCCCGGCTCGGACCCCAAGATGTTCTACTGGGGGCAGGAGAACGGCAACGTCTTCAAGGACATCAAGACGCACGGCGCCATGGCGGTCAGCGCGAACTCGAAGAACCCCGAGAAGGCCCTGCAGGTCTACGACCTCATCCGCAACGACGAGGAGGCCTACGACCTGCTCAACTTCGGCATCGAGGGCACCGACTACGTCCTGACCGATGACGGCAAGCTGACCTACCCCGAGGGCTACGACTCGTCGACCGACTCGCTGGGCTCGAACTTCTGGGCCGGCCGCATGGACGAGTTCGAGTACACGAAGCTGACGGACGCTCCGAACAAGGACGAGATCTACGCGTCGCTCGACGAGGTCGCGAAGGACTACCCCTACTCGACGCTCATCGTCGACAAGTCGGCCATCGACCCGACTCTCGCGGCGATCGGCGGCGTGCTGTCGGAGTACATCCCGCAGCTGGAGTACGGCAAGTTCGACGACCCGGCCGCGGCGGTCGCCGAGATGCGCCAGAAGCTGAAGGACGTGGGCTTCGAGGACGCCCGAGCCTCGTTGCAGTCCGACCTCGACACGTGGGCAGAGGACCACGAGGTCGACTGATCCCGTCTGCCGGCCGGGCGGGTCCGCACACCGCGGGCCCGCCCGGCCGCCACTCCACGAAAGTGAGCACCAGCATGGCTGGCATCTTCGCGCCGGATTCGACGCTGATGCGGTTCCTGACCCGCATCGCCGATCTGATGATCCTCAACGTGCTGTTCCTCGTGAGCTCGATCCCGCTGGTGACGCTGCCGGCGTCGCTCACGGCGCTCAGCTTCGTGTCGCTGCGGATCGCGAGCGACACCGACCGCACGATCACGGGCGACTTCGTCCGCTCCTTCCGGCAGAACTTCCGCCAGGCCACGGTCCTCGGACTGCTGGTCGCGGCCGCCGGGGCGGGCCTGACGGCCTGGTACGTCGTGGTGACGCAGCTCGTGACGGACGGCATCGCGAGGTTCGTGCTGCTGGCGGCCTGGTTCGTGCTGGTCTTCGTCGCCCTGATGTGGGCGCTCTACGTGTTCCCCTATCTCGCCAAGTTCGAGGGCACCACCCGCGAGGTGCTGCGCAACGCGCGGCTCATGTCGTTCCGGCATCCCCTCGCCCCGCTCACCGTCATCGTGCTCAGCGTGCTCGCCGCCGTCGTCACGATCTTCTCGCCGCAGGCCACCGGCTACGGTCTGCTCTGGCTGCTCATCGGCTTCGCCGCGATCGCGTATCTCGGCGCCCTCCTCTTCGCGCGCGTCTTCGAACGGTACGCGCCGACCCCGACCGTCTCGTCCGCCCTCGAAGAAGAGGACTGAACCGCATGCGCAGCTTCGCCGTAGAGCACTGGGCGTTCGCGCTCGCCGACGACCGCGACGCGTGGTCCAAGCGTCACGACGACTCGGCCTGGCGCGCGGTCCGCGTGCCCCACGACTGGAGCGTCGAGCTGGGGTTCGACCGCTCCGCCTCCAGCGGCACCGGGTATCTGCCGGGCGGCATCGGCTGGTACCGGGCGCACGTCTCGCTGCGCGAGTTGGCGGCGAAGCCGGGGCAGCACGTGCGACTCGCGTTCGAGGGGGTCTACAAGAACGCCGACGTGTGGGTCAACGGGTACCACCTGGGCGGGCGCCCGTCCGGCTGGGTGCCGTTCTCGTTCGATCTCACCGAGCTGCTCGAGTACGCACCCGACGACGACCTCGTCATCGCGGTCCGTGTCGAGCACACCGACATCTCGGACGCGCGCTGGTACAACGGCTCCGGCATCACGCGGATGGTCGCACTGCAGGTGCACGAGGCGGTGCGGCTCGGCGAGCACGGCACGGTCGTGACGACGGAGTCCCTGGATGCCGCAGCCGCGACCCTGCGGATCACCCATGCGCTCGCCTCCGACGCCGGCACACCCGTCGCCGTCCGCGTCCGGCACGAGCTCCGCTCGCTCACGTCGGACCGCGTGCACGAGTTCGCCGCCGACGCGGTGGTCCCCGCCGCGGGGCGGACCGACCTCACGCTGCAGGCCACCGTCCTCGATCCCGAGCCCTGGTCCGACACCGCCCCGCACCTGTACCGGCTGACCACGACCCTCGTGTGGGACGCCGATGGCGAGGAGCATCGCGCGTCGTACGAGCTCGTGACCGGCATCCGCACCATCGCGTTCGATGCCGACACCGGGTTCTCGGTGAACGGCGAGCCGCGCGTGCTGAAGGGCGTGTGCCTGCACGAGGACGCGGGAACGCTCGGCGTCGCGGTGCCGGCCGCGGTGTGGCTGCGGCGCCTGCTGTCGCTGCAGCGCATGGGCGCCAATGCCGTGCGCATGGCGCACAACCCGCACGCGCCCGAGCTGTACGCACTGTGCGATGCGCTGGGGCTGTTCGTCATCGACGAGGCGTTCGACGAGTGGGAGAACCCCAAGAACAAGTGGTGGCAGGGGCACAACGTGTACCCGCCCCGCCACGAGGGCTACGCCAAGGACTTTCCGCAGTGGCACGAGCGCGATCTCGTCGCCATGATCGAGGCGCACCGGCACCACCCGTCGATCATCGCGTGGAGCATCGGCAACGAGGTCGACTACCCGAACGATCCGTACGCGAGCCCGCTGTTCGACGAGATGACGGGCAACAACGACGCGAACAAGCCCGCCGCCGAGCGCGTGTACGACCCGAGCCGTCCCGACGTCCGTCGCCTCACGACGATCGCCCGGAGGCTGGCCGGCATCACGCGGCGCGCCGACCCGACGCGGCCGGTCACCTTCGCCGCCGCCTTCCCCGAGCTGTCGAGCCGCACGGGGCTCTTCGCCGAGCTCGACGTCGTCGGCTACAACTACAAGGAGCACCTCTACGCCGACGACCATGAGCGTTTCCCCGCCGTGCCGTTCCTCGGCAGCGAGAACGGGCACGGCTACGCGCAGTGGCGCGCCGTCACCGACCACGACTTCATCGCCGGCCAGTTCCTGTGGACCGGGATCGACTACCTGGGCGAGGCCCACGGGTGGCCCATCCACGGATCGGGTGCCGGACTGCTCACGCTGGCCGGCTTCGAGAAGCAGACGTGGCACCTGCGGCGCAGCTGGTGGTCGGACGAACCTGTCGCGCACCTCGTGACGCGTCCGCACGCCGAAGGCGCGGGAGCCGACTTCTGGTCGCACCCGGTCGGACGCGCATGGGATGCCGCCGACCCCCGCCCGGTCGAGGTCCTGGCCTTCGCGAACGGCGACGACCTCTCGCTGTCGTGCGACGGCGACGAGCTCCCGCTTGTGCGCGACGACGCCCACGGCTACTGGACGGCAGTGGCGCACCCCCGCGCGGAGGCGCTCGTCCTGGAGTCCCGGCGGGGCGGGGAGGTCGTCGCCCGCGACGAGCTCGTCGCCCGCGGTGAGGCCGTTCGCATCGAGGCGGAGGTGTGGATGCCGCCGGCCGATGCCGTCGCGGCGTGCACGGCCGCCGGCATCCCGCTCCACGGCGTGCTGCAGATCGAGTGCGTGCTGCGCGACGCGGCGGGCGCGATTGCGCGGGACGACCGGATCGTCGAGGTCGTCGTCGACGGCGGCGACCTGCTCGGTGTCGAGAACGGGGATCTGGCGGATGTCACGCCGTACGCGACCGCCGCGCGGGCGACGCGGGACGGGCGCCTGATCGTGTACGTCCGCCCGCACGGGACGGTGACGGCGCGGCTGCGGGCGGAGGGGCTGCCCGACGGCCGGGTCGTGCACGGCGCGTGACATACTGGCGGGATTCGACGGTGCAGGAGTGAGCATGGGGGTGCTTCGACGGACGTCGCGCGACATCCGCAGCGATTCGCGGCTGGACGTCCTGCATGCGGTGCTGTCGGCCGGTGAGACGACGCGCAACGAGCTGACGCAGACGACGGGGCTCAGCCCGGCGACGGTCGCGACGGTCGTGGGCGACCTCATCGGCGAGGGGATCGTCGTCGAGACGAAGGTGACCGCGGGGCGCATCGGGCGTCCGACGGCGACGCTCGCGATGAACGCCGCGCGCGGCCGCGTGGTCGGCGTCGACGTCGCCGAGACGTACATCCGCGCCGTCGTGTTCGACGCCGCGCTCAACCAGCTCGCGCACGCCCAGGTCGCGCGCGACGAGCACGTGCTGGACCCGGACTCGGTCGTCGAGGGCATCGGCCGCGCCGTGGAGCTCGTGCTGGCCGAGGGGGACGTGCGACGGGACGAGGTGCTCGGCGTGGGCGTCTCACTGCCCGGTCTCGTGCAGGGTCCGAACACCGTGTCGGTCGTGGTGCCGAACTGGACGTGGCACGAGGTCGAGCTCGACCGCCTGCGCGAGCGCGTGGGCATGCCGCTGGTCATCGACAATCCGCTCAAGGCCATGGCGACCGCCGAACTGTGGCTCGGCCGCGGGCGGTACGTCTCGAGTCTCGCCACCATCAACCTCGGCACCGGCGTCGGCGCGGGGGTCGTGCTCGAGCGCCGCATCCTGCGGGGGGCGACGAACTCCGCGGGCGAGTGGGGCCACTCGCTGCTCGTGCTCGACGGGAGGAGGTGCCGCTGCGGGCGCCACGGCTGCGTCGAGGCGTACGTCGGGGTGCCCGGCATCCAGCAGACGCTCCGCGAGATCGACCCGGGCCACGCCCTCGTCCGGCTCGAGGCGCAGAGCGACTTCATCGCCGCGCTCGCGCGCGCGGCCGACAGTGCGGAGCCCGACTCCGCCGTCGACGAGACGATCGCGCGCACCGCCTACTACCTGGGCTCGGCGCTCGCCGACCTCGTCGCGGTCGTCAATCCCGAGGTCGTCGTCCTCACCGGCTGGACCACGTGGGCGCTCGGCGACAAGCTGCTGCCCGCCACGCGCAGGCACCTGCAGGAGCAGGCGCCCGGCTGGTCTGCGCGCGACCTCCTGCTCGAGATCTCGACGGTCGAGGGCAACTCCGTGGCCACCGGAGTCGCGACGACCGCCCTGGAGCGCTATCTGGCCGATGTCGGCCTGCTGACCACGCAGATCCCCATCGCCCTGTGAGTCGCTTCGCGCGGCGCGGGAATATACCGCGTTCGCGCCCGTTTGGGTAGGGCAATCCCGGTGGAATCGCCCCGCGGTAGCGTCATGGACACCTCAGACCGGGCGCCGCACCCCCGTAGGCGTCCGAGAGACGAAGGAGGAATCATGCTCTGGACAATTCTCGGCCTGATCATCATCGGCCTCATCGCCGGTCTCATCGCTCGCGCCCTCATCCCGGGCAAGCAGAGCATGGGCATCCTGCTCACGATCGTGCTCGGCATCGTCGGCTCGTTCGTCGGCGGCTTCCTGGGATTCCTGCTGTTCGGCAGCGACCCCAACGGCGGCTTCCTGCAGCCCTCGGGCATCATCGGGTCGATCCTCGGCTCGATCATCGTGCTCGGCCTGTACGTGCTGTTCACCCGTCGCCGCGGTGCCGTGCGCTCCTGATCCGTCCCTACGAAGAAGCCCTCTCGCCGATCGGCGGGAGGGCTTCTGCGTAGGCGGCGTCGGCCTCAGGCGCCTTCGAGCGCCTGCGACACCACGTCGCGGGCCTCGGCCTGCACCTGGGCGAGGTGCTCGGGGCCGCGCAGCGACTCGGCATAGAGCTTGTAGACGTCCTCGGTGCCCGACGGACGCGCGGCGAACCACGCGTGCTCGGTCTGCACCTTGAGTCCGCCGATGGCCGCGCCGTTGCCCGGCGCGTGCGACAGCTTGGCGGTGATGGGCTCGCCCGCCAGCTCCGTCGCGGTGACAGCTTCGGGGGCGAGCTTGCCGAGCGCCGCCTTCTGCGCGGGGGATGCCGGGGCATCCACCCGCTGGTAGGCCGAGGCTCCGAACTCGGCCTCGAGCTCGGCGTACCGCTGCGAGGGCGTCTTGCCGGTCACGGCGATGATCTCGGACGCCAGCAGGCACAGCAGGATGCCGTCCTTGTCGGTCGTCCACACGCTGCCGTCGAACCGCAGGAACGACGCCCCCGCGGACTCCTCGCCGCCGAACGCGACGGAGCCGTCGAGCAGCCCGGGCACGAACCACTTGAACCCGACCGGCACCTCCAGGAGCGGCCGCCCCAGCGATGCCGCGACGCGGTCGATGATCATCGAGCTCACGAGGGTCTTGCCGACCGCGGCGTCCGTCGGCCATTCCGGTCGGTGCGAGTACAGGTAGTCGATCGCCACCGCGAGGTAGTGGTTGGGATTCATGAGTCCCGCATCGGGCGTCACGATCCCGTGGCGGTCGGCGTCGGCGTCGTTCCCGGTGAGGACGTCGTATTCGTGGCGACGGCCGATGAGCCCGGCCATGGCCGACGGCGACGACGGATCCATGCGGATCTTCTCGTCCCAGTCGAGCGTCATGAAGCGCCATGTCGGGTCGACGTCGGGGTTGACGACGGTGAGATCGAGCCCGTGCATCTCGCCGATGAGGGCCCAGTACTCCACCGACGCACCGCCCAGCGGGTCGGCGCCGATCCGCACGCCCGCGCGGCGGATCGCCTCGAGGTCGATGATGTTCGCGAGGTCGCGCACATACGCGTCGCGGAAGTCGTAGTCGCCGAGCCGGTCGCCGTCGATGTCTTTGAACGGCGTCCGGTTCACCCCCTCCAGGCCGGCGGCGATCAGCTCGTTGGCGCGGTCCGCGATCCACTCGGTGGCGTCGGTGTCGGCAGGTCCGCCGTTCGGCGGGTTGTACTTGAAGCCGCCGTCACGGGGCGGGTTGTGGCTGGGCGTGACGACGATGCCGTCTGCGCGGCCAGGGTCGGCGGCATCCCTCCCGCGGTTGTACGTGAGGATCGCATGGCTGAGGGCGGGCGTCGGCACCCACGAGTCGCGGGCGTCGACGCGCACGTCGACGCCGTTGGCGACCAGCACCTCGATGGCGCTGCGCTCGGCCGGCAGCGACAGTCCGTGCGTGTCGCGGCCGAGGAACAGCGGCCCCTGGATGCCCTGCGTGCGGCGGTAGTCCACGATCGCCTGCGTCGTGGCGAGGATGTGCGTCTCGTTGAAGCTGCCGGTCAGCGACGAGCCGCGGTGGCCGCTCGTGCCGAACACGACACGCTGCTCGGCCACGGCGGGGTCCGGCGCGATGTCGTAGTACGCGGCGATCAGCTCATCGATGTCGATGAGGTCGGAAGGTTCGGCGGGCTGTCCTGCGCGACTCATCCCTTTAGTCTGCCTGTCCGCTCGGCCGGATGCACGGCCGATGACGTTCGTCCGGTACGCGGAGGGGAAGGGATGCCGCGGGCTAGGGTGGTTCCGTGACTTCCGACCTCCCCGGTGCCGAGGCGCCCGTCCGCCGTACATACAGCTACCTGGGACCGGCCGGAACCTTTACGGAAGCCGCGCTCGCGCAGGTGCCGGAGGCGCGCGGGCGCGACTGGCGTCCGGTCCGCAACGTCGGCGAAGCACTGGCCGACGTGGTCGAGGGCCGCTCGGACGCGGCGATGATCGCGATCGAGAACTCGGTCGACGGCGGCGTGTCGACGGCGCAGGACGCGCTGGCGACGATTCCCGGACTGCGGATCGTGGGGGAGTACCTCGTGCCCGTCGAGTTCGTGCTCGTCGGCCGGCCGGGAGCCCGGCTGCAGGACGTCGGGCTCATCGCCGCGCACCCCGTGGCGTACGCCCAGTGCCTGCAGTGGCTGTCGCGCGAGCTGCCCGCGCACTCGCACGTGCCCGCCGCGAGCAATGTGGCGAGCGCGATGAGCCTGCTCGACGGATCCAGCGACGCGGATGCCGCGATCGCGCCTCCCGGCATCCTCGAGCACCACGAGCTCGAGCTGCTCGCCTCGAACATCGGCGACAACCCGAACGCCGTGACGCGCTTCGTGCTCGTCGCACGGACGGTCGTGCCGCCCGCCCCGACGGGCGCCGACAAGACGTCCCTCATCGTCGAGCTGCCGGACGACCACCCCGGCGCGCTGCTGGAGATGCTGGAGCAGTTCGCCACCCGCGGCATCAACCTGTCGCTGCTCGCGTCGCGTCCGATCGGCGACGAGCTCGGCCGGTACCGCTTCGTCGTCGATGCCGACGGGCACCTGCAGGACGAGCGCATGGCCGACGCCCTCATGGGACTGCGCCGCTTCAGCCCGCGCGTGACGTTCCTCGGGTCGTATCCGCGTGCCGACCGCGCCGTCGTGCACTACCCCGAGCGCTACGCCGACGACGTGTTCGTCGAGGCGCGCGACTGGCTGCGCGGCCTCCTCTCGGGCGAGCCCGAGACCGACTGACGACGGCGGGTCAGACGACGAGGGGTACCTCGTGGACCTCGTCCGCCGGATGCCCGGTGCGCTCGTGGATCCGCATGACGGCCTCCTTGGACGGCGCCTCCGACAGGCAGAACACGACCCCCGTCTCGGGGTCCGCCCAGGCCGTCTTGAACGTGACCTCCTCTTCGCCCTGGATCGCCAGGTCAGCGTCGTGCGCCGCTTTCAGCGCATCGGCGGTGATGCCCACCATCCCGTGGTGGACGTCCATGAACTCAGGCATTTCGATCACTCCCCTCGGAACCTCGGGTGCGGTTGCGCGTCCGGTATACGCCCGCGGGAGAGGCCCGTCAATCGGGACTTTCGGCAGTCCGGCTGCGCGGGCTTCAGAGGGCGGGCTCGACTGCCGGCCGCCGCGCGGCGCGCGCCACGGGGGCTGAGCGCCTTCGCGCCCAGCCCCCGTGTCGTTCGCGCTGTCAGGCGCGACGGCGCCGGGTCGTGACCACGACGAGCGCCAGGCCGAACAGCGTCGCGAGCAGTCCGGCGCCGAGGGCGACGATCGGAACCGCCCCGCCCGTGGCGGGCAACGCGCGCGGCACCGCTGTGCCGGTGTAGTGCGAGGGATCGTCGTCGGTGACGGACATCTCGGTGCCCGGAACCTTCGCCGTGACGGTCCCCACGTTCGCGTAGGCGCCGGTCACGGCGATGCCGTGTGCATCGCACGTGAACGACTCGCCCGGGGCCAGAGGCCCGGGGAAGACGTTCGACGCGGTGCCGTCGCACCAGATCTCGAACGCCGGCACCTTGTCGTCGGTCACCGTCACATCCGCGAGCGGCGTGTTGCCGGTGTTGGTGACCACGTAGGTCCACTCCACGATCGAGCCCGCCGGCACCGCGACACCGGGCGCCTGGTCGGCGTCCTGCCCGTTGGTGGCCTTCTCGATGTCGATCGCGGGGGCGGCGCCGAAGTAGTGCGACGGGTCGTCGTCCCCCACCTCCACCCCGGGCACCGGCTCGCCGTCGACATCCGTCGTCTCGGGTCCGGTCGCGGTCACCGCCCCGAGGTTGGCGTACTGGCCAGCCGTGGCCGCCCCGGTCGCGACGCAGGTGACCGAAGAACCCGGTGCGAGCGGCCCTGGAACGGTGTTGCCGCCGGTCTCGTCGCAGTCGATGTCGGTCGGCTCCACGCGGTCGTCCGTGACGGTGACGTTCGTGAGCGGCACGTTGCCGGTGTTGGTCACCACGTACGTCCACTCGACACCGCCGCCGACGGGTACCAGCGGGCCGGTCGGCTCGTCGGCGTCCTCGTCGTTGGTCGCCTTCTCGATGTCGATGGCCGGGTTCGCACCGAAGTAGTGCGACAGGTCACTGTCGGTGACCTCGTCGCTGGGGACGGTCTCGCCGTCGACGTCGGTGGTCGCGGGACCGGTTCCCGTCACGGTGCCGGTGTTCGCGTACTGTCCGGCGACCGCCGTGCCGGTGGCGACGCACGTGAAGGACCCCTGGGGTTCCAGCGGTCCGGGCGCCACGTTGCTTCCGGTCTCGGCGCAGTCGATGTCGGCGGCAGCCACGAGATCGTCGGTGACGGTCACGTCGGTCAGAGCGGTGTTGCCGGTGTTCGTGACCACATAGGTCCACCGGACGTCGCCTCCCACCGCCGCGAGCGGTCCGGGCGCCTCGTCGGCGTCCTGGGCGTTCGTCGCCTTCTCGATGTCGACCGAGGGCTGCACGCCGAAGTAGTGCGACGGGTCGTCATCGTCGACCTGCACGCCGGCGACCGGATTCCCCTCGACATCCGTCGTGCCCGGGCCCGTGGCCACGACGCTGCCGAGGTTGGCGTACTGGCCGAGCGACGCCGTGCCGGTGGCGACACATGTGAACGACGCCCCCGCTGCGAGCGGCCCCGCGATGACGTTCGACCCAGTGCCGTCGCAGTCGATGTCGGCGGCATCCACCTGGTCGTCGGTGACGGTCACATTCGTGAGCGGCGCGTTGCCCGTGTTGGTGACCACATACGTCCATCGCACGTCGCCGCCCGCCGTGACCAGGGGGCCGGTCGGCCCGTCGGCATCCTGAACGTTCGTCGCCTTCTCGATGTCGACCGAGGGCGCCGCGCCGAAGTAGTGCGACGGGTCTTCGTCGGTCACCTCGACGTCCGTGGGGTCTGACCCGGTGACCGAGCCGGTGTTCGCATACTGGCCCGCCGTCGCGACGCCGGTCGCGACGCATGTGAGGGATGCCTCTGGCGCAAGCGGTCCGGGAATGACGTTGCCGCCCGTGCCGGCGCAGTCGATGTCGGCGGCGTCCACCTTGTCGTCGGTCACCGTGATGTCCCTGAGGTCCACGCCTCCCGTGTTCGTCACGACGTAGGTCCACACCACCGCGCCGCCCGTCGTCACATACGGACCGGTGGGCGTGTCGGCATCCTGCAAGTTGGTCGACTTCTCGATGTCGATCCCGGGCGTGGGCATGACGGCGAGGTCGACTGTGAAGGCGGTGAAGTCGTCGGGGAGCAGAGGACTCCCGAGCCCTGCGACGTTGTCGTCAGCCGGTCCGTTGCCGCCGGCCAGGTCGTCGCCGGCGTACCGGTAGGTCAGCGTGACCGGCGTGCTGGTCAAGCCGGAGGCCGCCGGATCCGCGCTCGCCGTGTTGTTGTTGTCGGCGCCCTCGTTGGGGTCGAGCGCGTCGCTGGAGGCGACCGTCCGCACCACGTGGTCTGCCAGCGGACCGCCGGTCTGGAACATCGCTGCCGGGATGTGCGCGGTGTACGTGCCCGCAGGCAGCGCCTCGACCGACCAGCGGCCGTCGGCGTCGGTGACGGCCGTGCCGACGATGTCGCCGTCGTCGTCGAGCACCTGCACCGTCACACCGGCCACGCCCTGCTCATCGGCGTCGAACCGGCCGTCGCCGTTGCGGTCGCTCCACACCAGGTCACCGAGCGTGAACCCGGGCATCAGCACGTACGGCTCGTTCGACAGCAGGGGCTGATCCTCGAAGGTCGGCGAGAAGATCATGGCCCGGTTGACGTACACGTTGTCGAGTTGATTGCTTGTCGAGACCGCCGGGATCTCGGCACGCACCCTGGACTGGGTCGGAAGCGGGGAGCTCGACACGAAGCGCACCGCGGTCACATCGTCGAAGTCCGCCACCTCGGCCGCGGTCAGCCATCGCCCGCCCGCGGCCGCGGGATCGGAGTTGGAGCCGTCCCGCGGGTCGTGGTTGATCGTCGACGGGGCGGCGGTCGTGTAGTACCAGGTGCCCGGCACCTCACCCCCGCCGGTGGGACGGATGTAGGTCGGTGCCGACAGAGGGCCGACCAGCTGCGCCAGCCCCTGATAGTCCGAGGAGTACTGGTCGCGGCGCGAGAGCGCGCCGCCCGCGCCGTCGCCGTTCCACGGAAGCACGTCGATGACGTCGGGAGCCTGGAACGTCAGCACGGTGGACGTGTTGCCCCAGTCCAGCGTCCAGGAGTACTCCTCTCCGCTGGCGACGAAGGGCTTGTCGACCCGCTTCGAGATGCCCATCTGGCCCGACCCGACGACCTGGATCGTCGCCGTGTCGGTGGGCGCGTTCGTCGAGTTCGTGGCCGTCGCCTGCATGGTGTTCACGTAGGTCTCGCCGGGCTGCGCCAGCGTGTCGACGGTGGTGCAGATCTGCAGGTGGCGCGCTCCCGCGGCGGTGGGGTGGAAGATCCACTGGTTGACCCCCGTGCTGACGATGGGAACGTCTCCGCCGAGGAAGGTCACCTTGCGTGTGGCCGCGTCGTAGCTCATCGTCACGCCCTGTGGCAGTCGCGCCTGGGTGCATACGGGGTCGAAGTGCAGATCCGGCGGGATCGTGTCGACAACGGCCACGTCGAGCATGGTCATGCCCGCGAAGGTCCGGTTCGCCAGCACGTTCAGGTCCCAGATGGCGGTGCCGCCGGGAAGGTACTGCGTGGGACTCACCGTCTTGTCGACCGCCAGCTCCGGACCTTCGAAGCGCCGCTCGCGCAGCGTGGTCGCCCAGCCGCTACCCGCCGTCGGCCATCCGCCGGCGTTCGACAGGCGGATGCGGTGGGGGATGACCTCCCCGGCATCGGGCCCGCCGTTGTAGATGGGCCGGACCTGCAGCCCCGACCACAGGTTGAGGCTGAACGGGCCGACCTCCGTGAGCCCGGCGGTGATCGGCCGCACGCGCATCATGTTGACGTGATCGCGCCAGTCCTCGCCGAACGACGTCGGCTCGCTCGACCACGGGCCGGCGAAGCCTCGGCAGTCGGCAGCGGCGTCGGTGAGCGAACTGGTGTCGCTCGGGAAGAGGTTGACCGACGTGTTGAACGGCCCTGCCTGGGTGTCGACCTCGTTGGGACCGACGGCGTACTCGATCACGTAGTCGGCCGGATCGACCGAGCCGGACGCCGAGATCCAGGCTTGCCCTCCGGGCCGGATGAACTGGGTCGACACGTCGAACACGTCGCAGAGCACGATGTCGGTAGCCGAGACGCGATTGCTGCTGGCGTTGAGACTGACCCTTGTGTTGAGCGTGTGCCCCGCGTACGAGGCCCGGAACTGATTGGGGTCGCTGCCGTATGCGCCGCCGGTCTCGGTGGCGATGTACTGCTTGTCTCCGGTCAGGGTGCCGCAGTCGCTGGCCGACGGGCGGACGCTGCGCACGTCGACGTTGTTGCCGGTGGCGTTCGTGCCGTCCCAGCCGGGCTCGAATCCGGTCCCGTTGTTGGGCTGCCCGTCGACCGTCCAGTGCTCCGAGCCGATCGCCTCGTTGCGCAGGTCCAGCGTGACGTTCGACGTGCAGGGGTCGGCGGGCAGCGCGGTCATCGGGATGAACATGCGTGCGTCGAACTGCCCCAGCCGGAGGTTGAAGCCCGCCTGGTTCGGGACGAAGCTCATGTCCCAGCCATCCGTCGGCTGCACGCCCGTCTCGCAGGTCGGGGTGCCGGTGTTGAGTGCGCCGACGGGGGAGCATGACACCAGGACGGCGCCAGGGTGGCTCACCAGCCGGTCGCGGAACGTCACCGGACGATCAAGCCAGGGGCCCACGTTGTCCGACCCCGCGAGGTCGCGAACGGTCAGCCGGTACGAGATGTAATAGCCGTCGACCGCGGCGCCGTTGACGGTCTCGGTGCCGTACGAGGGTCCGCCGATGAACACCTTCTGAAGGTCCCATTGCGGGGCGGCGGCAGAAGCCACCCGGACCGCCAGGTTGTTGCCGGTGCCGTCCCAGCCCGGTTCGTGGCCGTCGCCGTAGTTGAGCGCGCCGCCGTTGAGCGACCAGTGGTCGGTGCCCTCGGCGCGATTGGCGAAGTCGAACGTGCCCGTAGGGAGGTCGTCGCCCGGCTCCCACGCCGGGTCGATGGCACGATTCATCTCATCCAGGGGAACGAAGACGGTCATCACCATGTGTCCGACACCCGTGTCTCCGCCGACCCCGCTGTTGGGCCGGATGCTGAGCTGCCAGCCGTCAGCCCCCTGAGTCTCGGCTTGGCTCGGACATGTCAGCGTCCACGCCGACCGTCCGGCGTTGTCGGCGAGGTTGGTCGGCCGGCACTCGGTGATGCGCGCACCGGGGAACTCGGGCATGACATCGGTGAAGGTCACCGGCCAGGACAGCTCCGCCCCGCCGGCTCCGCCCAGCGTGTCGGTGATGTTGAACTGGTACCGCACCAGGTAGCCCTGGGTCGCGACGCCGTCGATCATGAGCTCCGTGAAGTCGGGCCCGGCCGCGACGTTTCCGTTCGTGGGGTAGACGATCTTCTCCAGATCCCACCGAGCGGTGCCGGTCACCTCGACCGTCGGCCCCGACACCGAGTTCGAGGTGCCGGCTTCGCCGCCGCCGGCATATGCGTGCATCGCGATGCTCGCGTGCGAGGGGATCGGCGTGTCGGTCGTGAACCGGTACGCCAACTGCACGGCCGCGACGTTGGACGACATCGTGCCCAGGTTGCACTTCACCGTGATCGATCCGTCGGCGTTGAGGGTGCGCGACGAGGGCGGGTTCGCGCCGTTCTCGGCGGCGAGGCATCCGGCCGGGATCCCGTTGGTCCCGGGGCCGGCCAGTTCCAGCGACGCGCCGTCCGGGGACGAGACCGTGAACTCGGCGACCACGTTCGGCACCGAGGCGCCCGTGGGCAGGCCGGTGAGCGACACCGAGTACGACTGCATGACGGTGTCGCGCGTGCGGACGACGCAGTTGCCCGGCCCGGTGTCCTGTCCGGGGCCCTCGACCTCGTCGAACGGCGGGATGCCGGTGATGGCGAACCCCTCGCATCCGTTCGCCTCCGGGAGGCGTGCGACGACCAGGTTCGCGATCGGCTGCAGTCCGGCATCGAGGCCTGTGACCTGCGTGCTGCCGGCGATCGTGAAAGGCGCCGTGACCCCGCGCTCGGGCTCGCCGGTGTTGGGGACTCCCGCCCGCACGAAGTCGTTCGCGCCGCTCGTCGCCGCCGGGAAGACGAAAGGCCCCGGAGCGTCGATGCGCACGACGTAGTCCCCGTCCGCGGCGTTGGCGAAGCTGTACACGCCGGCCGCGTTCGTGGTCGTCGTCGCCACCACTGCGCCGCCGGGCGACGACAGCAGCTGCACGGTGACCCCGGATCGCGTGGGCTCGGTGGACTCCCGCACGCCGTCGCGGTTCGCGTCGGCCCACACGAATCCGCTGACGAGGCTCCCCGCTGCGGCCCATGCCGCTGGTGCCGCCGTCAGCGGCATGACCAGGCCGGCGATCACCGCCAGCACCGTGACGATCACAACGGCCGGCCGTGCCTGCCACGGCGTTCCGGACACACGACGAACCAACGGTCGAGCAGACATACGATCCCCCCGGATCCCGCGGAGCCGTGCCCGTCACGGTCGACGCGGATGCTGCTCTCCACCGTTCCGAATGATCGCGTCGGTCGACATCACGCAGATCACGTGATGTTTCCGTCGGCCGCCGGGCGGGGCGGTCGGCGGCGGCTACGCGAGCGGGAGCTCGGCCGCCAGCAGCTCGAGCGTCTGCACGCGGCCGGGCGAGGCATCCATCGGCTCGGCCTCGTACGCGCCGGCGATGGGCGAGATCATGACCTCGTCGACCCCATGCTTCTGCGCGAAGGCGCGGAGATCGGATGCCACGGCCCGCGGCTCTCCGACGAACCAGTTGGCGCGCGCCGACGCCATGAACGAGTCGCCCAGCGCGTCGAAGTCGGCGGCGCCGGCGATCGCCTGCTCGACCGTCTCGAGCGGGATGAGCGGCTTGTTGGTGCGCAGCCGCGCCGTCATGCGCAGGTTGGGCAGCGCGCGCTCGTCGGCCTCGGTCTGCGTCCGGGCGACGAGCACGTTGGCGGTGAGGAACGTCCGGGGCTCGGACAGCGCCTCGGACGCGACGAACGCGGTGCGGTAGAGATCGAGCGCGCGCTCGAGCCCGTTGCCCGAGAAGTGGTTCGCGAACACGTACGGCAGCCCGAGCGCGGCGGCGAGCTGCGCGGAGTAGTCGCTCGAGCCGAGCAGCCAGACCTCGGGCGTCGAGGTGGCGGCGGGCGTGGCGTGCACGTCGTACGTGCCGCCGGACGTGAAGCGCAGCGCGGCGCCGTCGGGCGCGACGAGCGACAGGATGTCGCGCACGTGGTCGGGGAAGCGCTCGACGTCGCTCGTGGTGCCGCTCTGGCGCAGCAGCTGCGTGATGACGGGGTCCGAGCCGGGGGCGCGGCCGATGCCGAGGTCGATGCGGCCCGGGGCGAGCGCCTCCAGCGCCGCGAACTGCTCGGCCACGACGAGCGGTGAGTGGTTGGGCAGCATGACGCCGCCCGAGCCCAGCCGGATGCGCTCGGTGCGCGCCGCTGCCGCCGCCGCCAGCACCGGCGGCGTCGTCGAGGCGACCGCCGGCATGTTGTGATGCTCGGCGAACCAGTACCGCCGGAACCCCAGGCGGTCCGCCGCGTCTGCGAGGGCGAGGGATGCCGCCACCGCCTGAGCGCTCGTCTGCCCGGTGCGCACCGGCACCAGGTCGAGGACCGAGAGGGAGAGGGGAGCCGGGGCGGGAGCTGCGTCGTTCATCCCTGACGGCAACCGGCCGCGGCATCCCCTCATTCCCCTCACCGCGCATCATCCGGCCGTTCTTGGCGAGTCGCCAGAAACGGCGGGTTGCGCGCGGCGTTCCTGGCGACTCGCCGGACGCTGGAGTCAGGGGAGGCGGTTCGCGATCGCCAGGTTCGCCCGCAGCTCGTCGGCCGTCTGCCGCGTGACGTACGCGGGGCGGTCGCGCTCCAGGCGCCACGACTCGCTGAGCGGTCCGGCACTGACGGTGTCGAAGCCCAGCGCGTCGTAGATGCCGGTGATCAGTTCGACGGCGTCGTCATGGTCGCTCGCGGTGCCGAGCGCGCGACGGTTCGGGTCGCCCGCGGGGAGCCCGGTCGTGTTGATCTCTGACGCGAGGATCTGGTTGAACCCCTTCACGACCTTCGACGCCGGCAGGTGGTCCTGCACCAGCTGTGACGTGGTGGTCTCGCCGCGGTCCAGCGCGTCGATGTGGCCGTCGCGCTCGAAGTAGTAGTTGTTCGTGTCGATCACGATCTTGCCGGCGAGGGGCTCGACGGGCACGTCCTTCAGCGCCTTGAGCGGAACCGTCACGACGGCGATGTCGGCGGCGGCGGCGGCGTCGAACGCGGTCGCGGCGGTGACCTTCGGCCCAAGCTCGGCCACGAGATCGCTGAGCGTCTCAGGCCCCCGCGAGTTGGCGATCACGACGTCGTAGCCGAGTCCCGAGAACGCCCGCGCGAGCGCGCTGCCGATGTGTCCTGCACCGATGATTCCGATAGTGGTCATGGTCGTGCGCAACCGGTCCGCGGGGAGCGGATATTCCGGCATCCGTCACTTTCATCCACTTGCGCGATCCTGCAAGTTCTTGCGTACACTGAGCGCATGTCGAAGCGTCTCGCCGAAGTGGCGCGCAAGGTCGGGGTCAGCGAAGCAACCGTCAGCCGTGTGCTCAACGACAAGCCCGGCGTGTCGGAGGCCACGCGCCAGGCCGTGCTCACCGCGCTCGACGTTCTCGGCTACGAGCGGCCGACCAAGCTCCGCGGCGAGCGCGCGCGCCTCGTGGGGCTCGTGCTGCCTGAGCTGCAGAACCCGATCTTCCCCGCGCTGGCCGAGATCATCGGCGGCGGGTTGACCCAGAACGGCTACACGCCGCTGCTGTGCACGCAGAACGCCGGCGGCATCACCGAGTCGGACTACGTCGACCTGCTGCTGCAGCAGCAGGTGTCGGGCGTCATCTTCCTCGGCGGCAACTACAGCCAGGCCGACGCGGCCCACGATCACTACGAACGCATCCGCCAGGTCAACCTGCCGACGGTCCTGGTCAATGCGCGCATCGACGCCCTCGATTTCGCCACGGTGTCGACCGACGACGCGGCCGCCGCCGAGCAGGCGATCCAGCACCTCCACCAGCTCGGGCATCGCCGCATCGGCATGCTGCTGGGCCCGCTCGACCACATCCCCTCGCAGCGCAAGCTGGCCGCGGCGCAGCAGGTGCTGCAGCGCCTCGGCTCGCCGCTGGACGAGAGCCTCGTCGTCCGCGGGCTGTACTCGCTCGAATCGGGTCAGGCCGGGGCATCCCGTCTCTTCGCCGCCGGCGCGACAGCCGTCGTGTGCGCGAGCGACCCGCTCGCCCTCGGCGCCGTGCGCGCCGCGCGCCGGGCGGGCCTGGGCGTGCCCGAGGACGTCAGCGTCGTCGGCTTCGACGACTCGTTCCTGATGAGCTGCACCGAGCCGCCGCTCACCACGGTGCGCCAGCCGATCGAGTCCATGGGCCGCACCGTCATCGATCTCCTGCTCTCGCAGATCGCCGGCACCACCGAGGCCGGAGACGAGCTGCTCTTCGAGCCCGAGCTCGTCCTGCGCGCCTCAACGGGGCCCGCCGCCCGCTGACCGCGACCGCGCTCGCCCCCATTCGGCGTGCCGTGCTCTGCCTGTGCCACGCTTCCCCTGTCGCGCTCTGCGGGGGCGCACCGCGGTTTGCGACAGGGGAGCCGTAGTGCGTCGCTGGATGCCGCGAGCCCGGCTCGCCTGTCGCAATCTGCTGGGGCGCACCGCGGATCGTGACAGGGGACGGGAGATGGCCGAGATATGCGTGGCGTTGCGCAATCGTGATCTTGCGTAGTTCTGTCAAAGAGTTGCGTTAACCCATCCCGCGTCGTACATTCTCTGCATCGAGACTTTTCAACGACGAACGAGGAGATCTGTGGACACCGAGGTCCTCACGCGCGGCGACCGCGCCGTGCCCGCCGAAGACGACGCACTGTGGTGGCGGTCCGCCGTCATCTACCAGGTCTACGTGCGCAGCTTCGCGGACGGGAACGGCGACGGCACCGGCGACCTCTCCGGCGTCCGGCAGCACCTCGGCTACTTGAAAGACCTCGGCGTCGATGCCATCTGGTTCAACCCGTGGTACCCGAGTCCGCTCGCGGACGGCGGCTACGACGTGCAGGACTACCGCGACATCGACCCGCGCTTCGGCACGCTCGACGAGGCAGAGCTGCTGATCCAGGAGGCCCTGGCCCTCGGCATCCGCACCATCATCGACGTCGTCCCCAACCACGTGAGCGACCAGCACCCGTGGTTCCAGGCGGCGCTGGCAGCCGGCCCCGGCAGCCCCGAGCGCGAGCGGTTCTGGTTCCACCCGGGCAAGGGGCCGAACGGCGACGAGATGCCCACGCACTGGGAGTCGAGCTTCCAGGGCGAGACGTGGACGCGAACGACGAACCCCGACGGCACGCCGGGCGAGTGGTACCTGCACATGTTCACGCCCGAGCAGCCCGACCTCAACTGGAACCATCCCGACGTGCGCCGCGAGCACGAGGACATCCTGCGCTTCTGGTTCGACCGCGGCGTGGCGGGCGTGCGCATCGATTCGGCCGCCCTGCTCATCAAGGACCCCGACCTGCCCGAGGTGGGCGAGAAGCAGGGTCCTGGCCAGCACCCCACCGAGGACCGGGACGAGCTGCACGACGTGTACCGCTCGTGGCGTGCGATCGCCGACTCCTACCCCGGAACGCGCGTGCTCGTGGGCGAGATCTGGGTGCCCGACATCGTGCGGTTCACGAACTACCTGCGGCCCGACGAGATGCACACCGCCTTCAACTTCGACTTCCTCGCGCGGCCCTGGGGCGCGGCATCCTTCCGCGAATCGATCTCGGCCACCCTCGAGGCCCACGCACCGGTCGGCGCGCCGAGCACGTGGGTGCTCAGCAATCACGACGTCACGCGCCCCGTCACGCGCTACGGCCGCGAAGACACGGCGTTCGCGTTCCTCAAGAAGCGGTTCGGGGTGCCGACCGACCCCGAACTGGGTCTGCACCGCGCCCGTGCCGCCGCCCTGCTGGTCGCGGCGCTACCGGGCAGCCTCTACATCTACCAGGGCGACGAGCTCGGCCTGCCCGAAGTCGAGGACCTGCCGCTGCACCTCATCGAGGACCCGATGCACTTCCGCTCCGGCGGCACCGACCCGGGACGGGATGGATGCCGCGTCCCGCTGCCGTGGGCCGGCGACCGGGCTCCGTTCGGGTTCAGCCCCGACGGTGCCGAGACGTGGCTGCCGCAGCCCGAGGGGTGGAGTACCCTGACCGTCGCCGCGCAGGCGGCGGATCCGGCATCCACCCTCAACCTCTACCGAGCTGCGCTGCGTCTGCGCCGCGAGCTGCCCGAGCTCGGCGACGGACCGCTCACCTGGTGGGACGACGCTCCCGGGCTCGCGGACCGCAGCGGTACCGGCCACGATGCCGACATCCTCGCGTTCCGGCGCGGCGACGGCTTCGCGTGCGTCGTCAACGCCGGCGACGACCCGGTCGCGCTGCCCCCGGGCGCGACCGTCCTCCTCTCGAGCTCGCCGCTCGAGGCGGGCGACCTGCCCGCGAACGCAGCCGCATGGCTGCAGCTGGAACCCGAATCCACCACCACCACCACCACAGGGGCTTCCGCGCCGAGAGGCTGACGCGGAGCATCCTCCACGAAAGGAAAGACGATGAAGTCACCAGCAAGGGTCCTGCTCGCCGGTGTCGCCACCGTGGCGACGGTCGGCGCACTCGTCGGCTGCTCGGCGGCCGGCGGCGACGGCGGCGACAGCGACAAGATCGAACTGCGCGTCGCGACCTTCCCGCCGGGCGCCGACGCTGCGGCGTACGACGCGTTCGCGACGCAGGAGAAGCAGTTCGAGAAGGAGCACCCGAACATCGACATCATCGGTGTCGAGTACGAGTGGGAGGGGCCGACGTTCGCCGTGCAGCTCGCCGGCGGCAGCCTGCCCGACGTGTTCACGGTGCCGTTCACCGACTCCAAGACCCTGCTCGAGAACGGGCAGCTCATGGACGTCACCGCCGAGGTGAAGGACCTCGGCTACGAGGACAGCTTCAACCCGATCATCCTCGACGGCGTGACCGGCGACGACGGCAAGATCTACGGCTTCCCGCGCCAGGCCTACGCGATGGGTCTGCACTACAACCGCGATCTGTTCGAGCAGGCGGGCCTCGACCCCGACCAACCTCCGACGACGTGGGACGAGATCCGCGAGTACGCCAAGAAGATCCACGACGCCACGGGCAAGGCCGGCTACGCGCAGATGGCGATCAACAACACCGGGGGCTGGCAGCTCACCGCCCAGACCGTTGCGCGCGGCGGTCGCACGCAGACCGACAACGAGGACGGCACCGCCACCTCGACGGTCGACAATGACGCCACCAAGGCGAGCCTGCAGTTCCTGCACGACCTCAAGTGGGAGGACGACTCGTTCGGCTCGAAGGTCGACCTCGACTGGGGCACGATCAACCAGGAGTTCGCCGCCGGCAACATCGGCATGTACACGTCGGGCTCCGACGTCTACACGGCGCTCGTGCGCGACTTCGGCCTTGACCCCGACGTCTACGGCCTCGGCGTGGTTCCTGTCGAGGGCGACGACCCGGGCACGCTCGGCGGTGGCGACATCGCCGTCATCAGCCCGACGGTCGACGACCCCACCAAGGAGGCGGCGGTCGAGTGGATCGACTGGTACTACATGCAGAAGCTGATGGACAAGGATGCCGCGGTGCAGGACGCCAAGGCGCTCGCCGACTCGGACCAGGCCGTCGGCACCCCGGTGCTGCCGGTGCTCAGCCGTGAGCTGTACGAGGAGTCGCTCACCTGGATCGAGCCGTACATCAACGTGCCGCGCGACCAGATGACGTCGTTCACCGACAACATCTGGGACCAGACGCCGGTCGGCGAGCCCAAGAAGTCGACGCAGGAGGTCTACGCTCTGCTCGACACCGTCGTCCAGACGGTGCTGACCGACCAGAACGCCGATATCGACGCCCTGCTCGCCCAGGCCCAGACCGACGCCCAGGCTCTGCTCGACGAGTAAGGAGTCGTGGTCCCCGCTCCCACTCCAAGCGCCGCTGGCGCGTCGCTCGGAGCCTCAGGGGGCGGGGGCCCAGCCGCACCCCGCGCTGCTCGAAGCCTGGGGTGCGGCATCCGCTCGCGTTTCGTCTCGCTTCGCTCGCTCAACGACCGGAGCATCGGTTCCGGTCGTTGAGCGAGCGAGGAACGAGCGAGACGAAACGCCCCAGACGCACGAACAACCTCCACAGCAAAGGCCGACGATGACCGCGACCCTTCCTGAGCGCCCCGCCGCGGCGGCGGCGCCCCCGCCCCTCGCGCCGCCGGAGCGTCGCAGGACCCGACGCACGCCGCTCACCTGGTACCGCGGGGGAGGCCTCGCGAACCTGCTGTTCGTGCTGCCGATGGTGTTCGTGTTCTTCTTCTTCTCGTGGTCGCCGATCGTGCAGTCCGTGATCATGAGCCTGCAGAAGACGAACCTGCTCGTCTCGGAGTGGGTCGGGCTCGACAACTACGTGGCGGTGCTGAGCGATCCGCAGCTCGGCCGCGCCGTCGTCAACACGATCTACTTCGCCGTGCTCGCACTGCTGTTCGGCTTTCCGCTGCCCCTGTTCATGGCGGTGCTCATGAGCGAGGTGCGCCGCGGCAAGGGGCTGTACTCGGCCCTCGCCTACCTGCCGGTGGTGATCCCGCCGGTCGTGGCGGTGCTGCTGTGGAAGTTCTTCTACGACTCATCGCCGAACGGCGTGTTCAACACGGCGCTCGGGTGGTTCGGGATCCCGCCGCAGCCGTGGCTGTCGTCCGCCGCGCAGGCGATGCCCTCCCTCGTGCTCGAGGCCACGTGGGCGGCGGCCGGCGGATCGATCATCATCTACCTCGCAGCGCTGTTGTCGGTGCCGCCCGAGCTGTACGACGCCGCCGAGGTCGACGGCGCGGGCATCTGGCGCAAGGTGTGGCACGTCACGTTGCCGCAGCTGCGCGGCATCCTCTTCATCATGCTGATCCTGCAGGTCATCGCGACCGCGCAGGTGTTCCTCGAGCCGTTCCTGTTCACCGGCGGCGGGCCGGCGGGCGCGACCAAGACGATCCTCCTGTACATCTACGACAAGGCGTTCCGCAACAGCCTGGGCGGCGACTACGGCGAGGCCACCGCGGTGTCGGTGCTGCTGGCGATCGTGCTCGCGATCCTGTCGTGGCTGTACTTCAAGCTCACCAACCGCTGGAGCACCTCATGACCACGTCGATCACCAACGCCGAGCGCCGCGAGGGCATGAGGGGCTTCCTGTCACGGCGGGGATCCGGTGGCGGCCGCAAGCGGGATTCCGTCGACGATCTGGCCGAGCGCACCATCGTCTCGGCGTCCGAGCGTCGCCGTCCCGGCACGCGATTCGGCATGTCGGTGACGCACGTCTTCTTGTTCGTCACGCTCGTGATCGCCGGGCTCGGTCCGATCCTGTGGCTCGCGAAGTCGGCGGTCACGCCGTCGCAGGACACCATCCAGCAGCCGTTCGCGCTGTGGCCGAACGGCATCGACTGGGCCAACCTGTCGGCCGCGTGGAACGACATCCACATCAGCCAGTACTTCTGGAACACCATCGTCATCGCGGCGGGCGCCTGGTTCGCACAGCTGTTCATCGCGACGACGGCCGGCTACGCGCTGTCGGTGTTGCGGCCGAAGTACGCGCCGGTGCTCAACGCCCTGGTGCTGGCGACGCTGTTCATCCCGGGCATCGTGCTGCTCGTGCCGCTGTACCTGACGATCGTGTCGCCGCCCCTCCTCGGCCGCGACGCCAGCCTGCTCAACAACTACCTCGCGGTGTGGCTGCCGATGGCGGCGAACGCGTTCAACATCCTGCTGGTCAAGCGGTTCTTCGACAACCTGCCGCGCGAGGTGTTCGAGGCGGCCAAGACCGACGGCGCCGGACCGTTCCGTCTGTTCTGGTCGATCGTGCTGCCGATGTCGAAGCCGATCCTCGGCGTCGTGTCGGTGTTCGCGATCATCGCGGCCTGGAAGGACTATCTCTGGCCCATGCTCGTGCTGCCCGATCCGGCCGTTCAGCCGCTGTCGGTGCGCCTGCCGGCGGTCGCCAGCCAGACCGAGCTCGACGTGTTCCTCGCGGCGCTCGCGATCGCGACGCTCATCCCGATCGCCATGTTCCTGCTGTTCCAGTCGGTGTTCCTGCGCTCGGCCGGCCTCGGCGGCGCAGTCAAGGGCTGACGAACCTCGGACCGAGTGGATGCCGCGGCCCGCGGCATCCACTCTCTCCGAGGTCTGCGGGTCAGAGGCCGTCGGTGTCGTGGCCGCGGGGCAGCACGACCTTCAGGGCGCCGGCGGCGACGTGCACGCGGACGGCGGTGGCTTCGCCGAACTCGTCGCCGTCGAGCTGCACGGGCCGCGCCTCCTGGGCGGCGAGGTCGATCCCGGCGCCGCGCGAGTACACGACGGAGTTGTCTTTCGTTCGCAGCGCGAGCACCTGGCGACCGGCGCGGAAGCGGCGCAGCACACTGTTGTCCCACGCGACGCGTCGCCACACGAACAGCCAGCCGAAGAGGCCTTTCGGCTGGAACACCACGATGTCGAGGTCCCCGTCGGCGATGGACGCCTCGGGGATGAGCTCCAGCCCCGCCGGCAGCGACCCGCAGTTGGCGAACAGCACGCTCTGCACCTTCGTCGAGTGCAGGCGCCGGCCGACGAGCTGATACATGACGCGGAAGGACTTCGCGCGCGGAAGGGCCCGTGCGGCGCCGTCGACGTAGGCGACCCAGCCGACGGCCTTCTTGAGCTCCGGGCGGGTGTTGGCGATCATGGCGGCGTCGAGCCCGATGCCGCCCATCACGACGAACGCGTGCTCGGCGATCTCTCCGTCGGGGCGCGTGAGGCGGCACCAGCCGATGTCCATGTCGAGCGTGTCGCCGTCGAACACCGCCGCCACCATCGCGGAAGGATCCGTGAGAGGAAGCTTGAGGTTGCGCGCGAGCAGGTTGCCGGTGCCGCTCGGCACGATGGCGAGCGGGACGCCCGACCCGCTCATCGCCTCCGATACGGCGCGGACGGTGCCGTCGCCGCCGGCGACGAGCACCGCGTCGACCTTCTCGGCGAGTGCCTGCCGGGTGACGTCGTCGCCGAGGTCGTCGACGGTCGTCTCGTAGAACAGCGGCTCGGACCATCCGGCCTCTGCCGACAGGCGGCTCACGGTCTCGCGCAGCGCGTCACCGTCGGCCTTGATGGGGTTGTAGACGAGCGCGGCCTTCGGTGACGGGCGTCCGTCGTCGGCCAGCGGGCGCGTCTCGCCCTCGGGGCCGACGCGTCGCGCCTGACCCGTCTCGTCGTCGGTGGTGTCGGGTTCGACGTCCTCGGGCTCGCGGATCACGTCGTCGGGAGCCGCCGCCGCCTCGGGGTCGGGCTGCGCGCCCGCGGGGGTGTCGGAATCAGGAGCTGCCGGACGCTCGGCGTCTGCGGCGTGCGCCTCGGCGGCCGCGATGTCGAGCTCGCCCGTCGTCGGCCCGTCGGCATAGACCTTGTCGGCCGGATGCGGCGCCAGGTCGTCGGGAGGTGTGTCGTCGCCCGCTCCGGATGCCGCCGCCATGTGGTCCACCCTAGGACCCCGGCGCGGCATCGGGCACGAGCGCGCCCGTCGCCGCACCGGGTGGCGCGGTTCAGGCGCCGACTAAGCTTGCAGGGTGATCGATCCCGTGCTGCTTCGCGACAATCCCGAGCTGGTCAAGCGCTCGCAGGAGGCGCGTGGCGAATCGCCCGACACCGTCGACGCCGCGATCGAGGCGGACCGGGCGCGACGGGCCGCCATCACGGCGTTCGAAGAGCTCCGCGCGGCGCAGAACGCGCACGGCAAGCGCGTCGCGCAGGCTCCCAAGGACGAGAAGGCGGCGCTGGTCGCCGAGGCCAAGGAGCTCAGTGAGCGGGTGAAGCAGGCCCAGCACGCCGTGAGCGCTGCGGAAGAGGCATCCACCGAGGCATTCGCCCTCATCGAGAACATCGTGATCGACGGCGTCCCCGCCGGCGGCGAGGACGACTTCGTCACGCTGCGCACGCACGGCGACATCCCGGCGTTCGGCTTCGAGCCGCGCGACCACCTCGAGCTCGGCGAGAAGCTCGGCGCTATCGACATGGAGCGCGGCACCAAGGTGTCGGGCAGCCGGTTCTACTTCCTCACCGGCGTCGGTGCGCGCCTCGAGCTCGCGCTCATGAACCTCGCCCTCGACCGGGCGCTGCAGGCCGGCTTCACGCCCATGATCCCGCCGACGCTCGTGCGTCCGGAGGTCATGCAGGGCACCGGATTCCTCGGAAAGCACGCCGCCGAGGTCTACCACCTCGAAGACCAGGACCTGTACCTCGTGGGCACCAGCGAGGTGCCGCTCGCCGGCTACCACATGGGCGAGATCCTCGACCTGTCGCGGGGTGCCAAGCGCTACGCCGGCTGGTCGACGTGCTACCGCAGCGAGGCCGGCTCGTACGGCAAGGACACCCGCGGCATCATCCGCGTGCACCAGTTCAACAAGCTCGAGATGTTCGTCTACACGACCCCCGAAGAGGCCGAGGCCGAGCACCTGCGGCTCGTCGAGCTGCAGGAGGGCATGCTGCAGGACCTGGGCCTCGCCTACCGTGTCATCGACGTCGCCGCGGGCGACCTGGGCTCGTCGGCGGCGCGCAAGTACGACGTCGAGGCCTGGGTGCCGACGCAGGGTGCTTACCGCGAGCTCACCTCGACATCGAACTGCACGACGTACCAGGCGCGGCGCCTCGACATCCGGTACCGCCCAGAGGACGCCGGCAAGACGCACCCGGTCGCGACCCTCAACGGCACGCTGGCGACCACCCGCTGGATCGTGGCCCTGCTCGAGACCCACCAGCGCGAAGACGGCTCTGTGACCGTGCCCGAGGTGCTGCGGCCCTTCCTCGGCGGACTCGACGTCCTGGAGCCCATCGCGTGACCGAAGCCCACCTGCCCGCGACGGGGTCCATCAAGGTCGTCAAACCGAAGAAGGCCGCCAAGCTCGTCGAGCAGGTCGCGCGCGACACCGAAGACCCCCGGGTCGCCACCGAGCGGCTGCTCATCGCCCTCGACATCGACGGCACCGTCATCCTCGAAGACGAGTCGCTCAGCCCGGGAGTGGTGGATGCCGTCGAGCACGCGCATCGCGCCGGCCACGAGGTGATGGTCGCCACAGGCCGCAGCTGGCAGGGCACCCGCGGCATCCTGCGCGTCCTCGGGATCGCCCCGGAGTTCGCCGTGTGCTCGAATGGCGCCGTCGTGCTCAAGCGGGTCGAGGCGGACGAACTGCGGTACGAGCGGTGGCATGTCGAGACGTTCGACCCGCGCGAGGTGCTCGAGCAGCTGCGCGAGCACCTGCCCCACGCGCGCTACATGGTCGAGCTCGCCGACGGGCAGCGGCTGTACACCGAGCCTCTGCAGGACTGGAACCTCACGCAGGCACGGCGCGTCGCCTTCGACGAGCTCGCGGCGCAGCCGGTCTGCCGCATCGTCGTGGTGTCGCCCGACCAGGGCGAACAGGACTTCGTCGAGCTCGTCTCGCGCATCGGGCTCAATCACGTGTCGTACGCGGTCGGCTGGACCGCCTGGCTCGACATCGCGCCGCTGGGCGTCGACAAGAGCACGGGCCTCGAACGCGTGCGTACCGCGCTCGGCATAGACCCCGAGCACGTGCTCGTCATGGGCGACGGACGTAACGATGTCGGCATGTTCCGGTGGGCGCTCGACAACGGTGGCCGGGCCGTCGCGATGGCGCAGGGTCCCCAGGAGGTTCGGGATGCCGCCGGCGAGACGACCACGTCGGTCGAGGCCGGCGGGGTCGCGGCCGTGCTGCGCGAGCTCTGACGGACCGGGTCGGCTAGACTCGATCGCGATTCGGCGGATGCCGCCCCGCGGGGCGGGCATCGGTCGGGAGGGTTGTCCGAGCGGCCGATGGACCTGGTCTTGAAAACCAGTGGGCAGCAATGTCCCGTGGGTTCGAATCCCACACCCTCCGCAGTACGTTCCGTGCTCAGTCGAACGTCGACAGCATGATGTTGCGGCTGCCCTCGGGGCTGGCGAAGAGCGCGCTGCACCCGGCATCCACTGTCACTTCCGTGTCGTTGGCACCGGGCGAGTGACGCAGCTCGAGCGGGCCGAGGGCACCGTCCGGCAGCTTCACCTCGTACGAGATGGTGCGGGTCTCGCCCATCTCGAGGAGGACCGTCCTGCTCAGGGCGGTGTTGCCGTGGTCGGTGCCTGCGCGGTCGCGGAACCGGTTGCCCTGCCAGGCTGCGGAGTCCTGCCAGTCGCCGCGTTCGGGGTCCGTCCAGAGGATCTCCGCACCGGGCGGCGCGAAGAACAGCACGTCGAGCATCATCGTTCTGGGGTCGATCCCGCGGAATCCGTTGCGGAGCCCGAGCGTGTACTCGCTCTTGATGGCGTCGGTGATGCCGCTGTGCAGCTCCATCGTGACGGTGATGGTGCGGTCTTCGACGTCACAGGTCGCGCGCTGGTCATAGTCCAGCCAGAAGTTGAGCTTGCCGACCGAGTAGTCGTTGAAGTAGATCCCCAGCTGCGTCGCCTCCGCGTTGTCCTCGCGGAGCGCGCCGTCGAGTCCGTACTCGTGGGCGAGGCCCTGCAGCCCGTCGTCCTCGAACCAGAGGAAGATGCGGCCCTCGTCGGCGCTGCGCACGAGCTGGTCCCACATGGCGCCGATCTCCCAGTCGCCGCCCGTCAGAGCGTCGAACATGACCGTCGTCACCTCACTGAAGAACGCGTCCATCGCGGCGTTGTCGGTTCCGAATCGCTCGTAGGGCTCGCTCATCAGAAGCGAGGCGGCGTTCGCCGAGTCCACGACCTCACCGGAGGCCAGCGTCAGCGGTCCTGTCGCCTCGAGCATGTGAGCGAGGACGACGGGGTCGATCGAGATGACGCCGTCGAACGCGGGCTGGTCGGTCCATTCGCGGGTGGCCTGGAAGAGTTCCACCGCGCGCGGGAAGTGCGGTGTCATCGTGAAGTTGGACGACCAGTTCGTCAGCTCGGAGGGGTAGAGGGATCGCACAGCGGACGGGAGCTTGATGAGCGACCCGTTCACCGTGTCGAATCCCTTCTCAGGCAGCGTGGAGTACATCAGCTCGACGCCGTCCTCCTGGCTGAGCAGGTCCATCTGGCCGTTCTCGACCTTGAGGACGAGCCAATGCGCGGGCCCGCCGCCTGTCGCGCGGATCTCGGCAGGCGTCTGGATCACCAATTGGTAGAGCATCGGGCCGTCCGCGCCCGCGGCGTGCAGGATGGCCGGAAGGTGTTCCTGTGCGATCTTCAGGATCGGGGTCGCCTGAGCGATCAGCCCGACCATTTCGTCCAGAGGCTCGTACACGGCCGGGAGGACTTCGGTCCGATCCAGCCCTGCTGCGATGGCCGAGGCTTCTTCGAAGGAATCGATGACGGTTGGCAGGACGGTCTCGGCCCCGAGGAAGGGCAGCACGTTGAATCCGAGGCCGCCCGCGGGCGTGGTCCCTGTGTCGGCTGCCGAGACCATGTCGACGATCGGCGGGAGCGACTGCGTGGTGATCGTGGTGACCACCTCGGTCACCGCGCGCACCGCGAGCACGTTGCTGCCCACCCGAGGGACCTCTGCGGCGAGGTCCCACAGCACCCCGTTCGAGGTCGCCTGTGCGCGCTGCGTCCGCTCGATGATCTCGTCGCTGGCCTGCTCGAGGGTGGGGACATCCATCGAGACAGCGGCAGCGGCGAGAACCTTCAGCTGCGCCTTCGCGGCCTCCATGTCGTCGCGGACCTGCAGCACCTGCATCGCGAACGTTCCGGCGGCGATCGCGGCGACGGCGAAGATCGCCGCCAGCGGGCCCCCGATCAGACATGCGGCCAAGCGGGCTCGCCGGCGCCGGCGCTCGGCCACGGTCTCGCGTGCGGCGTGGCGAGCGAACGGTCGTGCCGCGGCACGTCGCCGCGGGGCGGGATCGGCCGCGGCGCTGTCCGTTGCCGTCGAGGGCGCAGAGCCGGTCACGCCCGTGATAGTACCGGTAGCCGCGGAACGGAATCCTGCGAGACCGCCGACCATCGACGTCCGCTTCGACCCGCCCAGGCATCAGCGGATGTCCAGGACGGCATGGCAAGGTTGGCGGGAAGGCCAGACGCGTAACGTTGTCGGTTCAGACTCTGAATGACGCATGAATGTGCAGGAGATGCCAGTGTCCTCGAAGGGCAGAGTGAGCGCGACGAGCCACGCTCGTCGCGGGCGCCGCACGGTGGCGCGCCACGGTGAGCTGCGCTCTCCGAGCCCTGTCAGCTTCCTGCTGAAGATCGTCGGCATCGTCGCATCGGTCCTGCTGGTGTCGGGTGCCGGTGTCGCCGCGTATGCCGCGACCGACGTGGTCGCGAGCTTCGCCGAGGGTGCCGTGGAACTCGAGGGCCAGGGGACCGTTCCGCCCGACATCGGCGCGATCGAGGGCGGCGTCGACCTCCTCCTCGTCGGCACCGACGAGTGCGAGGAGGAGTACGCCTACCTGTTCGGCGATCGCTGCACGGGGGCGGACGCCGAGGGTCAGCTGAACGACGTCAACATGCTCGTCCACATCTCCGACAACCCCCGTCGCGTGACGGTGGTGTCGTTCCCGCGCGACCTCATGGTGCCGATCCCGTCGTGCACGCGCGAGGACGGGTCGACCACGTCGGCGACCTCCAAGACGCAGATCAACGCGGCATGGGGTTACGGCGGCCTCTCGTGCGTCGCGAAGACCGTCAAGGAGCTGAGCGGATTCAACATCCCCTTCGCGGCGAAGGTGAGCTTCGGCAACGTGATCAACATCACCGACGCCATCGGCGGCGTCGACGTGTGCATCGGCAACGGCGGCATCAAAGACATTTACACCGGCATCAACTGGCCGGCCGGTGAGCGCACCATTCAGGGCGTCGAAGCCCTGCAGTTCCTGCGCACCCGCCACGGCCTCGAGAACGGCAGCGACCTCGCGCGCATCTCGAACCAGCAGCAGTACATGTCGAGCCTTGCGCGCAAGCTCGTGAGCGACGAGGTGCTGTCGAACCCGGCGACGCTCTACAAGCTCGCGACGACCGCCGTCGACAACATCACACCGAGCCAGTCGCTGACCAACCCGATGACGCTCGTCCAGATCGCGCTCGCCGTGAAGGACGTGCCGTTCGAAGACATCGTGTTCGTGCAGTACCCCGTGCTCACCGACCCGGCGGACTCGAACCGCGTCGTGCCCGACTACGACTCGGCCGAGCAGCTGTGGGCGGCACTGCAGGCGAACGAGCCCATCGAGGTCACCCACGACCAGGACCAGACCGGCGGCGTCATCGTGGCCGACCCGCAGCCGACCGAGGGCGCGACCGACCCGGCGACCCCTGACCCGAACGCGACGACCGACCCGAACGCGACGCCTGCGCCGACCGACACCCCGGTCGCGCTCCCGCAGAACATCCCCGGCCAGAACGCCGCGCAGCAGACCTGCTCGGCCGGCAACGTCAGGGCCAAGGGCTGATGGCGGCGGCGAAACGGCCCTCGGCAGGGGGCCGGGTCACCATCGCGCGCCACGGAGTGCTGCGTACGCGGCATCCACTCGTCTCGCTTCTTGCGATGTTCGGCGTCGTGCTCGGCGTCGTCGGCGTGAGCGGCGTCAGCCTCGCCGCCTACAACGTGTGGGACGCCTCGCAGGCGATCGCGACGAACGCCGTCGTCCTCGACGAAGAGAAGCCGCTGCCGCCGTCGCTCGGCGCCATCGAGGGCGGCGTCAACATCCTTCTCGTCGGCACGGACTCGTGCGAGGGCGAGAACGAGCAGCTGTCGGGCGCGTGCAAGAACCACGACACCGAGGGGGAGCGCAACGACGTCACGATGCTCGTGCACATCTCGGACGAGCCGCGCCGCGTCACGGTGGTGTCGTTCCCGCGCGACATGCTCGTGCCGATCCCGGCATGCGACAAAGCGGACGGCAGCGGCAAGACCTCGGCGATGTCGTCGCAGATGCTCAATGCGTCGTACTGGTACGGCGGTCTCGGATGCACGGTCGACACCGTGGAGGCGCTGATCGGCAACGAGCAGATCAACATCGACTTCGCGGCCGCGATCCGCTGGACCGGCGTGATCAACGTCTCGAACGCGATCGGCGGTGTCGACGTGTGCGTGGCCGGCGACATCAACGACGGCAACACGGGCCTGCACCTCACGGCGGGCACGCACACGCTCCAGGGCGTCGAGGCGCTGCAGTTCCTGCGCATCCGTCACGGCATCGGCGACGGCTCCGACCTCGGCCGCATCTCGAACCAGCAGCAGTTCATGAGCTCGATGGTGCGCAAGCTCCAGTCCGACGCGGTGCTCGCGAACCCTGCGACGCTGTTCAACCTGGCGACCACCACCATCAACCAGGTGCAGGCGGGCCAGCTCGTGCTCTCGTCCGGACTGACGAACCCGACGCTGATGGTGCAGATCGCGATGGCCGTCAAGGATGTGCCGTTCGAAGACATCGTGTTCGTGCAGTACCCGACGGTCTACGCGCCCGGCGTGAACGGCAGCGGATCGAGCCGTGTGCTGCCCGTGAAGGATGCCGCCAAGACCCTGTTCGACGCGCTCGCGGCGAACCAGCCGATCAACCTCACCGGCAAGGCCAGCGGCGGCAACGCCATCGAGGTCACCGGCGAGGCCGCCCAGCCCGTCGTGGCGCCGACCACCGCTGCCACGGACGCGGCCACGCCGCCCGCGACCGATGGCGGGACGGATGCCGCGACTCCGCCGGCCGACGAGACCCGCGTCGACCTTCCGTCGGCGATCACCGGACAGACCGCCAAGGACACCACCTGCACGCTGCCGCAGAAGTGACCCGGTTCGGCGGACCCTCGCCGACCGGTTATGATTGCTGGGCGCATCCCGTTGCTCTTGAGTGCAGGATGCCTGGAGACGTCGCATAGTCAGGCCTAGTGCACCACCCTGCTAAGGTGGAGTCCCCGTAAGGGGACCGAGGGTTCAAATCCCTCCGTCTCCGCAGAAAAAACCCCCGGTCAGGCCCGGGGGTTTTCTCGTTCGTGGCCACAGCATGCGCCCGGTGCTGCAGGTCGACCTCTCCGCGGACGCACGTGCTGACCACCACGAATTCGACACCCTTGTCAAGGCCCTCAGTGCCGCGGCTCGCGGCCCATAACGTGGCGCTCCCTGAGCACGAAGGAGGCCACCATGGTCGACCGCACGCGCGACACGCGTTACGCCGAGACGGCTATTCAGAAGACGGCCCTCATCGTCGGCATCGTCTTCCTGATCGTCGGCATCGCTGGGTTCATCCCTGGACTGACCCATCCCATCGAGCACCTCGACGGCGCCGGAGCAGATTCCGACGCGCTGCTGATGGGTGTCTTCCAGGTATCGGTGCTGCACAACATCGTCCACCTGCTGTTCGGTGTTGCCGGACTCGCGGTCGCCGCGGGCGCCCGGGCGTCCCGCAACTATCTGATCTGGGGCGGGGTCATCTACCTCGTTCTGTTCGTCTACGGGCTGTTCGCCGTCAATGCTCCAGAGGTGAACCTCGTGCCCGTCAACGGCGCCGACAACTGGCTGCACCTGGTGCTCGGGCTGGGGATGCTCGCACTCGGCCTCCTCGTGGACCGCGGTCGCAACCGCACCACCGCGACGCGCAACGTCACCTGACCCGTCGCCTGCGCCGCGCTGTGAACTGCGAGGAGCTCACCATGGTCAACCAGGCTCCACGGGCTGAGTCGCCCATTCACCCCCCGATCCTGCCGCCGCGGCAGGCGGCTCTGCTCAGCACGACGCGCGTCGAGCAGAAGGGCAACACCGTGGTTCGGTGGATCACGTCCACCGATCACAAGACCATCGGGTATCTCTACCTGATCGCGTCGGTGCTGTTCTTCCTGCTCGGCGGCGTGCTCGCCCTGATCATCCGCGCCGAGCTCTTCGAGCCCGGAATGCAGGTGGTGCCGACGCGGGAGCAGTACAACCAGCTCTTCACGATGCACGGCACGATCATGCTGCTGATGTTCGCGACCCCGCTGTTCGCGGGCTTCGCGAACGTGATCATGCCGCTGCAGATCGGGGCTCCCGACGTCGCGTTTCCGAGGCTCAACGCCTTCGCGTTCTGGCTGTTCCTCTTCGGATCTCTCATCGCCGTGTCCGGGTTCCTCACGCCGCAGGGCTCGGCGTCGTTCGGATGGACCGCCTATCGGCCGCTCGCGGACGACACCTTCACGCCGGGCGTGGGCGGCACCCTCTGGTTCGTCGGCCTGGGGATGAGCGGCTTCGGCACGATCCTCGGCTCAGTGAACTTCATCACCACGATCATCACGCTGCGCGCGCCCGGGATGACGATGTGGCGGATGCCGATCTTCACGTGGAACACGCTGATCACCAGCATCCTGGTCCTCGTCGCTTTTCCGGTGCTGGCCGCAGCGCTCTTCGCCGGCGCCTCGGACCGGATCCTCCAGTCGCACATCTACGACCCGCAGAACGGCGGTGTGCTGCTGTGGCAGCATCTGTTCTGGTTCTTCGGCCACCCCGAGGTATACGTCATCGCGCTGCCGTTCTTCGGCATCGTGTCCGAGATCTTCCCGGTGTTCAGCCGCAAGCCGATCTTCGGCTACAAGACCCTCGTCTACGCGACGATCGCGATCGCCGCGTACTCGGTAGCTGTGTGGGCGCACCACATGTACCCCACGGGGGCCGTACTGCTGCCGTTCTTCGCGCTCCTGACGATGCTGATCGCCGTTCCGACAGGGGTGAAGATCTTCAACTGGATCGGCACCATGTGGCGGGGCTCCGTCACTTTCGAGACTCCGATGCTGTTCGCGCTCGGCTTCCTCGTCACGTTCGTGTTCGGCGGACTGACCGGTGTGATCCTCGCCTCGCCGCCTCTGGACTTCCACCTGCACGACTCGTACTTCGTGGTCGCCCATTTCCACTACGTGGTGTTCGGCACCGTCGTGTTCGCGATGTTCGCGGGCTTCTACTTCTGGTGGCCGAAATTCACGGGGCGCATGTTGAACGAGCGCCTCGGCTACGTGCATTTCTGGATGCTGTTCGTCGGCTTCCACATGACCTTCTTGATCCAGCACTGGCTGGGCGTGGAAGGGATGCCGCGCCGGTACGCCGACTACGCCGACCAGGACCTCTTCACCTGGGAGAACCAGGTGTCGACATTGGGCGCGATGCTGCTCGGTGCGTCGATGATCCCGTTCCTGTTCAACGTGTGGATCACGGCGCGCAAGGCGCCCAAGGTCACGGTCAACGACCCGTGGGGCTACGGTGCGTCGTTGGAGTGGGCGACGTCGTGCCCGCCGCCTCGCCACAACTTCACGTCGATTCCCCGCATCCGCAGCGAGCGGCCGGCCTTCGATCTCAACCATCCCGAAGCCGCCCCACCCGTGGGTGTCGGCCCGGCGGATAGCGGCGAGCGGGCGGCGACGACGAGCTGAACGACCAGCGCGAGTGAAAAGTCGGCATCCTGTGGGTGGATTGCGACTTTCCTGGAACTGGTGCCCACCAGTGGCAGAGAGGGACTGCCCGTGTCAGTCTCGCTCGTCGACAGCGAAGACGTCCTTGGCGACGGTGATGGCTGCCATCGCTCTGGGCCAGCCCGTGTAGAAGGCCAGGTGGGTCAGGGCTTCGATCAGTTCCTGCTGGGTGACGCCGTTCTCGCGGGCGAACGCGAGGTGGAAGTTCAGCTGCTCGGTGCTGCCCATGGCCACCAGTGCCGAGACGGTCGCGAGGCTTCGGTCGCGCTTGGACAGCTCGGGACGCTCCCACACCTCGTCGAAGAGCACCTTGTCGGTGTAGTGGGCAAGGGCGGGGGCGATGTCGCCGACCGCGTTCTGACCACCGGTCCAGCCGGTGTTGATGGTCTCGCTCACGGCCTTGGTCCCTTCCGAGAGGTGGCGGCGTCGCCTGGCAGCCCAGGTCGCGCTGTCCGTCCCGCAAGTGCGGCAGGGACGGCTACCGTGGGTGGCGCGAATGCGGCGAACCGCGACAGCAGTGCTGCCCAGTTCGCGCGAGATGAGAGTCGCTGCATGTTGCTCCGTTCGTCACCTCCGAGTCAACGCCTCACCGGTGCGGTGGGGGAGTCTCCCGTGAAACGTGTACTGGCAGTGCATTCCTCGTCACCGACCCGGGGCGTAGCGTCGCAGTCATGGACAACCACAGCGAGGTGCGGGAGTTTCTCACCTCTCGTCGCGCGCGGCTGACGCCCGAGCAGGCGGGGCTGCAGGCGGGCCGCAACCGCCGTGTGCCCGGGCTGCGGCGAGGCGAGGTGGCGATGCTTGCTGACGTCAGCGTGGAGTATTACTCGAAGATCGAGCGAGGCAATCTCACCGGTGCGTCCGACGCTGTCCTGAACGCCATCTCGCGGGCGCTGCAGTTGGATGCGGCGGAGCGTGCGCACCTGTTCGATCTCGCGCGCGCCGCGACTGCTCCCGCCCAGGGGGCGCCGAGGCCAAGACCGAAGGGGTGGGTCGCGCGGCCAGGGCTGCAGTTGATCCTGGAGACGATCACCGGCGGTCCGGCATTCGTCCGCAACGGGCGCATGGATATCCTCGCCACCAATGTGCTCGGCCGAATCTTCTACGACGAGGCGTTCGGCGGGCCGGGGCGGGGCAACATCGCTCGTTACGCGTTCCTCGACGAGCGTGCTCGCAACTTCTATCCGGACTGGGGGAAGGCCGCGGACATCACCGTCCAGATCCTGCGCACCGAGGCGGGCCGTGATCCGTATGACAAGGGGCTGCAGGACCTCGTCGGTGAACTCTCCACCCACAGCGACGAATTCCGTACCCGATGGGGCGCGCATGATGTCCGGCAGCACACCACGGGCACGAAGCGCTTCCGCCATCATGCTGTCGGTGAGCTGACTCTGACGTACGAAGAGCTGGCACTGACCGCCGAGGCCGGCCTGTCGTTGCTCGTCTACGCCGCCGAGCCCGCTTCCGCGACGGAAGAGCGGCTGCGGCTGCTGGCCAGCCTCGCAGCCACGGGCGACCACCTAGGCCAGGCTCTCCGCACCGAAGGGTACACGACAGCGAGCAGCGAGTAACACGGTGCACCCACACGCATTCCGACAGTCCTACGGGTCTCCGCGATCGGGCTCAGCTGGATCGTGATCACGCCGGACGGTCTTCGGGACGAGACTCCGGGCGCCCGGCATCCCGCGGTTGAAGGTGGTCTGGCCTCACGGAGACGCCCGCGAGACACGGCCGGTCAGCGCACCTGGTCGGTGGGGCGGATCAGGAGGCTGTTCACCGAGACGTGCTCGGGCTGGCGCATCGCGTACAGCACGGCCTCGGCGATGTCGCCGGGTTGCAGTGTGCGCATCGAGTCGGCGATCTCGGCGGCCATCCGGCGGCTGTTCGCGTCGGTGATGTGGGTGGTCAGCTCGGTCGCCACGAAGCCGGGCTCGATGAGCGTCACGCGCACGCCCTGCGTGGTGACCTCCTGCCGCAGGGATTCGGTGAACGCGCCGACGCCGAACTTCGTCGCGGAGTAGACGCCGCTGCCGAGGGATGCGATGCGCCCGGACGTCGACGAGACCTGGACGATGTGGCCCTTCGCCTCGATGATGTGCGGCAGTGCCGCGTGGACGGCGTACATCGAGCCGAGCAGGTTGGTGTCGACCATCCGCTGCCAGTGGCGGATGTCGGCGCCGAGGATCATGCCGTTCAGCATGACGCCGGCGTTGCTGATCAGCCCGTCCAGTCGCCCGAAGCGCTCGACGACCTGCGCGACGCCGTGTGCGACGGAGTCGTAGCTCGTCACGTCGAGCGGGACGCTCATCACCTCTCCCGGCGCGGATTCCTCGAGCGCGCTCAGGCGGTCGGTGCGACGCGCGCCGACGGCGACCCGCAATCCGGCGTCCGACAAGGCGAGCGCCGTGGCCCGCCCGATCCCCGATGACGCGCCGGTCACGAGCGCGACCTTGCCGCGCAGTTCCGGAACCGTGGTGGGGGAGTCGCTGGCCATGATCGAGCCCTTTCGTGATCGGATGCTGGTACCTGGGGCCCGCGTCGGTGCAGACGCGACCCGACAGCACTGACAGCGGAGGGATCCGATGTGTGACGGCTCGTCGCGTGAGGGCGCTCACCGGCAGAGCGAGCTCGCGTTCTTGACGCGCTGATCCCGAACGACGAACAGCGCCGCAGCGGTGACGGAGCCGCCGTTAGTGTGAAGCCGTGGACATCCTGCGCATCGCCCGCGGTCCGGACGGGAGCCGGCGAGCCCGCCGGAGCGGCCGCGGACCTCTGACGGACGGCTTGCGATGACGAGAGCCGCGGTCACCGCCGCCTACGGTGCGCGTGCCGGCGAGTACACCGACCTGTTCGGGACGATGGATGCCGCACACGCGGCCGACCGAGCGCTGATCCTCGACTGGGGCCGCCGCCTCGACGGTCCCGTGTTCGATGTCGGGAGCGGCCCGGGGCACTGGACCGATTTCCTCGTCCGCCACGGCGTGGATGCCGAGGGGATCGAGATGGTGCCCGAGTTCCTGGAGCATGCGCGCACGCGCTTCTCTGACGTGCGCTTCCGCGCTGGAAGCCTTCCCGACCTCGACCTGCCGGACGCCTCGGCCGCCGGCATCCTGTCGTGGTACTCGCTCATCCATCTCGCGCCGGACGAACTGCCGGCGGCGCTCGCCGAGCTTGCCCGCGTGATCCGCCCAGGCGGCGGCTTGCTCGTGGGGTTCTTCACCGGCGAGCGCGTCGAACCGTTCGCGCACGCGGTCGTCACTGCGTACTACTGGCCGATCGAGGCGCTCGGCCGGCTGCTCGCCGAGGCGGGCTTCCGCATCGTCGCCACGAGCTCACGAGCGGACCCCGGCGGGCGGAAGCAGGCGACGATCGTCGCCGAGCGCGTCTGACGCGCGGTTCCGCGCGGCCGGGCGCCCGCCCTACTGGCCGCGGGCGCCGCCGGCGGGAGCGCGCAGGAGCTCGAGCTCGTACGCACGCTCCACGACCTCCGAGCGGGTCGATGCACCGAGCTTCCGGAAGATCGAGCCCAACTGGGTGCTGACGGTGTTCCGTGAGACGTGGAGCCGCTGCGCGATCTCCACCCGGGTCAGATGAGTCTGCAGGAGGGGCAGCAGACGCCGCTCTGCCGCGGTCAGCGCGATCGAGCGGGATCTCCGGTCGGCGGTCGCGTGGTGCGCGCGGACCCGTTCGCGCGCCCGCTCGACGCGGTGATCGAGGGCTCCGTGATGCAGGCCGCGGGGGAGCATGTCCTCGATCTCGGCGAGCAGCATCTCGGCCGCTTCGCCGTCGCCGAGACCGAGCTGCGCCCGGACCAGGAGCAGCCGCGTCGGGATGCCGAGCAGGGGCACGGACCTTCCACAGCGCTCGCGCTCGGACATGGCCATCGCGAGGTGTCGCAGGCCCGTCGTGCGTCGTCCCGCCGTCAGGTCGACGCAGGCGGCGGCGGCATGCGCGTAGGCGACCATGACGTAGCCGTCGATGCCTCCGGTGCTGATGGTCTCGAGTGCCCGCTCGACGTGCTGCTCCGCGGTCTTCCATGCGCCGCGCTCGATGGCGACGAGCGCCAGCTCGGCTTCGCAGATCACGACCGACGCCGGATTGCCGTGGGCGCCCGCCAGGTGGATCGCCTCGGTCAGCACCTTGGTCGCCCGCTCCTCGTGGCCCGCGTGCAGCAGCGTGCTGCCGAGGATCTGGACGGCGGGGTCGCGCCACGGGCTGTCGAGCGGCTCGAGCTCGATGGCCAGCTCGGCATCCGCGAGCGCCGCCTCGATGCCGTCCTCCATCAGGATGGCCCGGATCATCGCCTTCGCCGACGCCACCGTGACGCCGACCGCCTCGGCGTCGTCGGGAATCCGGTTGAGCAGCGTGCCCCACTTGAAGGCGTCGTCGTCCGTTCCGGCGAGCACCGCGAACCACGTCATGACGACGACGGCTGACGGATTGAGGAGCAGGTTGGTGTCGCCGATCGCGCGCACCCATCGGCCGAGGGTCGCACTCTGACCCGCCTCGTACGCGGGCAGCGCGGCAGCGGTCACCAGCATCGTCGCGGTGGGGAAGTCGGCCGCCGCGATCGCGTGGTCGATCGCAGCGGGGAGCTGACCCCGCTCGGCGAACCACGCCGATGCACGGCGGTGAAGGTCGGGGACCGACGATGCCTGCTCGCTCTCGAGAGCACCCTGCAGATACTCCCGGAACAGCGGGTGCAGCCGGTAGCTGCGATGTCCGCGGTCGGCGGTGATGAAGAGCTGTCGAGACTCGAGGTCGCGGAGCACTTGCGCCGAATCGGCGCGTGCGAGCACGGCGTCGCACAGTTCGGGGATGTGCGCGTCCAGGATCGAGGTCCGAAGCAGGAACTGGCGGGTGTCCTCGGGCAGGTCGCGCACGCACTCGTGATACAGGTAGTCGGCCAGCACCGCGTCGCCGGAAGACGCGAACGGACCGCGCTTCGACAGCAGTGCGCACATGTGCAGTCCCGCGGCCCAGCCGTCGCAGCGCTCGATCCAGTCCTGCAGCGTCTCGGGCTCGACGTGCGCGCCCGCTTCTTCCGCGATCCGGACGGCCCCTGCCAGGTCGATCCTGAGGTCCGCGGCGCCGACGTCGGCGGCCGACGTCGCGACACGGCCCCGGGCCAGGCGGGTGGGGTGGTGGCGGCTGGCCAGCACGACCTGCGATCCGGTGGGGACCCCGGTGAGCACGACCTCCAGCACATCGAAGCACTCGGGTCGCTCGACGACGTGGACGTCATCGATGAACAGCGCGAACGGCTGCTCGCACCGCGACAGGGCCAGGGCCAGCGCCGGGGCCATATGGCTCAGCACGCCGTCGGATGTCGTCGCGATCTGGCTGAAGACGGAGTCCGCGGTCGTGGCGAAGCGCTCGCACGCGTGCGCGAGCAGACGCACCAGCGCCGCGGGATCATCGTCCTCGACGCGGAGCGTGAGCCAGCCGGTGGCCCGGTCTTCGGACTGCCACCACTCGGCGAGGAGCGACGACTTGCCGTAGCCGGCGGGTGCCGTCACCGTGATCAGCCGGGAGTCTCCGGCCCGCAGCGTCTCGATGAGCTCCGTGCGACGGACGAACGCCGGGTTGAAGACGGGGGCTGTCGTCTTGCTCTCGAGCAGCAGCGCACCCAGATCCTCGCCCGCGAGTACCATGCCGCCCCCACACTCTCACGTGTCGCCACGGCCGGCTCCGCGCGGGTCGCGGCGGGCAACGCATCGTGGCATCCCGATCGGGACCGCGGCCATACTATCGGCGACCGGTTCGGGACGATGGATGCCGCGCACGCGGCCGACCGTGCGCTCACGCGCCGAGGGCGCGGCATCCACTCGCTCCAGCCCGAGTCGCCCGGGCCCGAGGGGCACGCGGGCTCCTCGGGCGCTGCCGGGCTGGGCGACCTCAGGCGCTCAACCGCTCCGGGACGTCGTAACCGCCCGCCGCGATGTCGTCGAGCAGCGTCGGCTGCGTCGGCTGCCAGCCCCAGCGCTCGCGCGTGAGGGTGCTCGTCGCGGTGAAGTCCTGCGAGAAGAACGCGCCCACCCATCCGAAGTGCTCGGGCGCATCCTCGGCGCGCACCGACGCCGTCGACAGGCCCAGTCGTGCGGCGAGCGCCTCGGCGATCTCCTTCGACGGCACGCCCTCCTCGGCGATGGCGTGGACGACCGAACCGCGGTCGGGGGCCTCGGTCGCCAGGCGCACCAGCCGTGCAGCGTCGTCCCGGTGCACGGCAGCCCACCGCGACGAGCCGTCGCCGACGTACGCCGACACCCGGCGCTCGCGTGCGACCTCTGCGAGTCGCTTGACGAACCCGTGGTCGCCGGCGGTGCCGTGCACGCTCGGGGCGAAGCGGAGGATGAGCGGCTTGACGCCGCGGTCGGCCAGCGACAGGACGAACGTCGCGTTCTCGCTGCGCGGGTTGGGGATCTGCGGGACGTCGTCTTCGGTGGCGGGACGGCCGGCGACGAGGCCCGCCACGCCGGACGCGATCGCGAACGTCTTGCCGGTTCCCTCGAGAGCGGAGGCGAAGGTCTCGATGGCGTCGCGGTCCACGCGCACGGAGGTGAGGAAGTCGTTGAAGTCGTGGATGAACCCGAGATGCACGACGACGTCGCTCTGGGTCGCGGCATCCCTCAGCACATCCAGATCCGTGAGTGCGCCGCGCACGACGTCGGCGCCGAGGGCTGCGACAGCCGCGGCGGATGCCTCGGACCGGGCCAGCCCGGTGACCTCATGCCCGGCCGAGAGGAGCTCGCGCGTGACGGCCGTACCGATCCAGCCCGACGCGCCTGTGACGAAATACCGCATGTTTCCTCCTGAAGAGAGTGATGTCAGGTGCTGACATCACGAGACGATACCACTGATGTCAGTGACTGTCATCAGCTATCCTCGAGCCATGGTCAGATGGGAGCCCGATGCGTCAGGGCGCTTGCGCAGGGCCGCTGTCGAGCTCTTCGCCGAGCGCGGCGTCGAGGCGACGACCGTGGCCGCCATCGCCGAACGCGCCGGGGTGACCGAGCGCACGTTCTTCCGCTACTTCACCGACAAGCGCGAGGTGCTCTTTACCGACCAGGGGCAGTTCGCGTCGTTGTTCGTCACCGGCCTGCGAGACGCACCCGCCGACGCGTCGCCGTGGGATGCTGTCGCCGCGGGACTGCGCGAAGCTCAGCGCTTCTTCCCGCCCGAGCGCCGGGAAGGCTCGCGGGTGCGCGCCACCGTCATCGCGACCAACGACGGGCTCCGGGAACGCGAGCTGCTGAAGATGGCGGGCGTCGCCGACGCCATGGCTGCCGCCCTGCGTGAGCGCGGCGTCTCCGAACCGTCCGCGACCATCGCGGCGCATGCCGGCATCGCGGTGTTCGGGGCGGCGTTCGCCGCCTGGCTCGCCGAGGGCGAGACCCGAGAGTTCCCGGCGCTGCTGGACGAGTCGGAACGCGCGCTGCGCTCCCTCTCCGCCGACTGACGGTCCGTCGCGTTCCCGGCGAACTCCGAGCAACCGAGCTCGCCCGGATAATGCATGATGGGACCAGATTTCCAGAGGGAGGCCAGCGATCGCGACGCACGACGAGGTGACCGACGAGTTCGCGGATCTCGCGGAGCTCATGCGCGAAGAGCGGGAGCTGACGGACGGTCTCGCCGACGTCGATCCGGACGCTCGGCTGAGACGCCGCCGACGGCGCAGGATCGGCCTCCTCATCACCGCGATCGTGCTCGTCGCGCTCCTCGGCACCACGGGTGGCTATGTCGTGTGGGCCCTCCACGCACCCCTGCCCGCGCCGACGGCGACCTCACGGCAGCCTGGGCCGCCGGCATCCGGTCCCGCTGTCCAGCTGGCGCTGCCGACCGCGGCGTCCGCCATCTCGGTCTCGGGCGGCGAGGCCTACCTCGGCCCGGGTGCCAGCGGCATCTGGGCGACCAGCGGCACGAACGACCCGGTCCCCATGGCGAGCATCAGCAAGCTCATCACCGCGCTGGTGATCCTCGACGCGAAGCCCCTCGCCGACGCGAACGACCCCGGTCCGACGATCACCTTCAGCAAGGCCGACCACGACCTGTACGACAAGTACTACGTGATGGGTGCGACCATCGTCTCGATGCCCACCGGCAGCTCGATGACACAGCGTGATGCGCTCGCGATGATGCTGCTGCCGTCGGCCAGCAACTATGCCGAGGCCGTGTCGACGTGGGCGTTCGGCTCGCAGGGGGCGTTCGTGGCGGCGGCGCGGCGCTGGATCGCGGCGAACGGGCTCGCGGGGACCACGCTCGTCGAGCCGACCGGCATCAGCCCGCGCAACACGAGCACGCCCACCGACCTCATCGCGCTCGCCCGGCTCGCCGCGGCGAACCCGACCGTGGCGGCGCTCGCCGCGACGCCGTCCATGGTGGTCCCCAGCGTGGGGACCATCACGAACACCAACGACCTGCTCGGGGTCGACGGCATCACCGGCCTGAAGACGGGCAACCTGGGCGACGGCGCGTACAACCTGCTGTACACGGCATCGATGGACGTGGGGATCGGCGATCGGCTCGCTGTCACAGGCGTGCTGCTCGGAGGGATGTCGCGACCGTCCGTCGACAATCAGGTGCGCGCCCAACTCGACAGTATCCGCGAGGGCTTCCACGACGTGCCCGTCGCGTCGCACGGGCAGCAGGTAGGCGGTTACGCGACGCCGTGGGGATCGACCGCGAAGATCGTGATCGCGCAGGAGGCGTCGATCCTGACCTGGTCCGACACGCCCATCACGGTCACCATGCAGACAACGACCCCGAAGACCTACCTCGACGACGAGATCGTCGGCAGCATCACGTGGACCGCCGGGCCGAAGACCACGACGATCCCGCTGGTGATCGAGGGTGACATCGAGCCGCCCGACGACTGGTGGCGGCTGACCCACCCGGACGAGCTGGGCTGACGCGTCAACCCTGGGCCTGACCGAGACGGCGCGCGAGGCGCGCGAACGTCGGGGCAGAGAAGGCGACGAGACGGATGTCGTCGACCGCGGTCCCGGTGCCCTGCAGCACCTCCACGGCCGCGTCGATCGCGTCATCGAGCGGCCAGCCGTACACGCCGGCGCTGATGAGGGGGAACGAGATCGAGCGCGCGCTGAGCTCGTCCGCCACCTCGAGCGAGCGCCGGTAGCAGGACTCCAGCAGCGACCTGTCGCGCTCGCCGGCGGCGAAGTTGGGACCGACCGTGTGGATGATCCACGTCGCCGGCAGGTCGCCCGCCGTGGTCCAGCCGGCGTCGCCGGTCGCCAGCCCGTGCGGGAACCGCGCGATGCAGTCGGCCAGCACGGCCGGGCCGCCCGCGCGGTGGATGGCGCCGTCCACGCCGCCGCCCCCGCGCATGCGGTTGTTCGCGGCGTTCACGACCGCGTCGACGTGCTGCTGTGTGATGTCGCCGTGGACGGCGGTGAGGGTCGGCATGCCGACCAGTCTGATCGTCGAGCGTGGCGGGCGGAACAGCGGAAGAGTGGATGCCGCGGGCTGCGGCATCCACTCTTCTCGAGGATGGTGGAACGGGTCAGGCCGACGTGGGCTTGGTGTACGTGTCGTTGCTGTAGCCCGTGATCAGGTACCCGATCGGGTTGAGCAGGAACAGCAGGAAGAAGGAGAAGGCGCCGCCGTGGCCGAACGCGCGGCCGTTGCGCAGCGCGACGATGATGCCCAGCACGATGTTGGCGATCGGGATGAACCAGAGGATGCCCAGCCAGGCCGAGTAGCCGGCGATCTTGACGAGGACGAAGAGGTTCACGATCGGGATGATCGACAGCCACCCGGGGTAGCCGGCCTTGGTGAACGTCTTCCAGAAGGCGATGATCGTGACGATCCAGTAGATGAGGCCCACGACGATGTACCCGAACATGGCACCCGCCGACACGCCCTGGCTGATCGGCTCGATGTCTTCGATGAAGGTCATGCGCTGAGCATAGAGGCTGGGAAAGTCCTGAGAGTGAACCACGGGCGTCCGTGTCGTGGTGCGGGCTAGCATCGCGACATGAGCTTGGAACGGATCGACCCCACCGCCGCGCCTTCGGGGCCCGGCTGTCAGGAATGCGAGGCCGCCGGCGGGTGGTGGGTGCACTTGCGCCGCTGCGCCGAATGCGGCCACATCGGCTGCTGCGACACCTCGCCCGCCCAGCACGCGACAGCCCACTTCCGCGAGACCGGGCATCGCTACATGCGCAGCTTCGAACCCGGCGAGGAGTGGTTCTGGGACTACGTCGCCGAGGACTATGTCGATGGCCCGTCCCTGGCACCGCCGGAGTCGCGCCCCGAGTCCTGGCCGTCGCCGGGCCCCGAAGGCCGCGTGCCGGATGACTGGCGTCAGCTCATCCACCGGTGAGGCGGCGATGGGTGCGATGAAGCAGGCGCAGATCGAGCGGATGGCCAAGCCGCCGCTGTCGGACGCGCAGTGGGATCGGCTGACGGCGTTCGGCGACCCCCAGGATGTCGCCGAGGGCGAGTACCTCTTCCGCGCGGGCGACCTCGACTACGACCTGATCCTGGTCGACACCGGCGAGGTGCAGATCGTCCGCGACGCCCTGTCGTGGGTCGGCGAGACCGTGATCGGCACCATGGGACCTCGCTCTTTCGTGGGCGAGCTCGGTCTGCTGAACGGTCAGGGCGCCTTCCTGTCGGCGCGGGCGACCAAGGCAGGGCGCATGCTGCGCGTGAGCCGTGCGAGCCTGCGCCTGCTGATGGCCGAGGACGATGAGCTGTGCGATCTCGTGCTGCACGCGCTGTGGGCCCGGCGCGAGATGCTGCGCCGGGGACCGGCCGCGCTCACGCTGAAGCTCGTCGGGCCGCGCTCGTCGCGCGACTTCCTGTCGCTGCGGCGGTTCGCCGAGCGGCTCGACCTCGTGCACACCGCGGTGGAGCTGCCGCCGGACGGCCTGGATGCGCTCGCGGACCACGACATCGCGCCGAACGACCTGCCGGTCGCCTTCATCCAGGGCGAGCCGCTGCGGCGCGCGACGCCGGGCATGGTGGCCGAGCGGCTCGGCCTCAGCTACCAGGCACAGGCCGACGAGGTGGTCGACCTCGTCGTGATCGGCGGGGGTCCAGCGGGGCTCGCCGCCGCGATCTACGGTGCATCGGAGGGGCTCAGCACGGTGCTGCTGGACGCCGTCGCGCCGGGCGGCCAGGCGGCGGCGACATCGCGCATCGAGAACTTCCTCGGCTTCCCGTTCGGGGTGAGCGGCGGCGACCTCATCGGACAGGCATCCCTGCAGGCGCTGAAGTTCGGCGTGCGGGTCTATGCGCCGTGCGAGGCGCGTGAGCTGCGCTCATCCGGCGACACGCTCGACATCACGCTCACCGACGGCCGCATGCTCCGTGCGCGCACGGCGATCGTGACGTCGGGGGCGGCCTACCGCACCCTCGACCTCGACCGCTGGGGCGACTTCGAGGGCGCCGGCATCTTCTATGCCGCCACGCCGCTCGAACTGCGTCAGGTGCTCGAGTCGCCGGTCGTGGTCGTCGGCGGCGCGAACTCGGCGGGTCAGGCATCCCTCTTCCTCGCGGCGAACGGATGCCCCGTGCACCTGGTCGTCCGCGGCTCCGACCTCGGCACGCGCATGTCGTCGTACCTCGTCGACCGTCTGCTCGAAGACCGGCGCATCGAGGTGCACACGCATTCGCACGTCGTCGGGCTGGACGGCGGTGCGACGCTCGAGCGCGTGAGCATCGACTCGGTCGGGGAGGTGCCGGCGCGCGGGCTGTTCTGCTTCATCGGCGCCGAGCCGGCGACCTCGTGGCTCGGCGAGCTGGACCGCGACGCCGACGGGTTCCTGCGCACCGGCACCGATGTGTCGGTGCAGTCGCTCCAGCGGTGGCAGGGGCTCGGACGCGAGCCGCTGCCGTTCGAGACGTCGGTGCCGCGCATCTTCGCCGCCGGCGACGTGCGCCGCGGCTCGATGAAGCGGGTCGCGGCCGCCGTCGGCGAGGGGTCCAGCGCCGTGGCGTCGGTGCATCGGGCGCTCGCCGAGCTGCGCTAGGCGCCCCGCCCGGAAGGGTGTACCGGCAGTACCTGTCTCGTCAGGGTCTGCCGCGCCGGCGCCGGACGTTGTGGAATGGGGATGCCGCGGGCGAGCGCCCGGGCATGTCGAGGAGGAACCATGCACACCAGAACGCTCGGCCAGGGACTCGACGTCTCGGCGGTCGGCATCGGCGCCATGGGAATGTCGATGAGTTACGGACCGAACCCCGGTGACCGCGACGACATGATCGGCGTGCTGCGGTACGCCGTCGAGCACGGCGTGACGTTCATCGACACGGCCGAGGTCTACGGGCCGTACGACAACGAGGTGCTGGTGGGGGAGGCGATCGCGCCCATCCGCGACGAGGTCGTCGTCGCGACGAAGTTCGGCTGGAACATCGTCGACGGCAGGATGCAGGGCACCGACTCGCGACCCGAGCACATCCGCCGCGTCGCCGATGCGTCGCTGCAGCGCCTCGGTGTCGAGACGATCGACCTGTTCTATCAGCACCGCGTCGACCCCGACGTGCCCATCGAAGAGGTCGCCGGCGCGGTCGCCGAGCTGGTCCGCGAGGGCAAGGTCAGGCACTTCGGCTTGTCGGAGGCCGGTGCGCAGACGATCCGCCGCGCGCACGCCGTGTATCCGGTGACCGCGGTGCAGAGCGAGTACTCGCTGTGGACCCGCGACCCCGAGGCGGAGGTGCTGCCGACGCTCGCCGAGCTGGGCATCGGCTTCGTGCCCTTCAGCCCGCTCGGCAAGGGGTTCCTCACCGGAACGGTCGCTCCCGACGCCACGTTCGGCGCCGACGAGATCCGCGGGCGAGTGCCCCGGTTCCAGCCCGACAACCTGCGTGCGAACCAGGCCATCGTCGACGGCGTCCGCGCGATCGCGGCCGCACGCGGCGCGACGCCGGGGCAGGTGGCGCTCGCGTGGCTGCTGTCGCGGCATCCCTTCATCGTCCCGATCCCCGGAACCCGGCGGCGCGAGCGCGTCGACGAGAACGCCCGATCGACGGAGGTCGCCCTGTCGGCCGACGACATCGCGGCCCTCGACGCCCTCGGCGCGAACGTCGCGGGCAACCGCTACGACGACGCCGGCATGGCGATGGTGGGTCTGTGAGGGCCGGGTGGGACGAGCACGACCTGCGCCGCCACCGAGCCGCGGGTCTCATCACGACGGCCTGACAGTGCGCTGCGGTCGTTCGTGACGATCCGGCACGCGGCCATGGGGGACGCGCCGGCGGTCACCGCTCAGATCGGCAGCGACCTCGTCACCAGCCGCTGCGCGTGGGGGTGTGGCCCTCTCTGGCGTCGTCGGGCATCGCCATCTCGGCGCGCATGCCGAGCAGGCGGATGGGCCGGCCGGGCTCGATCTTCGCGACGAGCTCCATCGCCTTCTCGACGACGACGGACCGGTCGGAGGTCGTGGCGACCTTCTTCGTGAACGTCTTCGTGAGGAACGGGGCGTAGCGCACCTTGAGCCCGAGGCCGACGACAGGGCGCTCATCGGCGGCGACCTCGGCGAGCACCTGGTCGAGCAGGCGCCGGGCTTCGCGCTCGATGTCGGCCGGGTCGACGATGTCGGTCTGGAACGTCGTCTCCTTGCTGTGGCCGCGCGCCACCCACGGGGTGTCATCGACCACCGACGAGCCGTCGCCGCGGCCCAGCTGCCGGTACCAGAGGCCCATCTTCGGCCCGAACTCGGTCACGAGCGCGGCCTCGTCGCCGGCGGCGAGCTCGCGCACCGTCTGGATGCCGAGCAGCCCGAGGCGCTTCGAGACCTTGGAGCCCACACCCCACAGCTCCACGACCGGCCGTTCGCCCATGACGTCGAGCCAGTTGTCGGCGGTGAGCCGGAAGACGCCGCGCGGCTTGCCGAAGCCCGTCGCCACCTTGGCGCGCACGAGCGTGTCGCCGATCCCGACGCTGCAGTGCAGCCGCGTCCGGTGGAGCACGTCGGCCTGCAGCCGACGGGCATAGTCCTCGGGGTCGTCCGTCCGGACGCCCACGAAGGCCTCGTCCCAGCCGAGCACCTGCACGACGGCGCCCGGCTGATCCCGCAGCGTCGCCATCACCTCTTCGGACGCCGCGAGATACGCCGGAGCGTCGACCGGCAGGATGACGGCGTCCGGGACCTTCCGCGCGGCGATGCGCAGCGGCATCCCCGATCCCACGCCGAACTCGCGCGCTTCATACGACGCGGTCGAGACGACTGCGCGCTCGGTCGGATCGCCGCGCCCGCCGACGATCACCGGCTTGCCGGCCAGCTCGGGGCGCCGCAGGATCTCGACCGCCGCGATGAACTGGTCGAGGTCGACGTGCAGCACCCACGTGTGCATGGTCCGAGCGTAGGCCGCACCCACGACACGACTCCACCCTGCCGCTACTCCGGCCGGGTCATCGCGTCAAGCCCCGTGTCGTCGGGCGACCCGGGCCGTAGCGTTCATCGTCAGGGCAAACCCCTGCCGACCGGACTCACGAGAGGACGCCATGTCAGACACCCTGCCACCCGACGTGCCCCCGGCTCCCGACGGCCAGCCGGGCGTCCAGCCCGTCCGCGACCGCGACACCACCATCGAACCCGATCCCACGCGCGACCCGGCGCAGGCCGAATGGGATCGCACGACGGCCGAGGACGCAGGTGCGACCGACGACACCGCGACCGCGACCGGCGACGACCCGGCGCACCTGCCGTCGCCCGACGACGACGTGCCCCGCACCGATCTGCCACCCGAGTCGTTCCAGCCCGAGACGCAGGGCGTTCCGCCCGAAGACGCCGAACTGGGCGACCTCGGCCAAGGAGACCTTTCCCCCGAGGACCGCTGACCCCCAGCAGCGGTGGGACGGGATGCCGCGGCTCGCGGCATCCCGTCCCCTCATTCGAAGCCGAACACCGGCGGAAAGACGACCACCACGACGGCCGCCCACGCCAGATAGACCGGGAGGAACGCCGTCTGCCACCGTTCCAGGCGCTCCAGGGGCGCCCGGTGCATCGCGAAGCGCAACTGCAGCCACGCCGCACCGGCGAGGTTCGCCAGCAGGATGACGTTCAGCCCGAGCGAGGCCAGCTTGTTGGGGCTCGCACCCCACTCGGCGATGCGGCCGATCATCGCGATCAGCACCATGAGGTCGACCACGATCGCGGCAGCCACCATCACGAGCTGCAGGCGGTCGAACCAGGACGGCGGGGCGAGCGGGTCGCGGGCGGACTGCGCGTACAGCAGCAGCCCCACCACCACCACGAGCACGACGTCGAACAGGATGAGCAGGTCGCGCTGTCCGAACACCTCGACGCCAGATGCGGTGCTCACGCCCTGCACGATGCCCGCCACGATGAAGGCGAGCAGCAGGAGCGTGAACAGCGGCGTGAAGAGCTTCGTCAACACGGGGGCGATGTTCTCGATGACGCTCTGCTTGGCCTCGACCAGCCACGCCGCGACGACGACCGCTCCGGCTACGCCGCACGGCAGCATCCAGTCCTGCACGAACATGCCGGCGTCCACGCCGATGGCGGAAAACACGCCCATCGTGAGCGCGATGAGCACCCCGCCGCCGAGCGCGATGAGCGCGAGGTACACGACCCACTCGCCCGTGAAGCGGATGAAGTCCATGCGTGCGCGGCTCGATCGCACGCGCCCGTCGACGTAGGCGATGCCGATCACGAGCCACAGCGCGACGGCGCAGTGCGTGGTCGCGAGCACGAGTGTCGCAGCGCCGGTCGCGAACGGGTACACCGCCATCAGCACCGCGGCCACGGCGAACGGTGCGGCCACGACGGCGATCGTCCCGGTCGTCGCGCGCCGGCGCACCAGGAAGTAGGCGGCGACGAACGGCAGGATCAGCAGGGGCAGGAAGCGGGGGTAGAAGTCGCCCGAGCTCGCGAAGTCGATCCCGAACAGCGCGGGCACCTTGATCGCGACCGCGGCCCCGATGGCGAGGCCGACCGCGAGTGCGAGGCCGCCGGCGCGCGGCGCGGCCGGCTCGTCGGCGAACATGAGCTGCTTCCACAGCCGCTCGGAGTGCTCGCGCGCGAACTCGCGTGACAGGTCGTCGAGCGCGCCGAGGCGCTTCACGGCGACGAGGAACGCCTCGTCAGGATCGAGACCGGATGCCGCCAGCCGGGCGATCTCGCCGCGCAGATGGTCCTCCAACTCGTCGACGTCGCGGCCGTCGATCGCCTCGGGGCGCGACACGTAGGCGCGCCACGCCGAGATCTGCTGCTCGGTGCCCGTGTCGAGGACGCCGTCGAGATCGTCGCCCACGTCAGGCACCCCCGAGCGCGGGGGCGCCGAAGAAGTCGGTCCCGCTGCTGTGGCCGTGCCACACCTGCTGCAGCGCCTTGCTGACGACGCTCCACTGGCGCCGCTGCTCGGCGAACGCGGCGCGGCCCTCGGCGCTCAGCCGGTAGTGCTTGCGAGGACGCCCGCTCGGGGACGCGCCCCACGACGACTCGACGTGGCCGAGCCGCTCGAGACGGTGCAGCAGGGGATAGAGCATGCCGTCGCTCCACTCCAGCTCGCCGCCCGACAGCTCGCCGACGCGCTGCAGGATCGCGTAGCCGTACGACTCGCCCTCGGCGAGGATGCCGAGCACCATGGGCGTCGCCGCCGCGGCGACCAGGTCTTTGCCGATCTTCATCGCCCGCCTCCACTCTTACCTAGAACCACAAGGTACATAGAAGTACAAGTTACCTAGAAGTGCAAGGCACTATGGATGACGCCGCGTGACGCCGCGACCGGCGGCGCGGGAATTCCGCCCTCGCGGACGTGTTGGGATGGAGTATGACTTCGCCCGTGAGCGCCCCCGACACCGCCGCCGTCCAAGCCGGCGCAGCCGCCGACCAGCGCTGGGCCGCGGTCTCGGCCCCGCACGGAACGGCGGCCCTGCGCCACACCCACTGGCTCGACGCCGAGCCGCGCGCGTACGAGGGTGCGCCCGGGCTGTGGCACGGCGAGGACGGCCGAGTCGTGGGCACCGGGCTTCCGGGCGAGCCGACCGACGTGACGCTGTCGGCCGGCGAGCACGTCGACGTCGGGCCGCTGCGCCTCAAGGCGATCAACCGGGGCGGCGCCCCCGCGCTGCGCGTGTTCGACCCCGAGACGCCCGGACGGACCTCGCTGCGCGGCATCCTCTCGTTCCCGCACGACGAGGCCTGGGCGATCCCGGGCGTCTTCCACCCGGCGGCGGAGGGCCAGTCGATCGTGATCGAGAGCGTCGACGGCTATGAGCGCGTCGAGCCGGCGGTGGGCACCATCGCCCTCGAGGTCGGCGGCGAGCCCGTCGAGCTCACGGTGTGGGGCGACCTCGACGACGAGCTCGAGGCCGTGATCGCCGACGGCACGAGCAACGTCGACGCGTACCGGTTCCGGTTCCTGCCGATCGAGGTGCCCGCGGCCGACGGCTCGGTGACGGTCGACTTCAACCGCGCATACCTCCCGCCCTGCGCGTTCAGCGACCATTATGTGTGCCCGCTGCCGCCGCTCAACAACCGGCTCGCCGTGCGCGTCGAGGCGGGGGAGCGCATCGCCGACCGCGCCTGACGCGTCGCCCGCGCGCCGTGCGCCACAATGGTGCCGCGGGCGGCACTCCGCTCCCGTGAGCGCGTGGGGATGGCGGGGGCGATGGCCAGGAGAGTGAAGCCGAAGAAGGTCCGTTCGGAACTCAAGAACACCGCGTACGAGATCTTCATCGGCGTGCTGTCGGTGCTGTCGATCGCCAATCTCGTGCTCGTCTGGCTGTTCCGCAGCGATCCGTCGCTGCAGACCGTGCTGGGCGTCATGAACGCCCTGTTCAGCGGCATCTTCCTGATCGACTTCCTCTACCGGATCGTGACAGCACCCTCGGCGAGCCGGTACTTCTTCCGCAACTTCGGCTGGGCGGACCTGTTGGCCAGCCTGCCGTTCGCAGAGTTCAAGGTGCTGCGCATCTTCCGGCTCGTGCGCGTCGCCCGGCTGCTGCGCGAGCTCGGCGTCCGCTCGCTGATCGGAGCGCTCGTGCGCGACCGCGCCAACAGCGCTCTCTGGACGCTGCTGCTGCTGGGGATCCTGGTGCTGGAGTTCGGCAGCATGTCGATGCTCGCCATCGAAGAGGACGCCGAGGGCGCCAACATCACGAACGCCTCCGACGCGCTCTGGTACACGATCGTCACGATCGCCACCGTCGGCTACGGCGACACCTATCCGGTCACCAACGCCGGGCGCCTGCTCGGGGCGGTCATCATCGTGGTCGGCGTCGGCATCTTCGGCACGTTCACGGGCTATCTCGCGAACCTGTTCCTCGGGTCTCCCAAAGACGAGGGGCCCGCGGACGACGACGTGGATGCCGCCCCCGCCCCCGCCCGCGCTCCGGCGCTCGCGGTCCAAGGGTCCGAGGTCGACGCGGCGCGGCTGCAGGCCCTGCTGGCGCAGTCCGAGGCCACCAACGCAGAGATCCGCCGGCTGCTCGCCGGCGGGGCCGCGCACTGACGCACCCGACACCCCCGGGCGCAATCGACCGGACGAATGTTCGCGCTCACATCCGTTACGTTTTCGTTGCACGAACGCGGGCGTCCCGCTCTTGTGAGCGCTAACAGTGAGCGCTAACATCCTGAATCGCGGCCACCGTCGGCGCACCGGAAGCACAGCGATGCGGCATCCCTCCGGCTGACGACGCAACGCGCCGCACCCCAACCTGAACAGAGAGGTTCACTCACATGAAGAAGCTGCTCTCGATCGTCGCAGCCGGCGCGCTGCTGCTCGGTCTCGCGGGCTGCGCCAGCTCGGGTGACGGCGGCGACAGCGCCGGCGGCGACGCTCCGAAGGCGCTCGGCGACCTGGTCGTCGGGTTCGCGCAGGTCGGTGCCGAGTCGGGCTGGCGCACCGCCAACACGAAAGACATCCAGGACTCCTTCAAGGAGGCCGGGATCGAGCTGAAGTTCTCAGACGCCCAGCAGAAGCAGGAGAACCAGATCAAGGCGATCCGCTCGTACATCCAGCAGGGCGTCGACTACATCGCCTTCTCGCCCGTCGTCGAGACGGGCTGGGACGCGGTGCTCAACGAGGCCAAGGCCGCCGGCATCCCGGTCATCCTCACCGACCGCGCCGTCGACAGCAAGGACACGTCGCTGTACGTCTCGTTCCTCGGCTCGGACTTCATCGAGGAGGGCAAGAAGGCCGGTCAGTGGGTGCTCGACGAGTACAAGGACGCCACCGAGCCCGTCAACATCGTGCAGCTGGAGGGCACCACCGGCGCCGCTCCCGCGATCGACCGCGCCGAGGGCTTCGCCGAGGTCATCGCCGACAACGAGAACCTCAAGGTGGTCGCGAGCCAGACCGGTGACTTCACGCGCGCCGGCGGCAAGCAGGTCATGGAGGCGATGCTGAAGTCGCAGCCCGACATCGACCTCGTGTACGCCCACAACGACGACATGGGTCTCGGCGCCATCGAGGCCATCGAGGCCGCCGGGCTCGTGCCAGGCGAGGACATCAAGATCGTGACCGTGGACGCCGTGCACGACGGCATGCAGGCGCTCGCGGATGGCAAGATCAACTTCATCGTCGAGTGCTCGCCGCTGCTGGGAGCCCAGCTCGTCGACATCATCAAGACGCTGAACGAGGGCGGCACGGTCGAGCCGCGCATCATCACCGAAGAGACGACGTTCACGCAGGAGCAGGCCATCGAGGCCCTGCCCGACCGCAAGTACTGAGCGCGTGCGAGGGGCGGATGCCGGCGGCATCCGTCCCTCGTCACGCCGAAGGCCCCCGTTCGACGGAGAACCAGGATGACCGACCACACGCGTCCACCCGCCCCTGACGGCGCCCCCGAGCCCGTCGTCGAGATGACCGACATCTCGATCTCGTTCCCCGGTGTGAAGGCGCTCGACACCGTCTCGTTCCGCATGTTCCCCGGCGAGGTGCACTCGCTCATGGGCGAGAACGGCGCGGGCAAGTCGACCCTCATCAAGGCGCTCACCGGCGTCTACCAGATCGACTCGGGCACCATCGTGCTCGGCGGCGACGAAGTGTCGTTCCACTCGACCGCGCAGGCGCAGGACGCCGGCATCTCGACCGTCTACCAGGAGGTCAACCTCCTGCCCAACCTGTCTGTCGCCGAGAACATCATGCTCGGTCGCGAGCCGCGCCGCTTCGGGGCGATCGACACGCGCCGCATGCGGGCGCGGGCGCGCGAGGTGCTCGCGGGACTCGGACTCGACGTGGACCCCGGCTCGCTGCTCGGCTCGCACTCGCTCGCCATCCAGCAGCTCATCGCCATCGCTCGCGCCATCAACATCGACGCGCGCGTGCTCATCCTCGACGAGCCGACGTCGAGCCTCGACGCCGACGAGGTCGCCGAGCTGTTCCGGATCATCCGGTCGCTCAAGGACGCCGGCGTCGCGATCCTCTTCGTGTCGCACTTCCTCGACCAGGTGTACGAGATCGCCGACCGCCTGACGGTGCTGCGCAACGGCCGTCTCGTGGGGGAGTACCTCACGCCCGAGCTCCTGCGCATCGACCTCGTGCAGAAGATGATCGGCAAAGAGATCACGGCGCTCGACGACCTCGAGCAGCGCGTGCGCGAATCCGACGCGGATGCCGCCGATCCGACCGTGTTCCTGAAGGCCCGGGGGATCGGGCGCCGGGGTGCGGTGCAGCCCGTCGACGTCACGATCCACGAGGGCGAGGTCGTCGGGTTCGCGGGTCTGCTCGGATCCGGCCGCACCGAGGTCGCGCGGCTGCTGGGCGGCATCGACCGCGTCGACAGCGGCACACTCACGGTGCGCGACGACGCGCTTCGCCTGCGCAGCCCGCGCCAGGCCCTGTCGCACCGCATCGCGTTCTCGAGCGAGAACCGGCGCTCGGAGGGCATCGTCGACGAGCTCACCGTGCGCGACAACATCATCCTCGCGCTGCAGGCCGACCGCGGGTGGTTCCGTCCCATCCCGAAGAAGCGGCAGGACGAGCTGGCGCAGAGCTACATCCAGGCGCTCGGCATCCGCCCCGCCGATGCCGAGGCTGTCGTGCGCAACCTGTCGGGCGGCAACCAGCAGAAGGTGCTGCTCGCGCGCTGGCTCGCCGTCGCGCCGCGCCTGCTGATCCTCGACGAGCCCACGCGGGGCATCGACATCGGTGCCAAGGCCGAGATCCAGAAGCTCGTCGTGAGCCTCGCCGAGAACGGCATGAGCGTCGTGTACATCTCGGCCGAGCTCGAGGAGGTGCTGCGCCTGAGCCATCGCGTCGTCGTGATGCGCGATCGGCGCAAGGTCGCCGACCTCGCCAACGACGACCTGACCGTCGACAGCCTGCTCGCCCTCATCGCCGAAGGCAGCGACGACGCCGATGCGCCGTCCGAACCCCGACCCGCCCCTGCGACCGCGGAGGAACCCGCATGACCGCCCTGTTGGCCCGGCTCGCCTCGAGCAGGCTGTTCTGGCCCCTCGTGATGCTCGCCGTGCTGCTGATCATCGACGTGATCGCCGTGCCCGGCTTCTTCTCCATCGCCGTGCGCGACGGCAACCTGTACGGCAGCCTCATCGACATCCTGCGCAACGGGGCCCCGACGCTCATCGTCGCGATCGGGATGACGCTCGTCATCGCGACCCGCGGCATCGACCTGTCGGTCGGCGCCGTCGCCGCGATCTCGGGCGCCGTCGCGTGCAGCATCCTGCTCGGCTCGCCCGATCCCGGCAATCCGGCGACGGTCGCCATCGCGATCGCGGTGGCGCTGCTCATCTCGCTCGTGCTCGGAGTGTGGAACGGCTTCCTCGTGGCGGTGCTCGGCATCCAGCCCATCATCGCCACGCTGATCCTCATGACCGCCGGGCGCGGCGTCGCGATGCTCATCACCGAGGGCCAGATCCTCACCGTGACGAGCCCGCCCTTCAAGGCGCTGGGCTCGGGCTTCTGGCTCGGCGTCCCGATCGCCGTGTACATCGCGGCGGCGGTGTTCGCGCTGGCCGCGACGCTCACCCGCCGCACCGCCCTCGGCATGATGATCGAGGCCGTCGGCATCAACCCGGAGGCCTCGCGTCAGGCGGGCATCCGCGCGCGCGGGCTGCTGTTCGCCGTCTACACGTTCTCGGCCGTCTGCGCCGCGGTCGCGGGCCTCATCCTCACGGCGAACACCATGGCCGCCGACGCCAACAACGCCGCGCTGTTCATCGAGCTCGACGCGATCCTCGCCGTCGTGATCGGCGGTACCTCGCTCGCGGGCGGACGCTACTCCCTGGCCGGCACCCTCGTCGGGGCGCTGGTGATCCAGACGCTCGTGACCACGGTCTACACGGTCGGCATCCCGCCGATCGCGACCATGGTGTTCAAGGCCGCCGTGGTCACCGTCGTCTGCCTGCTGCAGTCGCCGACGACCAACCAGGCGCTCGCATCGTTCCGGCGAAGCCTCGCCGTCCGCGCAGGAAAGGGCGTGGCATCCGCATGATGACGACTCTCACCCCCGCTCCGCCGAGCCTGCCCGCCCCCGGCGCGGCGACGCAGCGCGCCGGCTTCGGCGCCCGCGTGCGCGACGCGTTCACGAGCCCCAAGTACGGACCCGTCCTCGTCACCGCGGTGCTCTTCGTCGCCGTGTTCGTCGCTGGCGGGGTCCGTTACCCCGGGTTCCTCAGCGGCCAGGTGCTGCTCAACCTGTTCGTCGACAACGCGTACCTCATCGTGCTCGCCGTCGGCATGACCTTCGTGATCCTGACCGGCGGGATCGACCTGTCGGTCGGCGCGGTCGTCGCGCTGTCGACGATGATCGCGGCCAGCCTGCTGCAGGCAGGGCTCCCCCCGGCGGTCGTGATCCCGCTGATCCTGGTCACGACCAGCGTGCTGGGGCTGCTCGTCGGCCTCATGATCCACTTCTTCAAGGTGCAGCCGTTCATCGCCACGCTCGCGGCGATGTTCTTGGCGCGCGGCCTCTGCTACGTCATCAGCCAGAGCTCGATCTCGATCAGCGACCCCGCGTTCATCGCGCTCGCCGTGGGTCGCATTCCGCTCGGCGGCGGCATGTCGATCACGTGGAGCGTCGTCATCGCGCTGATCGTCGTCGTGCTGGCGGTGTGGATGCTGCACCGCACGCGCTTCGGACGCACGGTGTACGCGATCGGCGGCGGTGAGCAGAGCGGCATGCTGATGGGGCTCCCCGTCGCGCGCACGAAGGTGCTCGTGTACGTCGTGAGCGGCTTCTGCTCGGGCCTGGCCGGCGTCCTCTTCACCTTCTACACGCTGTCGGGGTACCCGCTCACCGCGATCGGCACCGAGCTCGACGCGATCGCCGCGGTCGTCATCGGCGGCACGCTGCTCGCCGGCGGGTACGGCTTCGTGCTGGGGTCGGTGCTGGGCGTCCTGGTGCTCGGCATCATCCAGACGATCATCACGTTCGAGGGCACCCTCTCGTCGTGGTGGACGAAGATCTTCATCGGCGTGCTCCTCCTCGTGTTCATCGCCCTGCAGCGCGTGCTGACGGCGCGGCGCCGATGACGGGCGGAATGCACCCCGGCCCGGCCTTCGGGCTCGGCCGCCGGCATCCCGCGATAATGGGGGGCGGGACGCGTCACGACGTTCCCGAGGGGAGCGAGCGCAGCACGTGAGCGCGAACGGCGACCGCAACCGCGTCGCGACGATCTTCGACGTCGCGCGCCTGGCCGGTGTGTCGCACCAGACCGTGTCGCGCGTGCTCAACGACCTGCCGAACGTGCGTCCCGCGACGCGCGAGCGCGTCGAGAACGCCATCACGCAGCTGCGCTACGTGCCGTCGCAGGCCGCGCGCGCCCTCGTGACGCGGCGCTCGCGGACCATCGGCCTCGTCGCGACCGGCCTGCCCGACTACGGGCCGTCGAGCGTCGTGCTGAACTTCAACCAGTCGGCGCGCGACGCCGGGTACGCGGTCATCGCGACGAACCCGGCCGATGCGGCCGCGGCGACGCTGCGGTCGGCGACCGAGATGCTCATCCGCCAGAACGTCGAAGCCGTCGTGCTGCTGGCCGCCGAGCGCGCGGCGCTGGACGCGTTCGACGGGTGGGAGCTCGGCGTGCCGCTGGTGTCGATCGCGTCCGAGTCGCGCGGTCGCGGCATCCGCGTCGCGCTCGACCAGTACCAGGGCGCGCGCACGGCGGTGTCGCATCTGCTCGCCCTCGGCCACCGCGACGTCGTGCACATCGCCGGTCCCGAAGGGTCGATGGACGCCGAGGAGCGGCTGCGCGGCTGGCGCGACCGCCTGGCCGAGGCGGGCATCGCCGGGCGCGAGCCCGAACGCGGGGACTGGTCGCCCGAGGCGGGCTACCGCATCGGCGCCGAGCTGGTGCGCGCCGGCGTTCCCGGGGCGGTGTTCGTCTCCAGCGACCAGATGGCGCTCGGCCTGCTGCATGCCCTCGGCGAAGCGGGCCTGCGCGTTCCCGACGACGTCAGTGTGGTGGGCTTCGACGACATCCCCGAGGCCGCGCACTTCTCGCCGCCGCTGACGACGGTGCGGCAGGACTTCGTCGGGCTCGGCCGCGACGCCATGGCCGCCGTGCTGACGCAGCTGCAGGACGAGGAGGCGACGGCACCGCCGCCCACCCGCGTGCCGCAGCTCGTGGTGCGCGCCAGCACGCGCCAGGTCTGATCCCGGGGCGTCTCGCCTTCGCTCGCCTCGCGGGACGCGATGTGCCGCTTCGGGCGGGGCGAAGGGACCATATACGCCACGTGAACGCCGGGGCCGGCGGTGGCGTCAGCGCTGCGCGCGGGTGAGTCGGCGTGCGGCGAGCAGGTTCCAGACGCCGGCGGCCAGCACGACCGCGGCCGCGACGAGCGGCGCCATGAGCGCGGCACCCGCGCCGGAGGCCTCGGCGACGAGGCCGGTGAGGGCGGATGCCGCCGACTGGCCCACCACGAGGGCAGAGCCGAGCATCGTCATGACGGTGGCCGATCGGCCCTGCGGGCTGAATGCCGCGGCGAGGCTGTACTGCGTCACGAGCGTCGGACCGATGCCGACGCCGATGATCAGCAGCGCGGCGGCGATCGCGGCGACGCTGTCGACGAAGGGCAGGACGACGGTGCCGGCGACCAGCACGCCGGCGAACGTCAGCCAGCGCGCCGGGAGCGTGAAGCGGGCGGGGAACAGCGCCACGCCGAGGGCGAGGGCGGCCGAGCCGATGCCCATCGCGCCGTACACGAGACCGGCCTGCTCGGGAACGCCACGCTCGGCCATGAACGCCGTGAGCGAGGTGAGCATCGACCCGAAGAACAGCCCCATGCCGAGCGCCCCGGCCGCGGGTGCCAGCACGCGCGAACGGAACAGCTCCCGCGCCGGCGCCTGCGCGGGACCGGCATCGCCGTGCGCGACGACGGTGCGTGCGGTGGGATGCAGGGCGAAGGCGCTCACGAACACGAGCGCGAGGACGGCGGCGCCGATGACCGGGGCGGCGGGGTTCATCGTCGTCGCCAGCAGACCCACGATCACCGGGCCGAAGACGAACACGATCTCGTCCGCCGCGGACTCGTAGGCCATCGCGCCGTTCACGACCTTCGTGCGGCGCGCGGCCGGGTACGCGCGGCCGATGATGCCGACGAGGCGACTGCGAGAGAGCGGCGCCACCTGGGGCATGGAGGCGCCGATGAGGAACGCGACGCCCAGCAGGGCGGCATCCGCCACCGGGGCGAAGGCGAGCCACGCCATCGCGACGAGCAGCAGGCTGTTCGCAGAGCCCGCGATGAGCAGCACGCGGCGCTGACCGAACCGGTCGGCCGCGGCGCCGAGGAGAGGCCCGACCAGCGCCGTCCCGAGCCCGGTCATGGCGCTCGTCGCACCGCCGAGTGCGAGCGAGCCGCGGGCCGAGACCACAAGGGTCAGGATGCCGACGACCATCATCGCGAACGGCAGGCGTGCGATCAGCGCGATCGGGAAGTACGCGTAGCCGGCCTCGCGGATGAGACTCGGCGGACGGCCGGGCGTCCCTGCTTCGGACGCGCGGGTGTCGGCGGGCGACGTGACGGTGTGCATCTGGCTCCTGGCTCTCTGGCCGCCGACGGCGGCTGGTCGTGCCGCCTTGCTCCGCGGGTCGGCGCGGGCAGGTAGATGCACATCGGGGATGGCCCGGCCAGTCTACCGGGGTCGCCTGGACGCCGGCCGGGTGCTGCACGGCGCCGGGCCGGACGCCGGCCAGGTGGCGGCATCCCTCGCCTACAGCGTCGCGCCGACCATCGCCTCGCCCAGCGGACTGCGGCGGTGCAGGACTCGCGCGCCGTCGCGTGTGCTGACGACGAGCCCGGCCTCGCGCAGCACGGTGAGGTGGTGCGACGCGGTCGAGACGGCGAGCCCGGTGTCGCGGGCGACCTGCGAGGTCGTCCGTGGCTCGTGCGCCTCGAGCAGGATGCGGGCCCGCGCCGGTCCGAGCAGCGCCCCGAGCGCGTCGGCGACGTCGCCCGCGTCGCGCGCCCAGGTCGCCGTGACGCCCTGCGCGGGGTAGAACAGCGTCGGCTGCGCGGGCGGCTCGGTCAGCACGAAGCACCCCGTCGATCCCATCACCGACGGCACGAGCACGAGTCCGCTCCCCCGGCAGTCGACCACCTCGCTCCAGATGCGCATCGTCACGCGCACCGCTCCGTCGGCCCACGCGACGCGGTCGTGCAGCGTCTCGATCATGTCGCCGATGCCGCTCTCGGCGATGCGGCGCGAGCGCACGGCGATGTCGGCGCGCAGCAGACGCTCCAGCTGCGTCCACACCGGCGCGACTGCGGCGTTCCACACCGACAGCCACGCCTCGGCGATCATCGCGCGTGCGCGGTCGGGCTGGTCCAGCATGTGCTGCACCGCGGTGCGGCGCGCGCCGTCGGAGCGCACGAGCACCTTGGTCATGTCGATGTGGAAGCGCTCGTCGTCGATGTCGCGCAGGCGTTCGGCCTCCGCCTCGGGCGTGAGCTCCCACATCGGGGTCGTGGTGAGGAAGTCCGGGAAGTACCCCTCCTCGCGGATCAGCAGGGCGAGCACCTCGAAGTGCTCGCGGGGGACTGCGCCGCGGTTCGCGCGCATCCAGCCCCACTGCAGCGGGTACTCGTCGGGGCGCAGGAGGGCGCGCACGGCGTGGCACAGCTCGTGACCGGGCGAGATGCCGAAACGGATCGCGGTCAGGTCGTCGGGCGCGAGCTGGAAATCGACGTACTTTCGATCCACATCGAAACTCTACGGGCGGGGATGCCGCCCGGCCAGGCTGAAGCCATGAACACCGCAACCCCCGCCATCGTCCCCGCCACCGAGCTCGGCATCGGAACCGGTCGCACGCGTCGGTTCATCGGCGCCGAGCACGACGCCGCCGTGTCGTACTTCTTCGTCGACAACGAGCCCGGACAGGGCCCGGATCTGCACCGCCACCCCTACGCAGAGACCTGGGTGGTCCTCGACGGCGAGGCGCGCATCACGATCGGCGACGTCGTGCTGCACGCCGTCGCCGGCGACACCGCGACCGGGCCCGCGAACGTGTGGCACGGCTTCAAGAACAGCGGCACCGGGCGCCTGCGCGTCCTGTGCATCCACGCGTCGGATCGCATCATCCAGGAGTGGCAGGATGCTCCCGGAGTGCTCGACATCCCCAGCTCAAGCAACTGAACACTCAGGAGAACACCGCATGTCGTTCCAGGCATACCTCGACAACATCGAGACGAAGACCGGCCGCACGCCTCGTCAGCTCGTCGACGAGGCGCACGAGAAGGGCTTCGACGCGAACACCAAGGCCACGCCCATCATCGAGTGGCTCGCCGCCGACTACGGCCTCGGCCGTGGTCACGCGATGGCGCTCGTCCACGTCATCACGAAGGGGCCGCAGATCAGCGAGAAGCACGTCGGCACCGACGGCACGCACTCCGACGTCACGAACGTCCTGTGGCTCGACGGCAAGGCGACGAACCCGAACCCCTGAGCGGGACTCAGGTCGCCGCGGGGATCCAGACGCGCATCGTCGAGGGTCCCCGCTGCGCCCACGCGTGGTACGCCACCAGCGGAACGGCTCGGGATGCCGGCGGCCGGGCCGTCTCGCCGGTCGGCCCGTACGGCCAGCCCGCGTCGGCGGTCGCGCGGTCGATCACCTCGATCCACACGCGGCCGTCGCGCTCGGCCGGCACGGACCCGGGAGCGAGCGCGAGGGTCGACACGTCGGCGCCGGCGTCGACGGACTCCAGTGCGAGGACCTCCGGCCCCCGCTCGACGGCGACGCAGCCGCGCACCGCGTCGATGCGGTCATCGGGCGCCGTGAGGCGCGGGGCCATCGGAAGCACGAGCTCGACGACATCTCCGTCGCGGAACGCGCGTCGCACCTCGACCGTGCCCGGCGCGGCCTCCCGCTCGTCGACGTCGCCGCCCGCCGCAGTCACACGCACGCGTGCGCCCGACGCCCACGCGGGAACGCGGAGCGAGAGCGTCCAGGGTGCCGCGGCGTCCCCTCGCGAGACGACGCGGATCGCGCCGGACGCGGGGTAGTCCGTCTCGACGTCGAAGGCCACGACGCGGCCGTCGGCGAGCGTCGTGCGCACGGAGGCGGGGGCGTACTGGTGCAGCTGCACTCCGTCGTCGTCGGCGGTCGCCACGTAGGCGTCGAGGCTCGCAAATGTGCGGGCGACGTTCGGCGGGCAGCACGACACCTCGAACCACGGCGCGCGCAGCGACGACGAGGCGCGCGGCGAGGTCGCGTCGCGGTCGGCGGGCGATCCGGGCACGCGCTGGTGCAGGGTGTTGGCGTAGAAGAACGCGCGGCCGTCGGGCGCGGGCGAGGTCGCCACGACGTTGTACAGCGTGCGCTCGATGAGGTCCGCCTGGCGCGGATCCCCGCCGGCCAGGAGCAGCCGCCACGAGAACATGATCGAGCCCACGCCCGCGCACGTCTCGGAGTAGGCGCGGTCGGCCGGCAGCTCCCAGTCCTCGCCGAACGCCTCGTCCTGGTGGTGCGAGCCCTGGCCGCCGGTGACGTAGGTGCGGCGCGCGACCGTGCGCTCCCACTGCCGGCGCAGCGCGCCGAGCAGCTCGTCGTCGCCGGTGTCGACCGCCACGTCGGCGGCCCCCGAGGCGAGGTAGTTCGCGCGCACCGCGTGGCCGCGCAGCGCGACCGCGTCGCGCACCGGCACGTCGTCCTGGAAGTAGGAGCGGCCCCACTCGATGTCGCGCAGCGTGCCGTGGCCGTGGCGCTCGACGAACAGACGCGCCTGTTCGAGGTACCGCGGATCGCCCGTCACGCGAGAGAGCTCGGCGAGCCCGACCTCGACCTCGGCGTGCCCGCAGATCCCGTCACGGCCGTCGGCACCGAACTCCGCGCACACCAGGTCGGCGGCGCGGATCGCGATACCGAGCAGGCCGTCGTCGGACCCGGGCCGGGTGCGTTCGCGCGCGGCGGCCGCCTGGAACAGGTGGCCCAGGCAGTAGAGCTCGTGGCCCCACTCGAGGTTCGACCAGCGGTCGGCCTGTCCGGGACGGCCGAAGTTCGTGTTGAGGTAGCCGTCGGGCTCCTGAGCGGCGGCGACGCGCGCGACGACGGCGCGCAGCCGCGTCTCTAGCGCGGGGTCGTCGGTGCGCCCGATCTCCCACGCGAGCGCCTCGAGGTACTTGTAGACCTCGGAGTCGGCGAACTCGCGCCCGCGGCGTCCCTCGGGGAGCGTGCCAGCGGCGGCGCGGTCGAAGTTGCCCAGCCACCCCTCGGACTCCAGTCGCGACTGGATGTGCTCGAGGGTGGCGCTGCCGTTGACGGACTGCCGGTCGCCCCAGAAGCCGCCGGTGATGCGTACCTCGCGCTGACCGAGCGGGCGCAGCCGGCCGCGGGCGGGGACGACGGGAGCCTGAGCGGCGGTGGTGGTGTTCTGCATGGTCATCCCTTGAAGGCTCCCGACATGAATCCGCGGACGTAGTGGCGCTGGAGCACCAGGAACAGCACGACGCAGGGGAGCGCCAGCACGACGACCCCCGCCTCGGTCGCGCCGTAGTCGATGACGCCCTGCACTTGGACGCGGAGGTTGGACACCGCGAGCGGCAGCGTCATGCGGTTCGTGTCCGTGATGAGGATCAGCGGCGCCATGAAGTCGTTCCACGCCGCGAGGAAGGCGAACATGCCGACGGTGATGAGTCCCGGCTTGACCGCCGGCAGCAGCACGCGGCGCAGCGCGCCGAAGGTCGAGGCGCCGTCCACCATGGCCGCTTCGTCGAGTTCCCGCGGCACGGACTCGAACGAGATCCGCATCATGAACATCGAGAACGGCAGCTGGAACATCGTGAGCACGATCGCGACGCCGACGAGCGAGTTGCTCAGCCCGACCGCGTTGAGGATCACGTACAGGGGGATGAGCAGCGTCGTGTACGGCACCATCAGGATGGCGAGCACCGTGAGGAACAGCAGGTTCTTGCCCGGGAACGAGAAGCGCGCGAAGGCGTAGCCGCCGAGCGTCGAGACGACGAGTGTGAGCGCCACCGTCAGCAGCGCGACGAAGGCCGAATTCCCGAGGTACACCCAGACGCCCGCCTGGTAGTTCGCGAGCGCGGCGTAGTTGCCGAAGCCCCAGCCCTCGGGCTGGCTCGTGCCGGCCCGCGGCGCGACCGAAGAGACGGCCGTCCAGATGAGCGGGTACAGGAACATGATCGCGAGCGCGGTGGTCAGCACCGCGTACGGGATGCCGAACACGACGCGCATCGCCGGCGAGCGGCGACCGCGCCGCGACGGCTGCACCTCGATGAGGTGCGTCGCGGAGGGAAGGGTCTGCACAGACATGGCGGGCGGCCTCAGTCCTCGTCGGTGCGGCGGAACGCGCGCAGCTGGGCGATGTTGATCAGGATCAGGGCGAGCAGCACGATGACCGACAGCGCCGCGGCGATGCCGAGGTTGTTCTGGCCCTGGAAGGCGACGTTGTAGATCAGCTGGACGATCGTCATGGTGCTGTTGTCGGGTCCGCCCTTGGTGAGGATGTAGAACTGCTCGAACGCGAGCAGCGAGCCCGTGACACACAGCACGATCGTGAGCGCGAAGGTCGGCCGCAGCAGCGGCAGCGTGATGCGGCGGAAGGTCTGCCACGTCGAGGCGCCGTCGATGCGGGCCGCCTCGTACACATCGTCGGGGATCGCCTGCAGGCCGACCAGCATGAGCAGCATGTAGAACCCGGCGTAGCGCCACACGATGAGGAACACCGTCGACCACAGCGCGCCCTCCGGCGTGCCGAGGAACGTGAAGCCCCACGACTGCATGAGGTCGGCGAACGGCCCGGCGTACGGCGAGTAGAGCACGTAGAAGAGAAGGGATGCCGAGGCCAGGCCGAGTGCGCTCGGCACGAGGAACGACGTACGGAGGATCGACTTCCACCGTGTGGACTCCTGCACCAGCAGGGCGAGTCCGAGCCCCAGACCGATGAGCAGGATCGTCGTGATGACGGTGTACTTCAGCGTGAACCACGTCGCGTCCCAGAACAGCCTGTGCTGGACGGCATCCACGTAGTTCTCGGGGAGGTTCCACCCCTGGTTGCCCGACAGCAGCGGCCAGTCCGACGCAGACATCTGCAGCACGAGCGCCAGCGGCACGAGGAAGACGAACACCACGAACAGGGCTGTCGGCGAGGCGTACAGCCAGCCGCGCAGCGCGTCGCGGCGGGCGCGGGACGTGCGGCGCCGCGGTGGCGGGGCGATCGGGGGACTCGTCGGCGGGGTCAGCGTCTGCGCGGTCATGTCATCGTTCTCCGGGGGAAGGCCGGCGGTGGCCCGGTCGCCCGGGCCACCGCCATGGTTCACTGCGCGAGGATCTCGGTGATGCCGTCGTTGTCGGCGTCGACCGTGTCGGTGCCTTCGAGCACGGCGTTGCGCACGAGGGTCAGCCAGGGGCTGCCGGGTGCGTTGAACGCCTGCTGGAAGTTGAGGGCGACCGGGGTGTCGCCCTGCGCGGCCACCTGGTTGATCGTGACCAGGCGCTCGTCCTTGGCCGCGTACTCGTTGTCGGCGAAGTCGGCGCGCGAGACCACGTCGTTGTCCTTCGCGAGCACGCCGACCTGGGCGTCCTCCGACATCAGCCACGTGAGGAAGTTCCACGCCTGCGCGGTCTTCTTGGAGTCCTTCGAGACGCCGATGCCGTCGCCGCCGACGAACGTCGACGCGCCCCCGTCGACGCCGGGGATGCCGGCCACGCCCACGTCGAACGGGGTCGATGACAGCAGCGTCGCGGGGTAGTACATCAGGCCGACGTTGCCCTCGGTGAAGGCGGCCGTCCACGTGGGACCGGCCTCGTCCTGCGAGCTCGGCAGCACGGCGCCCGACTCCCACAGGTCGCGCCAGGTGTCGTACACCTCCTTGGCGGCGTCGTTCGCGAGAAGCGACTCGCGACCGTCGTCGCTCAGCACCTCTTCGCCCGAGGCCCAGATGCCGGGGAACCACGTGAAGACGAGGCATCCACCGCAGTTCAGGCCCGTCGCGGTGCCGTACACGCCGTCCTTGCCGAGCGCCTGGACCTTCTTGGCGGCGTCGGCGTACTCGGCCATCGTCGCGGGCGCCTTGTCGGGGTCGAGGCCCGCCTCGGCGAAGAGCTCCTTGTTCCAGAACAGCATCGACAGGTCGAGCACGAACGGGAGGACGTGCTCCTTGCCGTCCGCATCGGTGCCGGCCGACAGGTGGCCCTGGTTGATCTGGTCCTTGTAGTCGAGGCCGTCGATCTGGGCGCTGAGGTCCTGGAACAGGCCCTGCTCGACCCAGTTGGGCACGTAGACGATGTCGGCGGCGAACAGGTCGGGGAGGCCCCCGGAGCCGGCGGCCGCGCCCACCTTGGCGACGTAGTCGTCATTGGGGACGACGGTCAGCTCGACCTGGTTCTCGTGCGAGGCGTTGTAGGCGTCGACGAGCAGGTTGGCCTGCTTCTCGAGCGGCGCCCGCGTCCACAGCGTGAGCGTCGAGCCGTCGTCGGTGCCGTCCGCGGGGATCGACTCGGCCGGTGTGGGCGCGCCGCCGCTGCCGGTGCAGGCGGCCAGTCCGCCGATGAGGGCGCCGGCCGTGACGAGTGCCGTGGCCGCGCGCAGCGCGGCACGACGTCGTGTGGTGATCATGCAACTGTCTCCTCTGGCTCTTCTTCGAGCGGATGACGCCGATCCGGGTCGGCACCGCTGCGTCGTGGTGCAGGAGGCTTTCGAAATCACCGAAAGCCATTTCGAGCAAGCTATCGCCCACGCTATCGTGGCGTCAAGTAGTGTCTTCGATAACCTTTAAGCACCGAAGGGGGTGCCGGTGGCAGCGAACGAGCCCGGATCGAGAACCGCGACGCTCAGTGACGTCGCGCGGCTGGCGGGCGTCTCGATCGCGACGGCGTCCAAGGCGCTCAACGACCGCGACGATGTCGCGGTGGCCACGCGTCAGCGGGTGCTGCGCGCGGCGGAAGAGCTGTCGTTCACCCCGAACGCGATGGCCAAGGGCCTTCTCGCCGGTCGTACCGGCACCGTGGGCCTTCTCACGAGCGACCTCGAGGGCCGCTTCATGATCCCCATCCTCATGGGCGCCGAAGACGCGTTCGGGGCGGGGCAGGTCAACGTGTTCCTGTGCGACGCACGCGGCGACGCGATCCGTGAGCAGCACCACCTCAAGGCGCTCCTGAGCCGGCGCGTCGACGGCATCATCGTGGTCGGGCGCCAGACCGATCCCCGTCCGTCGCTCGGACAGGAGATCCCGGTGCCCGTCGTGTACGCCTACGCGCCGTCGGACGATGCGCGCGACCTGTCTCTCACCCCCGACAACTACGCGGGCGGACGCCTGGCGATCGAGCACCTCATCTCGTGCGGCCGCACCCGCATCGCGCACATCACGGGCGACCCCGCGTACGCCGCCGCACAGGATCGCATCGCAGGCGCCCGCGCCGCGCTCGCCGCGGCAGGGCTGGAACTCGTCGGAGACCCGATGTTCTCGGAGTGGAGCGAGCACTGGGGGCGCGACGCCGCCGCCATGCTGCTGCAGCGCCATCCGGACGTGGACGCGGTCTTCTGCGGGTCCGACCAGATCGCGCGTGGCGTGCTCGATACGGCGCGCGATCTCGGCCGCAACGTGCCCGACGACCTCGCCGTCATCGGCTACGACAACTGGGAGGTGCTCTCCACCAACTCCCGCCCGCAGCTGACGAGCATCGACGCCAACCTGCAGCAGCTCGGCCGCCAGGCCGCGCAGCGGGTCTTCGACGCGATCGACGGCGTCGACATCGGGCAGGGCACGCACCACCTGCCCGTGCGGCTGGTCATCCGGGGGTCGACGATCCCGCGCCGCTGAGTCTTCGCTGCGTGAGCGGACGAGTGGATGCCGGGGCTACCGGCCGCGCCCCCACCACCGACGGCGGGGCCGGGGTGCGGCATCCGTCGTCTCATCCTCGGCGGCCGCGGCGCGGGCCTCGCGCCGGGCGTGCCACGCGGCGATCTCGGCGTCGACGTCGCGCGTCGGGGTCACGACGGGCGGGCCGCCGAGCAGCTGCCGGCGAGCCTCGATCACGCGGCGGTTGAAATCCTCCAGCTCGGTGCGGACGTCGGACTCGCGAGTGAACTCGTCGAGACGGTCGTCCAGCGTCTCGTTCTCGACCCTGAGCATGAGCGCGGGCGGGCCGAGGCCGGTGAGCTGCTCGGTCTCGATCTTGCGCCGGATCCACCAGTCCGGATCGTGGTGGTCGCCCAGGCCCGGCAGCGGCTTGCCGGCTCCGGGCAGGTCGTCGAACTCACCGCGCCGGATCGCCTGCTGGATCTCGGTCTCGATCACCGCCGCGCGGTCGGCGGCCGAGTACGCCTGCGCGCGCTCGCGCGACGCGCCGGACGCCGGCGGTGCGGCATCCTGTTCCGCGTCCTGCGCGGCGCGGTACCGGGCGGCGGCGAGGCGCGGGTCTTGGCTCATGATCCCGAGACGTGGTCCCGCCACGAGTGCTGAGGGTTGTAGCCGAGCAGCCGGCGGGCCTTGTCGATCGACAGCAGCGTCTCGTGCTCTCCGAGCTCACGGGTCAGCGGCACCCCAGGGAACACCTCGGCGACGAGCTCGGCGTTCGGGCGCGACATGACGGTGTCGGCCGCGGCGATGATGTAGGTCTCGAAGCCGGTCGGGGCGACCTCGAGCGCCCGCTCGATCGCGTGCGCGCCGTCGCGCGCGTCGATGTAGCCCCACAGGTTCCACTTGCGCGTCGTCGCGTCGTCGTCGTACGACGGGAACGCCGCGTAGTCCTCGGGGACCATGACGTTCGAGAAGCGGAACGCGGTGATCGACAGATCGGGATGCCAGCGCACGAGCTCGACGGCCATGCGCTCTTCGAGGGTCTTCACGAGCGAGTACACCGATTCGGGCCGCGGCGGGTACTCCTCGTCCACGGGGATGTACGGCGGCGGCACGTCGAACGGCAGGCCCAGCACGGTCTCGCTCGACGCGTACACGATCTTGCGGATGCCCAGCCGCACCGCCGCCCAGAACACGTTGAACGTGGCGGTCATGTTGTTGTGGAACGTCGCGACGTCGGAGCGGATGCCGGGGGCCGGGATCGCGCCGAGGTGCACGACCGCGTCGAATCCGGAGTGGCGGTCGTTGACGGCGGTCAGGGCGTCGACGACCTGGCCGTAGTCGGTGAGGTCGACCTGGACGAAGCCGGGACCGCGGGATCCCACCACGTCGAGGCCGATGACGTCATGGCCGGACGCGCGGAGTTCGCGTGCGACGACGGTTCCGAGCTTGCCGGACGAACCGGAGAGGGCGATGCGCATGACACCAGCCTGCCACGGTCACCCGGGTGCGGGGCCCGACGAGCGGCGCGGTACCAGCATGGGCGGACGAGGTGCGCGCTCGGGCGGCGGGGTGCCGTCGATGAGGGCCAGGAGCGTGCGCACGGCGTGCCGCCCTGTCGCGTCGAAGTCGTTGCGCAACGTCGTCAGCGGCGGGTCGAAGTACGCGGCTTCGGGGATGTCGTCCACCCCGACGACGCTGACGTCGTCCGGGATGCGCAGGCCCTGCTCCTTCAGGGCCAGCATCGCTCCGAGCGCCATCTGGTCGTTCGCCGCGACGACCGCCGTCGCTCCCGCCGGGCCGCCGGATGCGGCCGCCGCCTCGTACCCCGAGGCGGCCGACCAGTCGCCGTGGCGGACGCCGGCCGAGGTCAGCCCATGCAGCGCGATCGCCGACTCGTACGCGTGCTGGCGGCCGCGGGCCGATGACCAGTCGGCCGGTCCGGCGATGTGCAGGAAGCGACGGTGGCCCAGGCCCGCGAGGTGGGCGACGAGCTCGGCGATGCCCGTCTCAGAGAAGCTCGACGGGTCGTCGACCTCGACTTCGAGGTGGACGGGCACGCGGAAGTCGACGTCCGACAGCGCCGCCACCATCTCGTCGGTCGACGCCAGGGCGAGGATGCCGGCGAGCGAGTGCTGCGTCAGCTGGTCGAGCGCGTCTTCGATCGCGCGCGGGTCGCGCATGTCGACCGAGATGAGGTCGAGGACGTAGCCGGCCTCGCGTGCCGCGGCGCTGGCCGCCTCGGCGATCCGGCTGGGACCGACCTCGGACGCCTCGTGGGTGATCGCGCCGATGAGATGGGATCTGCCCGACTTCAGGCTGCGTGCGGCCTTGTTGGGGCGGTAGTCGAGTGCCACGAGCGCCTGCGTCACCTTCGCCCGCGTCTCGGGGCGGATCCCCTCGAATCCCGCGAGGAACCTGCTCACCGTCTGGTGCGATACGCCCGCCGCCGCGGCGACGTCGTAGATCGTCGCCGGACGGGCGGCGCGGGGCGAGGCATCCATGCCGGTGATGTTACCTCTTGACACGCCGATGTTATCGGCAACATAGTGGTCCCCACGGATGGATGTTATCGGAAACATCCGGCCCTGCCCCCGCGCGCAACTCGTCACAACGGAGTACGTCTTGAACCCTCACCGCACGCCCCAGCTTCCCAGCGGCATCCTGTTCGGCGCCGCCTACTACGCGGAGTACCACCGCGAAGATCGCACCGCACTCGACCTCGACCTGATGAAGCAGGCGGGGTTCACCGTCATCCGCGTCGGTGAGTCGGTCTGGTCGACGTGGGAGCCCCGCGACGGCGAGTTCGACCTCGACTGGCTGCAGCCGGTGCTGGACGGTGCGCACGCGCGAGGGATCTCAGTGATCCTCGGCACGCCCACCTACGCGGTGCCGCCGTGGCTGCAGGCGGCCTACCCCGAGATCGCGGCCGAGCGCACCACCGGCGGCCCTGTTCCGTGGGGAGCGCGCCAGGAGGTCGACTACTCGCACCCGGCGTTCCGGTTCCACGCCGAGCGTGTCATCCGTGCCGTCATCGAGCGGTACGCCGGGCACCCCGCCGTCATCGGATACCAGGTCGACAACGAACCGGGCATGCTGCTCTTCCACAACCGCGGCTCGTTCCAGCGGTTCGTCCGCCGCCTCAAGGCGCGCTACGGAGGCGTCGAGACGCTCAACCGCGAATGGGGCCTCACGTACTGGTCGCATCGGCTGTCGGACTGGTCGGAGCTGTGGACGCCGGACGGCAACACGCTGCCGCAGTACGACCTCGCCTGGCGGCGGTACCAGTCCGAGCTCACCACCGAGTTCATCGCCTGGCAGGCCGACATCGTGCGGGAGTACGCGCGGTCCGAGCAGTTCGTCACGACGTGCATCGCGTACCCGCGCCCCGCCGTCGACGATGAGCACGTCGTCCGCGCGCTCGACGTCACCGCAGGCAATCCGTACTACGCCATGCAGGATCACCTGGATGCCGCACTCGAGCTGGCGCCGGCAACGCCGTGGACGACCACGGGCGTCGCGGCCCTCTTCCGTCAGGCCGACCGCCTGTACTCGTCGAAGCAGTCGCGGTTCCTGGTGACCGAGACCGACGCCCAGTCGATCGGCGGTGCGGAGTTCAACCTGCCGCCGTACCCGGGGCAGCTGGCGATGGCGGCGTTCGCCCTCATCTCGCGCGGCGCGGCCATGATCGAGTACTGGCACTGGCACACGCTGCCGTACGGGACCGAGACGTACTGGGGCGGCGTGCTGCCGCACAGCCTGGTGCCGGGCCGCGTCTACCGCGAGCTCGCACAGCTGGGTGACGACCTGGGACGCATCGGCGGAGCGCTCGACGGCTACGAGCCCGACGCCGACGTCGCGCTGCTGTGGTCGAACGACAGCCGCTACGCGTTCGAGTTCGCCCCGCCGCTGGCGACGGCCGACGGGGGACCCGACCGCACGGCGTACACGCGGATCTTCGACGCGTTCCACCGCAGCGTCCTCGATGCTGGAGCGCAGGCCCGCATCGTCCACATCGATCAGGCGGCAGCCCTGGGGCCGGAAGAGCTCGCGGCGCGGTTCCCGGTGCTCGCGGCGCCCGCCCTGTACGCGGCATCCGACGAGCAGCTCGACCTGCTGCGCGAATACGCCGCGTCAGGCGGCCACCTCATCGTGGGCATCCGCACGGGCTATGGCGATGAGGAGGCCCGCGCCCGCGTCGAGGTCGCGCCGGCGAGACTGGCCGCCGCTGCCGGCATCCACTACGAAGAGTTCTCGAACCTGGCCGGCGACCTCGCGACCGTGCCGGAGTCGGGCGTCACGGCGGATGCACCGCCGGTGCACGGTGCCGCCCGGCTGTGGGCGGACGGTCTGATCGTCGACGACGCCACCGTGCTGGCGCGCTACGACCACCCCCGGTTCTCGGACTTCGCCGCCGCGACGACCAGGGCCCACGGCGACGGGCGGATCACGGTGGTCGGCACTGTCCCGTCGCCTGAGCTGGGTGCGTCGATCATCCGGCACGCCGTCCCCACGCCGATCGCCGACGCCCTCGTCTCGGAACGTCCGCCGGCGGTCACCGTGTCATCGGGCACGCTCCCGGGCGGTGGCCGGGCGTGGTTCGTCTTCAACTGGGGATGGGAGCCGCAGACCGTCGTGCTGGCGGCATCCGTCACCGACGCCGTGACGGGGGAGTCCCTCGCGTCCGGCACCGAGATCTCACTGGCGTCCTGGGCGACCAGGGCGCTGCTCGCACAGTGAGTGCCAAGGGATCACCGCGATCCGAACGATCACAGGAGGAACCGAAATGAGGAACACGCGGAGGACAGCAGCGACGCTGCTCGGCGGGACCGTGGCGCTGGGGCTGGTGCTCACCGGCTGCAGCGGCAGCGGCGACGACGGCGGCGGCACGAGCGGCGAGGCCGTCACCCAGGACCAGATCGACGAGGCGATGAAGAAGCCGACCGAGCTGACGTTCTGGACGTGGGTGCCCGACATCGACAAGGAGGTGGCCCTCTTCGAGGAGAAGTACCCGGCGATCGACGTCAAGGTCGAGAACGTCGGCCAGGGCCTCGCCCACTATCAGAAGCTGCGCAGCGCGCTCGAAGCCGGCGAAGGCGCACCCGACGTCGCGCAGATCGAGTACCAGTACATCCCGTCGTTCGTGCTGAGCAAGTCGCTGCTCGACCTGAGCCCGTACGGCGCCGACGACATCGCCGACGACTACGTCGACTGGGCGTGGAACCAGGTCTCTCCGGGCGACGAGGTGTGGTCGATCCCGCAGGACGTCGGGCCGATGGGCAATCTGTACCGCGACGACATCCTCACCTCGGCCGGCATCACCGAGCCGCCCGCCACGTGGGACGACTACGCCGCCGCGGCCAAGTCCGTCAAGGACGCCACCGGCTCGTACATCTCGAACCTCGGCGCCACGCAGGCCGGCCAGATGATCGGCTTCTTCTGGCAGGCGGGTGTCAAGCCGTTCGCCTACGACGGGGCCGAGACCGTGTCGATCGACGTCAACAGCGACGGGGCGAAGAAGGTCGCCGACTACTGGACCGGCCTGATCCAGCAGGACCTCATCTCGACGGACGTGGACTTCAACGACCAGTGGTACCAGGGGCTCGCGAACGGCAAGTACGCCGGGTGGCTCACCGCGGCGTGGGGTCCGGTCTTCCTGCAGGGCACCGCCGAGAGCACGTCGGGGCTGTGGCGCGCCGCGAAGCTCCCGCAGTGGAACGCCGGGGACGACGTCTCGGGCAACTGGGGCGGGTCGTCGGATGCCGTCCTCGCCTCGAGCAAGAACCCGATCGCCGCCTACAAGCTCGCCGAGTTCATCAACCACGACGACGAGTCCGCGATGATGCTGGCGACCGAGCAGTTCCTGTTCCCGCCGCAGGTGTCGGTGCTCGACGATCCCGCGTTCGCCGATCAGGAGTCGGAGTTCTACGGCGGTCAGCAGGTCAACAAGCTGTTCGCCGAGATCTCCGACACCGTCGACACCGACTTCCAGTGGCTGCCGTTCATGGACTACGTCTACTCCAGCTACGAAGAGACGGTCGGCACGGTCATCGCCGACAAGGGCGACATCTCGGACGCCCTCGACACGTGGCAGGACCAGCTCGTGTCGTACGCGGAGTCGCAGGGCTTCACGGTCGAGTAGGCCGGCACACCGCTCGACGGGTCCGGCCGGAAGGCCGGCCGGACCCGTCGAGCGCACACATCCGCACAAGGAGCAGCAATGTCGCACTCTCGAACCCTCGCCCCGCCGGCCGGCGCGGCGATGTCGTCGCCACCGTCCGGTCGCCGGCGCAACGCCATGACCCGTCGCCAGCACCGGGCGGCGTACCTGTTCATCCTCCCGTTCTTCATCGTCTTCGTGACGATGCTGGTGGTCCCGCTCGTCTACGCCGGATACCTGAGCCTCTTCGAGAGCAAGCTCATCGGCGGCGAGCAGTTCGCAGGCCTCGCCAACTACCTCCGCGCGTTCGCCGACCCGGACTTCTGGGCCGGTCTGGGCAGGGTCGGTCTGTTCCTGGTCGTGCAGGTGCCGATCATGCTGGGGCTCGCGCTGTTCTTCGCACTCGCTCTCGACAGCGGCCGCGCCCGCGGCTCCCGCAGCGTGCGGCTGCTGATCTTCATGCCGTACGCCGTCCCTGCCGTCATCGCGACGCTGATGTGGGGCTACCTCTACGGCCCCGACTTCGGGCCGCTGGCGCAGATCGCGCGCGCCGTGGGCTGGGGCACTCCCGAGTTCCTGTCGCCCGGCAACATCTTGGGCTCGATGATGAACATCGTCACGTGGGAGTTCGTCGGCTACAACATGATCATCATGTACGCGGCGCTGCGCGCCATCCCCGCCGAGCTGTACGAGGCGGCCGAGATCGACGGCGCCGGTCAGTTCCGCGTCGCATGGAGCATCAAGATCCCGGCGATCCGCCCGGCGATCATGCTGACCGTCATCTTCTCGATCATCGGCTCGTTCCAGCTGTTCAACGAGCCGAGCCTGCTCAACGCGATCGCCCCCGACGCCATCACGAACTCGTTCACGCCCAACTACTACGCGTACAACCTCGCGTTCGTGAACCGGGAGCTGAACTACGCCGCGGCGATCGCCTTCCTGCTGGGGCTGTTCATCGCGATCGTCTCGTACATCGTCCAGCTCGGCGAGCAGAGACGGGAACGCCGCGAACGGAGGGGAATGTCATGACCGACCTCGAGACCCGCGCGATCGTGACGGGACGCCCGGCGCGTCCGCGCCGGCGCACGCCGCGGCGCTACGTGCCGGAGAAGCGGCGCAGCATGCTCCTGACCGTGCTGCTGTGGCTGTGCGTCGTGTACTTCGTGCTGCCGCTGTGGTGGCTGCTGGTGTCGTCGACCAAGGACACGTCGGCGCTGTTCTCGACCTTCGGGCTCTGGTTCGGCGGCGACTTCTCCCTCGGCGAGAACCTTCTCGAGCTCTTCACCGTGCGCGGCGGGCTGTTCGCGCGGTGGCTCCTGAACACGGTCGTGTACGCCGTCGTCGCCGCGTTCGGCGCGACCCTGCTGGCGGCCATGGCCGGCTACGCCTTCGCGAAGTACGAGTTCCCCGGGCGGCGCGCGCTGTTCAGCGTGACGCTCGGCGCCATCATGATCCCGCTGACGGCTCTCGCGCTGCCGACCTACCTGCTCTTCGCCCGTGCGGGACTGACGGACACGCCCTGGGCGATCATCGTGCCCTCGCTCGTGAGCCCGTTCGGCGTGTACCTGATGCGCGTGTACGCCGCAGACGCCATCCCCGACAGCCTGATCGAAGCCGCACGCGTGGACGGCGCAGGCGAGTTCCGCACGTTCTGGCAGGTGGGCCTGCGGCTGCTCGGCCCCGGGCTCGTGACGGTGTTCCTGTTCTCGCTCGTCGGAACGTGGAACAACTACTTCCTGCCGCTGATCATGCTCAACACGTCCGAGCTGTACCCCATCACGGTGGGCCTCGCGCAGCTGCAGGCGGCCGCCTCGGCGGGCGGGGGCTCACAGGCTGTCTTCTCGACCGTCATCACGGGATCGCTGGTCTCGGTGCTGCCGCTCGTGATCGCCTTCCTGTTCCTGCAGCGGTACTGGCAGTCCGGGCTCGGCACGGGCGGGGTCAAGGGATGAGCGAGGGATGCCGCGCCTCGGCGCCGAACGGAGGTGCCCGTCGTGCGGCGCTACCCTGAGCGTCATGCCTGAGGCCGTTCCGTCCAGCCCGCCTGCGGGGATCCGCGACGTGGCGCGCGCAGCCGGCGTGTCGACGCAGACGGTGTCGCGCGTCATCAACGAGCGGCCGAACATCCGTCCCGAGACGCGCGACCGCGTGCTGGCGGCGATGGCGGAGCTCGGCTACCGCGTCAACAACGCGGCGCGCGCGCTCGGCACGCGCACCACGCGCACGCTCGGCGTCATCGCCTCCGACGCGACGCTGTACGGACCCGCGATCGGCATCGCCGCCCTCGACGCCGCTGCGCGCGACGCCGGGCGGTGGATCGCCACGGCCTACGCGGACGCGGTGGACGAGGCATCCGTCCGCGACGCGGCCGACCGGCTGCTCGGGCAGGGCGTGGACGGCCTCATCGTGCTGGCACCGCACGCAGCCACGCTCACGGCACTGGTCGACGCGCATCCCGGCGTCGCGATCACCGCTCTGCACACCGGATCGGGCGCCGCGCGCCAGGAGGAGGGCGCCGCCCTCGCCGTCGCGCACCTGGTCGCGCTCGGGCACTCGCGGATCGCCCGGATGTCGGGTCCGGAGGAGTGGCTCGAGGCGCAGTCGCGCGACGTCGGCGCGTTGCGCGCGCTCGCCGAGGCCGGCCTGACGCCCGGCCCGCGGTGGTCGGGGGACTGGACCGCCGCAGCCGGCGCCGCGCTCGCCGCGGATGTCGCGGCGGCCGTGCGCGCGCCGGACGGACCCACCGCGATCGCCGTCGCCAACGACCAGATGGCTCTCGGACTCGTCGCGGGCCTGCGCGAAGCGGGGCTCGCGGTCCCGGCAGACGTCAGTGTGACGGGCTTCGACGACAACCCCGACGCCGCGTTCTACAGCCCTGCGCTCACGACGGTGGGCCTCGACCTCGTGGGTGAGGCGCGCCGCGCGGTGGCGGGGGTGCTGGGCTCGGACGCTCCCGAGCCTGCCGCACCGCGACTGGTCGCCCGTGCGTCCACGGCGGCCCCGCCGGCCTGACAGCGAACGCGGCGCGACAGTGCGGGCGCAGAGTGGATCGTGCACCTCTCCGAGTGGCACCATGACCATTGTTACCGGTAACATCGACAACCGCGGCATCGAACGCCGCTCCACGAGACCCGACGGAGGACCCCGTGACCAGCCCCGAACCGGCGACACCCGCGCCGACGTTCTCTCCCGAGGTGGAGGCATCCATCGCCGCCGTCCGCGCCGACGTGGCGAAGCTGCACGGCGAGCTCGTGCGCTACGGCCTCGTCGTGTGGACGGGCGGCAACGTGTCGGGCCGCGTGCCCGGCGCCGACCTGTTCGTCATCAAGCCCTCGGGCGTGAGCTACGACGACCTGGCCCCCGAGAACATGATCCTGTGCGATCTCGACGGCAACGTGGTGCCGGGCTCCGAGGGCAGTGAGCGCAGTCCCTCGAGCGACACCGCAGCGCACGCCTACGTGTACCGGCACATGCCCGAGGTCGGGGGAGTCGTGCACACCCACTCGACGTTCGCGGTCGCCTGGGCGGCGCGCGGCGAAGAGATCCCGTGCGTCATCACGGCGATGGCCGACGAGTTCGGCGGTCCGATCCCGGTCGGGCCCTTCGCGATCATCGGCGACGACTCGATCGGCCGGGGCATCGTCGAGACGCTGACCGGCCACCGCAGCCGCGCCGTGCTCATGCAGAACCACGGCCCCTTCACGATCGGCGTGTCGGCCAAGGACGCCGTCAAGGCCGCCGTGATGGTCGAGGACGTCGCCCGCACCGTGCACCACGCCCGCGAAGCCGGGCCGCTCATCCCGATCCCGCAGGAGGCGATCGACAGCCTCTATCACCGATACCAGAACGTGTACGGGCAGTCGTCCGACGAGCGACGCGAGGGCGAGAAGTGACAGTGGCGGGTGTGGATGCCACCGCCCAGGCGATCCTCGACGGCCGCACCGCGCTCGGCATCGAGTTCGGCTCCACACGCATCAAGGCATGCCTCGTCGACGCCGACGACCCGTCGACGGTGCTCGCCGTCGGCGGGCACGAGTGGGAGAACCAGTACCGCGACAGACTCTGGACCTACGCCCTCGACGACGTGTGGTCCGGGTTGCGAGCGGCGTTCGCCGACCTCGTGGCCGACGCCGAACGCCGCCACGGCGCGCGCCCCACGACGTTCGGTGCGATCGGCGTCTCGGCGATGATGCACGGCTATCTCGCCTTCGACGAGGCGGGCGACCTGCTCGTGCCGTTCCGCACGTGGCGCAACACCAACACGGGCCCGGCCGCCGCCGAGCTCACCGAGCTGTTCGGCGTGAACATCCCGTTGCGCTGGTCGATCGCCCACCTGCACCAGGCGGTGATCGACGGCGAGGCCCACGTGCCCGACGTGCGCTTCGTCACCACGCTCGCCGGGTACGTGCACTGGCGGCTCACGGGCGAGAAGGTGCTGGGCGTCGGCGACGCGTCGGGCATGTTCCCGATCGACTCCGGCACCCGCGACTACGACGCGGACCTGGTGTCCCGCTACGACGAGCGCGCAGCCGGTCGCGTCCCGGCACTCGCCGACCTGCTGCCACGCGTGCTCGCCGCAGGAGAGGCCGCCGGGGCGCTGACGGCAGAGGGCGCGGCACTCCTCGACCCGACCGGGACGGTGGGCGCCGGCATCCCGTTCTGCGCTCCCGAAGGGGATGCCGGAACCGGCATGGTCGCCACGAACGCGGTCGCGCCGCGCACGGGCAACGTCAGCGCCGGCACGAGCATCTTCGCGATGGTCGTGCTGGAGCGGCCGCTCCACAGCGTGCACCACGAGCTCGACCTCGTCACGACGCCGTCGGGCGACGCGGTGGCGATGGTCCACTGCAACAACGGCGCGAGCGAGCTCGGCGCGTGGGCGGGCCTGTTCGGGGGCTTCGCCGCCGCGGCGGGCGTCCCGGTCGACAGCGACGCCGTGTTCGAGGCGCTGTTCCGCGCCGCGCTCGACGGCGACGCCGATGCCGGCGGGCTGCTGGCGTACAACCACCTCGCGGGCGAGCCGATCGCCGGACTGGACGAGGGGCGTCCGCTGTTCGTCCGCACGCCCGACAGCGCCTTCACGCTCGGCAACTTCGCGCGCGCCCAGCTGTACGGCGTGTTCGGCACGCTCGCGCTCGGCATGCGCGTGCTCGATGCCGAGGGCGTCGGGCTCGACCGCATGTTCGCGCACGGCGGGCTGTTCCGCACGGCGGGCGTGGCCCAGCGCTTCCTCGCCGCTGCCCTGAACGCGCCGGTGGCCGTCGGCGACACCGCGAGCGAGGGCGGCGCGTGGGGCATCGCGGTGCTGGCCGCGTACACGAGGGCGGTTCAGGATTCTTCGTCTCGTGCGTCGCTCAGCACACGTGCCGGGCGTCCGGCATCCACCCTTCCCGAGTATCTCGAGCAGACCGTGTTCGCCGACGCAGCCATCGACGTCGCCGCCCCCGAGCCGGCGGACGTCGCCGGCTTCACCGCCTACCTCGACCGCTACCGAGCCGGCCTCGCCGTCGAAGCCGCTGCCGTCACCGCACTCTCCGGTCGTTGAGCGGAGCGACGAAGGAGCGAAGACGAAACGTCCAGAGCTCGGCTCACCGCGTTTCGCCTCGCTCCGCTCGCTCGACGACCGGTCCCTACAGAAAGAACTGAGAAATGACCCGTACCCCCCTCTCGACCAGCCTCGACGCGTACGAGATCTGGTTCGTCACCGGCAGCCAGACCCTGTACGGCGAAGAGACCCTGCGCCAGGTCGCCGAGCAGTCCCAGGCCGTGGCGGCCGGTCTCGACGGCCTGCCCGTCAAGGTCGTCTGGAAGCCGGTGCTGAAGGACTCCGACTCGATCCGCCGCCTCGCGCTCGACGTCAACGCGCGCGACGAGGTCATCGGCGTGATCGCGTGGATGCACACGTTCAGCCCCGCCAAGATGTGGATCGCCGGGCTCGACGCCCTGCAGAAGCCGCTGCTGCACCTGCACACGCAGGCCAACGTCGAGCTGCCGTGGGCCGACATCGACTTCGACTTCATGAACCTCAACCAGGCCGCGCACGGCGACCGGGAGTTCGGGTACATCCAGACCCGCCTCGGTGTCGCCCGCAAGACGGTCGTCGGCCACGTGTCGAACCTCTCAGTGCGTCAGCAGGTCGAGGACTGGCAGCGCGCGGCGGCCGGGTGGGCGGCATCCCGCTCGCTCAAGCTCGCGCGCTTCGGCGACAACATGCGCTACGTCGCCGTCACCGAGGGCGACAAGACCGAGGCCGAGCTGCGGTTCGGCGTTCAGGTGAACACGTGGGGTGTCAACGAGCTCGTCGAAGCGGTGGATGCCGCAAGCGACGCCGACATCGACGCCCTGGTCGACGTGTACCTGGCTGAGTACGACGTGGCCGACGAGCTGCGACCGGGCGGCGAGCGGCACCAGTCGCTGCGCGACGGCGCGGCGATCGAGCTCGGCCTGCGCTCGTTCCTGGAGGAGGGGGGCTTCGGCGCCTTCACGACCTCGTTCGAGGACCTCGGCGCGCTGAAGCAGCTGCCGGGTCTCGCCGTGCAGCGGCTGATGGCCGAGGGCTACGGCTTCGGCGCCGAGGGCGACTGGAAGACCGCGATCCTCGTGCGCATCGCGAACGTCATGGGCGAGGGGCTCCCGGGCGGTGCCAGCCTCATGGAGGACTACACGTACGACCTGGTGGCCGGCGACGAGAAGATCCTCGGCGCCCACATGCTCGAGGTGTCGCCGTCGCTGACCACCGCCAAGCCCCGCCTGGAGGTGCACGCGCTCGGCATCGGCGGCAAGGACGACCCGGTGCGCCTCGTCTTCACCGCAGACCCCGGCCCCGCGCTGGTGGTGGCGATGAGCGACATGCGCGACCGGTTCCGGCTCGTGGCCAACGTCGTCGAGAACGTCGACGCGCCCGACCTGCCGAAGCTGCCGGTCGGCCGGGCCGTGTGGAAGCCGGCGCCCGACTTCGCCACCAGCGCCGCCTGCTGGCTGGCCGCCGGGGCCGCCCACCACACCGTCATGACGACAGCGGTGGGCATCGAGGTGTTCCGCGACTTCGCCGAGATCGCCGGCACCGAGCTCGTCGTGATCGACGACGACACCACGGTGCGCGGCTTCCAGCGCGAGCTGCGGTGGAACCAGGCCTACTACCGCCTCGCGCAGGGCCTGTAACCGCACCGCTACTCTGGTCAGCGGCATCCCCTCACCTGCAAGGAGCCCTGTATGGCACGTCCCCCCGCATCCGGAACCCAGCACGCCCTGCGCGCCGGCGACTACGAAGCCGTCGTGGCGAGCGTCGGCGCGACGCTCCGCTCGCTCACGTACCGCGGTCGCGACCTCGTGGTACCGTTCGAGGCCGACGAGGTGCGCCCCGCCCACCGCGGCGCGACACTCGCGCCCTGGCCCAACCGCGTCGTCGACGGGCGGTACTCGTTCGGCGGGCAGGACTTCCAGCTGCCGCTCACCGAGCCCGCGCGCTCGCACGCGCTGCACGGCCTGGCCACGTGGCTGGACTTCGAGGCGATCGACAAGGGGCCCGACCACGTCACGCTGGCCGCCGTCATCCAGCCGTCCACGTTCTACCCGTGGCGACTGGTCGTGACGACGACGTTCGCGCTCGGCCCCGACGGCCTGACCCAGTCGGTCACGGCGACCAACGAGAGCGACGCACCCGCGCCGTGGGGCACCGGTCCGCACCCGTACCTCGTCGCGGGCGAGGGGCACGTCGACGGCTGGACGCTGGAACTGCCCGCCGCCGAGGTGCTCTCGGTCACCCCCGACCGCCTGAATCCGGTCGCCCTCGGCCCGGTCGACGCCGACGACCCGCAGCGCTTCGACTTCCGCGAGGCCCGCACGATCGGCGCCGCCGAGATCGACCACGCGTACACCGGCCTCATCCGCGACGCCGAGGGCTTCGCCACGGTGCGGCTGACGGATGCCACGGGCTCCGGTGTCGAGATGACGTGGGATGCCGCGTGCCCGTGGGTGCAGGTCCACACCGCCGACAAGCCCGAGCCCGCGCAGAGCCGGCTGGGACTCGCGGTCGAGCCGATGACGTGCGCGCCCGACGCGTTCAACGCGGCCTCGTACGACTACGACGCCGGTCTCATCGTGCTGGAGCCCGAGGCATCCACCACCGCCTCGTGGCGCATCGCGGCCATCGCCTGAGCCCGCGGCACGCTCCGCAGAGCCCCGCATGACGAAGGCGGAGCCGGCCCCCCGGTCGGCTCCGCCTTCGTCGTCTGCGGATCAGTGGTCGTCGCGCAGGTCTTCCTTGATGTCGTTGCGGGTCTTGACCGAGTCGCGCTCGGCCTCAGCCTTCTTGACGTCGGCATCCGCCTTCATCTCGTCGACCTTGTCGCCGATCCGATCGGTGGTGTCCTCCCACGCGTCCTTCAGCTTCTCGCCGACGGCTTCCGCGGTTTCTTTGGCGTCGTCCATGAATCCCATCGGTCGCTCCTCTCGTGGGGTGGTCCATTCACCGTACGGCGAGACGCCGGTGGGACGACGGGGGTTGCATCGCGCCCGCGCGCTTGCTAGTGCACGGGCGTGCGCGTATCGATCGCGTCGCGCAGCGGGCGGCGCATCGGGACCCAGTAGTGCGTCGGCGTGATGCGGGTGAGCACGTCGACCAGTCGCGCCTCGCGCCCGATCAGGATGCGGGGCCGGCGCCGGATCGTCGCCTCGACGATGTGCGCCGCGGCGTCCTCGGGCTCCGTGTGGTACATCGCCGCCTGGGCCTCGGCGGCCCGCTGGGCCACCGCGGGGTCGATCGCCGCCGCGTACCGCCCGCGCAGGATGATGCCGGTCTTGACGCCTGCGGGGTACACGGCGCCGACCGACACGGTGGTGCGCTCGAGCTCGTGCCGCAGCGCCTCGGTGAAGCCGCGCACGGCGAACTTGCTCATGGCGTACGGGATGCGCCCGGCCGGCGCGGCCAGGCCGTAGATCGACACCAGATGCGTGATGTGCGCGGCCGGCTCGCGCTGCAGCGCCGGCAGCAGCGCCTGCGTGATGTTGACCGTGCCCCACAGGTTCACGTCCATGAGCCAGCGCATCTCGGCCATCGTGAGCTGCCCGATGTCGCCGAGCATCGACGATCCGGCGCACGTGATGAGGGCCTGGACGTGCGGATGGGATGCCTCCACCTCCGCGGCCGCGGCGGCCACCGCCGCGTCGTCGGCGAGGTCGACCGCGTGCGTCGTGTGGCCGCTGCCCGCCAGGCTCGCCGCGACGTCGGCGAGGCCTTCGGCGTTGCGGTCCACGAGCGCGACGTGCGCGCCGCGTACCGCGAGCTGACGCGCGACGTCGGCCCCCATGCCCGCCGCCGCACCGGTGATGACGGTGGTGCGCCCGCGCACAGCCAGGGCTCGCCGTCTCGTCATGTGAAGCCTCCTGCTCCGGATCGTCCCCGTCGACGATCGCGCCTACGATTCTCGCTGACTCGGAAGCCGCCCGCGGACGCTAGCCTCTTTACGGGAGGTGTGATGGGCAAGACCGCAGAGGCGATCGCCGAGGGGGTGTCCATCGCGTCCGCCGCCGCGCGCCTGTCGATCCGCAACCGCATCCTCGTCGACACCATCGCGAACGACGAGCCCTTCGAGGTCTCGCGGTTCGTGCCGTTCGCGCACGAGACCCTGATCGCGCTGGCCGACGAGCAGGCCGCTGCTGCCGAGCTGGTCAAGCGCCAGCGCAAGAAGGCGTGGGGCAAGTTCACCGACCCCGACGGCACCCACGACTACCGCGATCGCGACACCCGCAATCTGCGCAAGCGGGGCAAGCAGTACGCCGGCGTCGCGCAGGCGCTGCGCCGCATGGCCGACGATCCGCACGTCGTCCGCACGCTCATCGAGCAGTCGCGCGACGCGGCGTGGGGCGACGTCGAGGCCAACCTGCAGCGCCGGCTGCAGGTCGAGGGCATGCGCGCCGACCTGGACCCCGACTACGAGCGCATGCGCGCGGCCCGCATGCAGTCGATCCGTCTCGTCGACCTGCCGCGCCTGGCCGCCCACAAACGTCGGGCCGAAGAGTCCGAGGCGTCCGAGTCTGGTGACCCGGCACCGGTCGTCACGCCGTCGCCGCGCGTCTCGGGCATCGACGTCAGCGAGCTCGACGGCTGACGGTCGCCCGCGGTTGGCGTACCCTCGCCCTCGTGGACGAGGCTCCGACGCATGCGATGTGGTTCCCGCCCGACCACCCGCTCCCGGTGCGGGTGCGCTCCCTGTGCCTGCCGTACCCCGAGGCGGTCGAGGCGATCTCGCACGGCCGCTGCACCTTCCGCGCGGGCAAGCGGCAGTTCGCGATCGTCGGCGTCGGCCCCGACCCCGCCGTGCTGTTCCTCCCCGACGACTTGGAGCGTCCCGCACTGCTCGAGCGCGACGACGTCTTCATCCCGCCGTACGAGGGAGCCTCCGGTTGGCTCGCCCTCCGTGTGGACGTGGATGCCGGCGACTGGACCCTCCTCGCCGAGCTCATCGACACCTCGTACCGGCGTGTGGCGCTCCAGCGGCAGCTGCGCGCGCTGGACGCCGCCGGGCTCTGACGCGGGCGCCGAGACCGCCGGACACGCCCGGGATTCCGGCATCCCGTCTCGATTCGCGCCGAACCGGGGCGTGAGGTATTCTTGACGACGTTGTGCGCGAGAGCGAACGACATGCGCCCGTAGCTCAATGGATAGAGCATCTGACTACGGATCAGAAGGTTAGGGGTTCGAGTCCCTTCGGGCGCGCACTGTGTTGAGACAGTAAGCATTGAAAGCCCGCGGAATCCCGCGGGCTTTCGTGTTTTCTGGGGCGGTCTTGAGCTGCCAACTTGTAAGAACCATCTGCCAGGGGCCGCGGTGGCGGAAGTCGTGTCAGTGCATCGTCCGCCTCTTGCTTGAGACGTCCGTCAGTCGTACGTGTCGGTCCAGGCGGCGATGTCGACGCCGTGGTTGTCGGGTGACGCGAGCGACCACCACATCGGCGCGTGCGAATCGTCGGCGAGCCGGCCGCCAGCGGCGAGTGCGGCATCCACCCGCTCCTGCGCCTGATCGGCCGGCACGAAGACATCGAAGTGCGTCCGGCCTCGCGACGGAACATCGCCGGCGATCGGGTTGAAGGCGAGCGGCGGGCCGCTGCGCAGCGGGTCGACCGCATCGGTGTCGCCGAGTTCTTCGTACCCCAACGCGGCGAGAAAGAAGGGGCGCACGTCGGCGCCCGAGTGCTGGGCGACATAGACGCCCACCGACTGGACGCGCGAGGGATCCGCCACCATGTTGAGGTCGCGCGCGGCGCGCGAGACGATGACGGCGAACTCCGCGGCGCGCGCAGGGATGCCGACGGGATCGCGGGGCGGGACGCGTACGATCACGCCCTCCGGGCGCACGTCGATGTCGGGACGGATGCCGCAGCGTTCGGCCGCGGCGACGACGGGAGCCACGAGCGCCGCTGCCTCGGTGAGCGAATCGGCGGCGAAGACCGCCTGGGGCCCGGTTGCCGTCACCCGCCAGTCCGACACACCCGGCGCACGATGGAACTCAGCCGGGCTGATCCCTGCCTGCTCGCTCGTCGAATCTTCCATGAGGAAGTCCCTTCTTCCGTGCGCGAAGCCCAGCGTACTCGGCAGGGCGCGCGCAGTTCAGGAGTCCCGCATGCGGGATCTGAGCACGTCGAACTCGCAACCCGGCGCGTCGGGATCGAACCCGTGCTCGATGAGCCAACGGGATGCGACCAGGCTGCGTAGCGACCACCACGCGCGGATGACGCTCCGGTCGGCATCGTCGCCGTACCCGGCGAGCAGGTCATCGAGGCGTTCCTCGTGTCCCAGGGTGAGGGTCGCAAGGTCGAACATGGGATCGCCGGGGCCCGCTTCGGACCAGTCGATGACGCCGGTGACCTCGTCGCCTTCGACGAACACGTGAGTGATCTGCAGATCTCCGTGGATGAACCGCGGTTTCCATGGCCGGAGTGCTGCCTGGGCGATCTCGCGGTTCCGGCGGATCGTCTCGGCGGGCAGCACGGCGTTGTCGAGCAGCCAGGAGCACTCCGTCTCCAGCTCCGCGACCACGTCGTGCAGGCTTCGTCCCGGCCAGGGTGGAAGCGGCGCGTCGTGCAGCTTCCGGATGGCGGCACCCGCTGCTGCCCACGCCGCCTTCGACGCCGTGGACGGTTCGCCGAGGACGCCGAGCGCCTCGCCGGGCACGGCGGTGATCGCGAGCACCGGCGGCCTGTGCCAGAGCACGGCTGGGGTGGGGATCGGCGCCACGGAGATCGCCTTCATCTCGACCTCGGCGTGCGCCGGGTTGTTGTCGACCTTCAGGAAGACGTCGCCGACGCGCAGGGTCGCCCGTTGGGAGTGGGCGACGATCACTTCGACATCTTCCATACGACCATCCTGGCGGGACCGACACAGGTGTGAGCGGGTCACCTGCCGTCGCAGAGGATGCGAAGGAAGCCAGTTTCCTGGCATCGCCGGATCGTGTACGCGCAATTCACCGGACGTTCTCGGAGCCGTCGCTCGTGCCGCCTACCGTGGCGGCATCGTCCGTCCGCCGACGAGCGGTTGCGGCATCCTGTCTACGCATTGGAGCACCCATGAAGATCGTCCAGATCTCGGACACCCACATCAGCCACCTCGGCGGCTCGCCGACCGACAACGCGGTGCGGGTCGTGGAGTTCGTCAACGCGCTGCAGCCGGACTTCGTGGTTCACAGCGGCGACGTCACCATCCTCGACCCCGACGAGGATCGAGACCGCGTGGCGGCACGTGAGGTGCTCGCCGGCATCGCGGCGCCCCTGCGCGTGCTGCCGGGCAATCACGACGTGGGCGAGCCGGGAGAGGAGCCGTTCGGTGACCGTCCCGTCACGAGCGAGCGCGTCGCCGCCTTCCGCGCCCACTTCGGCGAGGATCGCTTCGTCGAAGAGGTCGGCGACTGGGTCGTGATCGGCGTGAACAGCGAACTGTTCGACTCCGGACTGCCCGAGGAGGACGAGCAGTGGGAATGGATCGACGCCCTCCCGGCGCTGGTCGGCCCGCGCCCCGCACTCTTCTTCACGCACAAGCCCGTGTGGGCGCTCAGGCCGGAGCTGCAGGACCCGCGCCTCTCGGTGGGGCCGCAGTCGCTGCCCCGGCTGGAGTCCGCGCTGGCTGCTCTCGACGTGCGCGCGTACGGCAGCGGGCACCTGCACCACTACGCCCTCACCTTCCGCGACGGGGTCCCGGTCGTATCGGCCCCGTCGACCGCCTTCGTGCACCGCGGCGCCGTCAGTGCCGACATCGTCGGACCCGGCCTCATCCAGCTCGGCGTCGTGGAGTACGTCATCGACGAGAGTGGAGCGCTCCCGTTCTTCCGCGCGCCGCACGACCTCGTCGAGCCGGAGTTCCTGCAGGTCGAGCAGGCGCGCCTCGCGCTGGACGCGATGGGTGTCGTGCTCCCCGCGTGATCGCGGCGTGGTAGACCCGACAGCATGTATTCGCACGTCGCCGAACCGCCCGTCGGCGGGACCATCGACCACATCCTCTCTGTGCTGCCTTCGCTCGTGCCGAGCGCGCAGCGCGTCGCCCGCATCTGCGCGGAGCGACCGCAGGAGGTCGTCGACATGTCGGGTGCCGATCTCGCCGAGGCTGCGGGCACGTCGGCCGCAACCGTCAGCCGCACCAGCCAGGCGCTGGGCTTCCGCGGATTCCAGCACATGCGGATGCTGCTCATCCGTGATCTCGGCGCCGCCGCGCAGGACGAAGAGGCCAGACCTCAGGGAACCGAGGGATGGCTTCACACGCTCGCCGACGGTGCGGCCGGGCTCATCCGCAGCTCGCTGGCCTCCGTCGATGCCGAGATCTTCGACGCGGCTGCGGACGCCATCGCCGGTGCGCGGCGGGTCCTCGTCGTCGGCACCGGCGGGTCGCATCCGGCGGCGCAGGCCGTCGCCGTCAACTTCATCATGAACGGGCGCTCGTGCGAGGCGCCGATCGACGGCGTCGTGCAGCAGCTGACGGCGAGCGTGCTCGGCGAGGGCGATGTGTGTCTGGTCGTGAGCTCGAGCGGCGCGAACTCCGTCACGCTGGCGTCGGCGGCCGCAGCAGCCGACGCAGGGGCCACGGTCATCGGCGTCACGGGGTTCGCCCGCGCGCCCATTGCCGAGTACGCGGACCTGCTCCTGGTCGGAGGGGCCCGGTTCCAATCGTGGGACAGGGGGACGCTGGGCAGCGGCCTCGTGCAGCTCTTGCTCCTCACGGCTCTCCAGATCGCCGTGGCCGAGCGCATGACCGACGTCGCGGAGCATGCGCAGGCCGCCGTGCGCGACGAGGTGCTGGGCATCGTCGCCGAAGAGACTGCGGACGGGCCGGTCGAGTCCGGTGACGATCCGGACGCGGCCTCGGATGTTCGCGGTGAAACCGTCTGACGTTGGCGCCGAGTTCGCCCGCAATTCACTTTCCCGGCTTTGAATCGCCAGGCAAGCGAATTTCACGGGAAGGTCCCGCCAGGTAAGTCGCTTGCAGAAAGCGACTCATGGGCACGATCCAGCTCTCGGGCATCGGGCGCACCTTCAAGAGCACCGCTGCCGTCCGTGACATCTACCTGACGATCGAGGACGGCGAGTTCGTCGTCCTGCTCGGACCATCGGGCTGCGGCAAGACCACGCTGCTGCGGATGATCGCCGGTCTGCTCGAGCCGACGACCGGCCGCATCCTGCTCGACGGCGTCGACATCACCGAGCTTCCGTCGAAGAAGCGCGACCTCGCGATGGTGTTCCAGAGCTATGCGCTCTACCCGCACCTCAGCGTGCGCAAGAACCTCGCCTTCCCGCTCAAGGTGCAGCACCTGGGCAAGGACGAGATCGAGCGTCGTGTGCAGGACGTCGCCGACTCGCTGGAGATCGGCCACCTGCTGGACCGCAAGCCCAAGGAGCTCTCGGGCGGCCAGCGGCAGCGCGTGGCCGTCGGGCGCGCGCTCGTGCGCAACCCCAAGGCCTTCCTCATGGATGAGCCGCTCTCGAACCTCGACGCGAAGCTGCGCACGCAGACGCGCCACGAGCTGACCGCACTGCACCGCCGCCTCGGCGCCACCTTCGTCTACGTCACGCACGACCAAGTCGAGGCCATGACGATGGCCACGAAGATCGTCGTGCTGAACGCCGGCGCCATCGAGCAGTTCGGCAGCCCCGAGGAGGTGTACGACTGCCCTGAGTCGGTGTTCGTCGCCGGCTTCCTCGGCAGCCCGGCGATGAACCTCCTCGAGGCGCAGGTCATCGGGCGCGAGGGGATCGTGTCGCTGTCGGGCACGGGACTGGCAGGTGACCTCTGGCCCGGTGACACCGACGACCTCGACGTCGTCGTGGGCATCCGTCCCGAGCACCTCGAGATCGCCGCACTGTCGGACGAGCACGACGGAATCCTGCTCGACGGCACCGTCGAGATCGTCGAGAACCTGGGCGGCGAGCAGATCCTCACCTTCAGCACCGGCCGCTCGCGCATCCACATGCGCACCTCCCGCGACGTGCGCGTCTCGGTCGGCGAACAGCTCACCCTGCGCGCCGCCGCGGAGCACGTGCACCTCTTCGACCGCGCCTCCGGCCGCCGCCTCGAATGGGTCGCCGAGACCGCCGCCGATGCGGTGGGCGCCGCCCGCGAGAGCGCCGAGCCGACGGCCGAACCGGCCGCCGCGGCATCCCTCACCAGCCGCTCCGAGCCGCTTCTCACCGCCTGACCATTCCGTCCCCGCCCACCCGAAACAGGAGAACCACGACATGAACACCCGAACCCGCCGTGCGGGTCTTGCGGCGGTCGCCGCTCTCGGCATCGCCGCCCTCAGCGGCTGCGCCGGAGCTGCAGCGACCGGCGCGGCCCCCGCCGCCGGACTGGCCCCGCTCGACGACGACCAGAAGGTCGAGATCACCTTCGAGTCCTACAACCTCAGCAACGCGGGCATCTGGTCCGACACGATCAACACGCTGCTCGACGAGTTCATGACCGAGCACCCCAACATCACGGTCGTCGGCCAGCCCAGCGACTCGGCGAGCGGCACCGCGGCGAGCGTGCAGAAGCAGGTGCTCGCGGGCGACCCGCCCGACGTCGCCCAGCTGACGTTCAACGAGCTCGACTTCGCCGCCACCACCCTCGGCGCACAGAACCTCACCGCCCTCGTCGGCCAGGACGGCCTCGACGAGGAGTTCGGCGGTGAGTACCCGTACCACGAACGCGCCCGCACGCTGGCGGACTGGGACGGCCAGACCTACGGCCTGCCCTACGTCTTCTCGACTCCGATCCTGTGGATCGACGAGGCGAAGTTCGAAGCGGCCGGTCTCGACCCGGCGACGGTCGACCTCTCGAGCTGGGATGCCGTCGCCGCCGCCGCCGAGCAGATCACGGCCTCGACCGGCGCACCCTCGATGAGCGTCACGTGCGTCGTCACCGGCGGCAGCTGGTGCATGCAGGGCCTGTTCCGCTCCAACGACGCCCAGGTGCTGAGCGACGACCGCACGACGATCGAGTTCGGCTCCGACCAGGCGATCGACACCGTGCAGGTGTTCCGCGACATGTACGACGACGGCATCCTCACCAACGAGGACTCCACCTCGCAGTACGAGGCGTTCGCGCAGGGCAAGACGGCGATCCACGTCAACACGTCGGCGCTGCAGGGTGCCTTCATGCAGGGCGCTCAGGCGGGTGGATGGACGCTCGACGCCCGCCCTCTGCCGGCCTTCGGCGACCAGCCCGTGGTGCCGACGAACTCGGGTTCGTTCCTCGCGATGTTCGCGAGCGACCCCGCCAAGCAGGCGGCCGCCTGGGAGCTCATGCAGTGGATGACGAGCCCGCGCGCGTACGAGCTCATCTCCACCGAGATCGGCTACCTGCCGCTGCGCACGTCGCTCACCGAGGAGGGTGGCCCGCTGTACGACTGGGTCGAGCAGAACCCGCTCGTCAAGCCGAACCTCGCGCAGCTGGACGACCTCGAGCCATGGGTGTCGTACCCCGGCGACAGCTATGCCCAGGTCGATCAGGTGCTCGCGACCGCCATCGAGGAGTCGATCTTCTACGGTGCCGACGCGCAGGACGCGATGACGGATGCCGCAGACCGTGCCCAGGAGCTGATCAAATGACCGCCGACGACACACTGACCGAAGCGGTGCGCCGGCACGATGTGCCCGGCGTGTACAACCTGCGCGACACCGGCGGCTATCGGGCCGCGACGGGAACGAGCCGGTGGGGCAAGCTCTTCCGCTCCGACGCCCTGCACCGGATCGATGACGTCGGGCGTGCCCGGCTCGCCGGACTGGGCATCGCACATGTCGTGGATCTGCGCGGCACGGACGAGCGTGAGACGGCGCCGAGCCTGCTCGAAGGGCTGGATGCGCGTGTGCACCACCTGCCGGTCTTCGACGACGCCGCGCCGGCCGTGCAGGCGGGCACCCCCGTCGGCCTGGCGCCCATCTACGACCACATGGTCGACGAGCGCGGCGAGCACCTGGCAGCCGCCATCAGGGTGATCGCCGAGGCGGGTGACGACGAAGCGGTGCTGGTGCATTGCACCGCGGGCAAGGACCGGACCGGCCTGGTGGTCGCGTTCGCGCTGCGCGCGGCGGGAGTCGACCGCGACGAGGTGGTGGCCGACTACGCCCAGACCTCCGACAACCTGCGCGGCGAATGGGCCGACGCGATGCTGCAGGCCTTCACGGAACGCGGGCACGACCTCACGCCCGAGATCGTCGAGCTGGTGACTGCGAGCCCCGCGCCGATCATGGCGGCTCTGCTGGAGCGCATCGAACAGCAGCACGGCTCGATGGCCGCCTACCTGCGCACGCGGGGCTTGACCGACGCCGAGCTCGAGCGCCTCACCGCAGCACTCATCGACTGACCCCCACCCCGAACGGAGAGACCCATGACCGGAATCCAGCCGCAGCACCCCGCGGCCGAGCACTTCATCCTGCACGTGTCCGACACGCACTTCGTCGGCGACGGCGACCTGCTGCACGAGCGCATCGACTCCGACAAGAACCTCGCCGAACTGTTCGACGGCTTCGCGAAGTCGAACGCGCGCCCCGAGGCGATCGTGTTCACCGGCGACCTCGCCGACACCGGTCGTGCCGACGCGTACGAGCGGCTCAGGGCGCTCGTCGAGCCGGCCGCCGAGAAGCTCGGCGCCCAGGTCATCTGGGTGATGGGCAACCACGACGAGCGCGTCGCGTTCCGGCGCGGTCTGCTCGACGAAGAGGGCGAGCAGTCCGAGCCCGTCGATCGCGTCTTCGACGTCAACGGCCTGCGCATCATCGCCCTCGACTCCACCGTGCCGGGCCAGCACTACGGCGAGATCTCGGACGAGCAGCTGGACTGGCTGCGCCACGAGCTCGAGGTGCCCGCGCCCGACGGCACCCTGATCGCCCTTCACCACCCGCCTGTCCCGAGCCCGCTCGGGCTCCTCGCGCTGGTCGAGCTCAAGGACCAGGACCGCTTCGCCGAGGTCATCGCCGGAACCGACGTGCGCGGCATCCTGGGCGGACACCTCCACTACTCGACCCACAGCACGTTCGCCGGCGTGCCGGTCTCGGTGGCATCGGCCACCTGCTACACGCAGGATCTGAACGTGGTGTACCCGGGCGCGCGGGGTCAGGACGGCGCGCAGTCGTACAACCTGGTGCACATCTACGGCGATCGCGTGCTGCATTCGGTCGTGCCGATCGGGCAGTTCCCGACCGTGTACGAGATGACGCCCGAGATGCTGGAGTCGTTCATGAAGCTCAGCGCCGACGAGCAGCTCGCCGCCGTCAACGCGTCGGTCCAGGAGTAGGAAGCGCTCGCCGCATGTTCGTCACCGTCGCCGCCCCCTCGGGGGCCGTCGCCGGCACTGCGGATCCGACGCCTCGCCGGCGTCGGATCCGCCCCGCCCGGCTCGTGCCCTACCTGTACGTCCTGCCCGGGGTCGCGCTCCTGCTGATCTGGACGTACAGCCCCCTGGTCCAGACGTTCTTCCTGTCGTTCTACGACTGGAACCTCCTGCCGACGAGCCCGAAGACGTTCGTCGGCCTCGACAACTACGTCGACGTCGTGCAGCTGCCCGAGCTGCACACCGCGATCGTCAACACCGTCATCTACGTCTCGGCGTTCCTGGTCTTCTCCCTCGTGCTGCCGATCGTGATCGCGATGCTGGCACGTCAGGTGCGCGGCCGCATGCGCACCTTCTATCAGGCGCTGATCTTCGTCCCGTTCCTCGTCACGCCGGTCGCGACCAGCGCCGTGTGGCGCTGGCTCTTCGCCGAGCAGGGGGCCATCGCGACGGTCCTCGCGGGCATGGGCGTCGACATGCCCAACGTGTTCCGGGATGCCGACCTCGCCATCTGGGCCGTCATCGTCATCGTCGGCTGGCAGATGCTCGGCTTCGGCGTGCTCGTGGTCGCCGCCGGGTTCGCCGGCATCAGCCCCGAGTACGGACAGGCCGCGTCGCTCGACGGCGCCGGAACCGGCACCATCACGCGCCGCATCACCCTGCCCCTGCTGTCGCCGACGATCGTGTTCCTCGCGCTCATGACCATCCTCCTGGCGGCGCAGTGGACCTACCCGATCATCGACCTGCTCACGCAGGGCGGGCCCACCAACTCCACGACCAACATCTACTACCTGCTGTACCAGTTCGGGTTCCAGAACTTCGACACCGGGATCTCTTCGGCGGCAGGGGTCATCTTCTTCCTCGGCTTCGGCGTCATCGCGCTCGTGTTCCTCGAGCTGCAGGACCGCCTGAGCTTCTACGACAACTGAGAGATCATCGACATGGCATTCGTCATCGTCGCCGCACCGGTCGCCGTCACCGGTCGAGCGAACCCCCTGCAGTCCAAGGTCGAGGATCTCGCGGTCGGCTCTCGCAGCCACGTGGGCGTCGTCGTGGGTCACGTCATCCTGATCGCGCTCGCACTGTTCAGCATCTTCCCCGTGTACTGGATGTTCGCCACGGCGCTGCGCGCCCCCGGCGACGCGCTCGATCAGACGCTGCTGCCGTGGCCGCTGAGTGTCGAGAACTTCGCCTACGTGTGGAACACCGTGCCGATCGGCAGCATGCTCGTGAACACCTTCGTGATGTCGCTGATCCTCGCGGCGGTCCAGCTGTTCGTGGCGGTCCTCGCCGCCTACGGGTTCGCCGTGTGGGACTTCGTCGGCAGCAAGTTCCTGATGTTCCTGTTCATCGGCTCGTGGCTGGTTCCGTTCCAGGTGACGATGATCCCGAACTACCTCCTGGTCTCTCAGCTGGGACTGCTCGGGACCATCGGCGGCGTGGTCGTGCCGCAGCTCGCCGGGGCGTTCGCCGTGCTGCTGATGGTCCAGCACATGCGCGCCTTCCCGCGCGAGCTGCTGGAGGCCGCGCAGCTCGACGGCCGCTCCAGCTGGTCGACGCTGTGGACCGTCGTCGTGCCGAACATGAAGCCCGCGCTCGCGGCGCTGGGCATCATGGGGTTCATCTCGGCGTGGAACGAGTACCTCTGGCCGGCGCTCATCATGCGGCAGGGAGACGCGCTGATCCAGGTCGGGGTGCGCAGCTTCCTCTCTGCCGAGGGCAACAACTGGGGTGCGACCATGGCCGCCGCCGGTCTCGCCTGCGTCCCGGTCCTGCTGATCTACATCTTCCTCCAGCGCTACGTCGTGGACGCGTTCGTGCGCTCGGGCCTGAAGTAGCTCTCCGACACCGGTCGTACCCGCCGGGAAGGTGTCGGTGGGAGGGTCTACCGTTCGAGCATGGTCGCCGCCTCTGCCAAGCCCGAGCTGCACGTCGATTCCGTCGAGGAATGGGAGCGCTGGCTGGAGGCCGATCCCGATCCGGACGGAGTGCGGCTGCGTCTCCGCAAGGTCGCGTCGAGCAAGCCGGGGATCACGTACGCGGAAGCACTGGACGTCGCACTCTGCTTCGGCTGGATCGACGGGCAGAAGCAGTCGCTGGATGCCGACTACTTCCTGCAGGTCTTCACGCCCCGCAGGCCGCGAGGCGTGTGGTCGAAGGTCAACGTGCAGCACGCCGCCCGTCTCATCGACGAAGGACGCATGCGGCCCGCGGGCCTCAGGGAGATCGACCGTGCGAAGGCGGACGGGCGATGGGATGCGGCCTACCGTCAGAGCGACGGCGAGATCCCGCCCGAGCTGCAGGCGGCACTCGACGCGGACCCGATGATCGCCGCCGCATTCGCCGCGCAGTCGGCGCAGAACCGTTTCGCGATGGCGTTCCGTGTCAGCAGTCTGAAGCGGCCGGAGACCCGCGCGGCCCGCGTCGCCCAGTACGTCGAGATGCTCGCGCGCGGCGAGACGATCCACTGAGTCCGGCGCAACTACCCCCAGCCGCGGACAGTGGAGAGCGTTGCGGCAGAGTGGCGTGGCGGGTTCAGTCCGGATCGTGAACCCGACTGCCGTAGGCTCCTCGGATGACCTTCGAGAAGGATGCCGCGGTCCAGGGCGTCGACGGATTCCTCCGCAAGATTCGGGTCGGCGGTCGGTTCAGCCACGCAGCCCCGTCGGCCGCAGTCCCGGACAGCGAGAGCGTCGCGTGAGCGTCCACCTCATCGGCGGCGGCGCGACCACTGCCGCGGACGCACCTCTGTACGCGCCCTTCGTCGCTGAAGCTGCACAGCGAGCGGCCGACCAGGGCCGCGCGCGGCCGCGCATCGCCGTGATCTCGCTGCACCCCGAGGCCGACGAGAAGGCTGCCGCGCTCGGCGACCTCCTCGCCGAGGCTGGAGCGGATCCCGGGATCGAGGCACACCTGACCGCGGGCCGACCTGGTACGCCGATCGGGGTCGAGGCGATCGCCGACGTCGACGGCGTCGCGGTCGGCGGCGGCGTCGTCGAGGACGTACGCGCCGGGCTGGAGCCGATCTTCAGCGAGTTGCGCCGACTCGTTGCGGGCGGCGTGCCGTACCTCGGCGTGTCGGCCGGAGCGATGATCGCCGCGGAGGGTTCGTTCGGAGGCGGCTCGCGCATCGGCGGCGTGGTCGTCTCGCCGGAAGACCCCGACGAACCCGGCGAGGAATTGGAGATCGAGGCCGGAATCGGCCTCGTCGACGTGGCCATCGAGGTGCACGTGGCCCAGCGCGGCATGCTGTCGCGACTGGTCGCCGGCGTCGAGGCCGGCATCATCGCGGGCGGGCTGGGCATCGACGAGCGCACGGCGCTGATCGTGGGCGATGGACGGCTCCGGGTCGAAGGCAGCGGCAGCGTCTGGCGAGTGCTGCCGACAGACGGCGGCGTACTGGTGTCGACCATCGGACATTGAGGGCGCCCGGCGTCTGCGGCGTCCGAACGGCCTCCCCATCCAGATGTGCCCAGTAGCCTTACGCGGCGTTCTCGTACGCGGCCGCCAGCCATCGCCGGAGCTCACCGTCGACCTCGTCGGGACGGCGCAGCTCGATGTGGTGCATCCATACGTTCTTCGAGGGGTGCGCCACCTCTTTGATTCGAGGACTCTGCAGTCGCTCCGCCAGGCGGAACGACACGACCGCGGGGACGTCGCTGGTCACATACTGGCCTGGTCGCCACACGAACGCGAAGCCTCTGCGCCGGCGAAACGCGATCTGGCTCTTGCTCACCGCGATCTCTGCGGCCCCGAGGTCGGCGATCGCGCCCGCAACCGCCTCGTACACGGCGAGCCCCTCCGGCGACCCAGCGAAGAAGTCTCGGGGTGTCGACGGTGCTGCGGCGTTCACAGGGGACCCGCCTGACGTATCGGTCGCACCGGGCTCACGCTCCGTTCCGCCTCACGAGCTGGTCGCGGCGGCGGGTGAGGTACGCCCGCTCGGCGGGGTTGGAAGCAAGCCCGAGAGCGTCGTCGTACGCGGCGCGCGACTCGTCGCTGCGCCCGAGGCGCCGCAGCAGGTCGGCGCGTGCCGCGTGGTAGGCGTGATATCCGGCGAGGGCGTCGCCGAGCCGGTCGACCTCGGCCAAGGCGACATCCGGGCCGTCGACCTCTGCGACGGCGACCGCGCGGTTGAGGCGCACGACGGGAGAGCCGTCGACCCCGAGGAGCCGATCGTAGAGTGCGACGATCTGCGCCCAGTCCGTGTCGCGCGCCGACGGCGCATCGTCGTGGACGGCGTTGATCGCGGCCAGCAGCTGATACCGACCGACGGTGCCGGCACCGGCCGCGGACGCGGCGATCCGCTCGCGGACGAGGGCGTGCCCTTCCTCGATCAGGCTCCGGTCCCACGCGCCGCGGTCCTGCTCGTCGAGCGTCACGAGCTCGCCGCTCTGCGATACACGGGCTGCACGTCGAGCCTCGATGAGGAGCATCAGGGCGAGCAGGCCGGTCACCTCGCCCTCGTCAGGGAGAAGGCCGCGCAGCAGGCGGCCGAGGCGGATCGCTTCGTCGGTGAGATCCGGCCGCAGGGCGGAGTGGTCGCCGGTCGCCAGGTATCCCTCGTTGAAGATGAGGAAGACGACGGCCAGGACGCCGGGGAGCCGGTCGGGGATGTCGTGCGCGGACGGCACGCGGTACGGGATGCGGGCGGCCTTGATCTTCGCCTTCGCGCGCGTGATGCGCTGCGCCATCGTCGTCTCGGGCACGAGGAACGCTCGGGCGATCTCGGCGACCGTGAGTCCGCCGAGCAGACGCAGGGTCAGTGCGACCCGCGCCTCGATGGCGAGTGCGGGATGGCAGCAGGTGAAGACCAGCCGGAGCCGGTCGTCGTCGACGGGTCCGGTCGGCTCGGCGGGTGTGTCGTCCGACAGCATGTGGGCGGCCTGGTGCTTGGCGTCTCGTCGGGCCTCGCGTCGCAGCCGATCTATCGCCTTGCGCGTCGCGGTGGTGGTGAGCCAGGCAGCGGGATTCGGCGGTACTCCGTCGCGCGGCCAGCGCTCCAGGGCGGTGACATAGGCATCGGCTGCGGCTTCCTCGGCGAGGCCGAGGTCGTCGAAGCGACGCGCGAGGCCGGCCACCAGCCGCGCCCACTCCTCACGGTGGGCGCGGGCGATGGCCTCCTCGACGGACGGTCGCGTCACGGCTCCCCGGCGTGCCGCACCGGCCCGCGCGTCGCGACCCGGTTCACGTCACGAGGTCGTGACCGCATGCTTCTTGACGACCTCCGCCATGTCGGACGGGAAGCGGTGCACCTCCTGCGGCCAGTCCAGCGCCACGGCGAGCCGACCGGCCCAGTAGCGGGCGGCGTCGTCGTCCGGCACCTCGATGACGGTGAACCCGCCGAGGTGCTCCTTCGTCTCCACGAACGGCCCGTCCGTGAAGACGGGCTCGCCGCCCTTGTTCACGACGCTGAACACCGCCGTCGAGGCGTCGATCCCTCCTTCGGCGAAGAGGAAGACGCCGGCGGTCGTCATGTCCTCCAGCACGGAGCGCGAGGCCTCGCTCTTGCGCTGCAGCTCTTCGGCGGTGTGCGGCGGCACCCACTCGTCGTTGAACGCGATCAGATACTTCGGCATTGTCGTCTCCTCACATCGGACGTGAGCCGTGTCGTGGCTCGTCGGTCGCGGCGACCCGGAGGGGCCGCACACCTCATCCACGAACGGCGACGCTCGAATACGACACTATCCCCGCATCTGTTCCGCACGACCTGCGGATTCGGCGCTCTGACGGCCCGCCGCGATTCACGCGAGGTAGGGGTCGACGAGCAGGGGTCCGCGGATCTCGCGGAGCGTGTCGACGAGCCGGTCCAGCGTCTTGGCGTTCCAGGCGGCGACCTGCAGGTCGTGAGGCCCGAGGGGCTGCAGCCTGCCGGTGCGGATCCTCACCACCTCCCACTTCGCGGCTCGCAGCGCGCGGTCTTTGCGGCGGTCGGAGTCCTCCTTCTTGCCGACGTGCTCGAGCCCGTGGCGGCCGGTACTGTCGTACTCGATCGCCACGCGCAGCTCGGGCAGCAGGATGTCGGGCCACACCTCGAGGTGGTCGAAGAACGGCCGTGCCACGCGGACGGCGTTGAGCCCGGGGGTCACTGCGAGCCGGGCGAACACGTCGGCGCGCAGCTGCGCCTCGACCGCGGACGCCGGCTTCGGCGCGCAGTCCGAGAGGAAGGCTTCGCCGGTCGGCAGCTCGGGCGTCTTCGCGCACAGCTGCAGGGTGCGCGGCGGTCGGCGCGGCCGGAGCACGGCGCGGGCGACCGGGTTGCTGACCGCGGCGGGCACGGGCGAACCGGGCGGGGTGACCACGTCGCGCATCGGCAGCGCGCGGGCGGGCCGTGCGAGGTCGGAGCACTCCGGGCACCAGGCGGAACGGCGACGTTCGCGGCCGGGCCGATGGCGCTGCTCGTCGGGGGTGGCGGCGAACTTGTGGCCAGCTTCGCACTGCCACAGCAGCAGGACGTCGGCGGCCGGCGGGATCTGGGTCAGCGCGATGCCGGCGTTGAGCTCGGGATGGTACTGGCGGATGAGTGCCGGGAACGACGCCCACGCCTCGCGGTAGCGGCCGACCGGGTACGGCACCTCGGCGCCCTTGGAGAACTGGCGCCGGGCCCACCACAGTTCGACGCGCTCGGCCATGAGAGCACAGTAGACGCGGCCGGCGACATCGCGGGGGGCGGATCATTCGTGCTCCGGAAGCAGTGGCGTGGACCACCCGGGGTCGCGCCCGAGCTGCGCCGCTCGCGCGACGGATGCCGAACCGAAACGGTCGCGCACGGCGTCGAGCACCGTGTCGAGGCGGACGCCGTCGTCCCAGTCGATCGGCAGCTCGGGCGGCACGCGGTCGATGCGCCCGAGCTGCGTGAGCGAGACGCCGATCAGGGTGATCCCGCGGGCCTCGATCTCGGGCTGGGCGGCCGCGAGCAGCCCCTGCGCGACCGTGAGGATGAGCGCCGTGCGGTCGGTCGGTGCGCGAAAAGAGCGGGAGCGGGTGGCCTTGGCGTAGTCGCCGAAGCGCAGGCGCAGCACCACGGTCCGGCACACGCGGTCCCCGTCGCGCAGGCGCCGGGCGAGGCGGTCGACGATCTGCGCCAGGATCACCTCCAGTTCGGCGGCGGACCGCGGACGGGTGCCCAGGGCGCGCTGCGAGCCGATCGACCCACGGCGGCGCGTGCTGTCGACAGGCCGGGGATCGCGCAGCCGCGAGAGGGCGTGCAGGTGCGCTCCCGCCGCCCTTCCCAGCAGCCGCTCGGCGGTCGCCTCTTCGAGTTCGGCCAGCTGACCGACGGTGCGGATGCCGAGACGGTGCAGCTTCTCGGCGGTCACGGCACCGACGCCCCACAGTCGCTCGACTGGCAGCGGCAGCAGGAACTCCTGCTCGCGCTCGGGCTCGACCACGAGCAGCCCGTCCGGCTTGCTCACAGCGCTCGCGACCTTGGCGAGGAACTTCGTGCGTGCCACGCCGACCGAGATGGCCAGTCCCACCTCGGCGCGCACCCTCTGACGCAGGCGGACGGCGATCTGCTCGGGCGTGCCCGCGATGCGCCGCAGTCCACCGACCTCGAGGAAGGCCTCGTCGATCGAGAGCCCTTCGACGAGGGGCGTCGTGTCGCGGAAGATCGCGAAGACGTCCTTGCTCGCAGCCGAGTACGCGTCCATGCGCGGCGGCACGACGATCGCGTCCGGGCACAGCTCGCGCGCCTGGCGCCCGCCCATCGCCGTGCGCACGCCGCGGGCCTTCGCCTCGTAGCTCGCCGCCAGCACGACGCCGCCGCCGACGATGACGGGCCGGCCGCGGAGGGCGGGTGCGTCGCGCTGCTCGACGGAGGCGTAGAACGCGTCGAGGTCCGCATGCAGCACGGTCGCCTCGCCCCGCATCGCGCCCTCCCTCCGTGGTCCGCCCCCGGGGCGAAGCATCGCACGAAGGTACGACACGTGCCTAAATCGGCACTGCAGACCGTCGGCGATAGGTGCGATGCGCCGAGGTGCCTCGATAATGAGGAGGTGGAGCCCTGGGAGATGCACGCCTGGTACGCCGACTACCTCGACGCATGCATTCGCCACGACCTCGCCGCCATCCGTTCGTTCGTCGACCCTGCGGTGCGCCGTTCGCACCTGCCCGGCGGTGCTGACGCGTGGATAGACGACCTCGCGGGGCTGTTCCGCGGATTCCCGGACTGGCGCTGGCGCCGGATCCAGCTGATCGTCGAGGACGACCGGATCGCCGCGCACGTGCGGGGCAGCGGCACGCATCTGGGCGAGTTCCGGGGCGTCGCGCCGACGCGCCGGCACGTCAATGTCGCCGAGTTCGCCATGTATCGGATCGCGAAAGGGCGGTTCGTGGAGTTCGCGGCCGCCGACACGAGCCTGGAACTGTGGCGCCAGCTGGGCGTCACAGAGCCCTGATCGGTCCGTTCCCGGTCACTGCTGCGGGATGCGGTCGGCGGGCCACCGCAGCACCGCGACGGGTTCGCGCTGCGGGCCGTCCGGTCGCGGCTCGCCCGGAGCGAGGTCCTCGACCGAGACGAGCACGCGGGCTCCGGTGAGGATCGCGGCACGCGCCAGGGCGTCGCCCGCGGGCACGCGACCGAGGCTCGTGGCCGAGTACTCGTCGTCGTCACCCTCCGCGACCCACGGTGCCTCGGCGAGAGCCTCGAGCGTGCGCTCGGCGTCGGCGATGGACTCGTCCAGCAGCAGCGTGTCCACGCGGGCCTGCTGCAGCGCCGGGGTGATCTCGCGAACCCCGTACGCGCCGCGGCGATGGCCCTCGGCCGCCGCGTCGTCGAGTGCTGCGGCCTCGTCCTCGCCGACCGCGGTGCGTGCGGCATCCGCGATCGCGTCATCGACGGGTTCCTGCGAGGCACCGGCGGCGCGCGTGTTGGCGTCCACTTCGACCACCAGATCGAGCGTCGTCGGGCTGATGCGCTCCAGCAGCAGCCGGCGGGCCTGGACGTCGCCGGACACCACGACGAACCGCGGCTGCCGCTCGCGCACCCAGCGGTCGAGCGTCTCGGCGACCTCGTCATGGTTCTGACTCCACACCTCTTCGGTGTGCCGCTGGTACCGCGCCTGGGACCATCCGCCGACCTGCACCTTGGGCAGGCTGTCGGTGGAGCCCTCGACGTCCTCGGTGCGCTCGGGCGCTGCAGCGCCGGTGTGCGCGGCCCGGATCGTGGCGCCGTCGCGACCGGTCTCGACGACGAGGTACCCGACGTCGTGCGACAGGTGGCTCAGCAGCGGGATCACAGCAGGCGCCGCACGGTGGCTGAATCGCTCGGGCCCGTGGCGCGGTTCGGCGAAGCTCTCATCGAGCTCGACCGTTCCGTCGCGGATCAGCAGGAATCGGCTGGAGGGGCTCGGGATGCCGGTGGCCCAGGCCAGCGCCGCGTCGAGGGCCTCGACGTCCGCGGCCGGGGCCCCGGCGTTCTCGACGGCCTCGCGCACGGCTCTGCGCCGTGCGAGCTCATCCGGCTCGGGCAGGTCGCTCGGCCCATCGATGTAGGCGGTCGTCCACGGCCCCTGCTCGGCCAGCAGCCGCTCCAGGTCGAGGGTGTCAGTCATCGCCGCGCCCTTCGTCGTCGCGCCGCCCTTCGTCGCCGCGGAAGGCGGCCTGCGTCTCTTCCGAGTCGGTGTCGTCGGGGAGCGGCTCGGTCTCGCGGAAGGGCTCCGCGTGTGCCGCACCGTGCCCCTGCACCATGCCGCGCGTCTCCTGCTCCAGATGGTCGTCCAGGTTCGGACCGTGGGTCATGTTGCCTCGTTCGCCGCCGGTCATGTCAACTCCTCCGTTCGAGAGCGAGGGACTCGTCGAGTCCTCTCTGCCACGCTCACGCGGAGTGCGCGCGGATGCGACGGGGTTGACAATCGCGGCGGCAGTCGTCGACTGCCGGGCTCGGTGGCCGGGGGCTCAGGCGTGCGGGACGGCCGCGGCGACGACACCCGCCACGGTGGCGCCGGTCGGCGTGCGGTACTCGAAGCGGTCGCCCGGCAGCAGCCCTGCGATCGCCTGCCCGAGGGGCGACTCGGGCGAATACACGGCGAGGTCGCCGTCGGCGCCGATGAGGGAGCGCGAGCCGAGCAGGAACGTCTCGCGCGAACCGTCGGCCGCGAACTCCACCGTGACCCGCATGCCGGGCTCGACGACGCCGTCGTCGGGCCGTGCGCCGACCTGGGCACGACGGATGATGCTGCGAAGCTCGACGGCCCGTGCCTGCGCCTGGTCGTCGGGAGCGGCCTCGCTCTCGATCGCGTCGAGTTCTTGCTCCAGGTGACGCAGAGCGTCCTGCGTGAGCCAGATCGGCTCCTCCACAACAGACACGGCAGACCTCCTCGGCCAGGACAGATGAAGTTCCCGAGCCTAGCCGGTTTGCCGCACCGGCGGAGTGATCCGCCTACTTGCGCTGCTCGAAGGCTCCGGCGGTGATGGGCAGGGCGACGGCCAGCACGATGCACAGCAGTCCGACGACGAACAGCAGCGCGGGCAGCGGCGAGGCGAACGAGATCCCCAGCAGCACCATTCCGCCGATCAGCAGGATGAGATAGAGAACGAACAGCATCGACGGCCCCCTGACTCGTAGCGTTCCTCTCTGCCTACCGCATGACCGACCTCGTGCGCAAAGGGGATGCGCCCGCCAGAATGTCGCCATGAGACTCACGCAGGTCGCCCAGCGCGCCGATGACCTCGATCGCGCGGCCGCGTTCTACGGGACGCTCCTGGGCAGTTCGCCGACGGCACTGTTCGACCCGCCCGGACTGCTGTTCTTCGACCTCGACGGGGTGCGGCTGCTGCTGGACCGCAACGCGCCGTCCGCGCTGCTGTACCTGAACGTCGACGATGTGCGGGCCGCGGTCGGCCGGCTTCCCGAGGGCACAGCGGTCGTCTCCGAGCCGCACGTGATCTTCACCCATGAGGACGACACGCTCGGTCCCGCCGGTCACGACGAGTGGCAGGCCTTCGTGAAGGACTCTGAGGGCAACACGGTCGGGCTGGTGTCGTTCGCGCCGCACGTGTGACCGAGGGATGCCGCACACTGCGCGTCCGCAGGCTCATGGCTCTGGCATCCTGCCCTTCACAAGTCCATAACATCGGGCAGAATGCACGATCGGGCGGCGTAGCCTTGTCGGGATGAGCGCCTACGTCTCGGCGTTCGAGCTGTTCTCCATCGGCGTAGGACCCTCGAGCTCCCACACGGTCGGACCCATGCGGGCCGCCCACGACTTCGCCGTCCGCCTGCGCGAGTCCGGCGACCTGCCGCGGGTGGGACGCATCACCTGCATCCTCTACGGTTCCCTCGGCGCCACCGGCATCGGCCACGGCACGCCGGACGCGGTCGTCGCAGGGCTGCAGGGCCTGGAACCCGAGACCGTGGATCCGGATGCCGTCCGCGCGGCCTGGACGGCATGGCCCGACGGGCGGCGACTCGAGCTGGCGGGCACGCATCCCGTGCCCTTCGATCGCGCCGACATCGTGTTCGCCCCGCGCACGCGCCTGCCGGCGCATCCCAACGCGATGACGCTGGAGGCGTGGGCCGGTCCTGAGGACGGCCCGCAGCGGACGCCGGCCGCGATCGGCGGCATCCGTTCGACGGGCACCGCCGTCGTCGCCGACCCGAGCCCGGCATCGGATGCCGGCCTGATCGCCCGCGAGACGTACTACTCGGTCGGCGGCGGGTTCATCCGCCGCGACGGCGAGGCTCCGCAGGTGCGCGCGCACGCGTACCCGCTCGACTTCGCGTCGGCCGAGCAGCTCCTCGAACTGTGCGACGAGCAGGGGCTCACGATCGCCGAGGCGGCGCGCATCAACGAGTCCGCGATGCGCGGCGAGGAGGAGGTCGCGGCAGGCCTCGACGCGATCTGGGATGCCATGGCCGGCTGCGTCGAGGCCGGCCTGCACGCCGACGGGGTGCTTCCCGGGATGCTCGGGGTCAAGCGGCGCGCGTCGTCGATCCGCGCGCAGCTGGAGGCCGCCGAGGCCGACGGGCGGCGCGAGCTGCCGGGGGAGTGGCTGGGCGCGTTCGCGCTCGCCGTGAACGAGGAGAACGCGGCCGGCGGCCGCGTGGTGACGGCACCCACCAACGGCGCGGCGGGCATCGTGCCGGCGGTCGCCATGTACTGGTGGCGGTTCCTCGCCGACTCCGGTCTGGGCGCCGGCAACGCCGTGACGCCCTACGGCGAGCTCGTGGGCAGTGCGCTGCTCGGCTACGACGGGCACGTCGCCGCACCCGAGGAGGCCGGCGCCTGGGACGACGAGCACGTGGCCGACGCGAACCGGCGGCGCGGCATCCGTCGATATCTGCTCACCGCCGCGGCACTAGGATCGCTGTTCAAGGCGAACGCGTCGATCTCGGGCGCGGAGGGCGGCTGCCAGGCCGAGGTGGGGTCGGCGTGCGCGATGGCCGCCGGCGGGCTCACCGCCGTCATGGGCGGCACGAACCGTCAGATCGAGAACGCCGCCGAGATCGCGATGGAGCACCACCTGGGGCTCACGTGCGATCCCGTGGGCGGGCTGGTGCAGATCCCGTGCATCGAGCGCAACGCGATCGCCGCGTCGACCGCCGTCACGGCGGCGCGACTCGCACTGCGCGGCGACGGGTCGCACTATGTGTCGCTGGACGCGGTGGTCGAGACGATGCGTCAGACGGGCATCGACATGTCGACGAAGTACAAGGAGACCAGCGAGGGCGGCCTCGCGGTCAACGTCATCGAGTGCTGAGCGTCGCGCCCTCGAAGTGGCGCCGGCATCGCGCCTGATACGACTCGACGCCGCCGACCTGCTCGGGCGAGGGCACACGGGCATCCGCGACGTCGCCCGCCGCGATGCGCTGGTGGAACGCGGCATCGGCGCCGCACACTGCGCACACGGCGGTCAGCTTGAGCACGTCCTCGGCGGTCGCCATGAGCGCCGGCAGCGGCTCGAAGGGCTGCCCGTCGAACGTGACGCACAGCCCCGCCACGATGACGGTGACGCCGTCGGCGACGAGTCGCTCGGCGGCGGCGACCAGCGCCGGCCCGAAGAACTGCGCCTCGTCGATCGCCACGATGTCGAGGTCGCGACCGAGCGTCGCGGCGGCGAGTGCGTCGGCGTCTGCCACCGTGAGCGACGGGACGCGCAGACCCGAGTGCGAGCTCACCTCGCCGGTGCCCCGGCGGTCGTCCAGCGCGTGGTTGACGAGCTCGACCGAGAGTCCGGCGATGCGCGCCCGCCGGACGCGGCGCAGCAGCTCCTCCGACTTGCCGGCGAACATGGGGCCGGTCACCACCTGCAGCCGGGCGCGGTCTGGCGTGTGCATGGCGCCAGACTATGCGGCCTAGGATCGAACCACCCGCCCCCCCGGAACGTCAGCAAGGATGCCGATGCCCGAAGTCACGCCTGCGCCCGCCACGTCGCGCGCCCCGCGTCTCTCCGCCCGCACATGGGTGACCGTCGTGGTGCTGGGCCTGGTCGGCCAGCTCGCGTGGACGGTCGAGAACATGTACCTCAACGTGTTCGTGTACGACACGATCACGGCCGACCCCACGGTGATCGCGACGCTGGTCGCGGCATCCGCCGTCGCGGCGACCCTCGCGACGATGCTCGTCGGCGCCTGGTCTGATCGCGCCCGCACCCGCCGGCCGTTCATCGCGATCGGGTACGTGCTGTGGGGTCTGACGACCGCGACGTTCGGCTTCGTGCAGCCGGCGGCGGGGGCGGATGCCGCACTCGCGGTGGGCACGGCGGTCGTCGCCATCGTGGCCCTGGACTGCGTGATGTCGTTCTTCGGCTCGGGCGCCAACGACGCGGCGTTCAACGCGTGGGTGACCGAGTCGACCGCGCCGTCCAACCGCGGACGCGTGGACGGAGTGCTCGCGATCATGCCGCTCATCGGCATGCTCGTCGTGTTCGGGGCTCTCGACGGGCTCACGCAGGCCGGCGAGTGGACGCTCTTCTTCGGCGTCGTCGGGCTGGTGACCGCCGCCGTCGGCGTCGTCGCGTGGTTCGTGGTGCGCGACCCCGATCGCATCGAATCGGCCCAGGGGGCCTACCTCGCGACCGTCGTGCACGGCCTGCGCCCGAGCACCGTCCGTGCGAACCCCCGCCTGTACCTGCTGCTGCTCGCATACGCCGTCGTCGGCACCAGCACGCAGGTGTTCATCCCCTACCTGATCATCTACATCCAGCGGTACCTGCGCATCGACGGCTACGCCATCGTCCTGGGCAGCGTGCTGATCCTCGCCTCGGTCGCAAGCGTCCTCGGCGGACGCGTGATCGACCGCGTCGGCCGGCGGTACCCGCAAGGGAAGGTGCGGGCGATCCTGCCCTCCGTCGGCCTCCTCGTGGCGGGCCTCGTCGGGATGTTCTTCGTCCGCGACATGATCGCCGTGATCGTCGCCGGCACCGTGATGATGGCGGGCTTCATGCTGTCGGTCGCCGCGATCTCGGCCAGCGTGCGCGATGCGACCCCCATCGACCGCGTCGGCATGGTGCAGGGCCTCCGCATGATCGCGGCGGTGCTCATCCCGATGGTGGCCGGGCCCTTCATCGGCGCGGCCGTCATCGTCGGCGCCGCCGAGACCTACGTCGACCTCGGCGTGGTGAAGCAGGTGCCGACGCCCTGGATCTTCCCCGCGGCGGCCCTCGTGGCGGCGCTCGTCGTCGTGCCCGTGCTGCTGCTGCGTCGTCATGACAGACGAGCAGTGGATGCCGCAGCCGCCGTCGCCGCGGAGGCCCGGGCATGACCCTGCTGACGCCGTGGGCCGACGCGCTCGACCCTGATGCGCCGCTGCCCGAGTACCCGCGTCCCCAGCTCGTGCGGGGGGACTGGAAGAACCTCAACGGCCGCTGGGACTACGCGATCGCGCCGCTGCGGGCCGATGCCGGCGACCCGGTGGCTGTCGACGACCCGGCCTCGCCGCCGCTCGCGTGGGACGGGCGCATCGTGGTGCCCTTCTCGCCCGAGACGGCCCTGTCGGGCGTGGGCCGCACCCTCCGCGCCGACCAGACGCTGTGGTACCGGCGGGTGTTCGCGCTGCCGCGCCCGCTGCGCGACGATGAGCGGGTCGTGCTGCACTTCGGCGCCGTCGACCAGTCCTGCCGCATCGCGGTGGACGGGGTCGAGGTCGGCGGACACACCGGCGGGTACCTGCCGTTCGCGCTCGATCTGACCGCCGCGCTCGCCGCGGGCGGCGACGCGGCACACCACGAGCTCGTCGTCGCGGTGCGCGACGTGACCGATGACTCGTGGCTCTCGCGCGGCAAGCAGACGAGCCGCCCGGGCGGCATCTGGTACACGCCGCAGTCCGGCATCTGGCAGACCGTGTGGTTCGAGATCGTGCCGCGCGTCGCGGTGGACCGCCTCGTGCTCACGCCCGACCTCGAGGCTGGAGCGGTCGTCGTCACCGTGCACAGCGACAACGCGACCGGCGGCGAGACCGCGCGGGTCGAGGTGCTCGAGGGCGGGCGGGTGGCGGCATCCACTGATCTTCGCGTCGGCGTGCCGACACCGGTCGTGCTCGACGGCGCTGTGCGCACCTGGAGCCCAGACGATCCGTTCCTGTACGACGTGCGCGTCACGCTCGGCGATGACCGGGTCGACTCGTATGTCGGGATGCGGTCGTTCGGGGTGGGCGTGGATGACCGGGGCTTCGCGCGGCTGCTGCTCAACGGCGCGCCGCACCTGCCGGTGGGGCTGCTCGATCAGGGGTATTGGCCCGACGGCGGGTATACAGCGGCTTCGGACGCGGCGCTGGAGTACGACATCCGGCTCGCGAAGCGCCTCGGGTTCACGATGCTGCGCAAGCACATCAAGGTCGAGCCGCTGCGCTGGTACCACCACTGCGACCGCCTGGGCATGCTGGTGTGGCAGGACGCCGTCAGCGGCGGCACGGTGTACAACCCGCTCGTCGTGAGCGCCCCGGCGATCGCGTCGCCGACGCTCGACGACCGGCGGTACGCGCGATTCGGACGCGCCGACGAGGCCGGGCGTACCGCGTTCGAGAGCGAGCTGCACGACATGATCGAGCACCTGCGCAGCGTGGCGTCGCTGTCGCTGTGGGTGCCGTTCAACGAGGGCTGGGGGCAGTTCGACGCCGCGCGCATCGCGGCCCTCGTGCGCGACCTCGACCCCACGCGCCCCGTCGACCACGCCAGCGGCTGGCACGACCAGGGCGCGGGGGACCTGCGCAGCCTGCACATCTACTTCCGCCCGGTGAAGGCGCCGCGCGGCGACGGGCGCGTGCTGGCGCTCACCGAGTACGGCGGGTACAGCCTCGGGGTGCCGCAGCACACGTGGAGCCCCACGACGTTCGGGTACAGGAAGTACCGCTCGCGCGACCAATTGGTGGCGGCCCTGGAACGGCTGCACGAGCGTGAGATCGCACCGGCGATCGCCCGGGGCCTCGCGGCCACGGTCTATACGCAGCTCGCCGACGTCGAGGAGGAGGTCAACGGCCTCGTCACGTACGATCGGCGGTTCGTGAAGGTTCCTGAGGACGTCATGCGCGCGATCAACGACCGGCTGAGGGAGGCGTCGTCGCAGCGGCTGCTGAGCGAGCGCCGGCGAGACGACGCACGGAAGGACCCCGCATGACCGAACGCGAGCTCACCGCCCCCGTGGCGCTCACCCTGCCGGACGGCCGCGTGAACCCCGAAGCGATCGGCTGGGCGCGGCAGCCGATCGTCGACACGTCGGGCATCGGGCGCGGTCTCGGCCGCAACAAGCGGTGGGAGTACTGGAACGTCACGACACCGACCCACATCCTCGCCCTCACAGTGTCGTCCATCGACTACGCCGCCGTGCACGAGGTGTGGGTGTTCGACCGCGCCACCGAGCGCACATGGGGCAAGGGCGCGACGGTGATCCCCGCACGGGGCGTCGAGCTGCCCGCCGGCGTCGAGAGCGGCCCGGCCCGCGCCCGGGCGAAGGACCTCGAGATCGACGTGATCCCCGAGCCTGGCGGCACGCGGCTGCGGGCACGCATCCCCGGCGCGTCGTTCGACGTGTTCGCGGCGCTGCCCGAGGGGCACGAACGCCTCGCCGTCGTGGTGCCGTGGAGCCGGCGGCGCTTCCAGTACACCGTCAAGGACGTCGCGCGCCCCGCCGCAGGAACGGTCACGGTGGACGGCGTCACCTACGACGTGCCGGCGGGGGAGTCGTGGGCGGTCCTCGACCACGGCCGGGGCCGCTGGCCCTACGACATCTCGTGGAACTGGGGCGCCGGCTCGGGGACCTCGCACGGCCGCACGATCGGTATCCAGGTCGGCGGGCGGTGGACGGAGGGCACCGGGTCCACCGAGAACGCGTTCTTCGTCGACGGCCGCCTGCACAAGATCCACGACGAGCTCGCGTGGGAGTACGACATCGCCGACTGGCGGTCACCCTGGCGGATCGCGGGCGGAGGGCTGGCGGCATCCTTCAGGCCCTTCTACGACAAGACCACCCGCACCGACCTCGCGGTGCTCTCGTCCCGCACCGACCAGTGCTTCGGTCACTGGGCCGGGACGTTCGCGATCCCGGGCGGCGAGACGGTCACCTTCGACGGCATCCTGGGCTGGGCGGAAGAGGTCCACAACCGGTGGTGACGCGGGTCTAGTCTGAGCGCATGGATGCCGTCCACGTGCGCGGACTGCGGGTCACGCGCGGCAGGACCGAGGTGTTCGCCGGCCTCGATCTCGACATCCCGCGCGGGCAGATCACGGGACTGCTCGGACCGTCCGGCTGCGGCAAGACGACCCTCATGCGCTCCATCGTGGGAGTGCAGAAGGTGGCCGGCGGCACGGTCTCGGTGCTGGGCGAGCCGGCCGGCTCGCGTGCGCTGCGGCACCGCGTCTCGTACGACACGCAGGCCGCGTCGGTGTACGGCGATCTCACGATCCGCCAGAACCTGCGCTACTTCGCCCGGCTGCTCGGGGCCCCGCTCAGCGACATCGACCGGGTCATCTCTGAGGTGGGCCTCGCCGCGCAGCGCGACCAGACCATCGACTCGCTCAGCGGCGGCCAGGAGTCACGGGTGTCGCTCGCCGTCGCCATGCTCGGAGCGCCCGAGCTCCTCGTCCTCGACGAGCCCACGGTCGGCCTGGATCCGCTGCTGCGATCCGAGCTGTGGGACGTGTTCCGCGGGCTCTCGGACGCCGGAACGACGCTCATCGTGTCGAGTCACGTCATGGACGAGGCGCTGCGATGCGACCGGCTCATCCTGATGCGCGCCGGCCGCATCATCGCCGACACCACCCCCGACGGCCTGCTCGCCGACACCGGGACGGGTGACCCCGACGCCGCCTTCCTCGCGCTCATCGAGCGCGATGCGCGCGGGGTCGCCCAGGGCGCGGCATCCGCTCATCCGCTCACCCGCCGGGAGGCGCGGGAGCACGCGCAATACCCGGAGCCGATGCCGCCCTCGGAGGGTGCGCCGTGAACGGCGTGCGCACGTTCGCGACCGCGGGCAGGGTGCTTCGCCAGCTCAGCCACGACCCGCGCTCGATCGCGCTGATGCTCATCGCGCCGAGCCTGCTGGTGGGCCTGTTCGCGTGGCTCTTCAGCGATCAGGAGGGCGTCTTCGATCAGTTCGGCGGCCCGATCCTCGCGCTGTTCCCGTTCATCGTGATGTTCCTCATCACCTCGATCACGACGCTCCGCGAGCGGCGGTCGGGGACGCTGGAGCGCCTCATGACGACGCCGATCGCCAAGGCGGACTTCATCCTCGGGTACGGACTCGCGTTCGGGCTCATGGCGACGCTGCAGGCCGTCATCACGGTGACCTTCGCCGTGTGGGTGTGCGATCTGCAGGTCGACGGCGAGCTGTGGCAGCTCGGGCTGGTGGCGGTCGTCGACGCGATCCTCGGCACGGCGCTCGGGCTGCTGGCGAGCGCGTTCGCCCGCACCGAGTTCCAGGCGGTGCAGTTCATGCCGCTGATCGTGTTCCCGCAGATCATCCTCGGAGGCCTGTTCATGCCGCGCGAGGACATGCCCGATGCGCTCTACCAGATCTCGAAGATCCTGCCGCTGAGCTACGCGATCGACACCATCGACGCGGTGACGGCTGGCGACGAGGGGTGGGACGTGTTCGGGCCGCTGCTCGTGGTCGTGGCGTTCGCGGTGGGCGCGCTGATCCTCGCGTCACTCACGCTGCGCCGGCGGACGCCGTGAGCGACCCGGCGCCGACCGCGGTGGCCGCGTCCGACGGGCTCAGCAGCTCGGCTGCTTCTTGCGCAGCTTGGACGTGAGCTCGCGCAGCTGCGCGAGCTCGTCGTCGGTCAGCAGCGACATGCGCTCGGCGATGGCCTTGCCGTGCGCGCTGGCGATGCGCCGGAACAGCGACGCCCCGGCCTCCGTCGCGCGCACCAGCGAGCCGCGCCCGTCCTCGGGGTCGGCGCATTTCGTCAGCAGGCCGCGGGCGACCATGCGGTCGACCAGTCGCGACACGCTGGGCTGGCTGATCAGCATGTTCGCGGTGACGTCGCGCAGTCGGGCGGTGAGGTCGTCGGCGCGCGTGACGGTCAGCAGCACGTCGTACTCGGCCTGGCTGAGGGTGTCGTCGTCGAAGTCCTCGTTGATGTCGCCGAACACCTCGTGCTGGGCGCGGAACAGGCTCTCCCATGCGTCGATGGCGAGGCGGCGGTCGGTCATATCGACAAGAGTAGGGCAGGCCGCCGACCGTAGGCTTGCGGCATGGTCTCTCTCGCACCGCGCGCGTCGCGGGGGCGCCGTGCCGGCGTCGTCGGCCTGCTGATCGCGCTGCTCGCCGGGCTGCTGCTGGCGGGTGCGTCGGCCGCTCCGGCGCGCGCCGACGTCGACGACTTCTCGTTCGAGAGCCTCGACGTGCAGTACCAGCTGGGCCGCGCCGAGGACGGGTCGAGCACGCTCACCGTCGTCGAGACGTTCGTCGCGCTGTTCCCCGACATCGACCAGAACCGCGGCATGCGGCGCGCCGTCCCGGAGTCGTACCAGGGCGCACCGCTCGATCCGCAGCTGGTGTCGATCACCGACGAGAACGGCACCCCGCGCGAGTCCGAGTCCGAGAGCGACGACGGGTTCTACGTCATGACGTCCCGCGCCGACGGCTTCGTCCACGGGCGGCAGACATACGTGTTCACGTACACGCTGCGGAACGTCACGCGCTCCTTCTCCGACACCGGCGCCGACGAGTTCTACTGGGACGTCAACGGCACCGCGTGGCCGCAGTCGTTCGGGCGCATCACGGCGCGCGTCGCGATGAGCCCCGATGTGGATGCCGTGCGCACGGGTGCGATGGCCTGCTACGTCGGTGAACAGGGGTCGACGGCGACGTGCCCCATCTCGGACTCCGACGGCGCGGTCGTGGCGTCCGCCACCGACGTCGGGCCCTACCAGACGCTGACGATCGCGATCGGGTTCGAGCAGGGGACGTTCACGCCGTTCGACTCGTCCTACTTCGGCTCGCCGTGGGGCTGGCTGCAGAGCATCGTCGCGGTGCTCGGTCTCGGCGGGTCGTTCGTCGCGGCGCTGGTCGCGCGGCGCCGGTTCCTGCGGGATGCGCCCGGACGTTCCGTGATCATCGCCGAGTACACGCCGCCCCGGGGGCTCGACGCGCTGCAGAGCGCCGTGCTGCTGGGGCACACCACGAAGGCGATCCCGGCGGAGGTGCTCGAGCAGGCCATCGTGGGCAGCATCCGCATCGAAGAGGGCTCGCGCAAGCTGTTCGGCGGCGTGCGGCTGAAAGCCGTGCTGCAGGACCCGCACATCGCCGACGCGGACGGGCAGATGCTGCTGCCCGGGCTCTTTCCGTCCGGCGTCCCCGGCGAGGAGTTCGAGTTCGGCGGCACCGACACGAGGTTCTCGAAGACGGCCCAGGCGGTGCTCAAGGCCGCGGCCGACGACCTGAAGGCACGCGGCTTCCGTCGCGTCGTGCCGGCGGGCGCGAAGGCCTGGCCCATCGCCATCGCGTGGCTCTCGGCGGCGCTCGTGATCGTGTTCGGCGTGGCTGCGCTCATCGCGTTCGTGAACCCTGCGGTGCCGCTCCTGCTGCTGTTCGGCGGCATCGCGGTGGCGCTGACCGCGACTCTGCTGGTGGCGCGCGATCCGCTCACCGCGGCGGGCGCCGAGGCCCGCGACCACCTCCTGGGCCTCAAGCAGTTCATCGAGTGGGCGGAGGCCGACCGCATCCGCATGCTGCAGTCCCCGCAGGGCGCCGAGCGCGTGCCCGTCGACCTCACCGACCCGGCGGTCAAGCTCAAGCTGTACGAGACGCTGCTCCCGTACGCGGTGGTGTTCGGCCAGGAGAAGAAGTGGGCCGAAGAGCTCGCCGTGCTCTACGGCGACCGCGGAAACCCCGGCTGGTACGTGGGGACCTCGGGGTTCAACGCGGCCGCGTTCTCGTCCGGCATCTCGGGCCTGTCGGCCTCGGCCGCCTCGTCGTCCTCATCGGGCGGTTCGTCCGGCGGGGGCTCCGCCGGCGGCGGCGGTGGCGGTGGTGGCGGCGGCGGGGTCTGACGCTACCCGCACTACCCCCGATCACGCCGATCTCGCGCGTGCGATTTCGTTGTGGAGCACGCGGTTCGGTGGCCGCCATCGACGCTGCGGATCGATCCACGCGGGCGCGCGGACCTCGGGAGTCCCGTCACGCATGCGGATCTCCCAGCCGCTGGCCTCGATCGTCCGATGGTGGTGCCAGCACAGCAGCACGCCGTTGCCGATGTCGGTCGGTCCGCCGCGTGAGTGCTCGATGACGTGATGGACCTCGCACCACGCCGCGCGCACGCGGCACCCGGGGACGATGCAGCCGCCGTCACGCGCGGCGATGGCCTTTCGCTGCCAGTGGGTGAACACGCGATCGGTGACCGTGAGTGCCTTGATGGCTCCGTTCGGGCCGAGAGCGACGCGATGGATCGTGCCGTGGCATCCGATGTGCCGCGCGAACGCTGCCGAGACTGCTGTCTCACCGTCCGGTCCGTCGACGAAGGCGACGCCGTCGGGGCGCCCGAGCTGATCCGCCGTGACGGTGACGACGAGCGTGGGAGCGGCCCCGCCGAGCCGCGGCGAGTCGACCGACGCGGCAGCCGTGGCAACGAGCGCCGCGAAGGCGTCGTGCCGCTTCTGATCGGCCGTACGCGGGTCTCGCACATTCTCGTCGGGCGATACCGCGGCCGCTTCGGCGTCGAGGTCGTCGAGGAACCGTGGCCTGCGGTCGTCCACGCGCGGATTGAGGTGAGCATCGAGCAGCCGCACCAACCCGGCGGCCACATCTGCGGTGACGTTGCCGTGGATCGGGAAAAGGCTGTTGCGCTCGCGGCCGACGCGAAACGTGCGGAACCGCTCGCTGTCGTCGTCGGGCAGCGTCCCGTCGGCGTCGAGGTACAGCGCCCATGTCTGCGCCATGATGCGGAGTTCGTGGATGCCGCACGACGGCTCGTCCGCGGCACCGACCGCCGCTCGCACGAGTTCCGCCTCGGCTGCGGCAAGGTCTTCGGCGCCGACGCGGCGCTGGAGAGGACGCAGGGCGTCGGCGATCGTGGTGAGCGCGTCGAGGCTCAGTCGGCCTGCCGCGAGTTCCTGCCGCGCGTGGTCGAGTGGAGCCGGGCGGTCCTGGCCGGTGAGCGTGGTGTGCACGGTGATCGCTCGCCCCGTCCGCAGTCGCGCGCGAGCAGTGGCGTGCGAGATGCCCACGGCTCGCTCGATCAGCTCCGTCGCGTTATCGCACCCGTACGCCGTCACCAAGGGAACCTCGTGCGCACCCGGCTCGCTGCGCGCACCGATCTCGCCGGCTATGGTCAGGCGTGCGGCATCCACCCACTGCCCGAGGTCTTCCACCGCCCTCAAGGACTCGACGAGATCGCCGTCGGACACCGCGCGCTGCGCACCCAGAGCGAGGGGTTCGCGCAGGGTGTCGCCGAGCAGCGCAGCGAGTCCGCGGAGGTCGTCGAGCGGGAAGTCCATACCTCCATCATGCCGAGGGGTTCCGACATCCGCGGACCCCGAAATCGCAGGTCAGAGGGCGTTTCTGTGGAAAAGCCGCCACGGCCGGGCTTCGACATCACCTGGGGAGGAAGCGTCGCGATAGCGTGGCGGGATGAGCGCCGACATCGTCATCCTGACCGGGCCGCCCGGGGCCGGCAAGTCGACGGTCGCGAGGGCCGTCGCACGGTCTCAGCCCCGTGCCGTGCACCTGCACACGGACGACTTCTGGAGCTGCATCGCCTCGGGGGCCATCCCGCCGTACCTCCCCGAGTCCGATGCGCAGAACCAGACGGTGATGCGCGTGATCAGCGCGGCCGCTCGAGAGTACGCCGCCGGCGGCTATCTGGCGGTGGTCGACGGCATCGTCGGCCCGTGGATGCTGCGCCACTTCCGCGACCTCGTCGCGGCGGGCGACCAGGGTGGCGGATCGCGGGTGCACTACGTCGTGCTGCGCCCCTCCCGCGATGAGACGCTGCGCCGCGCGCAGGCGCGCACTGCCCCGGATGCGCTCGTCGACGAGGGGCCCGTCGTGTCGCTGTGGGAGCAGTTCGCCGAACTCGCCGCCCTGGAGTCGCACGTGATCGACACGAGCGGGCAGGACCAGGACGAGACGGTGGATGCCGTCGCCGCGACGATCTCGGACGGCACCCGCCTGCTCGCCCTGGCGAAGATTCCGGCGTCGGCGCGCTGACGCCGCGCGCCGTCAGTCCCGGGTGACCGGCTGGCGCAGGATCGTCCGCAGCTTCTCGGGGGCGGTGCGGCGCGGGTCGCTGAGGTAGATCTCGTGGTGGGTGCCCGTCATGCGCAGGCCCTCGGACGGGATGAACTCGTGATGCATCCTGTCGAGCACCGGGCCCTCGTCATCGAACGAGCCGACGTGGAGCGTCTGGACGCAGCATCCCTCGTCCAAGGTCTGAAGGCGGATCTCGGCGAGGCGCACGGGAGCCTTCTTCGCCGCGACCTGGGCGACGGCCGCGTCGACGAGGTCGGCGCCGATCCAGTCCGGCACCAGGAGCATCATCGTCCAGTCCCACTGCGACTTGTCGCGGGCGGTCGTGAAGGCGTCGAGGTCGTCGGCGGTCCAGAGGCCCTCGAGCGGCGGCACGACGTAGTCGCGCTCGAGGGTGCGCTTGCTCGCGAACTTGAGCGTGTACGCGACCGGATACAGCGCTTCGAGCGCCTCGGCGTACGCGGGGGAGGTGTTCGGGTCGCCGTGGCCGTCGATCATCAGGTACTGCCGTGGCGGCAGGTCGAGGATCCGGAACTCGCCGCGCTTCGCGCGGTAGCTGTCGAGCGTCTTGGTGACGTCGATCTTGTCGGCCATGCGGACTCCCTCCGGGCGTCTTCCCCGAGGCAAGAGTAAGGGCCGGTCGGAGAGGCTACCGACCGGCCCTTGTCCCTTGCACCAAGAGTGTCCTGCAATCACATGCCGGTAGCTGCCACAGCAAAACAACTACCGTGCAAGCACTCTATAACGGCGAGATAACGACAGCAAGGGTTTGCCGTTATCTTTCTGTGATTCATTTCATGAGAATCCGATGAGCTTGATTCGGAGGTTCTGCATGCGTTCCTGCCGGTGTCACAACGCCGACCCGCGCCCGGTCACTGTTGGTGGGCGGTGCCGTGATCCGCCACGCAGATCTTCTGGAGGGTGAGCATGTCGGCCATGGGTGGGGAGCCGGATCCCGGCGCAGTCGCGTTGAACGGTGCGCTCGGTACGGAGCTGTTCGTCCTGCAATCGGTCGCCGGCTCGACGATCGCCGAGGCGGGGACGCGCAGCACGATCTACCTGGCCACGCTGTCGAGCGGGCTGGTGGCGATCGGGTTCGCGGGCGGATCACCGGCGCTTCTGGCCACCCTCACGTTCACCGTCCTGCCGACGATCTTCATGCTCGGCTGGTTCACCGTCGTGCGGCTGGTCGACACCAGCGTCGAGAACATCACGGTGCGCCGGCGCATGCTGCGCATCCGCGAGCACTGGGCCGGCCTGCATCCTCTGGGCGCGGAGCTGATCGCCCTCGACCATCCGCGCACCGGCGAGCTCGGCGTGCGCTATTCGCGTTCGTCGTTCCTGTTCACGATGTCGAGCATGATCGCCGCCGTGAACGCCGTGCTCGGGGGAGCCCTCGTCGCCCTCGTCCTGATCTTCGGAGCGGACGTCCCTCCGCTCGTCGCACAGTTCGCGGGCATCCTCGTCGGGGTGGTGCTGCTCGCCGCGACACTGACCTACGAACGGCGTCGCATCCGCCTCGCGTACCCGGACTGACCGACCCCCTCGAAGGAAGGCACATCCCATGAACGACGCACTCCCTCAGCCCGCGGATCTCGCCGGGACCGTCGACGAGCGGCAACGGCTGCTCGCGTCGCTTCCCGCGGAATCGCTGTCGGCGCGGTGGCTCCGCCGGCAGCTCGACAACGCGCTCAGCGCCTGGGCGGCCACCGAGACGGCGTTCGACATCTCGGAGGACGCGCGCGTCGACTACTGACAGGGCCCCCGACACGACGACGCACCGCCGGCCTCGAGCGGCGGCATCCACTCTCCGCACGAGGCGCGGCTCACCGGAACCGGCCCAGGTGGATGCCGGCGAACGCGAGCGCGGCGATCGTCTCGCCGTCGGTGATCTCGCCGGCCATGATGAGCGACAGCACGTCGGCGAACGGCACCCAGCGGACGCCGTCGATGCCCTCTTCGTGCTGCGTGGAGGCAGCGTCCGCCACGCGTCGCAGCCCGCGCGCCAGAAACACGTGCTCGGGCGCGTCGGCCAGTCCGTTCAGCGCGTCCATGCTGCCGAGCTCGGTCCACTCGTCGGCCGCGTAGCCGGTCTCTTCGGCGAGCTCGCGCTGCGCGGCGATCAGGGCGTCCTCGCCGTCGGAGCCGCCGGCCGGCACCTCCAGCGATGAGCGGCTCGTGGCGTACCGGTACAGCGAGACGAGCAGCACGCGGTCATCCGGATCGAGTGCCACGACGAAGACGGCGGGATGCCGCATCTCGAGGACTCCGTAGATGCCCGCGCCGTCGGGGCCGATGACGTCGTCCTCGCGCACCCGGATCCAGCGGTTCTCGTACACGGTGCGGGAGGCGAGCGTCTGCCAGATCATGGAGGCCACACTATGTCGGAGGTGCCCGTGCGCGATGTCATGAGGCAGGATGCACTCATGCGTCCCCTTCGTGCGGCCACGGTGTGCGGCATCGCCGTCGCGCTGCTGCTCTCGGGCTGCGCCACACCGGCCGCGCAGGGCGGCGCCGCGGACGCCGCGGAGCCCGATGCGATCGCGTCCCGAGCTGCCTCGCTCGGCATCGCGCCCGACCTCGTCTACACGACCGCGGTGGACGGCTGGCTGCTGGCGCCGCAATCCGTCGGCGTGAACGGGTCGGAGGGCATGACGGCGGCGTGGACCGCCGACGGCTCGGCGGCGATCCTGATGCTGCGCACCGACCGCGGCGAGCTCACGGCCGACACGTGTGCGGCGATGCCCCTGTGGGATGCCTCCGACGCACCCGTGACGTGCACGGAGGAGGGCGGTGTGTGGCATCGCTCCGGGGGTGGCGTCGACGAGTACGCCACCTCGTCCGAGGGCGCGATCATCTGGGTGATCGGCATGAACGCGGCGCCGACCGAGGATCTCAAGGCCGCCGCCCAGGCCGTGCATGTGCCCTCGGAGGCCGAACTGCAGCTGCTGTTCTCGGACGCCCCGACCGGGGCTGCGACGCCGGTCGAGCGCGGCGACATCCCCGAGAACGGCGACGGCGCGCCCGTCGACCCCGTCGGACCGGGCGGCTGATCCCGCGGCGCTGGCGGCGCCCGCGATTTGACCTGCGTCGCGCGCCGCGGGTACGGTCGCGGCATGGACTTCCGCTGGTATGCGTATCGGAGTGGCTCTGGAGGAGCCGACCGCCGATAAGCGCCAGCGCCTCCAGAGCCACAGGCAGACACTCGTCCGAGGGTCTGCCTTCGTCGTTAACACGGCGGTGGCCTGGGATCCGGGTTCCGCCGGGAACAGGAACCCCATGAACGCCACCCACGATCTCCGCGTCGCGTCCTTCACCCCCTTGCCCTCGCCCGCACAGCTGCGGCGCGAGCTGCCCATGACCGCCGCGCACGAGGCTGCCGTCACCGATGCCCGCGCCGAGGTCGAGGCCGTCCTGCGCGGCGACGACGACCGCCTGCTGGTCGTCGTCGGACCGTGCTCGGTGCACGATCCCGAGGCCGCCGTCGACTACGCCCGCCGGCTCGCGGTCGCGGCCCGGCAGCATCGCGACGACCTGCTCGTCGTGATGCGCGTGTACTTCGAGAAGCCGCGCTCCACCGGCGGTTGGAAGGGCCTCATCAACGACCCCGGCCTCGACGGGACCCACGACGTCGTGCGCGGACTGCGGGTCGCGCGGCGCCTGCTGCTCGATGTGCTGGACCTCGGGCTGCCGATCGGGTGCGAGTTCCTGGAGCCCATCAGCCCGCAGTTCATCGCGGACGCCGTCGCGTGGGGCGCGATCGGCGCCCGCACGACCGAGAGTCAGATCCACCGCCAGCTCGCGTCGGGGCTGTCGATGCCGATCGGCTTCAAGAACGCGACCGATGGCGACGTGCAGATCGCGATCGACGGCTGCACGGTCGCGTCGCAGCGGCACGTGTTCTTCGGCACCGACGACTCGGGCTCAGCGGCCGTCGTGTCGACGACCGGCAACCGCGCCGCCCACGTCGTCCTGCGCGGAGGCCGCGGCGGGCCGAACTACGGGCCCGCCGATCTCGAGCGCGCGGCCGCCCTCCTCGAACGCGCCGGCATGCCGCGCCGCCTCGTCGTCGACGCGAGTCATGCCAACAGCGGCAAGGATCACGTGCGCCAGGCCGAGGTGGTGCGCGAGCTGGCCGGGCAGCTCGCCGGCACCACCGACATCGCCGGAATCATGATCGAGAGCTTCCTCGTGGGCGGCAACCAGAAGCTCACCGCCGAGACCCGCGACCGGCTCGTGTACGGCCAGTCGGTCACCGACGCGTGCATCGACTGGGACACCACCGACGTGCTGCTGGGCGAGATCGCCGCTGCGGCGCGTCAGCGCCGCCACCGGCTCGCGATCGCCGCGTGACGTGAAGAGTGGATGCCGCCACCCGGTGCTCCCGCGCGCGCCGGGTGGCGGCATCCACTCGTCGCAATGGCGGCGCTAGCATCGTCCGAGCGAGGGCGCCGGTCCCGCAGACGGGAAGCGGATGGGATGTCGGAGGTGACGCGATGACCTCGTGGGACGACCGCGTCGCGGAGTTCTGGGACACGGCCGACGACGCCGACCCCGCTGTCGTTGACCGCATGCGCGAGCTGGTCGCCGAGCGTCCGGCGGACGACCCGGCCGCGCTGTTCGAGTGGGCGTCCGTGCTGGACTTCGTCGGGCGCGAGGACGAGGCCGTTGCGCAGTACCGGGCGGCGCTCGCCGCCGGGCTGGACGGTGATCGGATGCCGCAAGCCGTCGTCCAGCTGGCCAGCTCCCTGCGCAACATCGGCCGAGCCGACGAAGGGATCGAGCTGCTGTGGGCGCTCGGCGACGAGACCGTCGCAGGAGCTGCGGTGCACGCGTTCCTCGCGCTGTGCCTGCGCGACGCCGGCCGCCCGGACGAGGCGTTCGCGGTGGCGCTGCGCGCGCTCGCGCCGACGCTTCCGATGTACGGACGCTCGATCGCGGCGTACGCCGACGAGCTGGACGGCCGCGCCTCGGGGCCCGGCCCCGGCCCCGGTCCCGCGTAGCCGCGAGGGCGCGCCGGGATGCGGCATCCCGGCCTCGTCGCTCACGCGGTCGAAACCTGCACGCGCGGCTGAAAGACACATGCGCGGATGCAGGTTTCGACCGCGCAAGACGGCGTCGAGCGCGCTGGCGAGCACCTGCCTCAGTCCGATGCGTCAGGGGCGTCATCGTGCCGAGCGGTGCGCAGCGGCGACACGAGCACGACCACCGCGGCGACGGCGAACACCGCGGCGCCGATGCCGAGGGTGGCAGCGAAGCCGAAGGCCGTCATGAGCACGCCCGTCAGCAGGGCGCCGAAGAAGAACACGACGCGGTTGACCGTGCGGATGGTGGAGTTCATGCGGCCCTGGATGCCGTCGGGGGCGACTGCCTGCCGATAGCCGATGTCGTTCGCGTCTTCGATCCCCATCGCGAGGCCGTAGACGAACTGGGCGCCCGAGACGACGGCGAGCACGACGCCGACAGCGGTGGCGGCGCTCAGCGGCGCGACGGCCAGGACGGCCCAGGGCACCACGACCAGCGCACGGCCGAGCAGGATCGCCCGGCCCGCGCCGAACCGGATGCCGATGGCCGGCGCGACGACGGCGCCGGTGAAGCCTCCGAGCGCACCGAACGCGAGCGCGATGCCGAACGCCCAGGCCGGCAGGTCGAGTGCGCGCAGCACGAACACGGCGAACACCGTCGTCACGATGCTGTTGCCGAGGAACCAGACGTGCACCGACAGCGCGAGCGGACGCAGCGTGCGGTGGCCGTACGTGTAGCGCATGCCGTCGGCGATCTCGTGGCCGACGTGCCGACCGGGCGGGCGCGGCTCTGCGCGCGGCTCGTCGACGGCGATGCGCCACTGCAGCAGTGCGGCGACGGCGTTGATGACGGCGTCGAACGCGAACAGCAGCGGCGCTCCGACGAGGTTCATCAGCGTGCCGCCGAGGGCGGGGCCGGCCGTCTCGGCCACGGTCTGGCTCTGACCGAGGCGCGCGTTGGCCATGACGAGCGCGTCGCGAGGCACGATGCGCGGCAGGAGCGGCTGCGCCGCCGAGTCGGCGAACAGCGTCAGCACTCCCAGGGTCAGCACGACGGCCGCCAGCGACCAGAAGCCGAGGGTTCCCGTGAGCAGCAGCACCGGGATGATCGCGAGCACGACGGCGCGGCCGATGCTCGTCAGCACGAGTGTGCGCTGCCGTCGCCAGCGGTCCATCAGCGCACCGATGATCAGCCCGAGGAACAGGTACGGCACGACGCCGAGTGCGCTCAGCACGCTGATCTGCAGCGGCGTCGCGTCGATGACCGTGACGATGAGCACCTGGAACGCGACGCCCGCGATGCTCCCGCCGAAGGCGCGCAGCGTCGCGGCGCTCCAGAACAGCGCGAAGGCCGGCTGCCGCAGCACCTCGCGCCTGCTCCGAACCTCCTCGTCAGGCACGGGCCCAGCGTATCGGCGGGCCCTCGGCGTCTCGCGCCGGGCCGGCGGCGAGTGGATGCCGCGGCCGCCGGCATCCCGTCGAGAACGCACGATCTCGCCGAGGACGCACGTCCTGCGCGTCGACAGCGTGCGTGCTCGGCGAGAACGTACGTCGTCGACGAACCGGCGGCGGCAGATGATGCGCACCCTCTTGACGGCGCGGATCAGATGTGTACGGTGTGAACATACGACATCACCTCGGAGGTCACGATGCAGAGCACGACCCAGAACGCCCTTCCGCCCGTCGTCGACGCCGAGGCGTGGCGCCGCGAACTCGCAGAGCTTCGGGTGCGCGAGAAGGCGGCGACGCGGGAGCTCGACGCGATCGCCGCGCAGCGGCGGCGGCTGCCGATGGTCGAGCTGCCCGAGTACACGCTCGTCGGCAAGGACGGGCCGGTGCGGCTGGTCGACGTCTTCGAGGGCAGGAGCCAGCTGATCACGTACCACCACATGTGGTTCCCCGGAAAGCAATGGCACTGCCCCGGCTGCACGGGCTACACGTCGCAGTTCGTGCGCCTCGGCTTCCTCGAGCCGTACGATGCGCGCTTCGTCATCGTCACTCAGGGGCCGATCGATGAGGCGCTGGAGTACCGCGACCGGGTCGGCAACCGCATGGAGTGGTACTCGACCGCCGACAGCCCCTTCGGCGCCGACGTCGACGCGCCGCCGGAGGGCGGCTTCGCGGTGAACGTGTTCCTGCGCGACGGCGACACGGTGTACCGGACGTGGCACACGAACGGCCGCGGCACCGAGCAGCTGAGCTACACCTTCCCGCTCATCGACGTGCTTCCCTACGGCCGGCGGGAGTCCTGGCAGGACTCGCCCGAAGGATGGCCGCAGACCGACGCGTACGAGGGCTGGCTCTCGTCGCAGAAGGTCGCCGAGCTGTACGGGCAGGGCGCCGCCGGCTGAGTCTCGACTGTGGATTGCGCTCGTCCCGGCCGCCCGTCGGCCAGGATGAGGGGCGATGCGCACTCCTCTCAGCCGCCGCCTGCTCTTCTCGAGCGGCCTCGCGGTCGCCCTCTGGCTTCTCGTCGTCGTGGTCCGCTGGGGGTTCTCGCGGATCCCGAGCGGAGCTGCCCAGCTCGCGAACCTCGTGCCGCAGGTCGTGCCGCGCGGGCTGCTGTGGGGCGAGAGCGGCGGGTGGCTGGTCGTCGCGATCGCGCTCGGCGCCGTCGCGGTGGCGCTCGTCCACGCGGTCGTCACGACGCTCGCCGGGCGCGGTGGGGCGATGTTCCTGGCGGCCTGGTTCGCGACGGTCGCCGCCGGGGCGCTCGTGGGCCTTGCGTTCGACCTCGCCGCGGTGTGGGATGCTCTCGGCGACTACGGCCCGCGCGGACTGCTCGTCGGCGAATTCGGCGCCGGCGCCGCGTCCGGCGCGCTGTGGGGCCTGGCGGCGGGGTGGATGCCGGGGCTCGTCGCCCGAGCGCCGGCCGCGGCGCCCGCATACGCGGAGGGCGGTGGCAGGCAGCCCGCGTGGCTGCTTCCCGCGGCGGTCGTCGCCGTCATCGCCGCGGTCGCCGGGGGAGTCTCGTCCGAGAACGCCCGGACGACGGCCATCGCCGCCGATGCCGCGGCGCAGCAGGAGGCGGAGGCCGCCGTCACGTTCGGCGCCCCGCCCGACCCGAACGCGCCCGGGGTCGCGGTGCCGGCCCGGGCCGAGGCATCCCTCGATCTCGAGCCGGCGTGGTGCACGCCCGACAAGGCGACGGTGCTGAAGGGTGAACCCGACGCGGCGACCGGCCACCGCGCCCTGGCGATCCGGCTCATGAACTTCTCGGACCAGCCGTGCGTCATCGAGGGCTACCCCGACATCGCGTTCGGCGACCAGAACGACCATCTGCTCGACGTCACGATCGAGCAGGGCAGCTCGTTCATGACGCAGGACCTCGGCCCGCAGCGCATCGAGGTGCCCGCCGGCGGGTACGCCGTGACCTACCTCGGCTGGGATGCCGCGTCGCCTCACGGTGCGCTCGTCACGAAGACGGTGTACGCGGCGCCCACTGCCGGGATGGAACGCGGCTCGTGGCCGATCGACCTCGACGTCGTCGAGGGCTCGACCGTCGCTGTCACCGCATGGGCGCCGGACGCGGGACCGCAGCCCTCATCGTGAGAAGGCGGATGCCGCACCCGGGCCTGGGGTGCGGCATCCGCCTTCGCGATGCGTGACGAACGTGCTCAGTACCAGTTGACGGCCTGCGAGTGCGCCCACGCGGCGCACGGCGTGCCGTACGACGAGGCGATGTAGCCGAGCCCCCACGCGATCTGCGTCGCGGCGTTGGTCTGCCAGTCGGCGCCGGCGCTGGCCATCTTGTTGCCCGGCAGCGCCTGCGGGATGCCCGTCGCGCCGCCGTTGTTGTTGTAGGCCTGGTAGTTCCAGCCCGACTCCTTGGTCCACAGCGACTCGAGGCACGAGAACTGGCCGTCGCCCCAGCCGTACTGCGACGCGGCCATCTGGCGCGCGGTGGCCTTGGCGCCCTCCGGCGTGTTCGACGCGGCGAGCGCGGCCGCGGCCGCCTCGGCCTGTCGCTGCGCTTCGGCGGCTGCCGCGGCCGCTGCCGCCGCAGCCTCTTCGGCGGCCTTCTGCGCCTTCGCGGCGTCGAGGTGCTCGCGCAGGTCGGCCACGCGGGCCGTGACCTTCTCGGTCGCCGACGAGGCGTCGGCGGCGAGACCGGGCAGCAGCAGCGCCGGGATGAGGTCGAGGTCTGCGAGGCGGTCGGCGGAGCGCGTGAGCTCGTCCGTGTCGACCGACGTGTCGGTCAGGCCGATGTCGAGGCCGGCGGCGGTGATGTCGGCCGTGACGGTCTCGGCCGACGTGAGGGCGACACGGGCGGCGAGGAGCGTGTTCTTCGCGTCCACGCGGATGTCGCGCAGCGTGTGCACGGTGGCGTCGGGGGCGGCGACGGAGGCGAGGGCCGTGGCGGCCAGCGGGGCAGCCGCGGCGAGGTTCGGCGAGGCGAGCGTGAGGCCGGTCGTGACGACGATGCCGAGAGCGGTTCCGGCGGCGACGGCCGCGGCGGTGAGCCGCCGACGGGGCCGGCGGGCAGGGGTGATCTGGTCTGTGAGCATGACGAACGTACGTTCCTTGCGTCGGGTTCGCGCCGTCGGGTGCAGCGCGCGGCGCCCTCGGGTCGGACGCACAAGTCCCCGAGTCTGCCTCATCGCTTCTGGACGACTTCTGGCGTTTCGCTGGAAGAACCGTGGGAGCGGTCTTGCGCGAAAGGCCAGATCCGGCGCCCTGTCCTGTCCGCTGCGCTTCCTTCGGCGCCTGCGTTCGCGCGACAGAAAACGGCATCCGCGCCCGTTGCTCCGGGGCGCGGATGCCGTTTTCGACAGCGCGAAAGAGTGGGGTGACGAAAGGAGCGGGGTGGATGCCGGGGCCCCGGCATCCCGGATCCTCAGCGCGTGCGGTGGGCGGCGTAGTACGCCAGCAGCGACCGGGTCGAGGCGTCCTGCGCGGCGATGGCGGCTTCATCTCCTTCGATCGCGGGAGCGATCTGCAGCGCCAGCTGCTTGCCGAGCTCGACGCCCCACTGGTCGAAGGAGTTGACGCCCCAGATCGCGCCCTGCGTGAAGGTGATGTGCTCGTACAGCGCCACGAGCTGGCCGAGCACGGCGGGCGTGAGCGCCGGCGCGAAGATCGAGGTCGTCGGCTTGTTGCCGGCGAAGGTCCGGGCGGCGACCAGCGGGCCGGTCGTGCCCTCGGCCTCGACCTCGGCGGCGGTCTTTCCGAACGCGAGCGCCTTGGTCTGCGCGAGGAAGTTCGACAGGAACAGCCCGTGCACGTCGCGTCCACCGTCTTCGAGCGGGTACGCGGGGTTGGCGAACGCGATGAAGTCGGCGGGGATCAGGCGCGTGCCCTGGTGGATCAGCTGGTAGAACGCGTGCTGGCCGTTCGTGCCCGGCTCGCCCCAGAACACCTCGCCGGTGTCTGTCGTCACGGGGGATCCGTCCCAGCGCACGGACTTGCCGTTGGACTCCATCGTGAGCTGCTGCAGGTAGGCGGCGAAGCGGCTGAGCTGCTGCGCGTAGGGCAGCACCGCGTGCGACTGCGCACCGAGGAAGTTGGAGTACCAGACGTTCAGCAGCCCCATGAGCACCGGCACGTTGCGCTCGAGCGGCGTCGTGCGCACGTGCTCGTCGACGGCGTGGAAGCCGGCGAGCAGCTCGCGGAACACGTCGGGCCCGAGCTCGATCATGAGCGACAGACCGATCGCCGAGTCGACGGAGTACCGCCCGCCGACCCAGTCCCAGAACCCGAACGCGTTGACCGGGTCGATGCCGAAGTCCGCCACCTTGTCGAGGGCGGTCGACACGGCCACGAAGTGGTGCGCGACGGCATCCTTCTTCGCCTCGTCCGAGCCGTCGATCGCCCCCGACGCCTCGAGCCCCGCCCACAGCCAGTCCCGGGCGAGCCGCGCGTTGGTGAGGGTCTCGAGGGTCGTGAAGGTCTTCGACGCGACGATGAAGAGCGTCGTCTCGGGGTCGAGGTCCTTCGTCTTGTTCGCGAGGTCGAACGGGTCGATGTTCGACACGAAGCGGGCCTGGATGCCGGCGGTCGCGTACGGCTCGAGCGCCGCCGAGACCATGACCGGGCCGAGGTCCGACCCGCCGATGCCGATGTTGACGATGTGCATGACCTTCTTGCCCGTCACACCGGTCCATTCGCCGGCGCGCACACGGGTCGCGAACTCCGTCATGGCGGTGAGCACGGACTGCATGTCGGCGTCGATGTGCTGCCCGTCGACGACGAGCGCGGGCTCGGCGCCCGCGGGACGACGGAGCGCCGTGTGCAGCACCGCCCGGTCCTCGGTGGTGTTGATGTGCTCGCCGGCGAGCATCGCCGCGTAGCGCTCGGCCACGCCGGTCTGCTCGGCCAGGCGCACGAGCGCGGCGAGGATCTCGTCGGTCACCAGGTTCTTCGACAGGTCGACGTGCAGGTCGGCGAGCTCGAAGCTCAGCCGCTCGGCACGGCGGGGATCGATCGCGAACCAGTCGCGCAGATCGGGGGCGAACGAATCCCGGAGCGAGCTGAGCTCGGACCAGGCGGGCGTGGCGGTGGCATCGACGGGAGCGGTCACGCACCCTAAGGTACCCGCGCGGGTGGCGGGGATCATTTCGTGTTTCTCACGGCGGGCGAAGCGGCGGAGTGAGCCGCGTACGCTCGAGCCGATGCCTTTTCCGAGCCCAGACCTGCGCCTGATCGCCGTCGACATGGACGGCACCCTGCTCGACGGCGAAGGACGCATCCCCGAGGCGCTGTGGCCGCTTCTCGACCGGCTGCACGAGCGGGGCATCCGCTTCGCACCCGCCAGCGGGCGGCAGCTCGCGACCCTCCAGCGCGCGTTCGCCGCGCACCTCGACGACATGGTGTTCATCGCCGAGAACGGGGCGTACGTCGTCGAGGGTGGGGTCGAGATCAGTTCGGACGCCATGGATGCCGCCTTCGTGGCATCCCTCATCACCCGCGTCCGTGCGCTCACGCAGCGTGACCTCGGCGTCGTGGTGTGCGGCAAGAGGTCGGCGTACATCGAGCGCGCCGACGACGCGTTCCACCCCGAGGCCGACAAGTACTACGCCCGCCTGGAGGTCGTGCCGGACCTGCTGCAGGTCGACGACCAGATCTTCAAGGCCGCGATCTTCGACTTCGACGACGCCGCTGCCACGGCCCCCGCGTTCGACGACTTCCGAGCGACGCATCAGGTCGTGGTGTCGGGCGAGCACTGGATCGACGTCATGAACCTGGGCGTCGACAAGGGCGCCGCACTCGAGCGTCTTCAAGCCGCGACGGGCATCACGCGTGACCAGACCGCCGCCTTCGGCGATTACCTCAACGACCTCGAGATGATGGATGCCGCGGCCCTCTCGTTCGCGATGGCAAACGCGCATCCGCTCGTGGCCGAGCGCGCGCGGTATTCGGCGCCGTCGAACCTCGACCATGGCGTGATCACGACGATCGAGCGGCTGCTGGACGGCGTCCCCGACGCCGCCGCGTGACCCGCACCACCCCGTCACGATCACGTCGACGGCCGGGTGGGCGTGCCGACCGGGCAGCGACCGGAGCGGTCGGTAGCGTGAGGGCATGGCCGTCAGTCAGACCCGTCGCGCTCGCGCGGCGCGACGCCGGGCGCGCCGCGTCGCGGCAGCCGACAACGACCTCACGCTCGACGAGTGGCAGGCGCTGCTGGAGGCGTGGGGCGCCTGCGCGTACTGCGGCGTCGCGACCGGTCCGTTCCAGAAGGACTGCGTGCTGCCGATCTCGCGCGGCGGCCGGTACACGTTCGAGAACGTCGTGCCGGCGTGCCGCTCGTGCAACGCCTCGAAGAGCAACGACGAAGTCACCGGCTGGCTGCGCCGCAAGCGGCTCGACGAGCGGGCGTTCCTGCTGCGCCACGTCGAGGTGCTCGCCGCGTGGCGCGGAACCGCCTCGTCGCCTGCGCCCTGAGCGAGAGGATCAGGCTGCGGGTCGGTGCGGCCACCAGTCAGGAAGCAGCGCCGCGTAGAGGGCCAGGAACTGGTCGACCTGAGGGCGGGGATGCCGCAGCCATCCGTCGATGAGGCCGACGGTGCCGTCCGCCAGAAAGCGCGCGGCGGCGTCGGCCACGTCGGCGGGAGGGATGCCGGCGACGGGCACGTCGAGCTCGATGCGGCCGCGCGCGATGAGCGCCTCGGTCGATCCCCGGAAGTGGCGGCTGAGCAGGGCGTGCAGCGCGCCGCCACCGTCGGTCAGCTCGCGGCGGTAGATGTCGGCGTGCCGCAGCACGTGCTCGAGCACACCTCGGGTGACGGTGACCAGCGCGGTGGCGGCATCCGAGCGATCCGACAGCAGCCCCTCGCGCAGCACGTCGAGCTCGGCGGTCAGCGCGGCCTCGACCAATGACGCCGGCGAATCGCCGTGCTCGTAGAACGTCGAGCGGTGGACCCCCGCCGCCTCGGCGAGCTGCGTGACGGACAGTTCCGCCATCGGCCGGTCGGCCGCGAGTTCCAGCGCGGCGGCGTACAGGCGCTGCTGACTGCGCCGCTTTCGGGGATCCATGCCGCCTCCGGGAATCTTTTCGACAGGTGTAGGTTAACTCATAGGTAACCGACATCTGTCGGATAATCGACCGGCGCCACCCGATGACGCCACCAACGGAGGTACATCATGGCTACGTACGATGTCGCGGACCGCTCCGCCATCGTCACGGGCGCCGGATCCGGCATCGGCCGGGCGGTCGCCCTCACCCTCGCGGCGAACGGCGCCGCCGTCCTCGTCGCGGACGTGCGGCAGGAGGCCGCCGACGCGGTCGTCGCCGAGATCACCGGCGCCGGCGGCACGGCAGCCGCCTTCGTCGGCGACGTGTCGGACCCCGCCGTCGGCGAGGCCGCCGTGCAGGCTGCGGAGGCGCTCGCGCCGCTGCGGATCGCCGTCAACAACGCCGGCATCGGCGGCGCGGCAGCCCCCATGGGCGAATACCCGATCGACTCGTGGCAGAAGGTCATCGAGATCAACCTCAACGCGGTGTTCTACGGCACGCGCGCACAGGCTCCCGCCATCGCCCGCAACGGCGGCGGCTCGATCGTGAACATCTCGTCCGTGCTCGGCTCGGTCGGCATCCCGATGTCTTCCGCGTACGTCACCGCCAAGCACGGCGTCGTCGGCCTCACCAAGAACGCGGCACTCGAGTACGGCGCGCAGGGCGTGCGCGTGAACGCGGTCGGCCCGGGCTTCATCCACACGCCGCTGGTCGACGCGAACCTCGACGACGACGCGCAGACCGCGCTCGCCGGCAAGCACGCGCTCGGTCGCCTCGGCGACCCGCAGGAGGTCGCGAACATCGTCGCCTTCCTCGCCTCGGATGCCGCGAGCTTCGTCAGCGGCAGCTACCACCTGGTCGACGGCGGCTACGCCGCGCAGTAGGTCGGCCCCACGAACCAGCGGCCCGCGCGACCCGAACGCGCGGGCCGCTTCGTCTGCGCCGACCGGTGACGGACGCAGAGCGTCGACAGCCCCTCAGCCGTCGACCGTGTCGTCCTTCGCCAGGAGCGCGACGCCGTCCAGCACGGCTCGCCGGGTCGCCTTGGAGCCGAGCACGCGGAAGTGGCCCGACACGGGCACCGCGACGTTCGTCGCCCCGTCCAGGGCGCTGCCCTCGGGAATGTGGGGATCCCACGGCCCGAACACCGACACGATCCTGCCGTTCACCGACGTCTCGCGCCCGAGCGTGACGATGGTCTCGTCCTGCGGGCGGAACGCGCGGATGCTGGGCACGACGAACAGGCTCGCGAGGCGTGAGCCGCCGAAGGGCGTCGCCACGGCGACCATCCCGAGCAGGCCGAGCGGGCGGCCCTCGTGCGGTGCAGTCGCGGCCGCCTCAGCCGGGTCGCCGCCGTCGGCGGCCTCTGCGGCGGCTCGCGCCGCGGCGCCCGTCGACACGAGCACGTGCTTGCCGATGAGTCCGCCCTTGCTGTGCGCCACGAGCACGCGGCCGGCGGGGGGAGCGGGCGTCTTGCCGAGCAGCGCCGCCAGCCGGTCGGCGGTGCCGGCGATGCTGCGACGGTTCACGCCGAGCCCGTGCACGACGCGCACCCGGTGCCCGGCATCCGCGAGCGCATCGCCGACAGGTCGCAGGAACGTCCAGTGCTCGTACACTCCGGGGAGCAGGTACACCTCGGGGAGCCGGGGGTCGCCGCGCCGCCACGCATCGGGCGTCGGGCGCGGGCGGCCGATCGCCCACGGGAACGACAGCACCGCGAGCTGCCGTCGCAGCGCGTAGACGTAGTCCGCCGCCCACCACAGGCCGCGGCGCACCACGGAGGGCCGCGTGGCCGACGACACCGACATGCGCGTCAGTCTAGGAGGTGCGAGGCGGCGGGGCGGGTGCGCCGATGACCCCCGTGATCGCCGATTCCACGACGCCTGCCGCGAGCGCGTCGACCACCTCCGGCGGCTGCCACCGCACGGGGCCGTGCACGGCGATGTCGGCGAAGCCATGGACCGCCGACCAGCACGCCCATTCCGCGAACGGTCGTCTGTCGGGGGCGAGGGCGCCGGCATCCACCATCGCATCGAGCGTGTCCATCAGCAGCCGGAAGGGGGCGACGATCTCGTCGTCGAGCGTGACGATGCCCTCGCTGGGCTGCGCGTCGTGGGTGAAGAACGCCGTCTCGAACCAGCCGCGCTCGGTGCGTGCGAAGGCGATGTAGCCCGCGCCCACGCGCCGGAGACGCTCGATCGCGGCGTCGCGCGGCGACAGGCCGGCGGGTGTCTCGGCGACGTGAGCGAGGATGGCGTCGGCGAGAGCACGCTGAGCGCCGTGCGCGACGGCGTGCACGAGGGCGTCCCGGTCGGCGAAGTGCCGGTACGCGGCGTTCGGCGACACACCGACGGCGCGGGTCGCCTCGCGGAGCGTGACGGCACCGGGACCGCCGGTCCGCGCGAGCTGCAGGCCCTCGTCGATGAGGGCGCGGCGCAGATCGCCGTGGTGATAGGTGCGCACGGCAGGTGAGGTCATTGCGCGCTCCCGCTCTCGTGGGTACGGTGTGAGCACTGAATGTGAACAGTGTCCACATTCAGCCTACGCCCCCGATCGCCCCTCCCCGACATCGAACACGCCGGAGCAGACGCCATGAATCAGCCCACCCTCGGACCGCGGACGGTCCGTGCCTTCCACCAGGTCCTGGTGAACACGGCGGTGGCCAACGTCACCACCAGCTACCTGTGGTTCGCGCTGACGTTCTGGGTCTACCTCGAGACGCAGTCGGTGCTGGCCACCGCCATCATCGGCGGGTCGTACATGCTGCTCGTGGCGGTGTTCGGCGTCGTGTTCGGCGTGATCGTCGACCACATGAAGAAGAAGGCGGTCATGATGCTGTCGAGCATCGTGACCGCCGTCGCCTACGTGCTCGCCGGGGCGATGTTCCTCGCGTTCCCCGAGAGCGCGCTGCTGGACTGGGGCGGGCCCTGGTTCTGGGTCTTCGCCGGCGTGATCCTCATCGGCGGCGTCGTCGAGAACCTCCGTAACATCGCGCTGTCGACCACGGTGACGCTGCTCGTCCCCGCCGACCAGCGCGACCGCGCCAACGGGCTCGTGGGAGCCGTCCAGGGCATCGCCTTCATGGTCACGAGCGTGTTCTCGGGGCTGTCGATCGGCATCCTCGGCATGGGGTGGACTGTCGCGATCGCGATCGCCGCGACCGTCATCGCGCTCGTGCACCTGCTGTTCGTGCCGATCCCCGAGCGCGGCGTCGCCCATGTCGAGGGCGTGGCACCGAAGGGGTTCGGCTTCCGCGGCGTCATCCCGGCGGTGATGGCCGTGCCGGGACTGCTCGCCCTCGTGCTGTTCTCGACGTTCAACAATCTGGTCGGCGGCGTCTTCATGGCGCTCATGGACCCGTACGGCCTGACCCTCTTCTCGGTCGAGATGTGGGGCATCGTCCTGGGCGTCACGAGCTTCGGGTTCATCATCGGCGGCGCGCTGGTGGCCAGGTTCGGCCTCGGCAAGAACCCCGTGCGCACGATGCTGCTCGTGAACATCGGCATCGCGCTGCTGGGCATGACGTTCGCGATCCGCGAGCTGTGGTGGATCTACGCGCTGGGCATCCTCGTCTTCATGTGCCTCATGCCGATCGCGGAGGCGTCCGAGCAGACGATCGTGCAGCGGGTGGTGCCGTTCGACAAGCAGGGCCGGGTCTTCGGCTTCGCGGCGAGCGTCGAGTCGGCCGCGGCTCCCGTCTCGGCGTTCATCATCGGACCGCTCGCCCAGTTCTGGCTCATCCCGTACATGGAGTCACCGCAGGGGCAGAACACGTTCGGCTGGCTGCTCGGCGACGGCGAGGCGCGGGGCATCGCACTCGCCTTCGTGGGGGCGAGCCTCGTACTGCTGCTGGTCGTGCTGCTCGCGTTCGTGTCGAAGCCGTACCGCGAGCTCAGCGACGCCTACGCCTCGGCGGTGGCGGCCGACGAAGAGGGGGATGCCGCACCCGACGTTGCCGCGGCGGTGGGGGATGCGGGCGAAGACCTGAGGTCCGGCCTGCGCTGACCGCCGGCGTTCTCGGCGAGTCGCCACAAACGGCCGGTAGCTGCGGCGTGTCGTGGCGACGCGTCGGCGGACGGGTGTGGATGCCGGGGCGTGTGTTCTTGGCGAGTCGCCACAAACGGCCGGCGGCTGCGGCGTGTCGTGGCGACACGTCGGCGGGGCGTCGATGCCCGGGTGCGCGTTCTTGGCGAGTCGCCACGAACGTCCGGCGGCTGCGGCGTGTCGTGGCGACACAACCGGCGCCGGCCGTCTGCGCCGCTCAGAAGTTGACGTTGGAATACCCCATGGGGGTATGGTCGTTCCGTCCACTCGAGATACCCGCAGGGGGTATCCGGATCGAAGGAGACGCGCATGACCACCGTGACCCGGCCGACCCCCGACGTACGCAGGCGGTGGTGGGGACTCGCCCTCATCGCCACCGCGCAGTTCGTCGTCATCATGGACACGTCGATCATCGGCGTCGCACTGCCCGACATCCAGCGAGCGCTCGGCTTCACTCCCGAGACCCTGTCGTGGGTGTTCAACGCGTATGTCGTGGCGTTCGGAGGACTGCTGCTGCTCGGCGGACGACTGTCCGACCTGCTCGGCGCGCGCAAGGTGTTCGCGGCGGGCTGGATCGTGCTGCTGGTCGGCTCGGTCATCGCCGGTCTCGCCGGCGGCGTCGGCGTCGAGATCGCCGGCCGCGTCGTCCAGGGAGCCGGCGCCGCGCTGATCGCCCCCGCGGCACTCACGCTGCTGATTACGCTGTTCGGCGGCACCGCGGATCTGCCGAAGGCCTTCGCCGTGTACGGCGCTGCGGCGCCCATCGGCGGATCCGTCGGCGTGTTCCTCGGTGGTGTGCTCACCGAGTACGCCGGCTGGCCGTGGGTGTTCTACGTCACTGTGCCCATCGCGCTCGTCGTGCTGCTGCTGACCGGGGCGGCGCTGCCGTCGTCGCAGACCGGTCCGACCCGCTCGGGGCGCCGGCGCCTGGACGTCGGCGGAGCCCTCACGTCGACCCTCGGCCTCGCGGCCCTCGTGTTCGCCATCGTCCGTGCGCCCGAAGTCGGCTGGATCAGTCCGCAGACGCTCGTGCCGCTCGTCGGCGGCGCGGCCCTGCTGGTCGCCTTCCTCGCGATCGAGGCCCGCGTGCGCGAACCGCTCCTGCGCCTGTCGCTGCTGCGCCGTCCGCTCCTCGGCGGGGCGAACCTGGCGCAGCTGCTGCTCGGAGCGGCCTGGATCTCGATGTGGTACTTCCTGAACCTCCACCTGCAGAACGTGCTCGGCGCGACGCCGTTCCTCGCCGGTGCGGCGCTGCTGCCGATGACAGCGCTCATCGTGCTGGGCATGACGACCGTGTCACCGCGCCTGGCGGCGCGCTACGGCACGCGAGCGATGGTGACGTGGGGCTTCGTCCTGCTGGCCGCGGGTCTCGTGTGGCTGGCCTTCGCAGGACAGGGCGCGTACGCGGTCGCGGTGCTCCCGGCCTCGCTCGTGGCGGCGGCGGGAATGGCACTGGCTTTCGTGCCCTCGCTCAGCGCCGCCATCTCGTCGGCGCCGCAGGAGGACGCCGGCGTCGCGTCTGGGCTGGTCAACACGAGCTATCAGATCGGCTCGGCGCTGGGGCTCGCGGTGCTGATCGCCGTGGTCTCCGCGCTGCCGCAACCCGCCGACGGCGTCGACTACGGCGGTGGATTCCTCGGCGCGGCGATCGTCGCGGCTGTCGGCGCCCTCATCGCCCTGGCATCGCTGCGCGCCCCGCGCACGCGCTGAACCGCACGGGACGAGAGGGTGGATGCCGCGGCATCCACCCCCTCGTCCGCCCGGGTCAGCCGAGCTCGGGCGTGCGCGGGGGAGCCGTGCGCCGCGGACGCAGCGCCTCGAACGCGGCGGCCCAGGTGAGCAGGTCGACGTCGGCGTAGGCGCGGCCCGCGATCGTGAGACCGACCGGCATGCCGATGTCGCTCATCGTGCCCATCGGCACGGTCACCGTGGGGATCCCGAGGTGGCGGATCGCGAGGTTGCCGTTCGCGACCCACACGCCGTTGCGCCAGCCGAGATCGGCGGACGCCTCGTTCACGTCCATGTCGGCCGGCCCGACGTCGGCTACGGCGGGGAAGAGCACGGCATCGAGGCCGAGGCGCAGCATCCATTCGTCCAGGTCGATGCGACGCGTCTCTTCGAGCCCGCGCAGCCCGCCTTCCAGCTCGGGGATGTCGGTCAGCGTCTCGTACGGGTGGGTGCGCACCTGAGCCGGGTACTCGGCGATGTCGTCGTCGAAGCCCGTGTAGCGGTCGGGGAGCGCGCCCGCAGGGTGAGGGAAGATCGCGGCCCCGTCGACGTCCGCCAGCGTGTGGAGCGCGGGATCGCCGTTGGCGGCGAGGAAGTCCTCCCACGCCCAGGCCGACAGGTCGACGATCTCGCGCTGCAGGAACGCCTCGGTCACGAGTCCCCGAGTCTTGACCGTGGGAGCGCCCGGCCGATCGCCCTCGTAGTTCGACACGACGGGGAAGTCGACCTCGACGACCACGGCGCCCGCGGCCTCGAGGTCGCGCCGCGCCTGCTGCCACAGCTCCATCACCGACGGCCGGGTCTCGATGCGCTGCCCCGTCGGGCCTCCGATGCCGCCATCCGGGTTCGTGCCCGCCTCGGGGTCGGCGTTGATGTACAAGCGCGGCACTCCGAACCGCCGGCCGGCGAGCGTGGCGCGCGCCCCGTCGAGGCCCGTGGGGGCCAGCGCCGGGTACGACGCGGGGCGTGTGGCCGTGGCATCCGGGATCTCTATCCACGGCTGCGCGCGCCAGAAGTCGCCGCGGGTCTCGGGGTCGTCGGCGACCATGACGTCGAGGATCTCGAGCATGTCGGCCATCGTGCGGGTGTGCGGAACGACGACGTCCATGGTGGGCACGAGCGGCCAGTTGCCGCGCACCGAGATCACGCCGCGCGACGGCGTGTAGGCGCACAGTGCGTTGTGGGATGCCGGGGCCCGGCCGCTCGACCACGTCTCTTCGCCGAGACCGAAGGCGGCGAACGAAGCCGCGGTGGCGGTGCCCGAGCCGTTCGACGAGCCGCTGCCGAACGCGCTCGTGAGGTACTCGGCGTTGTACGGGCTCTCGGCGCGGCCGTACACGCCGCGCTGCATGCCGCCGTTGGCCATCGGCGGCATGTTCGTGAGGCCGACGAGCACGGCGCCGGCGGCGCGCAGCCGCTCGATCGAGAAGGCGTCGCGCTGCGCGACCAGGTGCTCGAAGGCGGGGGACCCGGCGGCGACCGTCAGCCCCTTCGCCATGAACGAGTCCTTGGCGGTGTAGGGGATGCCGTCGAGCGGTCCGAGCGTGCGGCCTTCGGCGCGGCGCAGATCGGATGCCTCGGCCTCGGCCCGTGCGCCCGGATTGCGCACGACGACGGCGTTGAGCGCGGTCTCGGTGCCCGGCGCGTCATAGGCCGCGATGCGCGCCTCGTACGCGTCGAGCAGCTCGACGGCGGTGACCTCGCCGGACTCGAGTGCGGCGCGCAGCTGCGCGATCGTCTTCTCGACGACGGGGTAGTGGCTCATCGCGTGCTTCCACCCGGTCGTTGAGCGAAGGGCGCTCTGGCGCCCGAAGACGAAACGTGTCCTGGCGCGGGGTCGTTCGTGTGCTCGGGGCGTTTCGTCTCGGTCGCTGGCGCTCCCTCGCTCAACGACCGGGTGGTTGCGGTCGCTGACGACCGCGACGGGACGGCCGGCTGCTGCTGCGTGATGCAGTGGATGCCGCCGCCGCCCGCGAAGATCTGACGGGCGTCGACCGTGACGGCGCGGCGGCCCGGGTAGGCGGCTTCGAGGATCTCGCGCGCCTGCGCGTCGGCGCGCTCTTCGCCGAAGCCGCACGCGATGACGCCGCCGTTGACCACGAGGTGGTTGACGTAGCTGTAGTCGACGAAGCCCTCCGCATCGCGGAGCTTGTCGGGTGCCGGAAGGTCGATGATCTCGAAGCGCCGGCCGGCGGCATCCGTCTGCTCCTCGAGGTGCGCGCGCAGCGACCGGCTGACCTCGAAGTCGGGATGGTCGGGGTTCTGCTGCGCGTGCAGCAGGATGCGGCCGGGCGTCGGGATGGTCGCGACGATGTCGACATGGCCGTTGGTGCCGAACTCGTCGTAGTCGCGCGTGAGTCCGCGGGGGAGCCACACCGCCTTCGTCGCGCCGATCGTGCGCGCGAGCTCGGCCTCGACGCGCTCCTTGTCGGCGAACCGGTTGCGGCGCGGGTCGAGCTGCACGGTCTCGGTGACGAGCACCGTGCCCTCGCCATCGACGTGGATGCCGCCGCCCTCGTTGACCAGCAGCGAGCTGACGACCTCGGCGCCCACGAGGTCCGCGGTGAAGCGGGCGTGCGCGGCGGCCTTGGTCCACGACGCCCACTCCGGGGCGCCCCAGCCGTTGAAGATCCAGTCGACGGCTCCGAGCACGCCGGGACGCTCGTCGTCGACGACGAAGGTCGGCCCGTGGTCGCGGAACCAGAACTCGTCGACCGGCGTCTCGACCAGCTCGATCCCGGAATGGAGCGATCGGCGTGCGCGCGCGGTCTTCGACGGGTCCATCAGCATCGTGACCGGCTCGAACTCGGCAACGGCGTTCGCGACGGCGCTCCACGCGGCGTAGTAGCGCTCCTGCTCGGCGGGGTCGTCGCCGAGCGTCGGCCCCTCGTTGGGGAACGCCATCCACGTGCGCTCGTGCGGATCCCCCTCGTGCGGCATCCTCCAGGCCATCGTCGCCCCTCCATGAGTATAATTGATCTAGCGATCAATAGAGACAGTATCTATGCTGGCGAGACCATGTCAAGCACCGTGCCCCGGCCCCGCACCCGCAAGGCTCCCGCCGAACGCGCCGCCGAGATCGTCGCCGCGGCGACCGCCGTCGCCCGCGACCAGGGGCTGAGCGCCCTCACCCTGCGCGCCGTCGCCGAGCGGGCGGGCATCACCTCAGGCCTCGTCGCGCACTACCAGCCGTCGATGGACGACCTCGTGGCGCGCGTCTACACCGACCTCGTCGAGGAGGAGGTGCGCGACGTCGAACGGGTCGTGGCCGCCGCGACGGACGCCCCCGCCCGCCTCGGCTCGCTCATCGACACCCTCATGGACGGCGCGCGCGACGAGCTCACCGTGGTGTGGGTCGAGGGATGGGCGATGGCCCGCCGCAGCGACGCGCTCGCCGCCGCCGTGCGCACGCAGATGCAGCGGTGGCAGGCGCTGGTCGAGGGGATCGTCGACGAGGGATGCCGCGCCGGAGTCTTCTCGACGACCGAGCCGGGCGAGGTCGCGTGGCAGCTCATCGGCATGATCGACGGCCTCAACGCCCAGTCGCTCGCGCGCGGCGCCGACACCACGCGCTTCGCCCGCCGCACCGCCCGCGCCGCCGAGGCGCTCGTGGGCGCGCGGCCGGGGACGATCCCGGTGAGCGCATGAGCCGGCTCGCGTGGCACGACCTTCCCCCTTCGGTGCGCACGGGCATCGAGGATCTGCTCGGCGGCCCGGTGGTCGAGGCGGTGTCGCAGCCCGGCGGATACTCGCCCGGGTCGGCGGACCGCGTCGTCACGGCCGCTGGGCGCCGCGCGTTCGTCAAGGCCGCGAGTCCCGCCGTCAACCTCGACACTCCGCGCATCCACCGTCGCGAGGGCGAGATCACGGCGCGCCTGCCCGAGGCCGTGCCCGCCCCGCGGCTCATCGGCGCCGTCGACGACGGCGAGTGGATCGCGCTCGTGCTCGACGACGTCGAAGGACGGCATCCCGCCACGCCCTGGCGGTCCCGGGAACTCGACGCGACGTTCGATGCGCTGCGGCAGATCGCCTCGGTCGACCTCCCCGGCGACGTCCCCGTCGCCGACGCCGCCGACCTGCTCGACGGCGACGCGGCGAAGTGGGACGCGATCGACGTCGACGCCGTGCCGCCGATGCCGCGTGGCCTGGACGTCTGGCTGCGCGCGCACCGCGACGAGGTGAGGGATGCCGCACACCGCGCCGCCGCGGGAGCCCGGGGGGATCGGCTCATCCACTACGACACGCGTGCCGACAACCTGCTGCTGCGCCCCGACGGCTCGGTCGTGCTGGTGGACTGGCCGTGGGCGGCGCGCGGCGCCGGCTGGTTCGACGCCCTGAGCCTGCTCATCAACGTCCGGTACTTCGACGCGCAGGCCGACGTCGAGGCACTGATCGCCGGGCATGCCGTGTTCGACGGGATGCCGGCGGCCGCGGCCTCGAACGTGCTCGCGGCGTTCGCGGGCATGTTCCTCTCGTCCTCGCTGCTGCCCGACCCGCCGCGCATGCCGACGCTGCGGACCTTCCAGCGCGATCAGGCCGTCGTGACGCTGGACTGGCTCCGCGAGCGCTGGGAGGGTTGAGACATGGGCGAGCTCGACGATCCGGTGGTCGTCGGGTTCCCGCTGCGCGGCGAGGGCTGGGTCGCCGTGACCACACCGGCCGCCCGCATCCCGAGCCACGGGGTCGATCTGCTGGGCCAGCGGTACGCATACGACTTCGTGCGGGTCGACGACCGGCCGGGTGTGCCGGTCCACCCGGCGAGCAGGCTGAGGACGGCGACGATCGGTTGCCGCGCCGACGAGTGCTACGCCTGGGATGAGCCGGTTCACGCCCCGTTCGACGCCGTCGTCGTCGCTGCCTCTGACGGCATGGCCGAGCGGCGCTGGATCCACCCTGTGCGCGAGTTCGCGCGCATGACGTGGAACGGTCTCACGTTCCGTCCGTCGAGGATCCCGGCGATCCTCGGCAACCACGTCCTGCTGCGCGCCGGCGACGTCCATGCGGGCTTCGCGCACCTGCGGCCGGGCTCGGTCGCCGTGCGCGCCGGAGAGACGGTCCGTGCGGGTGAGGTCATCGGCGCCGTGGGGCACACCGGCAACTCCACGTCGCCGCACCTGCACTTCCAGCTCATGGACCGCGCCGACCTGATGCGGGCGCGCGGCATCGCGTGCGCCTTCGCCGCGTACGACGTGCGCGGCGACGACGGGTCGTGGCGGCGCGTCGAGCGCGGCATCCCTGCTCCGCACGAGCGGCTCCGCTCTGCCGAGACCGCCGCGGCGTCGTAGCGCTACCGGTTCGCGCGTGGGCTCGCAAGCCCCCTCCGCGAGCGGGCGCGGGCTCGTACGTTCGGGAGCAGCGAAAGGAGACGCCATGACCAACCAGACCCCCTACATCGGCCCGATCGGCGACGACGACCCCACGACCGACGACGACGTGCTCGAAGACGGCGTGCTCGAAGACGGCGTCCTCGCGGGCGGCCTCGACGGCGACGACGACCGCCCGCTCGACACCGATCTCGACGCGGACCGCGTCGACAGCGCCGCAGCCGACGAGCGCGCAGCCACCGAGGGCACCGTCGACGTCGAGGATCTGCCCTGAGGGCACGCCGAAGCCCGGGTCCGCACGGCGCGAGCCCTGCGGATCCGGGCCAGGATGTAACCATGAGCGCGATCCCCACCGTGACCTTGAACGACGGAGCCTGGTTCCCCGAACTCGGCCTCGGCACCTACAACCTGCGCGGCGAGGAGGGCATCGCAGCCATCGTGTCGGCGATCGACGCGGGCTACCGTCTGCTCGACACCGCCGTCAACTACGAGAACGAGCGCGAGGTCGGCGAGGCGGTGCGCCGCAGCGGCGCCGAGCGCGACACGCTGCTGGTGACCTCGAAGATCCCGGGACGCCATCACGGCCGGCAGGAGGCCGTCGACAGCATCCGCGGATCGCTCGACCTCCTCGGCCTCGACCGCATCGACCTGCACCTGATCCACTGGCCGAACCCGAGCGTCGGCAAGTACGTCGACACATGGCGCGGCATGATCGAGGCGCAGCAGGAGGGTCTCGTGCGATCGATCGGCGTCTCGAACTTCACGGAAGACATGCTGACCGAGCTCATCGAGGCCACCGGTGTGGTGCCGGCCGTCAACCAGGTCGAGCTGCATCCGTACTTCCCCCAGGCCGAGCTCCGCGCCTTCCACGCGACGCACGGCATCCGCACCGAGAGCTGGAGTCCGCTCGCCCGCCGCACCGAGCTGCTGAACGAGCAGATCCTGCGGGAGCTCGCGGTCGTCCACGACGTCACCCCCACCCAGGTGGTGCTCCGCTGGCACACGCAGCTGGGGAGCACGCCGATCCCGAAGTCCGCCGACCCCGACCGGCAGCGCGAGAACGCCGACGTCTTCGGCTTCACCCTCACCGACGACCAGGTCGCGGCGATCAGCGACCTCGAGCGCGGTCGCCTGTGGGACGGCGACCCGCTGACGCACGAAGAGATGTGAGGGGCGCTTCGTCCCGTTCCTGGCTCAGCTCGTGTGCCGCGACCGCCATGCGACACCGGGCCGCGGCATCCACCCCGTCCCTCGTCTGCGCTGTCCGCGTCGGCATGCGCGGTCGTTCTGACGGGGTCGCCCCGTTCGCGCTGTCGAAAGCGTCATGCGCTGTCGAAAAGTTCGGGCACGGATGCCGATTTCGACAGCGCGGACGACTCGCGACCTCGTGAGGAGTGGATGCCGCCTCCCGCGCGACCTCGCCGGTCGGGGTGGCGGCATCCCACCGGGCTAGGCGTCGGGGAGGGCGGCCAGCCATTCGGTGAACGTCTGCGTGCCACGCAGCGCGCCGGGGCCCGGAAGCAGCGCGCCGGAGCGGAACGCGCGGCCGAGGGTGCCGGGCATGTCGACGACCGGCAGCACGCCGTGATGGCCGATGGCATGTGCGTAGCGGCGCACGAGGTCGGCGAGGCTCTCTTCGCGGGGACCGCCCAGGTCGGTCGCTCGGCCGGCGGGGCCGCCCTCGGCGAGGTCCACGAGCCGTACCGCCACTTCGCGCAGCGACACCGGCTGCACCCGTCCCGTCGGCGTGACGTGGGCGCCGGCGTGCGTGCGGTGGTACATCATGCCCGCGTACTCGTGGAACTGCGTCGTGCGCTGGATGGTCCAGGGCACGTCGCCCTGCTCGATCAGCCGCTCCTGCGCGAGCTTGCCGGCGTAATACCCGTCCGGAGCCGCCTCGGCGTTCACGATCGTCAGGGCGAGGTGGTGCGCGACCCCGGCCGCGCGCTCCGCCGACAGCAGGTTCGTGGTCGCGCCGGCGAAGAACGACACCGACACCTCAGGCTTGGGTGTCGTGATGTTCGAGACGTCGATGACGGTGGCGACGCCGTCGAGCGCACCGTGCAGCCCCGCTCCGCTGACGAGGTCGACGCCGGTGCCGCGTGAGAGCAGCACGACGTCGTGGCCGCGCTCGCGCGCGACCGCCTCGACGTGCCTGCCCGTCATCCCCGTGCCGCCGGCGATCGCGAACCTCATGATGCGCTCCCTCTGGTCGTCGCCCCCATCGTGGCGACCCCGCCGGGCGCGCGCAAACCGGGCGCGTCACCAAGCGGTCCGGCCCGATCGGGGGAGAGTGCGGGTCCGGACCGCTCACCGTGTGCAGAGCCCGCCCGGCAGGCGTGAGATACACGGGTCCGGAGCCATGCGCCGGTCACGCGTGGTCGAGCGCCGTCAGCCAGTCCGCGAACGTCTGCGTGCCCCGCATCGCGTCGTCGCTGGGCAGCGCCAGTCCCGCGCGCATGGCCTTCAGCTGCCTCCCCGGAAGGTTCACCGACGGGATCCAGCCGCGGTGCCCGGTGCGCTCGGCGTAGGCCTTCACCATCTCGTCGAGGCGCTCCTCGCGGGGGCCTGCCAGGTCAGCCGCGCGCCCCTGCGCGGAGCCCGCGGCGAGGGCGGCGAGCCGTCCGCCGACCTCTCGCGCCGCGATCGGCTGCACGCGCGCCCGGGGCGCGATGTGCAGCGGTCCGAGCTTCGCCCGCGCGAACATCTGCGCCGCGAACTCGTGGAACTGCGTCGCACGCAGGATCGTCCACGGCACGGACGAGGCCTCGGCCACCCGCTCCTGCGCCACCTTGCCGGCGTAGTAGTCGTACGGCATGCGGTCGATCCCGACGATCGACAGCACCACGAGGTGGCGTACGCCCGCCCGCGCCGCCGCCGCCGCGAGGTTCCCCGTCGCCTGCTGGAAGAACGAGGTGGCCGCCTTCGCCGACAGCGTCTCGATGTTGGCCGTGTCGACGACTGCGTCGACCCCGTCGAGTGCGGCATCGAGCCCCGCGCCCGTCAGCAGGTCGACACCCGTGCGGCGGGTCAGCACGATCGGCTCGTCACCGTTCGCCCTCACCGCCTCGACGACGTGGCTTCCGACGATGCCCGTTCCTCCGGCGATCGCGATCCTCATGACGGATGAATTCCTCTCTCGCCCCGCCGGTGCGGGGCCTCACCTCATCGACGACGCGACGCGCAAGAATGTGAGCGAACCACCGCACATTCGCACGGCCCGCGTCGTCGACTCATCGAAACGGAATCGCATGCCGCACCTCGACGACCTCGAGAACGAGCGCGAGCCGCTCCTCGGGCTGTGCTATCGCATGCTCGGGACCGTCGCCGACGCCGAGGACGCGGTGCAGGAGACGTTCGTGCGCTGGCTGCGGCTGACGGACGCCGAACGGGCCGCGATCCGCAACCCCGCCGCGTGGCTGACGCGGGTCGCGGGACGCGTGTGTCTGGACATGCTCGGGTCGGCACGCGCGCGCCGCGAACGGTACGTCGGTGAGTGGCTGCCCGAGCCCGTGCCCGGCGACTCGCCGATCGCGGCACCCGCCCCCATCGACCCCGCCGACCGGGTCACGCTCGACGACTCGGTGTCGATGGCGCTGCTGGTGCTGCTGGAGTCGCTCAGCCCCGCCGAGCGGGTCGCGTTCGTGCTGCACGACGTGTTCGGCGTCCCGTTCGGCGAGATCGCCGAGTCGGTGGGCCGCAGTCCCGATGCCGTGCGGCAGCTGGCCTCACAGGCACGTCGTCGCGTGCAGCAGCACCGCGCCCGCGCCGCCTCGCGCGAGCAGCATGACGCCGTGACCCGCGCCTTCGCCGCCGCGACGCAGACGGGCGATCTGCAGTCGCTCGTGGCCGTGCTCGATCCCGATGTCGTCCTGCGGGCCGACGGCGGCGGTCGCGTGTCGGCCGCGCGACGGCCGGTACGGGGAGCGGATCGTGTGGCGCGCTTCCTCCTCGGTCTGCCGCGCCTGGAGCCGGACGCCGTCGTCGAGGCGGTCCGGACGCCCGACGGGCTGGGGCTGATCGCGACGCTCCGCGGCGAGCCCAGCGCGCTGTTCACCCTCGCTGTGCGCGACGGGCGGGTCGCCGACATCTACGTCATGCGCAACCCCGACAAGCTCTCGCAGTGGGGCTGATGCCCGGCCTCGGTTAGCGTGGACGCATGCCGACCCCCACCCCGTTCGACTCGCTCACCGACTACATCGCTCTTCCCCGGGTCGAGGCGGTGGCACTGTCTCCTGACGGCACGACCGCCGTGCTCACGGTCGCGGTCCTCAAGAAGGACGGCACGGGCTACGAGCGCGCGCTGTGGGCCGTGCCCGCCGACGGCGGCGGCACGCCGCGCCGGCTGACGCGCTCGGCGAAGGGCGAAGCGGGCGCGGCGTTCACCGGCAGCGGTGACATCCTGTTCGTCTCGGCGCGCCCGGACGCCGAGGGGGACGCGGACGACGAATCGGGGCAGCTCTGGCTGCTCCCGGCAGCCGGCGGCGAGGCCCGTGCCGTCACCCGGCTGGCGGGCGGCGTCGACGGCATCGCCGCGACGGCCTCGGCATCGGATCGGGTCGTGCTGGCGGCATCCCTTCTTCCCTCGTCCGAGACGATCGAGGCCGATGCCGCGCTGCGCGCGAAGCGCAAGGAGAAGAAGGTGTCGGCGATCCTGCACGACACCTACCCGGTCCGTTACTGGGACCACGACCTCGGTCCCGCCCAGCCGCACCTGTTCGCCGTCGAGGTCGGCGAGCTGGCCGACACGATCGCCGCCGTCGCCGAAGAGGCGGTGGGGGATGCCGCCGCCGCCGACGCGGACGCCGGGGCCTCCGCCGCCGACCCGAAGCCGTACCCGGCGACGCTGCCGCGGCCGCGCGATCTGACACCGCGGCCCGGACGCACGCTCGACCACGCCGAGGCCGTGCTCACGCCGGACGGCTCGACGCTGGTGGCCTCGATCGAGGTGCGCGAGCAGCGCGCCGGGCGCCGGGCGATCGTCACGATCGACACCGCCACCGGCGAGCGCACGACGCTGTTCGACGAGGTCGACGTCGACTTCGAGATGCCCGCCGTCAGCCACGACGGCACGCGCATCGCGTATCTGCGGACCGTCAAAAGCACCCCTGCAGGCCCGACCGACTACGAGGTGTGGGTCGCCGGCATCGACGGCTCGCAGCCGCGGCGCATCGCCGCGGACTGGGACCGCTGGGCGTCGTCGCTGGCGTTCGACGCCGACGACGAGGCGCTCATCGCGACCGCGGATCATGACGGCCGGGGGCCGGTCTTCCGCCTGCCGCTGGATGGCGGCGCGCCGGCGCGCCTCACCTCCGATGACTTCGCGTACACCCACGTCGCGGTCGACCGCACGAGCGGCGACCTGGTCGCCCTGCGCTCGTCGTGGGTCGTGCCGCCGCATCCGGTGCGCATCCGCCGTGACGGCACGGTGACTCCGCTCGCGACCCCGGCGCCGTCGCCCGCCGCGCCGGGCACCATCACCGAGATCGAGACGACCGCCGAGGACGGCGCCCGCGTGCGCGGCTGGCTGCTGCTGCCCGAGGACGCGTCCGCCGCGGCACCCGCGCCGCTGCTGCTGTGGATCCACGGCGGACCGCTCAACAGCTGGAACGCCTGGAGCTGGCGCTGGGCCCCGCTGCTGGCGGTCGCCCGCGGCTATGCGGTGCTGCTGCCCGACCCGGCGCTGTCGACGGGCTACGGGCTGGAGTTCATCGCCCGCGGCTGGAACAGCTGGGGAGCCAAGCCCTACACCGACCTGCTCGCGATCACCGACGCGGCGGAGGCCCGCGACGACATCGACGAGTCGCGCACTGCGGCGATGGGCGGATCGTTCGGCGGATACATGGCCAACTGGGTCGCCGGGCACACCGACCGCTTCCGCGCCATCGTGACCCACGCGAGCCTGTGGGCGCTCGACCAGTTCGCGGGGACCACCGACAGCTCGGAGTACTGGCAGCGCATCTTCACGCCCGAGGCGATGCTCGAGCATTCGCCGCACCGGTTCGTGGCCGACATCCGCACGCCGCTGCTCGTCGTGCACGGCGACAAGGACTACCGCGTACCGGTCGGCGAGGGACTGCGGCTGTGGTCGGAGCTCGCGGAGCACCACGCCGACGACGAAGGGCGCATGGCGCACCGCTTCCTGTACTTCCCCGACGAGAACCACTGGGTGCTGAAGCCTCAGCACGCCGTCGTCTGGTACGAGACGGTGTTCGCGTTCCTGGCCGAGCACGTGCTCGGCCAGGAGCCGGCGCGCTACGAGCTGCTCGGCTGACGGGCGCCCACCGGGCGTCAGCCGACGTGACGGACTTCGCAGTCGCTGCCCGGTGACAGGATCGCCTCGTGGCCGTCGTCGAAGCGCGCCACCAGCAACGGGCTCTCGGTGTCGCCGCGGACCTCGACGACCTCGCCGGCGCGCTCGGCAGCGCCCACGACGCGACCGTGGATGACCACGCGGTCACCGACGTTGGCGTGCATGCGGATCACCTCCTGGCGCTCACGATACGTCGCGTCGCGCGCGAGGGGTAGCCCCGTGGATGCCGCCTACAGCTGCGCCCCGTCATCGTCGCGGTTCTCGAGGCCGACGTTGCGCCCGCGCCATGACTCGTAGGCCATCAGCCAGCCGATCGAGACGGCCGCCGCGAGCACGATTCCCAGCAGCACATTGCCCCAGATGAGCCCGAACACGATGCCCAGGGTGAACATCAGGGCGGTGCCCAGTGCCCAGCCGGAGTGTCCGCGGGTCCAGCCCTTGCGCGTCGTCGTCATGCCGAAAGCCTAGAGCCGCCGCGGCCGCGGCGGGCGAGGGTCGATAGGTTGGGGGCACACCCACACGGAACGGATGCCATGACCCTCAACGTCAGCCCGCTCACCCTCGGCGCCTCCGGCCTCGGCCGCGACACCGAGCCCGGATCCGACGGCGAAGCGGCCGCCGTCGACATCGCCGTGCGCCTGCTCGCAAGCACGCACGCGTTCGTCGACACCTCGAACAACTACGCCGGCGGCCGGTCCGAGGCCGTCCTGGGGCTCGCCATCGCCCGCATCGGCGCCGATGCGACGACGCGCGTGATCTCGAAGGTCGACGCCGAACCCGCGACGGGTGTGTTCGACCGCGACCGCGTGATGCGCTCGTTCGACGAGACGACGGCGCGTCTGGGTGTGGACCGGCTGCCACTGCTGCACCTGCACGATCCGTACAGCGTGAGCTTCAGCGAGGCCATGGGCCCCCGCGGCGCCGTCGAGGGCCTCATCGAGCTGCGCGAGTCCGGCCGTGTCGATGCCATCGGCGTCGCCGCGGGGCCCGTGCCGTTCATGGCGCGCTACGTCGAGACCGGCGTCTTCGACGCCGTGCTCATCCACAATCGGTTCACGGTCGTCGACCGCTCGGCCGAGCCCGTGTTCGCCGACGCCCGCGAGCGCGGCATGACGGTGTTCAACGCGGCACCCTTCGGTGCCGGCATCCTCGCGACCGGTCCCCGGGAGGGCGCCATGTACGGCTACCGCCCGGCGACGCCCGAGCTTCAGGAGTGGGTCTCGAAGCTGGAGCGCGTGTGCGCCGCGCACGGTGTCACGTTGCCGGCGGTCGCGCTGCACTTCTCGCTGCGGTCGCCGCTCGTGGACTCCACGGTCGTCGGGGTCTCTTCCGCGGCGCGACTGGAGCAGCTCGACGCACTCGCGGCGTCGCCGATCCCCGACGGGGTGTGGGCCGAGCTCGATGAACTCGGCCCCGCCCCGTCGCCGGTCGACGACAGCGAGTACGCCTGACGTCAGGGCTGCTGCGCGTTCAGCGCGACCATCCAGTCGATGCCGAAGCGGTCGGTCAGCATGCCGAACTTGCCGCCCCACGGCGGCGTGTCATAGGGCATCGTCACCGTGCCGCCGTCGGCCAGCTTGTTCCAGTACTCCTGCAGCGACGCCTCGTCGTCGCCGCTGACCGACACCGAGATGCCCGCGGGCTTCTCGTACGTCATGCCGCTGGGGGTGTCGGCGCCCATCAGCACGAAGCCTTCGGGGCTGGTGAGCTGGGCGTGCATGACGAGGTCGTTCTCGGCCTGGTCCTGCACCATGCCGTCGAACTGGCCGAACGTCGAGATCTCGAGGTCGCCGCCGAACACGGTCTGGTAGAACGTCATCGCCTCCCGCGCCTGGTCGCGGAAGGAGAGGTAGGGATTGAGGCTGGGCATTTCGGAACTCCTGAAGGTGGACGGATGCCTCGCCCGGCCGCGGGGCATGGCCCAGTGTGCTCCGCCCCTCCGACATCGACAAGAGCCACCGGTGACGCTGCGATGACGCGCCGGTGTCACCGGGCGCGGTGGTCCTCCGGGTGCAGGCGCGGCGCCCGTCGCGGCTCCATCGCACCGCCGGCCCCGATGAGCCGGATGACGCGCTGCCGGTGGCCCGGCCATGCGGCAAGGAGCGCCAGCATCCCGTCGTCATCCGTGCGCGCGCCCGCGAGGGCGTAGCCGACGTGATGCGCCAGGTGGAAGTCGCCCACGCTCACCGCGTCCGCGTCGCCCAGCGCGCGGATGCGGGTCTCGGCCGAGGTCCAGGGACCGATGCCGTGCTGGCTGACCAGCACGCGGTCGACGGCCTCGCCGTCCTCGGCGGCCAGCACCGCGCTCACGATGGCGTCGCCGCGGCGGGCGGCGCGCACCACGGTCTTCGACTGCGGAGGCTCGAGTCCGGCTCGGTGCCAGATCCACGACGGCACGTGCTGCCACCCCTCGATCGTGGGCGGCGCGAACATCGGCTGCGGCGTCGGACCGGGAGCCCGCTCGCCGCACCATGTCACGACACGGCGCCACGCGCCGAACGCCTGCATGCCGGTGACCTTCTGCTCGAACACCGCGCTGACGAGGGCGTCGAACACGAGGTCGGTGCGCGAGAGGCGCAGGCCCGGGTTGCGGCGGTGCGCGTCGGCGATGAGGGGATGCCGCGACGCGTCGAAGCCCGTCGCATCGTCGTCCGCACCGCACAGCGCGGGCAATTGCGCCAGAGCCCACTCCCGCCCCGGACCCCAGGCGGCTGCCCGCACGACGCCGGGATGGGTCTCGCGGATCGCGAGGGTCGCCACGCCGGCAGGTGTGCGGGACGCGCGCCAGATCACCGACCCCGACACCGTCATGGTCGGGTCGCCGGCGCCGTGCCGCTGGTAGAGCACCGTGCGCCGCAGGTCGAGAGGGTGCCGGGGCCGGTACTCCGTCTCGAGCGGGCGCTCCGGCGCCGGACGCGGATCGCGCGCCGCCGGGCTCGCCGCGGTGTGGGCCGGGAATCGCCCCGCGTCCCTCGAGCGAGGGATGCGCGAGAGCGACGTGGTCATGCCGCCCACCCTACGCCGCGACCTCCGACATCGAGCATCGGGAAGGGCCGGGGACCGGCATCCACTCCCCGCACCGCAGCGGGGGCGTCAGAAGCGGTCGGGCGACGGCGTGCCGTGGCCGTACCGGATGACGACGTCGGCGTGACGGTCGAAGCGGTAGCCGACGCCGCGCACGGTGCGCACGATGTCTTCGTAGCGGCCGAGCTTGGCGCGCAGGCGGCGGACGTGCACGTCGATCGTGCGCTCGCCGGGGGCGTCCTCTTCGGAGGCGCCCTGCCACAGCGACGTCACGAGCTCGGTCCGCTCGATCGTGCGGCCCTCGCGCAGCACCAGATACTGCAGCAGCTCGAACTCCTTGAACGTGAACGCGGCCGATTCGCCGTCGATGAGCACGCGCTTGCGCGAGATGTCGACGACGACGCCGCCGGCCGCGCTCTCTTCGTCCTCGGGCTCCTCCTGCTTGGTGCGGGCGATTGCGGAAGGCTCGTGGAGCGCGAGGCGCACGACGTCGACGTCGCGGCCGCCCGACCCGACCGGCGCCAGCGCGACGGTGGCGTAGGTCTCGGCGGTGGGAGCGAGGTCGGCGAGGGTGCGGCGCAGCGCGTCGACGAGGACCCCGAGGCTGACGCCGCTGGCGGCGGCCTTCGCCTCGTCGATGCCGACGTACAGGGCGAAGCCGCGCGGGGCGGTGCCGGCAGGAAGCGCGCGTGCCGGTGCGGGCTCGGCGGGGGCGGCGGGCGTCTCGACGCGGGCGGGGTGGTTCACGGCGCGGAGGTGACGGACGGGAGCGGAGGTTGCGGGACGGTCGAGGAGTGCGGTGGTCGACATGATGATGGTCCTTGCGGAAGGAACCCGTATGACGGTGCCGGGTTCGGATGTGCTGCGGCCCTGATCGGCCGGGAGCCCGGGAGGGGCTGGTGCCCGACGTTGGGCGGTGTGCGAAGCGGATCCGGGTGCGCGTGATCGACGCACATGACCGGTGCTTCGGGGGACTCCATGCGATCCGTGTTCAGAAGCGGAGAAGGAGTCCGACGGGGGTCACCGTGCTAGTGGCACATTCGACAACACATGACAGCGCGGCCGGCCATCATCATGCCGGCAGTCCCGTTCGCCTCCCAGGCGGACAGAGAATGCGCGTTGTCAGTCATGTGGCCGATTATGACCGACTTTGTCGGAATACGTCAAATCGCCCGGATGCCGCGGCTCGAACGTGTCGGAATGTGACAGTTTGCTCAGTCTGAGGCGAGGGACGCGGTCGTCAGGGCGTCCGCGCAGTTTACTGGCAGCGTGCACACGCGACCCGGCCCGCTGAAACGGTGGTGGCTCGACCTCATCCAGCGGCGTCTCAATCCCTGGACGCTGGACCTCGCCCGGCGTGGCCGCGGCCCCTTCTCGCTCGTCCGGCACGTCGGACGCAAGAGCGGCAGGGTCTTCGAGACGCCCGTGATCCTCGGCGAGGCCGCAGGCGGCTTCGTCGCCGAGCTCACCTACGGCCCGGCGGTGAACTGGTACCGCAACATCGTGGCCGGCGAAGGATGGGTGCTGCACCGGCGGCAGTGGTACCGCATCGTCGCGGTCGAGCCGCTCGCGGCCGACGAGGGCCGGCGAGCGTTCGGCCGCGGCCCGCGGGCCGTGCTGACGATCCTGCGGCGCCACGAGTTCCGGCTGCTGCGGGTGGAGCTTCTCGACGGTCCGCCGCCGGAGCCGGACGGCACTGCCTGAGTGATCGCCGCGACATCCGCTGCAGTGCGCACCGACGTCCGCCGCCGGGCGTACCCTGTGCGGGTGAGCGAGCTGCGTTTCTCGAATGAGCCGGATGCCTCGCGGTACACCCTGCACCGCGGCGACGACCTCGTGAGCATCCTGGACTATCGCGACGACGGCCGGACCGTCGCCATGACCCGCGCGTACACCGTCCCCACCTTCCGGGGCCACGGCTACGCCGGAGAGCTGGTGGGGCGCGCTGTCGCGGAGCTGGAGAGCAGCGGCGACCGCAAGATCATCCCGGTGTGCTGGTACGTCGCCGACTGGTTCGACGAGAACCCCTCGCATCGCGGCATCCTCAACCCCCGCGCCTGACCCCTGCCGCGGCGTCGCGGTGCCGCCCCGCTCGTTGTCAACCCCATCCCGCCGCGCCGGCGCGCGACGGAGAGTGGAGGTCGACGAGAGGAGACGCCATGCGACGCGATGGATCCGAGAACGGCAGCCTTCCCGAGGGCGTGATCAACGCCGACCCCGCCGGCGGCTGGGAGGCCGTCGACGACCAGGAGTCGCGGGAGCGCAACATCGACGCTGATCCCGGACTGCTGACGGACGCCGCACTGCAGCCGGACGACCCGGTCGAAGGGGAGGCGGCCCGGCAAGGGGCCGATCCCGACCTGGTCGCCCCGGACGAGCGGGGGGAGCAGCCGTGACGACCCCTTCCCACGAAGACCGGCCCGAGCGTCCCCGCGACCAGGCCGGACACGAGAACGACAGCGGACAGCAGCCCGACCACGAAGCGGTGGGCGTCGGCGTGATCCACGGACCCGCGGCGCCCGGCACCGGAGAACCGCCCGAGGCGGCCGGCTCCGCGGCGGAGCCGACCACCGGCGCAGCCGGGGACGCGCTGGATCAGGACCAGGAGCGCCGCTTGCCGACCATGGCGGAGGACGACGCGGAAGGACTCGAGAAGGTGACGGGCATCGTCGCTCAGACCCGCCAGGACAGCGGCACCGAACCCCTCGACCGGATCGTCGAGGTGCTGCGCGACAGGCTGCAGCAGGCCGGCGTGGAGCTGCCCGACGGCGACATCGAGGAGCTCGCGCGCCAGGTGTCGACGGGTGACGCCCCCGACGACGGCGCCGACGGCCAGGGCTAGGCGACCGCGCAGCCGGCTGCGGCCTCGCCGTGCGCGTGGAGCCCGATGGGGCGCGGCCAGGCCGTCCGTTCCGGACGCGGCGCGACGACGGTCGTCCGCGGCTGCGGCGCGAAGGCGTCGAGGTGCGCCGGGGCGGCGGCGGAGCGCTCCCGGATCGATGCGAGGATCAGGCGTTCGTGCTCTCGAGTGCGGCTGTCGTGGTGGTACTGCTGTTCGGCGGCGTATACAGCGAACATGGCTTCCTCCGTTGGTTCGACAGGGGCAACCTACGCCGGGGGTCCGACATTGCCGGGCCGAGCCGGCCTGGCAGGAATCCGCCGCCAAGAGGCAGTCGGGCGAGGTGTCAGCGGCCTTCGGCGGCGAACGCGGTGATCAGACGCGCGGCGGGTGCGGCATCCCGGATCATCGTCTCGTGACCGTGACCCGCGACCTCGGCGTAGCGTCCGTCCGGAAGGCCCGCCGCGACGCGTCGGCACCAGGCCCGCGGTGCGACGAGATCCTCCTCGCCGCGGATCACCAGAGCGGGCACGTGCGCGCGGGCCAGCACGTCCTCCGGCCGGTGGATCAGCATCGCGCGCAGCTTCGCCCGCAGATGGGGCCCCGCCCGCACGTACTCCCGCGCACCGCGCACGATCACCCGGGGGCTCTCCACGGCGATGTCGCGCAGGAGCCGACCCAGCTGACGCGGAGCCGTCCGGGCCGAGGGGTCGACCGTCGGGCCGATGAGCACGATGCGCTCGACGACGTCGGGATGCCGCACCGCCACCTCGAGCACCACCTGCGCGCCCATCGAGTGCCCGATCAGCACCGCGCGACCCGCCACGCGCGCGCGCAGGTAGGCCGCGACGAGGTCGGCGGTGCGCTCCATGGTCAGCACGCGCGCGGGCTCGGGGGCTTCGCCGAACCCCGGCAGATCCACGGCGATGACCTCGCCGTCGCCCAGATGACGTGCCAGGTCGGCGAACACGGTGCGTCCCATGCCGATGCCGTGCACCAGGACGTAGACCGGGGTCCCCTCTCCGCGGCGCTCGGCGACGAGCGTCGCGCCGGCGTGCGCGAACCGTTCCGCCGCCCGCATGCTCAGGCGGCGCCCGGCTGGTCGCGCAGACCGACGCGATCGGGGATGTCGAACTGCACGCGGGGCAGCCACGACGACGGCTCGGGCCACGGTCGCGACGCCGGAAGGGCCCGCAGTCGCGCCCGCACAGCCGTGCCCGACGCCTCGACCGGCAGCACGCGCGACGGCGCGTGGTGCGCGAGGGCGCCCAGCCACCAGTGCCGCCACGTCCCCTCGATCGCCTCGGGGCCGGCCACCAGGTAGTAGTCGGGCATGACAGCCTCGCCCGATGCGAACAGCGACAGCAGCTCGTCGATCTCGGCCTCCAGCGACCCGAGGGTCGCTCGCTCCTCGTACAGCTCGACCCATGCCGCTCCGACGTGGACGAGCGGATCCGCGTCGTGCACGACGTAGGGAAGCGACACCGACGTCACGAGGTGGGCCGCCGTGGCCGGGTCGGCGTCGCGCAGCGACAGCGCGACCAGCGCAGGGAGGTCCGCGAGGCCGGTCAGCAGCTCGTCGCTGTCGGCGCCGACGAGGGCGACGACGGTGGACAGCGGGGCGGGGTCCGGGATGAGCGCCATGTTCCACGATACGTCCGCGCCGCCGTGTTGCGGCGGCGCACCCGCCGCGACGGGGCGTCCGGACACTCGTCGACCGGCGTGTTGCGGGCGCGCGGCCAGCCTCGGCGCGGATGTCGGTGCCCGAACGTACCGTGGCTGCATGCGGATCCTGCACACCTCGGACTGGCACATCGGGCGGTCGTTCCACGGCCACGCCACGCTCGATGCGCTGCGCGGCGTGCTCGACGCGCTGACCGCCCAGGTGCGAGAGCGCGACGTCGACGTCGTCATCGTCGCGGGCGACGTGTTCGACTCCGCCACGCCGGCCGCGGGCGCCTACACCCTTCTCACCGATGCGCTCCGGGGCATCGCGGACGCGGGTGCGACCGTCGTCGTCACGAGCGGCAACCACGACTCGGCCGCCCGTCTGGGGTTCCAGTCAGGACTGCTGCGCGACGGCGTGCACGTCCTCACGGACCCCTCTGCGATCGGCTCGCCGGTGACGGTGCACGACGAGCACGGCGCGGTGCACGTGTACGGCATCCCCTTCCTCGAGCCCGTGCTGATGCGCGGCGAGTGGCCCGGCGTGCGCTCCCAGGCCGACGTGCTCGCGCGCGCCATGGACATCGTGCGGGCGGATGCCGCCACCCGCGGCGGTCGCACGGTCGCGGTCGCGCACTGCTTCGCCGCGGGGGTCGAGCCCACGCCGCACCTCGAGCGCGACATTCAGCAAGGCGGTCTCGACATCGTGCCGCTGTCGACCTTCGCCGGCGTGGACTACGCGGCGCTGGGGCACATCCACGGGCGCCAGCAGCTCGCACCGCACATGCGCTACGCCGGGGCGCCGCTGCACTACAGCTTCGACGAAGGACACAAGCCGCGCGGTTCGTGGCTCGTCGAGCTCGGCGCCGACGGACTCGGTGAGGTGGAGTGGATGCCCCTCCCTGTGCCGCGCGTGCTCACGACGCTCACCGCGACCCTCGACGAGCTGCTGACGGACGAGCGCTTCGCCGCCCACTGCGACGACTGGGTGCGCGCCGTGTACACCGACGCGCTGCCGCAGCGCGAGCCGATGCGCCGGCTGCTGGCCCGGTTCCCGTACTGCGCCGAGGTGCGGCACACGCCGCCCGCCGGGCGCGCCCATCCGCCCCGCACCTACGCGGAGCGCGTCGCGAGCGCCCGCAACGACTCCGAGCTCGTCGACGCGTTCCTCGCGCACGTGCGCGACGGCGAGGGCGCCTCCGACCGTGAGGCCGAGCTTGTCCGCGAGCTGCTGGACGACCGCGTGCGAGCGGAGGCGTCGGCGTGAGGCTGCACCGGCTGGAGCTCACCGGCTTCGGGCCGTTCCGCGAGCGGCAGACCGTCGACTTCGACGAGTTCGCGCGCGAGGGCATCTTCCTCATCACCGGTCGCACCGGCGCCGGCAAGTCGAGCATCCTCGACGGCGTGTGCTTCGCGCTCTACGGCAGCGTGCCGCGGTACGAAACCGGCGACAAGAGGCTGCGCAGCGACCACTGCGAGCCGGAGGACCCGACCGAGGTGCGGCTGGAGTTCACGGTCGGCGACCGGCGCTGGAGGGTCACGAGGGCCCCGGACTATCAGCGGCCGGCCCGGCGCGGCGGCGGCATGACGACCGAGCCGACGCGCGCCGAGCTCGAAGAGCTCGTCGAGGGGGAGTGGATCGGGCGTGCGGCCAAGCCGCGCGAGGTCGGCCTGCTGCTCGACGAGGTGCTCGGGCTCAGTGCGCAGCAGTTCCAGCAGGTGATCCTGCTGGCGCAGAACAAGTTCTCGCGGTTCCTGCTCGCGTCGGGCGGTGAGCGCCAGTCGCTGCTGCGCGCGCTGTTCGGCACCCGCCGGTACGAGGAGTACACGCGTGAGCTCGGTGAGCGCGGCAAGCGCGCGCAGCAGGAGGTCGAAGCGCTCGGCGAGCGTGCCCGGACGCTCCTCGACCAGGCGGAGCGTCTCGTCGCGGCGAGCGACCTCGGCGCCACCGCGGAGGGCGCCGAGGACGCGGTCGATGCGGCGTCCGACTCCGGAGCGCCGCGCGATCTCGCGGCACGTCGCGCAGCCGTCGAGCTGGCGCTGCAGCGTGCGGCGTACCGCCTTGAGACGGCGACCCATCAGCGCGCCGACGCCGAGGCCGCGCGTGCTGCCGCCGAGGCCGCGCATGCCGCCGTTGTGGCCTTGGCGAAGTCGCAGGGCGAGCTGGCACGCGCGCGCGAACGGCTGTCGGCGCTCGAAGATGCTGCCGACGTCGTCGCCGCCGACCGTGCGACCCTCGACGACGCCCGCGCCGCCGAGGCGCTGCGCGCGCCGCTCGACGCCGCACGCCGCGCCGAAGCCGCGGCAGCTGCCGCCTCCGCCGCCACGATCACGGCCGACGATGCGTGGCACCGCGCCGCGGCCGACATCGGAGCGGATGCGGACGGCGAGCTCGACGCGATCATCGAGCGGCTCACCGGCGATCTCGCGGTCTGGACGGCGGCTCTGGCCCAGGAGTCCGCGCTCGCCGAGCAGCGCGTCGAGTGCGAACGCGCCACCGCGGACGTGGTGCGCCTGGAGGCAGACGTCGTCGCGCTCGACGCCCAGCGCGCCGCGGTACCCGCCGAGCTCGCGCGTATCGAGGCCGAGCTCGCGGACGCCCGAGAGCGTGCGGCGCTCCTCGATCCAGCGCAGGAACGGCGCGCCGAGGTCGCCGCGCGCCTCGTCGCGGCCGAAGAGGCTGCCGGTCTGGCCGACACCCGCCGGGCGGCCGAGCTCGCGCATCGGGATGCGGCGGCCGCGGCATCCGACACGGCGGCTCAGGTCGCCGCACTGCTGCAGCGCCGCCTCGACGGCTACGCGGGCGAGCTCGCGACGCACCTCGTCGACGGCGAGGCGTGTGCGGTCTGCGGAGCCACCGAGCACCCGCGCCCCGCCGAGCCCTCGCTCGAGCCGGTGACCGATGAGCTGCTGGCCGCCGCGGAGGCCGCACGCGACCGGGCCGCCGCCGCCGAGCGCACGGCGTCCGACGTTGCCCGCAGCGCGCGCGAGCGCCATGCCGAGGCGACGGCGCGTGCCGGGGGAGAGTCCGTCGAGGCGCTTCGCGACCGGCTCGAAGCTGCCGTCGTCGAGGTCGCCGCAGCGGAGCAGGCCGGGGCCCGGCGAGACACGCTGGCCTCGCAGCTCGCCGAGCTGGCCGCCCTCGACGCCGAGGCCGAGGCTTCGCGAGCCGTGCTGCTCGAAGCCCTGGCCGCAGCCCGCACACAGGTCGAGGTCCTCACCGCGACGATCGAGGCCACGCAGGCTGTGGTCGACGAGGCCCGCGGCGGGTACGAGACCGTCGCCGCCCGCGTCGCGCAGGCCACGGCGTCGAGGGATGCCGCACGCGCCGCCTCCCGCGCGCGCGATGACGCCGCACGCGCGGCTGTCGCGCTCGACGCCGCGCGGGCCGACGTGGCCGACCGGGTCGCGGCATCCCCCTTCGCCGACGCCGAGGCCGCGACGGCCGCACTGCGCGACCCGTCGGCCGTCGCCGCACTGGCGACGCGCATCGCCGAGCACGACAGCCAGCTCGCCGCGGTCCGCGCGCGCCTGCTCGAGCTCGAACTGGAGCTCGCCGGGGCGCCGGACGGCCCCGTCGACACGGCGCAGTCGCAGACGACGCTCGACGCCGCCGACCGGGCGCGCACCGAGGCGCTCGAAGCAGAGCACAGCGCACGCTCGCTGGTCGCCGCACTGCGCGACCTGGGGATGCAGATCGACGACGCCTACGCGGGGATCGGCGTGCGTGCCGACGAGGCCGCCGCCATCGTCCGCCTGGCCGACACGCTCGCGGGCCGCGCCCCCAACACGATGAAGATGGACCTCGAGACGTTCGTGCTGGCCGCCGAGCTCGAAGAGATCGTCGCCGCGGCCAACGTCCGCCTGGCCGACATGTCTTCGGGCCGCTACCGTCTGCAGCACACCGACGCACGCGCGGCGCGCGGTGCGGCATCCGGTCTGGGACTGGAGATCCTCGACGGGTTCACCGGCCAGGCGCGCCCGGCGCAGTCGCTGTCGGGGGGCGAGACGTTCCTCGCGTCGCTCGCCCTCGCGCTGGGGCTCGCCGAGGTCGTCACCTCTCGCGCCGGGGGCGTGCGGCTCGACACCCTGTTCGTCGACGAGGGCTTCGGCTCGCTCGATGACGACACGCTCGACCTCGCCATGCGCACGCTCGACGAGCTGCGCCAGGGCGGGCGCACCGTGGGCGTCATCAGCCACGTCGCCGCGATGAAGGAGCTGCTGCCCGCGCAGCTCGCCGTCGAGGCGACGCCGCACGGCCCGAGCGTCATCCGTCAGGCATCCGTCGTCGCGCACTGAGGCCACGCCGGGCGCCCAGCGCGCGGTGTTTCAGACCCCGTACTCCTCCCGGAGATGGTCGCGAAGCTGGTGGCTGCACGCGGTGACCGCGGCGTGCCAGTCGGTGATCGCGCCGTCCTGCGCGCGATCCGAGACCGCCTTGAACACGCGGATCGGCACGCCGAAGCGCTGCGCCACCCAGATGTAGGCGTAGGTCTCCATGTCGACGAGGCTCGCGCCGAGCGGCCGGATCACGGCCACCGCCTCGGCGTCGTCCACGAAGTGGTCGCCGGTCGCGATGGCGACGCCCTCAGGGCCGACCTCGACCCGCGCCGGCAGTGACACGTGCTGGCCGACGATGCCGTCGATGTCGGTCACGTCGTGCTGGATCGCCGCCGAGATCTCGTAGACGGATGCCTCCAGCCGGGCGTCGATCGCGCCGGCGGTGCCGACCACCACGATCTCGTCGTAGGTCGCGGCGTCCAGCGCGCGCGTCAGCGCGTACGTCGCCTGCAGCTTGCCGGGACCGGTGACGAGCCGGGCGAACCCGGGCAGCTCCGGCTCGAAGGCGACGAGCTCGGACTCGAGGGCGGCGACGAGAAGTCTCATCCGTCCATTCTCGCGTGCCGCCGTGCGGTCTTGGCGAGTCGCCACGTTTCGCGCCGGCCGGGCGGCGTTCCTGGCGACTCGCCAAGAACGTGGGGCGGGCGGCGTGGGCGTGAAGGCCGAGTCGTCGGGGCGGACTTCGTCGGACGTGGCGAGTCGCCACATTCGCCCGGGTGGGGATCGCCAGGTTCGCCGGGGTGGGGCTGCCGGTCGTGGCGAGTCGCCAGGTTCGCCGGGGTGGGGCTGCCGGTCGTGGCGAGTCGCCAGGTTCGCCGAGGTGGGGCTGCCGATCCTGGCGAGTCGCCAGGAACGCGCTGCCGCGGCACCCGTGCAGACCAAAGCCCGAGCCTCCGCCGCGCAGTCCCGACCAACGACGGTCGACGCCCACCGCACACTACATCGCCCCCTCCGCCGAGAGCACGGGGATAGCCTGAAGACGATGTCGACCTCAGATCAGCCCCGCACCGGCAAGGCGACGCCGGCGACGACCGCCGTCATCCCGTTGAGCTCCGGTGCCCGGTGGCGGGCGTTCTGGGTGTGTGCGGCGGTGGCGGCGATCACGATCCTCGACATGACGAAAGTGAACGTCGCCCTGCCGTCGATCGGCGAGGTGCTCGGCGCCGGTTCCACCGAGCTGCAACTCATCGTGTCGGGGTTCGTGCTCACCTTCGGGCTCACGCTGGTGCCGATGGGGCGGCTCGGCGACCAGCGTTCGCGCCGCACCCTGTTCGTCGTCGGCCTGTCGCTGTACACGCTGACGAGCATCGCGTGCGCGCTGGCGCCGACAGCCGGCTTCCTGCTGGTGGCGAGACTGCTGCAGGGTGCGGCCGCCGGCGTGCAGATGCCGCAGGTGATCGGCATGACGCAGGAGCTCTTCCAGGGCAAGGAACGCGGCCGCGCGTTCGGCCTGTTCGGGGCGACCATCGGTGTCGCGACGGCCTTCGGCCCGACGCTCGGCGGCCTGCTGATCGCGCTCGGGGGTCCGACCGACGGCTGGCGGCTCATCTTCTGGATGAACGTTCCGCTGTGCCTCATCGCCATCGCCCTGGCGCTCTGGCTGCTGCCCGACACGCGCACGCGGTCGCAGCGCCCCGTGCAGCTCGACCCGGTCGGGGTACTGCTGTTCGGCCTGAGCGTCGTGTCACTGATGTGGCCGTTCCTGTTCACGACCGGCGCGCCCACCGACAACCCGGCGAGATGGTGGATACTGGCGGTCTTCGCGCTGTTCGTCTCGGCGTTCATCGCGTGGGAGCGGCGCTACGCCTCGCGTGGCCGGAGTCCGCTGCTGCCGCTGAGCCTGTTCGGCGTGGAGTCGTTCCGCAACGGCACGCTGCTGCAGACCGCGTACTTCACCGCGACGCCGGCGATGTTCCTCGTGACGACGCTGTACCTGCAGCTCGGGCTGGGCCTCGCCCCCGTGTACGCCGGGATGGTGTCGATCGGCTTCGCCCTGGCCAGCGCCATCACGTCGTGGGTCGGCGGAAACCTCGTAACCACGCACGGTCGCATCGTCGTGGTGTGGGGACTGGTCGGCGTGCTCGTGTGCGTGGCCGGCCTCGTGCTCACGGCGCTGTTCAGCGATCCTGCCTGGACGCCGTACCTCGCAGCGGCGGTGATGACGGTCGGCGGCGCGGGCGGCGGTCTGGTCATCGCCCCCAACCAGACGCTCACCCTGGCCGACATCCCCGTCAAGCAGGGCGGCCTCGCCGGCTCGGTCGGGCAGCTGGGTCAGCGCATCGGCGCCGCCGTCGGCACGGCTGTCGCCCTGTCGATGTTCTACGCAGCGATCTACCGCGAGTCCGGCTCGCACGACGACCTCGTGGTCTTCCATGACGCGTACGCGTTCGGGATGCTGTCGGTCGGCGTCTTCCTGGCGCTCGCGTTCCTCGTGGCCATCGTCGACCTCACCGCTCGCCGCCGTCAGCGTGCCGGCGATGTGGCCGAGACCGGCGGCCTCGTCCCCTGAGTGCGGGACGGGCGGGATCCGTCCTTCGCCGGTTCTGCAGGTGACGCGCGTAGAACCCGTTTCACTCCATGATTCCGGTCGACCCAGACTACAGGTTGACGCGCGTAGACTCCGCGTGACAGACTCCCCGGGAGTCGGCACCGGGCCGACCCGCAAGCATGAGGATTCGCCATGGCTTTCTCCCTGGGCATCGTCGGCGCCGGCCAGTTCGCCGGGCAGTTCGCGACCCTGTTCCACCACCACCCCCTCGTCTCAGCGGTGTACGCGACGGATGTGCTCGCGGACCGCGCAGACGCCCTCGTCGCGCAGACCGGGATCGCCGGTACCTTCGAGAGCTTCGAGGCCATGCTGGCGTCCGACGCCGTCGACGCCGTCGCGATCTTCACGCAGCGATGGACGCACGGACCCCTCGTGGTCAAGGCGCTGCGCGCGGGCAAGCACGTGTATTCGGCGGTGCCGATGGCGATCAGCGTCGAAGAGATCGCCGCGATCATCGACGCGGTCCGAGAGACCGGCCTCGTCTACATGATGGGTGAGACGAGTTACTACAACCCCGCCACGGTGTTCGCCCGCGGCAAGCTGCAGGCCGGGGAGTTCGGGCGCCTGTTCTATGCCGAGGGGGACTACGTGCACGACATGGACCTCGGCTTCTACGACGCCTATCGCTACTCCGGCGGTGAGAACTGGAAGTCGACGGCCAGCTACCCGCCCCTGTGGTACCCCACGCACTCGATCGGCGGCGTGCTGGGCGCGTGGCCGACGCACGCCGCCGCGGTGTCGGCCGTGGGCGTCGTCGACGATCGCGGCGACGGGGTGTTCGACCGGGCGATCAGCCAGTTCGGCAACGACTTCTCGAACGCGACGGCGCTCTTCGAACTCGCTGCCGGCGGGTCGATGCGGATCAACGAGTTCCGCCGCGTCGGCTTCCCCTCGCATCGTCGCGAGTCGCGGTTCCGCTGGTTCGGCACCGACGGTTCGTTCGAGCAGGTCACGACGGCGTCGTTCTGGCAGACCCGCGACAGCGTCGAGGACGTCTCGAGCCTCATCGATACGCGCGCGTCGCTGTCGCTCGACGACCCTTCGCTCGCGAACGTGTCACCGGCACTGCGTGACGCATTCGTGTCGGGGTACGCCGCGATCCACGACATCGAGCGCGTGCCCGCCGAGCTGCGCGGCCTGCACAACGGCCATGAGGGGAGCCACCACTTCCTCGTCGACGACTTCGCACGTGCCGTAGAGTCGAACCTGCTCCCGCCGGTGAACGCGTGGACCGCCGCGCGCTTCACGCTGCCGGGGCTCATCGCGCACGAGTCGGCACGGCGTGGCGGTGAGCGGCTGATCATCCCCGACTTCGGCGATGCGATCGGGCCGGTCGCCACTCTGGAGGTCGCCACCGCGTAGGCCGGGCCGGCGGGCCGCCGGTGAGAGGAAGCCGAATGGTCCAGCATCCCAAGCCCCGCAACGTCACACGCGCCGACGTCGCGCGCCTGAGCGGGGTGAGCACCGCCGTCGTGAGCTACGTGCTCAACAACGGGCCGAAACCCGTCGCGCCCGCCACGCGGGAGCGCGTGCTCGAGGCCGTGCGGGCGCTCGGATATCGGCCGAACGCGGCGGCCCGTGCGCTCTCGCGGGGCACGGCCGACACCATCGGGATGATCGTCGTCGACAGTCGCAGCCCGTTCTTCGCACAGTTCCTGCACGCACTGGACGCGGCGAGCGTACGCCACGACCGGTCGATGCTCATCGTGAACAGGGACCGCGAGCGGCAGTCGGCCGTCGAGCAGGTGCACGACCTCGTCGCCCGACAGATCGGCGGACTGATCATCGCCGATGTGATCGGCGACGCGGAGCAGCAGGTCATCGCCGCGCTCGGCATCCCCACGCTGCTCATCAACCAGTACGGGGGCGCCGGCGGTGCGCTCGGGGCGATGGGCGTCGACTTCCGTGCCGGTGCCGAGCAGGCCGTCCAGCATCTGGTCGCCCACGGCTACCGCACCATCGATTTCGTCGGCGACGCGGCTGCGATCGATCAGCGCGAGCGCGGGTGGGCGGACGCCCTCCGCGAGGCGGGCCTTCCGCTGGGAAGGAGCGTGCACGCGTCGTTCTCGTACGAGGGCGGGTTCGCCGCGGGGCGCGCCATCGCGTCTCGCGCGACGCGGCCGCGAGCGCTGTTCGCGGCATCTGACCAGATCGCCATCGGGCTCCTCGCCGCGCTGACGGACGCCGAGCTGCGCGTTCCCGACGACATCGCCGTCGTGTCGTTCGACGGCATCGTCGAGGCGGCGTACGCCCGGCCCGCACTCACGACCGTCGCGCAGCCCATCGTCGAGATGGCGGATGCCGCGATCCGCCGCCTCGTCGCCGACGACGCCGAACCGGGCTTCACGACCTTCGACGCGACGCTCGTCGTCCGCCGGTCGTGCGGATGCGACGACGGACTCGTCGGCGGCCACTGACGCCCACGCGATCGCGGGACGCACAGTCTCACTCGCGCAGCGACGCCGGCCCCAGCACGGGACGACGCCGGTCGCGCACCCAGCGCGCGTGCGTCTCGCGGAACTCCGCGCGCGTCGTGAAGCGGTACCGGTACGACACCGCCCGCACCCACCGCGGCCTCTCGCCCGCGAAGGGATCGTGCGCGAGCAGGCGCAGGGTGGCGGCATCCCCTTCGAGGAGCTTCACGAGGAACGCCGTGAACCAGTCGTCGAGCGACCGCCCGAGCGGCAGGAACCACATGAGCCAGTCCAGGCGCAGGTGGTACGGCGCGAACTGACGCGGGATGCGCCGCAGGTCGCCCGGCTTGCCCTTGAACTCGTACTCGTGCCACGTCGCCGTCTGCGGGTCGTCGTCCAGCGTGCCCTCGACGACGATCTCGATGCGCTCCTTCGTGACGGTGCCGAACGCGCCGTACGCGTTGGCGAGCTGAAAGCGGTTGAAGCTCGCGTTCATCAGCTGGCGGCGTGCGAACAGGTTGCGCAGCGGCGCCCAGCTGAGCCACACGTACAGCAGCGCGACCGCCGATGTCACGACGACCCAGTACAGGGGGAGCGCGGGTGCCGCACCGTCGGCGCCTCGTCCGCCGATGCCCGGCAGCCCGATGGCCGAGAACGCGAGCACGATCGTCATCCAGTTGAGCCACGCGAAGTTGCCGGTGACGACGAGCCAGGCCTGTGTGGCGATCACGATCCCGGCGGCGACCGCTCCCACGATCGCGGGCACCGGACCGGGCACCCACAGGCCGAGGATCGGCGTGAACAGGAACCACGGCACGACGAGCTGCGCGAAGTGGTTGCCGAGCACCTCGCCCTTGTGGAACCAGCGGGGGAGCAGGTGCGCCTGGCGGCTGAGGGGACCGGGCATGGGCTGCGTCTCGTGGTGGTAGGTGAGCGCCGTGAGGTCGCGCCACTCGCTTCCGCCGCGGATCTTGATCATGCCGGCGCCGAACTCGAGCCGGAAGACGAGCCACCAGAACAGCACGATGACGACGGTCGGCGGCGGCTGGTCGTCCGAGCCGAGGAACGCGGCGAGGAACCCCGCCTCCAGCAGCAGCATCTCCCACCCGAAGCCGTAGAACGTCTGGCCGATCGACGTGATCGACATGTACCCCAGCCACAGCGCGAGGAAGCACAGCATCGGCACCCACGGCGGACCGAGTTGAGGGATGCCGGCGGCCAGCGCGCCGGCTACCCCGACGCCGCCCGCGCACAGCGCGACCAGGCGGCGGTCGGTGTACCGGAGGTACCGGAAGACGGTGGGATGCAGCATCCACTTCTTCCGTGTGTGCGCCCAGGCGAGCAGCTCGGGAGCGGGCAGCAGGCCGCGCTCGCCGAGGAGCGGGCGGAACTGGTTCAGCGTCGAGACGAAGGCCACGACGTACAGCGCGGCGATGCCCCGCTGCAGCACCTGCCGTGCGAACTCGAAGTCGACCGCTGCCAGTGCGTCCATCGCGTCACCCGCCGAAGAGATCCTCGAGCTCGCGGCGCTCGCCGCGGCCGTGGCGCGCGGCGTCGCGCATGGCCTGCCGTGCGGCATACCAGCCGGGCATGCCGGTGACGCCCGGCCCGGGAGGTGTCGAGGCCGACGCGAGGTAGACGCCCCGCAGCGGCGTGCGCCAGGGCGTCGTCGACACGACCGGACGGCGGATGGCCTGCGCGAACGTGAACGCGCCGCCGAGGATGTCGCCGCCGATGTCGCACGGGTTGAACGCCGTGCGCTGGGCGGCCGTCATCGCGTGGCTGGCCAGGATGTGGCGGCGGAAGCCCGGTGCGAAGCGCTCGACCTGACGGACGACGAGCTCGGTCGGGTCGAGCGTCGATCCCGACGGCACGTGGATGTACGCCCACAGCACGTGCTTGCCCGCCGGTGCTCGAGTCGAGTCGAGCACCGACGACTGCACGGCCAGCACATACGGCCGCTCGGTCATGCCGCCGCGGGCCACCGCGTTCTCGCTCGCCGCGATCTCGTCGCGGGTGCCGCCGAGGTGCACGGTGGGCGCGAGCGCGACGTCGGGGTGCGCCCATGGCACCGGCGCGTCGAGGGCGAAGTCGACCTTGGCGGCGGCCGCGCCGTACCGGTAGCGCCGGATCGCCTCGGCGTACTGCTGCGGAAGGCCGGGGTGCGTCAGCAGCAGCCGCGGGGTCGTGTCGAGCAGCAGCAGATCGCCCGCCTCGGGGTCGCCCCAGTCGAGGGCGGCGAGATCCGCGACGTGGTGCCGGGTCTCGACGGTGCCGCCGTGCGCGTAGAGGTCCGCGACCAGCGCGTCGGCGATCGCCTGCGCCCCGCCGCGCGGGAACGCCCACCCGTCGGCCGTGTGCGCGTGCGCCGCCAGGAACAGTCCCGACGCCGCCGCACCCAGTGACGGCAGGCGCGTGTTCGCGTGGGCCAGCACGCCGGCCAGCAGCGCGTCGGCCTCCTCGGTCGCGAACGTGCTGCGCCCGAGCGGCGACCCGAGCTGCAGGGCGCGCAGGCCGAACCGCAGCGCCGTGACGGGATGCCGGGGCACTCGCAGCAGCTGCGAGCCGGTGAAGTCCACGAGCGCGCCGAGGTGGCGGCTGAGCGGCCGCAGCACGCCGCGCCACGCGCGCGCGTCGCGGCCCAGCGCGTCAGCCGTGCGCTCCAGATCGCGCCACGCGATCGCCGCCCGCCCGCCGTCGAGCGGCTGCGCGTACGACGCACGCGGATGGATCCACTCGATGCGCTCGCCGAGGCCGAAGGCGCGGAAGAAGGGCGACGACAGCGCCGCCGGGTGCACGGTCGAGCCCACGTCGTGGCGGAAGCCGGGGAGCGTCAGCGCTGCGGTGCGGGTGCCGCCGCCGACGGTGGAGGAGGCCTCGAGGACGCGCACGTCGTACCCGGCGCGGCCGAGTGCGACCGCCGCCGCCAGGCCGTTCGGCCCGCTTCCGACCACCGTGGCACGTCTGGCCATGCCCCCATCCTCCCACCGGACGCGCGACCCCGCTGAGGTGCCGAGATCGGGCGGGCGAGTCCGCGTGGCGACCTTCCTCGCGACCCGGGGCAGGGACAGGATGGAGGGGCGGACGGTCCGCGGAGATGAGGTGGATCATGCAATCGGTGCTTCTCGACACTCCGGACGGGATCACGGCGCGACTGGGCTGGGACCCGAAGCTGCCCGAGCACGACCGCAAGCGTCAGCTGGCGAAGGAGCTCGTCGCCGCCCGCCTCGGCGTGGAGCCGACGGACGTCCGCGTCGAGCGCGAAGCGCCCGGCACGTTCGGCTTCCACACGCAGTTGATCGCCGAAGTCGCCGGCCAGGAGGTGCCGCTCAAGATCCGCAACGCCAGCTTCCGCGCGGCGACCGTCGTCGCGCTCGTCGACCCGGCGGCGCAGCTCGGGATCGATCTGCGCGACGCGCACCCCGACGACAACGAGCTGCACGTCATGCAGCGGCACTCGCACCTGTTCGCCACCGACGAGGGCGACCTCCCCAAGCTCCTCGCGCATTGGACCCGCGTCCAGGCGGTGCGCGACGCCGACGGCCGCGGCGCGCGCGTGGCCGCCGATCACGTGCGGCTCGACAGCCCGCTCGCGAAGGGCTGGATCCCCGACCGCAAGGTGCAGTACCGCCTCGTCGACGTGTCGCGCGACAGCTGGATCATCACACTGGCCTACGCACCGGCGCCGGCCTGAGCCGGGGCGGGCAGGCGTTTCGTCTCCGCGCGCCCAGATCTCGGTCGTTGAGCGGAGCGACGAAGGAGCGAAGACGAAACGCTCAGGCCGCCGTTCGGCCCGGGCGCCCGGCATCCACTCTCCTTCGTGCTGCCGAAAGCGTCGAACGCTGTCGAAAGCATCTGGCGCGAATGCCGATTTCGACAGCGTGGGCGATGGGCGTGCGGCGCCGCCCGTCGGAGCCGGTGGACGAGGGATGCCGGGCCCCCGGCATCCACGATCCTCAGTCCTCGACGAGGTCGGGCAGCGCCTCCGCGAGCTCGGCCAGCCACGCGCGGGCGTTGCCGTCCGACGGGGCGCGCCAGTCACCGCGCGGCGACAGCGAGCCTGCAGGCGACACCTTGGGGCCGTTGGGGATCGCCGAGCGCTTGAACTGCGCGAACGCGAAGTAGCGCTGGAGGAACACCTGCAGCCACTTGACCACGGTGGGCAGGTCGTAGGCGAAGCGGTCGTCTTCGGGGAATCCGGGCGGCCACGCGCCGGCCTCGGCGTCGCGCCACGCGTGCTCGGCGAGGTACGCGATCTTCGACGGGCGGAAGCCGTAGCGCAGGACGTGGAAGAGGGCGAAGTCGTGCAGCGCGTACGGGCCGATGCGGTCCTCGGTGGACTGCATCTTCCCGTCCTGGCCGGCGGGCACGAGCTCGGGCGAGATCTCGGTGTCGAGCACCGACTGCAGCACCTTCGCCTCGGCCTCGTCGACGCCCTCGCCGTGCGCGATCACCCAGCGGATGACGTGCTGGATGAGGGTCTTGGGCACGCCGGCGTTCACCGCATAGTGGCTCATGTGGTCGCCGACGCCGTACGTCGCCCATCCCAGGGCGAGCTCCGACAGGTCGGATGTGCCGATGACCATGCCGCCGTGGTGGTTCGCCAGGCGGAAGAGGTAGTCGGTGCGCAGCCCTGCCTGCACGTTCTCGAACGTCACGTCGTGCACGGGCTCGCCGCCGGCGAAGGGATGCCCGAGCCGCTGAAGCATCTCGGTCGCGGCGGGGCGGATGTCGATCGTCTCGATGGACGCGCCCACGGACTTGGCGAGCGCGATGGCGTTCGACTTGGTGTGGTCGCTCGTGGCGAAGCCGGGCATCGTGTAGGCGAGGATGTCGCTGCGCGGACGGCCCATGCGGTCCATGGCGCGCGCCACGACGAGCAGCGCATGGGTCGAGTCGAGGCCGCCGCTCACGCCGATGACGGGCTTCGGGCCGCCGATCGCGCTGAGACGCTGCACGAGCCCCGAGACCTGGATGTTGAATGCCTCGTAGCAGTCCTGCGCCAGCCGGGCCGGGTCGTCGGGCACGAACGGGAAGCGGTCCAGCGTGCGCAGCAGGCCGATGTCGGTGCGGGGCGGGTCGAGGCGGAAGTGGACGGTCCGGAACTCCGCGTCGGCCCCGGTCGCGCGGCGGTTGTCGTCGAACGTGCCCTGGCGCAGCCGGTCCTGCCGCAGCCGGTCGAGGTCGACGTCGGCGATCGAGCGGCGCGGCCCGTCGGGGAAGCGCTCGGTCTCGGCGAGCAGGTTGCCGCCCTCGTAGATCATCGTCTGGCCGTCCCACGACACGTCGTTCGTGGACTCGCCGGTGCCGGCCGCGGCGTACGCGTACGCGGCCAGGCAGCGCAGCGACTGCGACTGCACGAGGTCCTTGCGGTCCTCGGCGCGGGCGATCGTGATGGGACTGCCGCTGAGGTTCAGCAGCACCGTGGCGCCCGCGAGCGCGGCGCGCGACGACGGCGGGATCGGCACCCACACGTCCTCGCACACCTCCGCGTGCACCACGAGCCCCGGCACGTCGAGAGACTCGAACAGCAGGTCGGGACCGAAGGGCGCTTCGAGCGTGCCGACCCGGATGTCCTGACCCGACTGGTCGTCGCCCGGCGCGTACCAGCGCCTCTCGTAGAACTCGCGGTACGTCGGCAGGTAGGACTTGGGTGCGACCCCGAGCAGCTCGCCGCGGTGGATCACGACGGCGCAGTTGTAGAGGCGGTTGCGGTGGCGCAGCGGCGCGCCCACGACGAGGATCGGGAGAAGATCGACGGATGCCTCGACCAGGCGCTCGATCGCGCGCTCCACGGCATCGAGCACGGGGTCCTGCATCACGAGGTCGTCGATCGCGTAGCCGGTGAGGCACAGCTCGGGGAAGACGGCGACCGCGACGGCGTCGGCGTCGCATGCGCGCGCGCTCTCGAGCACGGCCTCGGCGTTGGCGGCCGGGTCGGCGATCGCGACCGGGATCGTGCACGCCGCGATGCGGGCGAACCCGTGGCGGTACGCGCTCTCGAAGGGCAGGCTCATGCGCCCAGTCTTGCAGGTGGCGCAGGGCTTGCGGCATCCATTCATCCGGGCTCCGCTGTCACGATCCGCTGACCGGCAGCGCCGATTGCGACAGGGGAGCCGAGGGCGACTGGTGTCGTAGGGCGCGGCTACTGTCGAAGGGGAGAAGGGGAGCACATGCGCTACATCGAAGGCGAAGGCCGGATCGTCTGGAGTGCGAGCGACCTCAAGGCCGCGGCCGAGTGCGAGTTCGCGTGGCTGCGCGCGATCGATGCGCGTCTGGGCCGCGTCGCGGCGGTCGAAGAGCCCGAGGACCTGACGCTCGAGCGCGCCGGCCGCCTGGGCACCGTGCACGAGCGGCGTGTGCTGGCCGACTACATCGCGCGCTTCGGCGATCGCGTCGTCGAGATCCCCGAGACGCGATCGACGGATGCCGCGGCCCTCGCCGACGCGGTCGCGCGGACGAACGCCGCCCTCGCCTCGGACGCCGAGGTCGTCTACCAGGCCGCCTTCGCCACGGAGTCCTTCGTCGGGTTCGCGGACTTCCTCGTGCGGGACGACGAGGGCCGCTGGCTCGTGCAGGACACGAAGCTCGCCCGGCACGCCCGCGTCACCGCCCTCATGCAGCTGGCCGCGTACGTGCATCAGCTGGATCGCCTGGGCGTGCCGCGGTCCGACCGCGTGCAGCTGCTGCTGGGCGACGGGAGCGTCAGCGAGCACGAGGTCGACGATCTGCTCCCCGTCTTCCAGCTGCGGCGCGAGCGCCTGGCCGCGCTCGTGGCCGACCGCCGCCTCGACCTCGGTGCGGCGGGCGAGCCGATCGCGTGGGGCGACCCCCGCGGCGAGCTCGGCGTCGTGGCGTGCGGCCGGTGCGCGACGTGCGACGCGGAGGTCGTGGCATCCCGCGATCTTCTCCTCGTGGCGGGGATGCGCCCCGTGCAGCGCGAGCGTCTGCGCGACGGCGGCGTGGTCACGATCGAGCAGCTGGCCGAGGCTCCCCACGCACCGGCCGGGATGAACCCCGATGTCTTCGCGTCCCTGCGCACGCAGGCGCGGCTGCAGCTGCTGAGCCCGGCCGGCACGCCGCCGCTCATCGCGCCGAAGCACCCCGCCGAGGTGGTCGAAGCGGCCGTGCTCGGCGGCGAGGGCGGCGTCGTGCTCGCCGTCGCCGAAGAGGCGCCGCCGGCTCCGCCGCTGCCGGTGTACGAGGTGGTGGCGCCGAAGGCGCTGGGTGCGCTGCCGCGGCCCGACCACGGCGACCTCTTCTTCGACTTCGAGGGCGATCCGCTCTACTCCGAGCCGCCCGTGCCCGGCGAGCCGACGCAGTGGGGCATCGACTACCTGTTCGGCTGGGTCGACACGCGCGAGCAGTACACGGCACTCTGGGCGCACAGCTTCGCCGACGAGAAGCGCGCGCTCGAGGTGTTCCTCGACCTCGTCAACCTGCGCCGGCAGCAGTACCCCGGCATGCACATCTACCACTACGCCCCGTACGAGCCCACGCACCTGCTCGCGATGGCCGCCCGCCACGGGGTGCGCGAGGCCGATGTGGACCGGCTGCTGCGCGACGGCGTCTTCGTCGACCTGTACCCGATCGTGCGGCGTGCGCTGCGGGTCGGATCGCGGTCGTACTCCATCAAGAAGCTCGAGCCGCTCTACATGGGCGACGAGGTGCGCACCAGCGACGTCCAGAAGGGCGACGACTCGATCGTCCGGTACGTCGACGCCCGCGCGCTCCAGGCCGACGGCGACGAGGCCGCGGCCGGCCTCGTGCTCGACGACCTCGCCGACTACAACCGGTACGACTGCGTCTCGACGCGGCGCCTGCGCGACTGGCTCGTCGACAGGGCGCGCGAGGCGGACCTGAGGCCGTCGACCGATCCCGAGCCCGACGAGAGGGCGTACGAGCCGTCGCCGCGCGCGACGATGCTCGACCGGCTGGCGCAGGACCACGTGGACCGCGAGGGGGCCGACTCCGCTGCGGCGCGGTCCCTGCGCCTGGGCGCCGCGGCGATCGACTACTATCCCCGCGAGGCGAAGTCGTTCTGGGCCACGCACTTCCTTCGGCTGCGCGAGCCCGTCTCGCTGTGGGACGAGAACCGCGACGTGGTCGTCGTCGACCACGCCCGCAGCACCGTGCGCGAGGACTGGCACTTCGCCGAGAGCGGCCGCGGCGGCGAGCGACGGATCGTCGAGATCCACGGCGACCTCGCTCCCGGCACGCGGCTCAGCGAGGGGACGAACCCGTTCGCCCTGTACGAGCTGCCCGCGCCGTATCCGTTCGAGGCCCGCGCGAGGTGGATCCACTCGTACCGCTCGGTCACCGTGCTCGAGGTGCTCGACGACGGAGCGGTGATCGAAGAGACGGCCGTCGACGGCATCACGTGGAGCGAGCTGCCCCTGGCGCTCACCCCGCAGGCGCCGCCCAGCGCGGGCAATCAGCAGTCCGCCATCGACGCGTGGGCGGATGCCGTCATCGCGGCGTCGCCCGGACTGCCGGCCGACCCCGCCACCGACATCCTGGGGCGCCAGGCGCCCCGCACGCTGTCGGGCACGCTGCCCGAGGCCGGTGACGACGTGGTCGACGCGATCGCGCGCGCCGTGCGCGACCTCGACCGCAGCTACCTCGCGGTGCAGGGCCCGCCCGGAACGGGCAAGACGTATGTCGGCTCGCATGTCATCGCCCGGCTCGTGCGCGACCACGGCTACAAGGTCGGCGTCGTGGCCCAGGGGCACGCGACGATCGAGCAGCTGCTCGAGCGCGTCATCGCCGCGGGGGTTCCGGCGTCGCAGGTCGGCAAGGCCCCGAAGGACGCGGCCGCCGCCCACGGGTTCACGGTGCTGCCCAAGAACGGGGTCGCGGCGTTCACCGCCGAGCACGAGGGCGAGGGCTACGTCATCGGCGGCACCGCGTGGGACTTCAGCCATGAGGGACGCGTGCCGCGCGGCAGCCTCGACCTGCTCGTCGTGGACGAGGCGGGCCAGTTCTCGCTCGCCTCGACGATCGCGGTCTCGCTCGCCGCGCCGCGTCTGCTGCTGCTCGGCGACCCCCAGCAGCTGCCGCAGGTGAGCCAGGGCACGCACCCTGCCCCGGTCGACACCTCGGCGCTCGGCTGGGTCATGGACGGCGCCGACGTCATCCCGCCCGAGTTCGGCTACTTCCTCGCGCAGACGCGGCGCATGCGCCCGGAGGTCGCCGCGACGGTCTCGACGCTGTCGTACCGCGGCGAGCTCGAGGCTCACCCGTCGACGGCTCTGCGCAGCATCGACGGCATCCAGCCCGGCCTCGTGCCGGTCGCCATGCGCCATCACGGCAATGCGACGCAGTCCCTCGAAGAAGCGGCAGAGGTGGCCCGGATCGTCGGCGATCTGGTCGGCCGGGCGTGGACGGACGTGCGCACCGACGACGCCGACGGCGTGTCGGTCGCGCAACCCGCGCGCCCGCTCGAGCAGCGCGACCTCATCGTCGTGACGCCCTACAACGCCCAGCAGGTGGCGGTCGAAGAGGCGCTCGCCGCCGCCGGCTTCCCGGGCGTCCCGGTCGGGACGGTCGACAAGTTCCAGGGCAAGGAGGCCGCGGTCGCGATCGTGTCGCTCGCCGCCTCGAGCGGACGCGATGCGCCGCGCGGACTGGAGTTCCTGCTGCTGCGCAACCGGCTCAACGTCGCGATCTCACGGGCGATGCACACCGCGTACGTCATCTACTCGCCGGGGCTGCTCGACGATCTGCCGTTCACACCCGAGGGCGTCGCCCGGCTGAGCGGCTTCGCGCGGCTCGTCGGGCGCGGCTGAGCGACGCCGCCACCCGTTAGACTCGCGCACACCGCCGGAAGCGACTGGCAGAAGGAGCCCGCATGGCCGAGGACGCACCGCGCCAGTTCGAGATCGATCTGCCGCCCGAGCTCATCGGCGGCGCCTACGCCGACTTCGCGAACGTGTGGCACACGCCCACGGTCTTCGTGATGGACTTCCTGACCCTCGCCCAGCCGCCCCGCGAAGACGTCGACGCCGAGACCGGGCAGCGCCATACGGTCGTGCCGGCGCGCGTCGTGAGTCGCATCCGCATCCCTCCCGAGCAGGTGTTCGAGCTCGCGAAGGCGCTGACGCAGCAGCTCGAGTTCTGGGAGCGCGAGACCGGCCGCCGCAACCCGCAGGAGCCGCAGCTCGGCGACTGAGCGCCGATGCCCGGCGGCGCCGACGCGGCGCCCGGGATCTCCGAGCTCAGACCGTGCCGTACAGGCGGTCGCCGGCGTCGCCGAGGCCGGGCACGATATAGCCCTTCTCGTTGAGCCTCTCGTCGAGGGCGCCGAGCACGAGGGTGACGTCGCGGCCGTCGACCTGCTTCTCGATGGCGGCGACGCCCTCGGGGGCGCCGAGGATGCAGATGGCGGTGACGTCCTGCGCGCCACGTTGGAACAGGAACTCGATGGCCGCGCCGAGCGACCCGCCCGTGGCGAGCATGGGGTCGAGCACGAAGCACTGGCGGTCGCTGAGGTCGTCGGGCAGGCGCTCGGCGTAGGTCGACGGCTCGAGCGTCTCGTGGTCGCGCACCATGCCGAGGAAGCCGACCTCGGCGGTCGGGATCAGCTTGACCATGCCTTCGAGCATGCCCAGGCCGGCGCGGAGGATCGGGACCACGAGCGGACGCGGCTCGTCGATCCGCACGCCGGTCGTGGTCGTCACGGGCGTCTGGATCTCGATCGGCGCGACGCGCACGTTGCGGGTCGCCTCATACGCGAGCAGCGTCACCAGCTCTTCGGTGAGCTGACGGAACACCGGCGACGAGGTGCGCTGGTCGCGCAGCACCGTGAGCTTGTGGGTGATGAGCGGGTGGTCGGCGACGTGCAAGCGCATGGCACCAGATTACTGGGCGCGCGGTGGGTCTCCCAGATCAGGAGATCTCGCGGCGGCAGGACGCTTCTCGCGCCATCGTCCTGCGCAGGCGAGATCTCCTGATTCCGTGAACGGGGATCGCCGGGCCGACCGCCCGGATACGCTCGGGGGGTGAACGTCGACCCCGCCGACCTTGCCGCGATGGACCGCGCGCTCCAGCTCGCCGCGCACGCGGGGGAGTCCGGCGACGTCCCGGTCGGTGCGGTGGTGACGGATGCCGGCGGCCGGGTGATCGGCGAAGGCCTGAACCTGCGCGAACGCGACCACGACCCGACGGCCCACGCCGAGGTCGTCGCACTGCGCGCGGCGGCTGCCGTGCGCGGCGACTGGAACCTCGACGGCTGCACGCTCGTGGTGACCCTCGAGCCGTGCCTCATGTGCGCCGGCGCCATCCTGCAGGCACGCATCTCGCGTGTCGTGTTCGGCGCGTGGGATGACAAGGCCGGCGCCGTGGGGTCGATGTACGACGTCGTGCGCGACCGGCGCCTGCCGTACCGCGCCGAGGTGGTGGCCGGCGTGCGTGAGGACGAGGCATCCACTCTTCTGCGGGGCTTCTTCGACGCCCGTCGCTGACGCAGCGGCTGCGATCCCCTGCGGACGAACGCGTTCACTTGCGCTGAACGTACGCTCGAATCCAGTCTCGGCGTACAAACAGCGCAAGTGAACCTATTCATACCCGCGCCCCGTGCGAGGGCGGCGGGCCGGACCGGGCGGTGGTCAGCGCGGCAGGTGGGGCAGCACCTCGGTGCCGAGGTACTCGACGTGCGACACGTCCTGCAGGTCCATCAGCTGGAAGTACACGCGCTGGGCGCCCAGCGCAGCGAGGCGTTCGACCTTCGCGACGATCTCGTCGCGTCCGCCCACGATGTCGACGTCGCGGCGCAGCTCGTCGACGGTGCGTCCGATGTTGGCGGCGCGCCGGTCGAGTTCGGAATCGGATGCCGCGGCCAGCGTGGGCAGGGCGACCGACAGCTTCAGCGACCCGGGGTCGCGGCCGACGCGCTCGCACGCGGCGCGCACGCCGGTGAACTTCTCGGCGATCACCGGTTCGGGCTGGAAGCCGATGTTGAACTCCGTCGCGAACCGCGCAGCCAGTTCGGGGGTGCGCCTCGGGCCGCCGCCGCCGACGATGACGGGCACGCGTTCCTGGACCGGCTTGGGCAGGGCCGGGGCATCCGTCAGCTCGTAATGGGCGCCCGCGAAGCTGTACGACCCGCCGACCGGCGTCGCCCACAGGCCCGTGACGATCTGCAGCTGCTCCTCGAGCAGATCGAACCTCTTGGCAGGGAACGGGATGCCGTACGCCCGGTGCTCACGCTCGAACCAGCCGGTGCCGAGCCCGAGCTCGGCGCGCCCGTGCGACATCGCGTCGACCTGGGCGACCTGGATCGCGAGCAGGCCGGGCACGCGGTAGGTGACCGACGACACGAGCGTGCCCAGACGGATGCGGGAGGTCTCGCGCGCGAGGCCGGCCAGCGTCGTCCACGCGTCCGTCGGACCCGGCAGCCCCGAGCCGTCGCCCATGTGCAGGTAGTGGTCCGATCGGAAGAACCCGTCGAAGCCGAGCAGTTCGGCGGTCTGCGCGAAGGCGAGCTGGTCGTCGTAGCTCGCGCCCTGCTGGGGCTCGGTGAAGATGCAGTATTCCATGGGTCCGGTGCCTGAGCCTGTCGAGGGGTCAGTTCGAGGAGGTGATCACGAACTCCGACGTCGGCGGCGTCGGGTCGGTGCCGGGCCGGTAGATGTCGGGCTCGAAGTAGATGACGCGTGCGGTGGGCACCGCCTCGCGCACCCGGGCCTCGACCCTGTCGATGTCGGCGGCGACCTGGGCGAGCGACGCGTCGGACGCGAAGCCGAGCTTGGCGGCGACCAGCAGCTCGTCGGGTCCGAGGTACAGCGTCTTGATGTGGATGAGCTTCTCGACCTCGGGACCGGACTCGATGGCCGTCACGATGCGGTCGTAGTCGGCATCCGTCGCCCCCTCGCCGACGAGGAGGCTCTTCGTCTCGATGCCGAGGACGATCGCGATGAGGATCAGCAGCGTGCCGATCATCAGCGTGCCGAGGGCGTCGAACAGTGAGTTGCCCGTGATGACGGTGAGGCCCACTCCCAGCAGCGCGAAGCACAGGCCGGTGAGGGCGCCGACGTCTTCGAGCAGCACGACGGGCAGCTCGGGCGCCTTGGCGCGACGCACGAACGACACCCACGACTGGCCCTTCGCCCGCACGTGGTTGCTCTCTCGCACGGCGGTGCGCAGCGAGAAGCCCTCGAGGACGATCGAGATGACGAGCACCACGATCGGCAGCCACCACCACTTCTCGTCGAGCGCGTGGGGGTGGGTGATCTTCTCGACGCCCTCGTAGATGGCGAACAGGCCACCCACCGAGAACAGGATGATCGACACCACGAACGCGTACACGTAGCGCTCGCGGCCGTAGCCGAACGGGTGCTCGCGGTCGGCGGACTTCTTCGCCCGCCGGCCGCCCAGCATCAGCAGCAGCTGGTTGCACGAATCGGCGACCGAGTGGATCGCCTCGGCCAGCATCGACGCCGAACCCGAGAGGAACCATGCCACGAACTTCGCGAGGGCGATGCCCATGTTCGCCAGGAACGCCGCGAGGATCGCCTTGCCGCCGCCGGAAGCACTCATGCCGATGAGTCTACGGACACTTGGTCGCGTGCCTCGCCCCGTGCGAGCGCCGCGGCCGCGACGCGCCGCTGCCCGCCGCGTGCGTCGGATCAGTCGGACGAGCGCAGGATGATGGCCTCGGTCGGCGGAGCCGGGTCGTGCGGGTGCCCGACGTACCCGATGACCTCCAGGAGCGCGTGCCGGAACTCGGCCGGCCGCTCGAGATGAGGCGAGTGACCGACGCCCTCCAGGCTCACCTCGGCGACCTCGCCGCCGGCGGCCGCATAGCGCCCGAGCACGTCCCGGGTCTGCGACACCATCTCCTGCGGCGGCGCGACGTCGTCGCCGGGCCACCCCGGGATCACGCCCAGCTTGCCGAGGTGGTTGAGGTCGTAGAACGAGGCGTCCGACACGATGGCGTCGGCGGTGCCGTGGATCCACAGGATCGGCGGCTTCGGGTCGAGGTCCACGATGCCCGATACATCGAAGTGGCCGGGCGCCATCGTGTTGAGCACGCCGAGGCCGCCCGCGCCGAAGCCCGGCCAGCTCTCGCTCTGGACGGCGTCGCCGGGGTAGTTGCCGGTGGCGGTCGAGGTGCTGAGCATCGACTCGACCCATACGTCCTCGTGCGCGGTCGTGTAGCCCGCGGCGACGTAGCCCGAGCGGAACACGCTGCGCGGCGACGTGGGCGCCTCGTCGGTGGTGTCGTGGTCGATCAATCGCTGGACGAAGTCGGGGTTCGCGCCGCCGCCTCCGCAGCCGGCGTCGTCGTCGGTCAGGCGCGTGCCGTCGCGCCGCGTGCCGCCGAAGCCGTAGGGCGAGACGGGCGACTGCAGCGTAAGGCTGAGCACGGGGTGATCGAGCGCGTACTGCATGATCACGCCGCCGCCCATCGACCACCCGACGAGGTGCGCGGTCTCGATGCCGAGCGTCTGCAGCGTCGCGTACAGGTCGTCGCTGAAGTCCCGCACGCCGCGCGTCGCGTCGACGGGGGCGCTCTCGGTGCCACCGAAGCCGCGCAGGTCGACGGCGATGACGCGCAGGTCGGAGGGGAGGTCCTGCATGGTCTCTTGCCAGAACAGCGACGACGACACGTTCCCGTGGATGAGGACCACGGTGCGCTCCGCCGGCGCGGCCGGATCGTCGCCCGCCCGCTCCAGCACGTTGACAGACAGATCGGGCGTCTCCACGATGCGAGCGGTGATGCCGTCGAAGAGGGTCATATCGGGTTCTCCACGTCTCGCAGAGGCCCCTGCGCCCCCGCACCTCCGAGGATAGACCGCGTCGCCGCCGTTGTGAATCACCTTTCAGGTTGTGGGGTCCGTACCCTCCGTCGGCGTCTGGCCGGTGTAGAACGCGAAGGTGTTGCCGGCGGCGCGGTGGGCTTCGGCCGGATCGGCGCCGGCCGCGGCGTGCGCGGCGCCCCACGCGTCGGCCGCGCCGCGGTAGAAGGCGCGACCCTCGTCCGTGAACGCCCAGGCCTCGGCGTCTTCGGGGGAGGGGCCGACGCCGCCGGTGAGGTGCAGCGCGAGGCCGAGGAGTCCGCCGTCCCAGCCGACGCCGGTCGCGCCGGGTCCGTAGGTCTCCCAGAACCCGGGCGGGACGTCGTCGGTGCGCGCCACGTGCTCCAGTTCGAGACGCGTCGCGTCCGCACCCTCGGCTGTCAGGCGCACCGTGAGCCAGGTCACGCCGCCGCCGTACTCCCACGTCGCCTTGTAATGCGCGGCTCCGGCGGCGGGCGGCACGCACTCCTGGATCTCGCCACCCGCATTGTTCTCGATCTGATAGCGCCCGCCGGCACGCAGGTCGCCCGAGATGGGCTGGAACCACCGCGCGATGCGGGATGCGGTCGTGACGGCATCCCATACGTCCTCGATGGGCGAGGGGTACGTCTGCGCGAGCGTCTGCACCCGCGCGGCGTAGCCGTCGATGTCCTCGTCGGCGATCTCGCGCGTCACCGCGGCGAGCTGGCCCTGTACGTCGACCATGTCAGTCCTCCTGTGGATCGGTCGTGTGCGTGTCGTCGGTCTCGGCATCGCGCTCGGCCGCGAGGCGGCGTTCGCGCCGGCCGCGCGCGAGCTCGGTGGCCAGGGCGTCGAGATGCGGCTGCCAGAACCGCCGGAACGGGTCGAACCACGCCGCTGCGGATGCCAGCGGCTCGGGGTCGATCGCGTACAGGCGACGGGCGCCGTCGGGGCGCACGGTCGCGAACCCGGACTCCCGCAGCACCCTGAGGTGCTGCGAGACCGCGGGCTGCGAGATGCCGAACTCGCGCTGCACGTCCTGGCCGATCTCGCCGGCGCTGCGCTCGCCCTCCGCGAGGAGTTCGAGGATGCGCCGGCGAACGGGGTCGCCGAGGATGTCGAGCGCGTGCATGGATCGATGATTGCGTTAACACTTATATAAGTCAAGACCGAAGCGAGGGATGCCGTCACGCCCGGCTCGTAGGATGACGCCATGGCTGAAGAAACCCCGACCCTCCCGCCCATCGCGATCCTCGGCGCCGGCTCGATGGGCGGCGCGATCGCACGCGGGCTGTCCCGCTCGGGGCTGGCGACGGCGGGTGTCACGGCGACGAACCGGTCGCGTGAGAAGGCGGCAGAGCTCGCCGGCCTCGAGGGGGTCACGAGCATCGCGCTGGAGGAGCGCGCGACCGGCAACACCGACGCCGCGGCTGCCGCCGACATCGTGCTGGTCGGCGTGAAGCCCGCGATGGTGCCCGACCTGCTGCGCGAGATCGCCCCGGTGCTCCGCCCCGGCACGCTCGTCGTGAGCCTCGCGGCCGGCGTGACGATCGAGACGTTCGAGCGGATCCTCGGCGATGCGGCGGTGCTGCGCTCGATGCCCAACACGCCCGCCCTCGTCGGTCGCGGGGTCACCGGCCTCGCCGCCGGTTCGCGCGCCGACGCCGGCGCCGTCGCCCTCGTGCGGCGTCTGTTCGAGACGGTGGGCACGGTGATCGAGGTGCCCGAAGCGCAGATCGACGCGCTGTCCACCATCTCGGGGTCCGGTCCCGCCTACTTCTTCCTCGTCGTCGAGGAGTTCACGAAGGCCGCGATCGGCAAGGGGTTCGCCGAGCACGAGGCCCGGCTCATGGCCGAGCAGACCTTCGTCGGCGCGGCGGCCCTGCTGGAGGCATCCGATCACGATCCGGCCGAGCTGCGCCGGCAGGTGACGAGCCCCAAGGGCACCACCGAGCGGGCCGTCGCGGCGCTGCAGGACGCCGCCCTCGACGAGGTCTTCGCGCGCGCCACCGACGCCGCCCTGGCCCGCGCGAAGGAGCTGGCGGCGGGGGCGTGACGGCGCGGGGCGTCAGCTCTTGTGCGCCTGATCCATCCACCATTCGGTGAAGGCCTCGGCACGGCGGTCCTCGGCGAGGTCGATCACCCACAGGTTGCTGTACACGGTGCCCGAGTCGTAGCGCGTCACGCCCTCGACGATCGCGCGGCGGCCGTCCACGGCCGTCACGTCGCCCTCGAAGCGGTACGTGCCGGGTTCGTCGCGCCGGTCCAGCCAGGACGCGACGATCGCGTCCTGGCCCGTCACGGCAGTCGTCCACGGCTCGTACCGGTACACGGCCTCGGGGGTGAAGACGGCGCGGATGTCGTCCGGATCGTTCGACTCCCACGCCCGGAGGTAGCCGTCGAGCCACGCACGCGCCGCAGCCAGGGTCTGGTCTCGTTCGGTCATGACGGCAGTCTGCGCGGGGGCGCCGACATCCGTCCAGGCTCAGCGCTCGAGTGACGCGAAGCGCTCGATGTCGGAGTTGGTGCCCGACACGATGATGAGGTCGTGGTTGGTCACGACGGTGTTGGCCTCCGCGTAGCGGAACGGCTTGCCCGGGCTCTTCACACCGACGACCGTCACGTTGTACTTCGTGCGCACGCCCGACTCGTTGAGGCCCTTGCCGCGGATGAACTTCGGCGGATATAGCTTGGCCAGCGCGAAGTCGTCGTCGAACCGGATGAAGTCGAGCATGCGGCCGCTCACGAGATGCGCGACGCGCTCGCCGGCCTCGCGCTCGGGGTAGATCACGTGGTTGGCGCCGACGCGGGCGAGGATCTTGCCGTGCGACTGCGACACGGCCTTCGCCCAGATCTGCGGCACCTTCAGGTCGACGAGGTTCGCCGTGATGAGGACCGAGGCCTCGATGGAGGAGCCGACCGCGACGACGGCCACCTGGAAGTCCTGCGCGCCGATCTGCTTGAGCGCGTCGATGTTCTTGGCGTCGGCCTGCACCGTGTGCGTGACCCGCTCCGACCACTTCTGCACCAGGTCGAGGTTCTCGTCGATCGCGAGCACCTCGCGGTCCAGGCGATCGAGCTCGCCGGCGCAGGCGGCGCCGAAGCGGCCCAGTCCGATGACCAGGACGGGCGCGTCGCCCCTCAAGCGCTCAACCAACGATCGGCCTTTCGACGGGCAGCGAGTAGAGCTGCGAACGGTTCGTCGCGGCCACGGCCGCGGCGAGAGTCACTGTACCAACGCGACCCATGACGATCGTGAGGGCGAGGACGTACACGGCGGGATCGGGGAGCGTCTCGGTCAGCCCCGTCGACAGGCCGACGGTCGCGAAGCCCGAGATCACGTCGAACAGCACGTCGCCGAGATCGGCCTTCGTGATCTGCGTGATGATGATCGTCGAGATCGCGACGATCGTCGCGCCCCACGCGACGACCGACAGCGCGACCCGCAGCACATCGCTCGGGATGCGGCGGCCGAACACCTGGTTGGACGCCCGGCCCTTCGCCTCCGAGACGACGGCGAGGGCGATCACGGCGAGCGTGGTCACCTTGATGCCGCCGGCGGTGGATGCCGAGCCGCCGCCGACGAACATGAGCATGCAGGCGACGAGCAGGCTCGACTGGTTGAGCTGCCCGATGTCGAGGATCGCGAAGCCGCCGGATCTGGTCATCGCCGACAGGAAGAACGCCTGGAACGTCGTGTCCCAGGCGTCGTTGGTGCCGAGTGTCAGCAGGTTGTCGTACTCCAGGACGAGGAAGACGACGCCGCCCAGGAAGAACAGGGTCACGGTCGTGATGATCGTGAGCTTGGCGTGCAGCGACCACCGGCGCACGTGCCACAGCTGACGGCGGAGCGTGTAGATCACGGGGAAGCCGATGGAGCCCAGGAACACGCCTGCCATCAGCACCGTGAGGAAGAAGTAGTCGTGGCGGAACGGCTCCAGGCCCTGCGGGTTGGGGGTGAAGCCGGTGTTGGTGAACGACATCGCCGCGTAGAAGGGCGCCTCCCACAGCGCGACGTTCCACGGCACGCCCGCGACCAGCAGCCCGGGGTAGAGCAGGATGGCGATGCCCGCCTCGATGACGAGCGTCGACAGCGCGACCGTCGCGAGCAGGCTGCCGATCTGACCCAGCTGCACGGTCTGGCTCTCGTTGACCGGGCCGCCGTGCGTGCGCAGCGGGTTGGTGTCGCTCGCGGCGATGAGCTTCGCCCGCAGCCCCAGCCGTCGCGAGATGACGAGACCCAGGATCGACGCGAGGGTCAGCACGCCCAGCGCGCCGATCTGCACGCCGACGAAGACCAGCACGTGCCCGAACGGCGACCAGTGCGTCGCCATGTCGACCGTCGCGAGGCCCGTGACGCAGATGGTCGACACCGCCGTGAAGAACGCGTCCGCGAACGGCGTCCGAACCCCGTCGGCCGCCGCGATGGGCAGCGAGAACAGCACCGTGAAGACAAGGATCAACGACAGGAAGATGATGATCGCGAACCGGGCAGGGGAGCGCTGCGTGAGGTCGCGGAAGAACTCCATGAAGGCGTGACCGATCGCCCGGACGCGGCCCGCCGCACCGACGGGGGCGCGCCTGCCATCCGTCATACGGAATCCTCCCTGGGCGAATCGGCACGCGTGCACCCGACACCCCGTGGGCGCCAGGCGGTCGTGCTCATGGTACTCGGCAGGGGTCCCGACTACTCTGAGCCTATGGCGGACATCTTCGACGTGATCGCGGACCGAACGCGTCGCGACATCCTTCGACTGCTGCTCGATCGCTCATCCGCCGGGGAACGCGGCACCAGCGTGTCGCACATCGTCACGGAGCTCGGTGCCAGCCAGCCGACGGTGTCGAAGCACTTGAAGGTGCTGCGCGACGCGCACCTCGTCTCGGTCCGCGAAGAAGGCCAGCACCGCTACTACAGCCTGTCCGCGGCGCCGCTGGACGAGGTCGACGACTGGCTGGTCCCCTTCCTGGACGACGACGGACTCGGCGACGCCGCCGCCCCTGCCGGCACCCTGACCGAGTCCGCCGCGCACGCCGCTGACGTCGTCGGCCGCGCCGCGGCCTCCGCCAAGCACGCGTTCGAGACGGCGCTGAAGAAGCTGCCGGGTCGCTGACCACTCGACAGGCTCAGGGACCGCGAGATGACGGGATGCCGCGGCCCGCGGCATCCCGTCATCGTCTGTCATGGCGGCTCGACCGTCAGCGTCGCCCGCTCTTGCGGCCGAACAGCCACGCACCCCACACGGCCGAGGCGGCGAGGATCAGCACGCACCAGCCGACGGCCCACAGCGGCTCGGTGCCGAGCTCGGTGCCCATCAGGAGCCCGCGGATCGTCTCGATGATCGGCGTGATGGGCTGGTTGTCGGCGAACCACTGCAGCCACGTAGGCATCGTGTCGACCGGCACGAAGGCGCTCGACAGGTACGGCAGGAACAGCAGGATGAACCCGTAGCCCGACGCCGCCTCGGGGCTGCCGGCGGCCAGCCCGATGGCTGCGAAGAGGTACGTGATCGTCAGGATGTACAGCGCGATGAGCGCCGTCGCGCCGAACCAGGCGGCGACGCCGCCGGTCGGACTGAATCCGAGCAGCAGCGCGACGCCGATCACGACGGCCGTGGCCAGCAGGTTGCGCACGAGGCTCGAGATCACGTGGCCGGTGAGCACCGCCCCCGCGCGCAGCGGCATCGTGCGGAACCGGTCGATGATGCCGCTCGACATGTCGCGGGCGACGTAGGTCGCCGTCGTGGCGGCGCCGAAGCCGGCGCACAGCAGGATGATGCCCGGCACGACGTAGTCGACGTACGAGCCGTCGGGGTCGAGCGCGCCGCCGAACACGAACGTGAACAGCAGCATGAGCATCACGGGCAGCATGATCGACATGCTGAGCGACTCGCCGTCGCGCAGCGACTGCGTCATGCTGCGGCGGACGAACACCGCTTCGGCGGTGAATCCGCGAAGGCGCGGACGGGGGACGGCCGTGACGGCGGCCGGGGCGAGGGCGGTCATGCGTACTCCTTGGCGGTGTCGTGGGCGGGTCGCGCACCCGGCGTGCCGGTGAGCGACAGGAAGACGTCGTCGAGCGTGGGGCGTCGCAGCGTCACCTCGGCGCCCGGCACGTCGTCGACGTCGAGCTGGGCGATCGCGGCCCGCAGGCCGGCGACGCTGCCGTCGGTGGGGATCTCGTGCACCACGGTGCCGGCGGCATCGGTCAGCACGACGGTGTCGCTGCCGACGAGCGCCTTGAGCTCGGCGGGCGTGCCGGTGGCGACGATGCGTCCCTCGTCGAGCACGGCGATGCGGTCGGCGAGCTGGTCGGCCTCTTCGAGGTACTGCGTCGTGAGGAACACGGTCGTGCCCGCGTCCGACAGCGACCGGATGACCTCCCACAGGTCGCGCCGACTGCGCGGATCGACGCCGGTCGTGGGCTCGTCGAGGAACAGCACCTCGGGCACGACGACGAAGCTCAGCGCGAGGTCGAGCCGGCGGCGCATGCCACCGGAGTACGTGCGCACGCGCCGGGTGGCGGCATCCGTCAGCGCGAACCGCTCCAGCAGCTCCGCCGCGCGGGTGCGCGCGCGGCGAGGCGACAGGCCCGACAGGCGGCCGAGCATCACGAGGTTCTCGGTGCCGGTCAGCATGTCGTCGACGGCGGCGGACTGACCCGTCAGCGCGATGCGCTGGCGCACGGCGTCGCGGTGGGTGGCGACGTCGAAGCCGGCGACCGCCGCGCTGCCGCGGTCGGGCCGCTGGAGGGTGGTGAGGATCGAGATCGTCGTCGTCTTGCCGGCGCCGTTCGCGCCGAGCAGGGCGAAGATCTCGCCGCGGGGGACGGTGAGATCGAGCCCGTCGAGGACGACGGAGCGCCCGAAGCTCTTGCCGAGCCCGCGGATGTCGATGGCGGGAGCGTTCATGCGTGGCATCCTTCCGTGTGTATGAGGGAAACTGTTTACGATCGCAACTGTTTATGACAGTAACACACTGTTTACGGAATAAACAGTCCTAGGATGGCGACATGACCGAAGACGCCGAGCCTGAGCTCCCTCGCGGTATCGCCCTGGCGTGGGGCGTCGCTGCCAACCCGCAACGCGGCCCCAAGCGGGAGATGAGCGTCGAGCGCATCGTCGAGGCCGCCGTCGAGATCGCCGATGCCGAGGGTCTCGGTGCGGTGTCGATGGCAGCCGTCGCGGCGCGCATGGGCTTCACGCCGATGTCGCTGTACCGCTACGTCAGCGCCAAGGAGGACCTGATCCTGCTGATGCAGGAAGAGGCGACGGGCGCGCCTTCCGATGCCGTGCGCGAGGCCGGAGGCTGGCGCGAGCAGCTGGAGGCGTTGTACCGCGAGCAGATCCAGGGTCACCTGGCCCACCCGTGGGTGCTCGACATCCCCATCTCGGGAGTCCCGGTCACCCCGAACATGGCCGCGTGGATGGATGCCGGGCTCCATGCGCTCGCCGACACGCACCTGACCTACGAGGAGCGCCTGGCGGTCGTGCTGTTCGTGAGCGGGGCGGCGCGCTGGGCCGGCAGCATCTTCGCCGGCTACGCGCGGCTCGAACGCGAGCGGGGCATGGATGCCCCCACCATCACCCGCAGCGAGGATGCGCTGTTCCGCGCCCTCATCACGGGGGACGCCTATCCCGACCTTCGCGCGGCGATCGAGGCGGGGGCCTTCCTCGACGAGTCCGATCCGTTCGCCTTCGCGCTCGCCCGCGGTCTGGACGGCATCGGCGACTACATCGCCGCCGCGGCGGAGGGGCGTCACGAGCCGAGCGTCCCGTGGACTGGGCCGGACGACGCCGACATCGCCGACGACAAGAAGTACCGAGAGGCGCGCAAGGCGGTGCGCGACGCCGAGAAGGTGCTGCGCGCCGCCCGCAAGGCCGAACGGCTGGAGGCGCGCGCCGCGCGCGAGCGCCGCGCCAAGCATGGGCCGGCCGCGTGATCGCCGCGTCTCGCGAGTCCCACAGGTCACACGGGTTTACACACGTCCCGACGGCGTTCTAGAGTGATCCACAGCTGATCTGGGTTTCGGCGTGTCGCAGCGATTCTGGGGAAGGTGAATGGCATGGCAGAACTGTCGGATGTGCGCTTCCTCACGGTCGCCGAGGTGGCCGAACTGATGCGTGTCTCGAAGATGACGGTCTATCGACTCGTGCATTCGGGCGAACTGCCGGCCGTGCGTTTCGGGCGCAGCTATCGCGTGCCCGAATCGGCCGTCACGGAGGCCCTGCAACGGCCCATCGCCGACGTCGGCTAGACTGTTCCGAGGCATTTTCCGTATCTGCCCGTTCCCGGGCGCCGCACACGCCGCGCCCAGACCCCGACATAGTGAGGTTTTCCGTGGGTTCTGTCATCAAGAAGCGCCGCAAGCGCATGGCGAAGAAGAAGCACCGCAAGCTGCTTCGCAAGACTCGCCACCAGCGCCGCAACAAGAAGTAAGCGGCATCCGCACCTAGCGCCTGTCTCCGGACGGGCGCTTCGTGTATCCCCCGGATCCCGAAAGGCTGTCATGAAGTCCATCACCGTCCAGCAGCTGCGTCAGCGCGTCGAGACCCCGCTCATCGACGTGCGCGAGGTCGACGAGTACGCCGCCGGTCACGTGCCCGGCGCCGTCAACATCCCCATGTCGGCGATCGGCGGCCGCCTCGACGAGCTGCCCGACGGCGCGTTCGACGTCATCTGCGCGGTCGGCGGTCGCTCGGCCCGCGTGGCAGAGGCGCTCGAGGCGCGCGGCTACGACGTCACGAACGTCGACGGCGGCACCAACGAGTGGATCGCGGCCGGCTTCCCGGTCGAGGCCTGAGCGCACCGGACGGGCACGCATGACGACGCTCACGCTCATCGGCAAGCCCGACTGCCACCTGTGCGATGTCGCGCACGAGGTCGTCGAGGCCGTCGTGGCCGAGCTTCCCGAAGGCGCGGTCGAGGTCGAAGAGCTCTCGATCGCCGATGACCCGGCGCTCTATGCGCAGTGGTGGGAGAAGATCCCCGTCGTGCTCATCGACGGACAGCTGCACGGGCACTGGCGCGTCTCGCCCGAGCGTCTGCGCGTGGCGCTCGGCGCCGCGCGCTGACCCGCACTCAGGCCGTCAGGCGCGTCCGCAGGGCGTCGAGCTCGTCTTCGGTCAGGCCGCCCGACCGGAGATACGCGACCGAGCCGCCCTGCGCGTCGACCCACGCCAGCGCCTGCTCGATCGCCGCGGGCGGCGTCGCCGTCACGAGCGCGTCGAGCTCGGGAGTGAGCGGGACGCCCAGTGCGGTGACCGTGCCGCGCATGCGATCCGCCCACGGGCCCTCGAGGTTCGCCGCCGACGCGGCGTAGTCGGCGACGACGGCCGACCGCTCCGCGCCGACGGCGTCGAGGATCAACGCGACCGAGACGCCCGTGCGGTCCTTGCCGGCCGTGCAGTGCACGAGCACCGCGGTGGGGGAGTCGTCCCGGGATGCCGCGACCAGCCGCGCCGCCTCGGCGAAGGAGGGCGCGCCGTGCTCGAGCATCGAGACGTAGAGGTCGCCGAGGCCCGGCAGCTGAGCCAGCGCCGCCGCGACCGCCTGCTGTGCGGCATCCGGATCCGCCGCCTGCAGCGCCGCCTGCGCGAAGCCGGTCATCGCGCCCTCGAGCAGAGGGAGCTCGACGACCCGCAGGTCGCGGGTCGTCGGGAGCGTGTCGGGCGACATCGCGCGCTCGATGTCGGTGCGGAAGTCCGCGATCACGCCGATGTCGGTGGCCGCCAGCTGTTCGAGGCCCCGGGGCGTGAGCGTGGTCAGCGCTTCGGAGCGGTACAGCACCCCGCTGCGTGTCGCACCGCCTCCGGTGAGCGGTGTGCCGCCGGTGTCGCGGAAGTTCTGCAGGCCGTCGATCGTGATCACCGGTCCACCCTATGGGCGAGGCGTCCTCACGCCCGGCGACGCAGCAGCAGCACGCCGTCGTCGAGGTGGGCCGGGGTCCCGTCGGGCGCGGTGGCCTCGCGCCGGCGGACCTCGACGATCTCGGCCTGCCACTGATCGGGGACCAGGGCGAGGAGCGACAGCTCCTCGTCGGGTGTGCGCATGACGGGCGCATGATCGGGCACCTCACGTGCCCACGGCGGCGGCGCGGCGTGCGTCACGATCAGCAGGCGCCCGCCCGGCGCCACGTGGTCGGCAGCTTCGCGCAGCAGGCGCAGTCGCGGGAAGTCCGGCTCCCACGAGTGCAGGAAGCTCGCGAGGACGAGATCGAATTCGCCGCCGACGGATGCCGCACCGTCACCCGTCCGGAAGTCGACGTCGACGCCCCGCGACGCGGCCAGCGCGGCTGCGCGCGTCACGGCGGTCGTCGAGACGTCGACCCCCGTCGTGCGCCAGCCGTGCTCGGCGAGCCAGACGGCATCGCCGCCTTCGCCGGAGCCGAGGTCCAGCGCGGTGCCCGGTTCGAGCGGTGCGACCACCGCCGCCACGGTGGCGTTGACGCGGCCCGACCAGAACCGCCCCTCGGCGGCATAGCGTTCCTCCCACGCGGCGTTGCGCTCGGCGGTGCGCGCAGTGACAGCGAGCGCGAAGTCCTCGGCGGCCAGCATCCCGTTCACACCGGCGCCGGCCATGGATCCCGCCCCCATCGAGAGGGGCACGTTGCCGAACGGCGCCGTCACGTTGCCGGCAGCGAAGACTCGCGGGTGGCTCGTGGCGCCGCGCAGATCCGCGGCGAGGGGCGCCCCGGGCGCATCCGTGCGCGCGAGGTCCAGTCCGGCTGCGAACCCCAGATCGAGCTCGGGGGCGCCGCCGGCGAACAGCGCGTCGACGACGTGGCGGTCGCCGGAAGCCGTCGTGATCTCGAGCGCACCCTCTCGTCCGTGGGCTGCGCGGACCTCGTCCCGCACGATGCGGATTCCGCGGGCGGTGAACCGCACCACCGTCGTCTCGTCGAACGGTTCGGACGTGAACACCACGACGTCGTCCGACAGCTGCCGCACGAGCTCGACCTGGTGCAGGCTCGCCGCCGAGGTCGCGAGCACTCCGAGCCGGCGGCCGGCGACCTCCCAGCCGTGGCAGTACGGGCAGTGCAGCACCGTCCGGCCCCATTCCTGGTTCAGCCCGGGCACATCGGGAAGGACGTCGCGGATGCCCGTCGCGATGACGACCGCGCGCGCGGTGTCCATCGTCCCGTCGGTGCGGACCACGCGCAGCAGGTCAGCCTCGTCGATGAGCTCGGCTACGGCCCCGTCGGCGAACTCCACGCCGTACGACCGGGCCTCCTCCCTGCCCGTGGCGAGCAGCTCCGCCGGGGGTCTGCCGTCGTGGCCGAGAACACCGTGCATGTGCGCCGCGAACCTGTTGCGCGGCATCCCGCCGTCGATCACCAGCGTGCGACGCCGTGAGCGCCCCAGCATCTGCGCGGCGCTGAGGCCGGCCACACCGCCGCCGATGACGACGGCATCCCATTCGTTCTGCATGATTCCAGAGTCGTAGGGTGAGGGAGAATCCGCAAACGGCTTTGCAGAAATGGCAAGATGATCATATGGACGCACTGGATCAGGTCGGCCCGCGGCTGCGAGCGGCGCGCAAGGATCGCGGCTGGACGCTCGACGATCTCGCAAGCCGCGCTGGCATGTCGCCGAGCACGTTGTCGCGCCTCGAGGCCGGCAAGCGCCAGGCATCGCTGGAGCTTCTGCTGCCGCTCACGAGGCAGCTCGGGATCCGCATCGACGACCTGCTGCCCGACGCGCCTGCAGACCCGCGTGTGCACCGTCCGGTCCGGCGCCGCGAGGGCATGGTGATCGCGCCGCTGACGCTCGACCACTCGCCGGTGCAGACGTACAAGGTGACGTTCCCGGCGGCGACGCATGCTCCGGAGCCCCGGGTGCACGACGGGTACGAGTGGCTCTACGTGCTGAGCGGTCGCCTGCGTCTCGCGCTCGACGACCGAGAGCACATCATCGAGCGGGGCGAGGCTGCCGAGTTCGACACGCGGCTGCCGCACAGTCTGAGCGCGACCGCCGACGGTCCGGCCGAGGTTCTCAGCATCTTCAGCGCCTCGGGGGAGCGCATGCACACGCACGGAGCCCCGTGAGCGCCGAGGCGCTCACGGGGCTCCGTGACGGTCGTGCTTACGGCGCGAGGCGCGTCGGGCCGCGGAAGAGGTAGGTGACCTCGCGGATCGAGTCCTGGCCGAGCAGCAGCATGAGCACGCGCGCGAGGCCCATGCCGAAGCCGCCGTGGGGCGGGGCGCCGTAGCGGAAGAAGTCGAAGTAGAAGTCGAGGTGCTCGGCGCCCAGACCCTTCTCCTTGGCCTGCTCGATGAGCACGTCGACGCGGTGCTCGCGCTGCGCGCCCGTCGTGATCTCGACGCCCTTGAACAGCAGGTCGTACGACTTGGTGAGCCCGGTCTCTTCGTCGCGCATGTGGTAGAACGCACGGATCTCGGGGTGGTAGTCGGTGATGAACACGAACTGGTGGCCGTAGGTCTCTTCGACGTACGCCGAGATCTGACGCTCGCCCTCGGGGTCGAGGTCGCCGTCGGTGCGGGGGATCTCGTAGCCGCGGCTCTTGACGATCTCGCGCGCCTCGGCCAGCGGGATGCGCGGGAACGGGATGCTGGGCACCTGCACCTCGAGGCCGAAGAGCTCTTCGATCTCGGCGCCGTGCTTGTCCTTGACCGCCTGGAAGCCCGCCTGCAGCAGCTCCTCCTGCATCGCGGCGACATCCTCGTGCGAGTCGATCCAGCTGATCTCGGCGTCCACCGACGTGAACTCGGTCGCGTGCCGCGACGTGAACGAGGGGTCGGCGCGGAACGCGGGCGCGATCTCGAAGATCTTGCCGAAGCCGGCGACCTGCGCCATCTGCTTGAAGAACTGCGGCGACTGCGCGAGGTACGCCGTCTGATCGCCGAAGTACTCGAGCGAGAACAGCTCGGCGTTGGACTCGGATGCCGACGCCATGAGCTTGGGCGAGTGCACCTCGATGTAGTCGCGCTCGATCCAGTACGAGCGGAAGGCGTGCTCGAGCGTCGTCTGCACGCGGAAGATCAGGTTGTTGCGGCGCTGACGCAGGTCGAGGAAGCGCCAGTCCATGCGCTTGTCGAGACCCGAGTCGGCGGCGATCGGCGTCTCGGGCAGCGCCGCGGCGGCGATGTCGAGCGCGCCGATCTTGATCTCGACGCCGCCGAGCTTGACGCGCTCGTCGTGCTTGAGCTCGCCGGTGACGGTCAGGAACGTGCCGGTGGCGAGGTTCGAGATGAGGTCGGTGAGGGCGAGGGCAGCGGCATCCTGCTCCGTCCCGTCCTCTGCCGGACGCGTCGCCGGGTTCACCAGCTGGACCGCCCCGGTCTCGTCGCGAAGGATGACGAACTGCACCTTCTTCTGATCGCGGACGGTCTCCACCCAGCCCGACACCGAGACAGGGCCGTCGGGGAGGCCCTTCAACTGACTGACGAGAACGCGTTCACTCACGAGCGACAAGTCTACGTGCCCGGTCGGCGGCCACTTTGCGCGTACGGGCGTGGGCGACCGCTAGCATGCGGGCATGACGACGCCCGAGCCTGAGCCGGTGGCGCCCGGGCCACCGCCCGCCCCTTCCGCCGAACCGGGAAACGCCACGGCGGCTCGCGCCAAGCGGCCGGTCCGCGTGTGGGATCTCATCCTCACGATCATCCTGGTCGTGGGCGCCGTCGTCCTGGCGGCGCTCGCGTCGTTCATGGGCGTGTTCCTCGCGATGGCGTCTGACCCGTGCGGCGCCGTCGACTGCAACTTCGACCTCATCACCGCGGGCTTCCTGCTGGGCACCATCGGCCCATGGGTGGCCCTCGCCCTGACCGTCGCCGGCGCCGTCGTGCTGCTGGTGCTGCGCCGGCTCGCGTTCTGGGTGCCCGTGGTCGGCGCCGTGCTCATCGTGCTCGTCCTGATGTGCGCCTTCTGGCTCGCCGGCGCCGGTGTCCCGTAGGGCGAACGCTCAGCCGGTCCACAGAAGACGCCCACGTAGACTGGTGCGGTGCCCGCCGCTCGCCTCCATCTCGTGCGCCACGGGGAGGTCCACAACCCCGCCCGCGTGCTCTATGGGCGACTCCCCGGGTATCGCCTCAGCACCGACGGCCGGCGCATGGCGCGGCAGGCGGCGGAGTACGTGAAGTCGCTCGAGCGGCCGGTCTCTGTGCTCATCAGCTCGCCGCTGCAGCGCACGCAGGAGTCGGCCGAGCCGTTCACCGAGCTCTTCGGCATCGAGCCCGTCATCGACGAGCGGGTGATCGAGCCCGCGAACGTGTTCGAGGGCAAGCGCATGGCGCGCGCACTCGTGAACCCCTGGAACTGGCGTCACCTGCGCAAGCCCGCGCTGCCCAGCTGGGGGGAGCCGTACGCCGATGTCGTGGGCCGCATGAACAAGGCCATGACCGAGGCGTGGGAGCGGACGGACTCGGGCGACGTCGTCATCGTGTCGCACCAGCTGCCCATCTGGATCACCCACCTCGCCGTCACCGGGCAGCCGCTGCGGCACGATCCTCGCGCGCGACGCTGCGCGCTGTCGAGCGTGACGAGCTTCGAGATGGTCGACGGCAAATGGACCGAGACCGCCTACGCCGAACCGGCGTCGACGGCGGGCGCAGTGGATGTGGGGGCGGTATGAGCCGGGGATTCTCGAGGGTTCGGGCGGCGGCATCCGTTCTGCTCAGCCTGGGACTCGTCGCAGGCCTCGCGGCGTGCGCCGCCGACCCGCTGGCCGACCAGTACCGCGAGGGCGACAACAAGGGGTTCGTCGCCGCCGCCAACGGCTTCGAGGTCGTCGAGATCAAGGCCGCCGACCGCACCGACCCGATCGAGTTCGAGGGCGTGCTCGACACCGGCGACAAGACGAGCAGCGCCGACTACGCGGGCGACGTCACCGTCGTGAACTTCTGGTACGCCGGCTGCGCGCCGTGCCGCGTCGAGGCGCCCGAGCTCGCGAAGGTGTACGACGCGTTCGAGGGTCAGGACGTGAAGTTCCTGGGGGTCAACCTCTACGACGGCGCCGAGGCGTCGCAGGCGTTCGCCAAGAAGTTCGGCGTGCAGTACCCGAGCGCGCTCACCACGGTCGACGGGTCGATCAAGCTCGCGTTCGCCGGGGCCACGCCGCTCAACGCCGTGCCGGTGACCCTCGTGCTCGACAAGGAGGGGCGCGTCGCCGCACGCCTCATCGGGCAGATCGAGGAGCCGTCGATCCTCGAGACCCTCGTGCGCGAGACGCTGGAGGAGTCGTGAGCCTCGGCGAGCTCGTCGCCGACGGGTCGCTCCTCATCGCCATCCCGATCGCCCTCCTCGCCGGCGCCCTGTCGTTCCTCTCTCCCTGCGTGCTGCCGCTCGTGCCCGGCTACCTCGGCTTCATCGGCGGTGCGGTCGCGCCGCGTGGTCCCCGGTCGTTGAGCGAGCGAGGAACGCGCGAGACGAAACGCCCCGACGCCACCGCCACCTCAGGCGCGTTTCGTCTTCGGGCGCCAGAGCGCCCTCCGCTCAACGACCGGGAGCAGAAGGGCCGTCTGGTTCTCGGCGTGCTGCTGTTCATCGCCGGGTTCACTGTGGTGTTCGTCAGCATGGCGATGCTCGGCGGCACGGTCGGCCGGTTCCTGCTCGAGTACGCCGACATCATCACGCGCGTGCTGGGGGTGCTGATCATCGCGATGGGGCTCGTCTTCATCGGCTGGTTCGGGCTCGCGCAGCGCATCGCGCGTCCGCAGGTGCGCGGCAACCTCGGGCTCATCGGCGCACCGCTGCTCGGCATCGCGCTCGCGATCGGCTGGGCGCCGTGCATCGGACCCACCCTCGCGGTGATCCTCACGATGTCGTTCGACTCCGGGTCGGTGGGCAGGGCGGCGCTCCTCGGCGTCGCGTACTCGCTCGGGCTCGGCATCCCGTTCCTTCTCATCACGCTCGGATTCGGCTGGGCGACGCGCTCGGTCACGTTCGTGCGTCGTCACATCCGCGTCGTCAACCTCATCGGCGGCGGTCTGCTCATCCTGCTCGGCCTGCTGATGGTGACCGGCGTGTGGACCGTGGCGATGGCCCAGCTCCAGGGGGTGTTCACGAGTGTCCCGGCCCCGCTCTGACGCTTCAGCAGGCTCAGCGACCGAGGGCGGATCGGATCCGCTGCGTCCGGCCGACCACGCCGACGGCGCGGCATCCGACGAGGTGACGCAGCCCACGCTCGGCGTGATCGGCTGGCTGCGGTGGGGGTGGCGCCAGCTCACCTCGATGCGCACGGCCCTCGTGCTGCTGCTGCTCCTGGCGATCGCCGCCGTGCCGGGCTCGCTCGTGCCGCAGCGCAGCGCCGACCCCAACGGCGTGCGCCAGTACTTCGTCGACAACCCCGATCTCGCACCGGTGCTCGACAAGCTGAGCCTGTTCGACGTGTACACGTCGCCGTGGTTCTCGGCGATCTACATCCTGCTCTTCATCTCGCTCGTGGGCTGCGTCATCCCGCGCACGAAGCACCATTTCAAGGCCATGCGGGCGAAGCCGCCGCGCACCCCGGCGCGCTTGTCGCGGCTGGACGCCCACCGCTCCGAGATCCTCGAGTACTCGGACGACGTGGATGCCGCAGCCGCCGCCGCGACCGCGGTGGAGGCGGCGGAGCAGCAGCTGCGCAAGTCCGGCTATCGCGTCGAGCGCTACGACACCGCGAAGTCGCTCTCGGTGTCGGCGGAGCGCGGCTACCTGCGTGAGACGGGAAACCTGGTGTTCCACGCGGCGCTCGTCGGGGTGCTGCTGGCCGTTGGCATCGGCGGCGGGTTCACGTACACCGGGCAGACGGTCATCATCGAGGGCCGCACGTGGGTCAACACGATGCTCGACTACACGTCGTTCAACCCCGGCCGGTTCGTCGACGAGGACGCACTCGCGCCGTACGCGCTCACCCTCGACCGGTTCGACGTGACGTATCAGCCGAACGGATCGCAGGGCTCCGGCATGGCCGGCGACTTCGTCGCGAATCTGACGACGCAGTACGCGGGCCAGGCGACGAAGAAGGGCGAGGTGCGCGTCAACCACCCGCTCGACATGGCGGGCGACCGCATCTACCTCATGGGCAACGGCTACGCGCCGACCCTCACGATCCGCGACGCGGACGGCGAGGTCGTGTTCTCGGAGGCCGTGCCGTTCCTGCCGCAGGACACGAACATGACCTCGCTCGGCGTCATCAAGGTGCCGGACGGCCTCAGCGACCAGGTGGGCCTCGTCGGCTTCTTCTACCCGACCCAGGTCAAACTCGACAGCGGCGCATACACGTCCAGCTACCCGGCGCTCATCAACCCCGTCGTCACGCTCGACGTGTACGTGGGTGACCTCGGCATCGACGGTGGCGTGCCGAAGTCGGTGTACACCCTCGACACGAGCGAGATGGACAAGCTGACGGGTGTCGGCACCGACGTGAAATCGCTCGAGCTCGCACCCGGCGAGACCGCCGAGCTTCCGGGAGGCCGCGGCACGGTGACGTTCGAGAACGAGGCGCCCGCCGGTGCGCAGGGCTATGACGGGTCGGTCAAGCGGTACGTCTCGCTGTCGATCCATCGGGATGCCGCGGCCACGTGGGTGCTCGTCTTCGCGGTGCTCGCCCTCGCCGGGCTGCTCGCCGCGCTGTTCGTGCCGCGCCGCCGCATGTGGGTCAAAGCCGTCGTGCAGGGACACACCGTGCACCTGGAGTACGCCGGGCTCGCCCGCGGCGAGGACCCGACACTCGCGGCCGCCGTCGACCAGTTCGCCGTCAAGCACCTGGCCTCGCTGCCCGACACCGCCCGGACCCCGTCCGAGACCACCCCCGACGTAGACTGAGGATCATGCCCGACGCCACCCCCTTCTCGCTCGACACGGTCTCGGTGCTGCTGGTCTGGACGGCCATCGCGATCTACGCCCTCGCCTTCATCGCTTACACCGTCGACCTGTCGCGCCGCGGCGCCGTCGCCGTCGAAGCGAAGGACGCGGCGGCGAAGGATGCCGCGACGAAGGCCGTCCGGGAGCGTGAGCTCGTGACCGCCGCGGGCTACGCGGGCTCCGAATCGGTCGCGGCGCTGCGCGCACAGGAGTCTGCATCCGAAGAAGCGCTCAACGCTCCGGTCGGGCAGCGCGCGCGTCTCGTGTGGGCACGCATCGGCACGTCGCTGACGGTGCTGGGCTTCCTGTTCCACGTGGGCGGCGACGTGACGCGTGGCCTCGCCGCCGGTCGCGTGCCGTGGTCGAACATGTACGAGTTCGCGCTCACCGGCACGATGCTCATCGTCGCGGTGTACCTCGCGGTCCTGTTCCGCTACGACCTGCGGTTCCTGGGCACGTTCATCACGGGCCTGGTGGTGGTGCTGCTGGGCGGCACCGCCATCTGGTTCTACACCGAGATCGTCCCCCTCATGGACCCACTGAAGTCCGTGTGGCTCGTCATCCACGTGTTCGTCGCGTCGCTGTCGACGGCCATCTTCGCGCTCGCCTTCGGCCTGTCGGTGCTGCAGCTCATGCAGGCCCGGCGCGAGCGGAAGGTCGCCGCCGCGGCGGCCGAGCCGTCGCAGAACGCGGTCAAGACGGGCCCGCGGTTTCTGCGCACGCTGCCCAGCGCCGATGCGCTGGAGTCGCTCGCGTACCGCTTCGCCATCATCGGCTTCATCTTCTGGACCTTCACGCTCATCGCCGGCTCGATCTGGGCGAACGACGCGTGGGGGCGCTACTGGGGCTTCGACACCAAGGAAGTCTGGACTTTCGTCATCTGGGTGCTCTACGCCGGGTACATCCACGCGCGTGCAACGCGCGGTTGGCGCGGGTCTCGGTCGGCCTGGCTGTCGATCATCGGCTTCACCGCGGTGCTCTTCAACTTCACGATCGTGAACATGTTCTTCAAGGGTCTGCACGCCTACTCAGGCCTCAACTGACCCGTCTTTCCGCGACATTCCGTTCACGGAATGCGGTGATCGCCGCGCCCGTTCCCACGGGAATGTGCGACGCGCCCTTGACGGATCCTCACAGGCAGGTCTAGCTTTGCGCCTGTTCGGTCCGCCGATCGCTCGCCCTCGTGGCGCACGGTCGACGACACCGAGTGGGGTTGAGATTCAGGGGTATCAGGGTCATCGCCGGGGTTCGGGGGAGCCGCCAAGCGGATCGAAGTGCACCGGCGCGTTGTCAAGTTCGTCCAACGAGCGACAGGCGCGTCATGGTTTGGGGATCGGTAACGGAGCGCTACCGCAGCGCGGCGTTCGGCGTGGTCGCATATGCGACCGCCATCGCCGTCGCCGTGGGCATCGCGCTTCCGTACAGCGCACCGCGTGCGCTCCCCGTCGTGACCGTCGCCGCCGATCCCGCGGACGTGCCCGCCTCGGCACCCGTCGCCCCGTCTGAGGCACCCGCCGCCTCCGTCGCGGGGGGATCCGCCGACGTCGCGCCCGATGAACTCATCGGCGAGCCGGCCGCGCTGAACGTGCGGCCCTTCGACGCGACGGATGCGGCGCCCGCCGACACGGCTCCGGCCGATACCGCTCCGGCCGACACGCCTCCCGCGGACCCGGCTCCGGCGGATCCGGCTCCGGTCGAGCCCGCTCCCGATCCCGCGCCCGCGGTCGATCCCGCTCCGGCGCCCGCGCCGAGCGAGCCGGCCGTGGTCGACCCGGCGCCCGCGCCTGTCGACCCCGGGACGCCTGCGGAGCCCGCGCCGGCAGACCCGGCTCCTGCAGCGCCCGCACCGTGGGTGCTGACCATGTCGGGCACGTCGTCGTCGCTGGTCTTCCACGGCGACGGCACGGTCACCTTCGACGGCGTCACACGCTCGCTCTCGGAGATCTCCGAGATCCGCGTGACGGGCACGGCGGGCGACGACAGCTTCACGATCGACTTCGGCGGCACCGACCCGGGCGTGCCGATCTGGTTCGACGGCGCGGCCGGCTTCGACACGCTCATCACGAACGGCGGCGGCGGGTTCTCGTCGCAGCCGACCGATGGATCCAGCGGCACGATGACGCTCGGCTCGACCGTCGTCCACTACGCGGGAATCGAGCCGATCACCAACACCGGTGGCTCGGGGAACGCCGAGTTCACCCTCGGCGGCAGCGACGACGACGCCGTGCTCGAGGTCGACCCCGACGACCCGTCCCTGCTGCGGCTGCGCTCGCTGGCCGGCACCTTCGAGCAGACGAGTTTCTCGGCGCCCACCGGCACCGGCACGGTGCTGAAGATCTCCGGCGGAGGCGGCCACGACAAGCTGACCATCTTCGGGATCATCAACCTGCTCGACGCCGCGTTCGAGGCGTACTTCGAGTCGATCTTCTTCCAGGGCGCCACGGTCACCGCGGACTCGGTCACCGCAGTCGCCGAAGAGACCAACGCCGACGGCATCCCGTTCACCGTCGACGACTGCACGGACTTCGACGACTTCTCGATCCTCGGATGCCTCGACCACGACGCGAACACGTCGGTGGTCGTGGACGGCGGCTCGATCACCACGGGCGACCTCACCCTGACCGCCTCCTCGACCGTCAATCCCGACACGAGCGCAGCCACGGCCTACGCCGTGATCGTGAACTCGAACGCGAGCGTCGAGGTCAAGGGCGGCGCGAACATCGTCGCGAGCGGCGACTTCACGGCGACCGCGACCTCGAACGTCGGCGCGTTCACGCTGAACAAGCAGTACGGCGACGCGGCCTTCATCACGTCGAACGCCGCCGTCACGATCGGCGGCACCTCGACCGTCACCGTCGGGGGCGCCGCGACGATGAGCGCGGCCTCCACCGTCACCGCCTCGGCGGTGCCGCAGACCGACAGCTCGAAGCAGGAGTCGGCGGGGAGCTTCGACGCCGCCGTCGCCGTCCTGTGGACCACCGCGAACGTCATCGCGAAGATCACCGGCGCGGCGCGCGTCGCCGTCACCGGGGCTCTGGGCATCGCGGCCGCGAACACCGCGACGCTGACGGCGACCGGCGACGCTCACGAAGCGGCCAGCGGCGCGGGCGTCGCGGTCGTGCACCTGTCGCAGACGACGGATGCCGCGATCGACACGGCCGACGCGACCGGGGTGTCGGCGGCATCCGTCGACGTCCTCGCCGACCAGACCTCGAACGTCACGGCGACCGCCACCGCGAGCAAGGGCGGCGCGACGCAGTCCAACAAGAGCCAGAACAGCCCGAGCCGCGCGAACGGCCAGTCCAACACCGGCAGCGCCGCGAGCGGCGGCGGCAGCATCGACATCGCGGCCGCGTTCGGCCTGGCGCACGTGCAGACCGACACCCGCAGCCGGGCCACCGGCGCGAAGGTCGTCACGACCGGGGCGCAGAAGTACGGGGCGCACGCCAAGAACACCGTCGCGGTCACCGGCAACGGCGGCACGACCGACGGCTCGGGCGGCGGCAGCGGCGCGGGGGTCGGCATCGGCATCGGCCTGCTGATCCTCGACTTCGCGACGCGGGCATTCGTCTCGGGCGGTGCACTCGACGCGGCCGGTGGCGTCACCGTCGAAGCGGCGGGCCCGGATGCCGGCGACTCGTCGTTCACCGCGACCGCCGTCTCGGGCGCCAAGCCCGCGTCGGGCACGGTGGCCTTCGCCGGCTCGTTCGCCCTGGCGAAGATCGACACCCTGACCTCGGCGACCCTCGAGGGCGCTCCGTCGTTCGCCGGCCGCGCCGTCACGGTCACGGCACGCGGCAGCAGCAAGAGCACCGCGCAGGCGACGGCCAAGCAGGAGCTCGGCGGAGACAACGGCAGCGCCGTCGGCGCCGGGGCCTCCGTGGCGCTGTCGCTGATCCGCGACGACATCGTCGCCGCGGTCGCCGCAGGCGCCGCGCCCACCGGCATCGGAGCCCTCGTCCTCGCCGCGACGGGATCCGACGAAGCCACGACCAAGACCGTCGGCGGCGCCGACGGCGGCACCAGCGCGACGCTGACCGGCGTCGCGAGCATCGCCATCCACAACGTGCGGACCTTCGCCGGCATCCTGTCGGGGCCCGCGGTCGCCCTCGCCTCGCTCGCTGCGACCGCCACGCAGACCGCCAAGGCCACGACGTCGGCGATCGGCGCGACCAAGGCCGGCAGCGGCTCGTCGCTCGCCCTCACGATCTCGTTCGCGCTGGCCAGCGTCGACCACGAGGTCGAGGCATCCCTCGCCCGCGCGGTCACCGCCACCGGCCCCGTGACGCTCACCGCCGACGGTGCGTCGACGACGACCACCACCGCCGAGGCCAGCGCCGCCGGCGCGCCCGGTGAGGGCACCGGCGGCAACGCCACGAACGACAATGTCAAGACCAAGTCCGACGCGAAGCTCGGCGATGCCGGGGGTAGGACGAAGGGCGGCGCCGGCGGCGGCACGTCCACACCCGAGCAGAAGAACGAGGACGGCACGTCGGTCTCGGTCGCCGCGGCCATCGCGATCAACCTCGTCACCTCGGTGACGCGCGCCATGCTGCTCGCCGGAGCGTCGCTCACGACGCCGGGCGCGGTGACCCTCACGGCGACGAACAACACGGACGCCTCCGCCACGGCGAAGGGCACCGCCACCGACTCGAGCACCGTGGGCATCGGGGCAGCCGTCGCCGTCAACAAGGTGCGGCTGGTCAACGAGGCGGGCATCGGCATCGGCGCGTCGCTGCACGCGGCGTCGCTGGCGGTATCGGCCACGGTGAAGGCCGCCGGCCCCGACGACACGCACACGTTCGAGGCTGTCGCGCAGGCGGGGGCGACCGGCACCGGAGGCACGCTCGGCGTGGCAGGCGCCTTCGCCCTCAACCTCGTCGACGAAGACACGCGTGCCGTGGTCGACGCCGACGACGATCCGCTGAACCCCGACCCGCCGGCACCGCTGCCGGGCGTCGTGCTCACCGGCGGCGCCGCGAGCTTCACGGCCGGCTCGAAGAGCACCGACAAGGCGTCGGGCAAGGCGGGCCAGTCCGGTTCGGGCACCGTCGGCATCGGGGCGGCGGTCGCTCTCAACCTCGTGACCCACGAGGTGTACGCGGGCATCGCACCCGCCGTGAACGCCACGCGCGGCCCTCCCGTGACCGGCGCAGGCGCACTGACCATCACCGCCACGCACGGCGTCACGCTCACCACCGAGGCAGAAGCAGGCGCGGCAGGCGGCGGGGTGACCATCACCCCCTCGGTCGCCATCGTCATCGCGACCATCCACACCGCAGCATCCATCGGCAGAGGCTCCGCTCCGCTCACCGCGTCGAGCATCACCGCCACCGCCACCCAGACCGTCGCCGCCGACACCACGGCGAAGGGGTCGACCACAGCCGGCAGCACCGCCGGGATCGGCGTCTCTCTCGCCCTGGCGATCCTCGACGACATCACGTCGACGTCCGGCAGCGACCGCGGTCTCACCACGACCGGCGCAGCTTCGTTCACCGCGACGCAGCGCGTCGACGCCAAGACCACCGCGAAGGCCTCGACCCAGGGCGCCAAGCCGTCCGAGGGCAAGGACCAGGGCGGCAAGGACGTCAACGAGAAGGCCGACGCGAACCTCGGTCAGGCGAGCGCGACCAAGCAGCAGAACGGCGGCGGGTCGACCTCCACGACCTCCACACCGAAGGCCGCGACGAACGACAACAACGGGGCCTCGCTGTCGATCGCCGGTGCGATCGCCATCGCCGTGGTCTCGCCCACGGTCCGTGCGCGCTTCGCGAACGGTGTGATCGTGGTCGCCGGCGGACTCGTGACCCTGCGCGCCCTCGCCGACATCGACTCGAGGGCGGACGCGCGCGGCGACACCTCGACCAAGGGCGACGTGGGCATCGGCGCCGGCGTCGCAGTCCAGGCCGTCGAGATCACGGTCAACGCCACGACCGGTGTCTCGACGATCACGGCCACCGGGCTCGTCGTCGAGGCCGGCATGCTCGACGGCGACACCGACGACGTCGTGCGGCGCTGGGACGACGCGAGCAAGACGTGGATCGTGGTCGACTCGGGCGAGCAGCTGCCGGGACCCTCGAAGAACGACACGGCCTACGTCAAGGAGTCCGGCCAGGAGGGCATCTACACGTTCGACGGCTCGAACTGGTCGAACACGACGCCCGGGGCCATCACGGCCGGCGACTCGCTGCCCGGCTCGCCGGCGAACGGAGACCTGTTCCTGCTCCGTGCCGAGAAGGACGGCCACCCGGGCAACTCGGTGTGGAAGTACAACGGCACGACATGGGTGTTCCAGACCGCGGCGGTCTACGCCAAGAAGGACGACCTGCCCAAGGACGACATCGCAGAAGGCGACTGGTTCCAGCTGACGACACAGGACGGCACGCACGCCCCCGGCTTCTACAAGCGCAACGGCAGCCACGAGTGGGAGCTGCAGTCCGTCACCGTCGGCTCGGGCGACCGCCTGCCCGCCGCCCCCGCCGACAAGGACCTCTTCCGCCTGTTCGAGCACGAGATCACCTCGATCGCCCGCGCCGGCGCCAGCAAGTCCGACAGCGTCGGCGTGGCCGGAGCCATCGCCATCGACATCCTCGGCAACCAGACCGAGGCCGTCGTCCCGACGGGCGCGACGGTGTCGCTCTCGTCGGCGGCATCCACGATCTCGGCCGAGAGCAATGAGCGGGATGCCGCGACCGCGACCTCGCAGGCGAACCAGGGCAAAGCGACGGGCGTGGGCGCCGTGTTCACGCTGCAGGTGATCGACGGCAGCGACGTGCGCGCCGAGGTCGAGAACGGCGCGGCGCTCACCGGCGGAACGGGTCTCGCGATCACGGCGTTCGGGTTCCGCGAGTTCATCACGAAGGCCGAGGGCGGCAGCACCTCCACCGGGGCCGCTGCCATCGCTCCTGTCGTGGCGCTCGTGATCAGTGTCGACGACGACGTCACGGCCCGTCTGGGGACGGGCACGGCCACGACGGTCACAGGGGCTCTCAGCGTCACCGCCACCCACCAGCTGCGCATCCGCACCGACGGCAACGCCAAGGCGGCGGGCAAGAGCGCCGCGGTGGGTGCGATCATCGCCGTGAACGCGGTCGTCGGGTGGGACACGCTCGCCGAGATCGCGAGGGATGCCTCGGCTACGACGGTCTCGGTCGTCGCGGACTCCCTCGCCTTCACCGAGGCGAAGGTCGAGGCGTCAGCTGAGGGCGCCAGCTCGAGCGAGACCCAGTCCGGCGACCAGAAGTCGACCGAGGCCGTCAACGGCACGAACAACCCGAACACCGCGGGCACGCGCGACGACACGGCGGGCATGCCGACGTCCAACGGCGGCACGAACGGCACGAACGGCGGCAACGGCGCGAACCAGCAGCAGTCCGCCCAGTCCGGCCAGTCCGGCAGCGGCAGCAGCGACACGACAGCCGTCGCGGCGGCCGTGGGCGTCAACTGGCTCGTCGCGACGTCGACCGCCCGCATCGCGGCGAACGTCACGGTGACAGCGACCACTGGCGAGCTGGTGGTGCGATCGCTGCTGGCGCAGCGCGCGTACGTCTTCGCTGTCGGCACGGCCATCGACATCACCCACGGCGGCACCCGCGTGGGCGCCACGATCGGGCTGAACGTCCAGGACGCGACCAACCGCGCGATCGTCGGCGCCGGCACGCACGCGACAGGGCAGACGGGCGTCACCATCGCCGCCGTCGCGCCGACAGGCACCCACAACGACTTCATCGTCTGGTCGTTCGCCGCGGCCGGCGGCAAGAACACCTCTGTCGCCGGCAGCGCCGCGGTGCAGATCCTGCTGCTCACCACGGAGGCCTCCGTCGGTGCCGGAGGCGAACTCGACGCGCCGGCCGGGGGAGTGACCGTGACCGCGACGCAGCCGATGCGGCTGCAGAACCTCGCCATCTCGGGCGCCTTGGGCACCGGGTCGGACGCCGCGGTCGGCGGGGCGTTCCTCGTCAACTACCTCGAGATCGGCACGCGAGCCTGGATCGACTCGACCGCCGGCATCCCGACGGACGTCGACGCATCCGGTGCGATCGCGGTCACCGCGACGACGACGCTCGACCCGATCGCACCCGAGCTGCCCGAACCCGTCAAGGGCAAGGTCGACATCCCTGCCGTGACCAACATCGCGATCGCGGGCGGCGCCACGCAGGGCACGGCGGTCGTGGGGGCGTTCATCGTCAACATCTTCAACCTGCAGACCCGTGCCTGGATCGGCAGCGGAGCGCAGGTGAACCAGACCGGTGCGGCGGGCGGATCGGGGCAGAGCGTGACCGTATCGGCCGGCGATGCGATCACCGTCGTGGACGCCTCGGGCGCGCTCGGGCTCAGCCTGGACTCGTCGAGCGTCGGGATCACCGTCGCCGTCGAGATCTCGAACTCCGACGTGCGCGCGTGGATCGGCGACCAGGCGGCGGTACGCGCGGGCGGCAGCGTGAAGGTCGAGGCGACCTCGGACGAGGACTGGTTCGTGCTCGCCGTCTCGGGCGGCATCACCGTCAGCGGCAGCGTGGCGGCGACCGGCGCGGTGCTCGTGATCGTCGCGAACCAGGGCGGCAGCGACCCCCAGACTCTCGCCCGCATCGGCCAGGCGACCGTGCGAGCCGGCGGCGACCTCACGGTTCACGCGAAGAAGACCGTCGTGGCGAAGCTCTCCAGCGGCAATATCGCCGTCTCGGGCAGCGGCACAGGCGTGGGAGCCTCGGTGACCGTGAACGTCCGCGACGACGACGTCACCGCGCAGATCCTCGGCGGCGCCGACGTGCAGGCGACGGGCGACACGCTCGTCAAGGCCGAGCAGTCCGGCGACTTCCTGCTCTTCGCCGTCGGCGGCTCGGGCGGCAACTCGGTGGGCGTCGGGGGATCGGTCACCGTCAACGTCCTCACCGACACCACCACCGCCGGCATCGGCGACGGGGCGAAGGTCAACTGCGTCGGCGTCTCGTGCAGCAACACCAACCCGAGCCTCACGCAGGATGTCGTGGTCGAGGCCTCCGACGAGACCACGGTCCTCGCCCTCGCGGGCGTGCTGGCCGTCGGCGGCACCGCCGGCGTCGGCGTGGGCGTCGACGTCGAGGTCGTGCACAAGACGACGCAGGCGAACATCGGCGTCGGCGCCCTCGTGAACGCGAACGGCGACGTCGTCGTGAAGGCATCGTCTTCGGAGCAGATCGACTCCATCTCGGCCGGCGGCTCCGTCGGCGGCACCGCAGCCGTGACGGTCAACGCGGCAGTGCCCGTCATCACGGTCACGACGAAGGCGTGGATCGGGGCGTCTGCCACCGTCATCGCCGGTGGCAACGTCATCGTGGCCGCCGCGGACGACTTCACACTGTTCACCATCGCGGGAAACATCTCCGTCGCGGGAACGGCCGCGGTCGGCGCCGGCGTCGCCGTTCCGGTCGTGACCAAGACGACGCAGTCCTGGATCGGCGACGGCGCACGCGTCACCGCGCGGGCGCTCGCCGGTCACATGACGCACACCACGGTGTCGTCGGGCTCGTTCGACACGAACGGCACCGACACGCGCTTCGACCCGCGCGGCACACTCGGCGGCTACCCGACGCCCTACCCGCACAACCCGATCAACGGCAGCGGGCTCCAGGCCGACGGTGCCACGATCAACCTCGGGTACCAGCACGGCTTCAAGGCCGGACAGCAGGTCGTCTACGACGCCGGCGGCGGCGCGCCCATCACCGGCCTCACCGACGGCGGGACGTACTACGCCATCCCGGTCTCGAGCACCGCCATCAAGCTGTGCACGAAGCGCGGACCCCCGGTCAGCCCGGGCTCCGACGAATACACGTGCGAGCCGGGTCACCTCGTCACCGGACTCAGCCTCCCCGCCGGCGTCAAGATGGGCGAGAACCAGCGGTTCGTGCCCACCACCCGTCCCGGCCTTCCCTCCGACGTCTCGCCCCGCTTCACCGCCCAGTACGCGGTCGGCACCGACTACCTGGTGCTCCCGTACGACCTCACCGTCACGGTGGGCGACCCGGTCATCTACAGCGCCGGCGGTGGCACCCCCATCGGCGGGCTCATGGACGGCGCGACGTACTACGTCGTGAACGCCGATCCGAACCACTTCCAGATCGCCCGCACGCAGTGCGAGGCCACGGGCCTCGCCGACGACTGCAACAGCGTCGCCGGCCCCATCGTCCCGATCGTCTTCAGCTCGACGGGCAGCGGCCGTTCCCACAGCATCGTCGCCTCGGGCGACCTTCCCGCGGCGGATGCCTCGGCCCTCGGCCCCCAGTCCACCATTGCTCCTGTCACGAGCGGATTCGCAGGCGTCGCCGTCACGGCGACCGACAGCACGTACCTCGCCGGCATCGGCATCTCGGCAGGCGGGTCGGGCACGGCGGCCGTCACGCTCTCGGGATCGGTATCGGTCGCCACCGTCCACGTCGAATCGTGGATCGGTGCGGGTGCCCGCATCAACTGCGGCGACGTGACGTGCAGCGTGAACGACCCCGCGTCGGCCGGAACCGCGCAGTCCGTCCTCGTGTCGGCATCCAGCTCGTTCCGCACCCTCGGCCTGGCCGCCGCCCTCGCGATCGGCGGCACGGCGGGTGTCGGCGCCTCGGCCGCGGTGCGGGTCATCGACCTGACCACGACCGCAGAGATCCGCGGCGGCGCCGTGGTGAACGCGCGCGACGACATCGTCATCGTCGCCGACTCGTCGCTCGATGTCATCTCGGTCAACGCCGCCGCCGGCGGCGGCACCGTGGGGGTCGCCGGCACCGTCGGCGTCACCGTCGTGACGACCTCGACCGTCGCGCGCACGGGCACCGGCGTCGTGTTGCGCGCGGGCGGCGACATCGGCGTCTTCGCCCGCTCGGACGATCGGCTCATCCTCGTCACCGCGTCGGTGGCCGCGGGGTATGTGGGGGTCGGCGTCGGAGTCGGTGTCGCCGTCGTCGACAAGACCACCAAGGCGCTGATCGGGCAGAACAACACGATCGTCGTCGGCGGCAACGGCGCCGCAGGCCTGCCGGGCGTCAGCAACGGTCTCATCGCCGCGGGCGACTTCGCCTTCCTCGGCGAGTTCCACGGCCTGGCCGTCCAGGCGATCTCGCGCGAGAGCCTGTTCGGTCTGGTGGCGGGCGTCGGTGCCGGCTTCGTCGGCGTCACCGCCAACGTCGGGGTGAACATCTTCACCGTCGTCACGCAGGCCTACATCGACCTCGGATCGACCGTGAACGCGGCCGGCGCGGTGTCGGCGGCATCCAGTCAGCAGGGCGTCTCGGTCACCGCGGGCGACCGCTTCGACTCGGTCACCTTCGCGGGCGGGGCGGCCGGCGGCTTCGTCGGCGCCGCCGGCGGCGTCGACATCGGCGTCGCGAGCATCGGCGTGACCGCCTACCTCGCCACCGGCACCGATGTGTGGGCCAAGGGCGACGTCGCCGTCAACGCCCTCGGCATCAAGCACGTGCAGTCGTACGCGATGAGCGTCGGCGCCGGCTTCGTGGGTGCCGCCGGGGCCGTGTCGGTGTGGTCGATCGGCACGCAGCCCACCGCCTCGTACTCCAGCGACGGCAACGGACCCGACCGCGGGGCGTGGAGCGCGGCCACCTCGTACAACACCGGCGACGTCGTGACCTTCGCGGGGCAGCGGTACGCGGCCAAGCGCGTCAGCAAGGGCGCCCAGCCGAACACGTCCCCGGCGGACTGGAGCGCGATCCAGGACTCCGACCCGACGAACTACGGGGGCGGGCAGAGCTCGCAGGGCGACGCCGACAAGGTCGTCGCCGGCGGCGGCACGGGCGGCTGGAAGTCGATCCTCGGCGACGCACCCTCCGGCTCGGGAAGCACTCCGTACGAGAGCACCGTGTACGGCACGATGGCGAGCACCGGCACCGCCGTCGGCAGCTCGTCGAGCCAGACGTCGCCGACCTCGCAGCGCTTCACACAGCCCGCACCGCCGTCGGGCACGTCGGCCGGCATCTACGGCAGCGTGCACTCGCAGCTCGCCGACATCAGCGTCATCGCGACGGACGAACTCGAGGTCTTCGCGCTCGCCGGGGCGGTCGCCGGCGGCGTCGGCGCCATCGGCGCCGGCGTGACCGTGCTCACCATCGGCCTCAACACGGACGCCGGCATCTACAGCGGAGCGCATGTCTCGGCCGCAGGCCGCGTCGACGTCAAGGCGCTCGCGACCGAACGCACGACGCAGATCGGCGTCGCGGGAGCCGGCGGCTTCATCGCCATCGCCGGGCAGGTCGCCGTGCTCGGCGACCACGCGGCGCAGACCGCCCACGTCGACACCGGATCGTTCGTCGACCGCGCCGACGGCGGACTGCATGTGAACGCCCGAGCCGACCGCGAGGTCTCGGTCTACGCGATCGGCGTCACCGTCGGCGCGGGTGCCGCCGGGGTCTCGATCGCGGTCATCACGATCGACGGCGACGCACGCGCCCGCGTCGGCGCTGTCGCTCTCGGCCACATCGGCGGCCTCGAGGTGCGTGCCTCCGATCGCTTCGTCCCCACCGTCCTGTCGGTCGGCGTCGCCGGCGGCATCGCGGTCGGCCTGAGCGGCGTCGTCGCCGTCATCACGTACTCCGGCGTCACTCGTGCCGACTCCTTCGCCACCGGCACCGTCGACGGCGACGTCACCGTCGCCGCGTCGGCCGAGCGCTCCACCATCGCGCCGCTCGCGGTCAACGTCTCGACCGGCGTCGCCGCCGTGGGCGTCACGGTGCTGGTGGCCACCAGCGACCGCGACACCGAGGCCGAACTCGGCGGCAGCGTGAATCTGACCGCGGTGCCGACGGCGGACGTGAGCGTGACGGCATCCGCCACCAACGCCGTCCGTGCCTACACGCCGGGCGTCTCGGTCGGCGGAGCCGCCATCACCGCCATGGTGCCGATCGCCACCGTGTCGGGTCACACCACGGCGCGCCTCAGCGGCGCGGTGTCGGCCAACGATGTCACCGTCAGCGCTACCGGCCGCCAGCAGGCGTCCGCGCAGGTCGATGTGATCGGCGTCGCCGGTGCCGCCTTCAACGCCTCGGTCGCCATCGCCGTCGTCACGGACGGCGCCGAGGTCGCGGCGCGCGTCACGGGACCGGCATCCATCACCGCCACCGGCGCCGTCGTCGTCAGCGCCACGCAGCCCGGACGCAATGAGGCGATCGCGCTGGTCAACAGCATCCAGGTGAGCATGGCGTTCTCGGGGGCCGTGGTCATCGCCGATGCGCACCTCGGAAGCGCGCTCATCGCGGCACTCGACGGCGACGTCGTCTCGTCGGCCGCGGTGCAGGTGACGGCGAACGGTCAGAACTTCGCGCAGGCCAAGGTGCTGCTCGTCGCCGGCTCGCTGGGCGTCGGCATCGGCGTCAACGTGCTCACCGCTGTAGTGACGGCCGCCGCTGTGGTCGCGGCGACGTCGGCCGACGCGAACAACGACCAGCTCATCTCCAGCTCGGGCACCGTCGCCTTCAGCGCGACGTCGGCCAACACGGCCGACGTCCACACCGATCTCGCCGGCGGCGGGCTGCTCGGCGGAGCGGCCGTGTCGGTCCCGACCGCGACGGTCGCCGGTGCGACCACCGCGTCGGTCGAAGGCGACGTCACCGGCAACGCGGGCGTGAGCGTCAGCGCCACCAGCGCCAACCGTGCGACGAGCGAGGTCGTGCTGGTCGCCATCGGCGGCATCGCCGGCGCAGCCGTCAACGTCTCGACCGCAGAGATCACCGCCGCAGCCGCCACGACCGCCGATGTGAAGGCCGGCTCGACCGTCAGCGCGCCAGGCGATCCCGTCACCGTCCAGGCGACGTCGGCGAACCGCGCCACCTCGAGCACGCTCGCCGTCGGCGCCGGCATCGGCGCGGCGGTCGCGGTGCAGATCACGCTGGCCGAGGTGGCCGGCGCGACCACCGCACGCTTCGACGGCGACATCCTGTCGACGCCGACCAAGACGGGCAGCCTGTTCGTACAGGCCCAGGGCGGCAACCAGGCGGTCGCCGACACCAAGGTGCTCACGATCTCGGCCGGGCTCAGCGGCACAGGTGTCAGCTCGCGCGCGATCGTGTCGGGAGAGACGCTGGCCGTGATCGGCTCGACGGCGTCGGTGAACGTGTCGGGCGCCGTGATGGTGAAGGCGCTGCTGTCGTCCTTCGGCGGCGAGCAGAACCTCGCGCGCAGCACGCTGCAGGGCTTCGCCCTCGGCGGCATCGCCGCCGGCATCGTCGTCATCGAGGCCACGGTGTCGGGCTCGGTGCACGCCCTCTTGAACGGTGCCATCGCTGGATCCGGGTCGATCACGCTGGACGCCGACGCGACCATGCACGCGGTCGCCGACAGCCTCTTCGTCGCCGCGGGGCTGGGGACGCTCACCGGCATCGCCACCACCGCCACCGTCTCGGCCGACACCGTGGCCGGGGGCGACGACGCCGGCAGCGTCGCGACCACGAGCGGCCTGTTCACCGTGACCGCCGACTCGACGTACACGGCCGAGTCGACCTCGAACGCCCCGACGATCGGCGGCGTCGCCATCATCGTCCAGCTGCCGCTGGCGCGGGTCAGCGGCCGCACCGGCGCCGTCTACGCCGGACAGGTCGCAGGCGCCTCGTCGGCGTCGGCCGCGGCGAACTCGCACAACACGGCGATGGCCGACGCCTCCGAGCTCATCGCGATCTCGCTCATCGGCGTCATCATCGCCTACGCGCTCGGCGAGATGACGGCCACGACCGAGGCGGGCCTCGGCGGCGCGAACGTGGGCGGCGGCTCGGTCACCGTCACCGCGACCTCCGACGACGACGCGCAAGCCATCGTCGGCGGCCTGTCGGGCGGGGGACTCGCGGTGTCGCTGCTGCGGCCGGAAGCGCGCTCGACCGGCATCACGCGGGCGTTCGTCGGCCCGAGCAAGACCGTCACGGCGGGTTCGCTGACGATCAGCGCGATCGCCACGCCGGACGCCACCGCCGAGGCCAAGATGGTGGGCATCAGCCTTCTCGCCAACGTGCTGGTGAGCAACCCGATCGCGACCGTCGCGGGAACGACGGAGGCGTTCATCGGCTTCGACGAGACGGTGTCGCTCGGCGCCGGAGCCCTCACGCTCGCGGCCACGCGCACCGCCAACGCGAGCGCGACCGGCAGCAGCGTCCAGGTGTCGCCGATCTCGCTGTCGGGCATCACGCTCGAGGCCAAGACGCAGGGCACGGTCTCGACGCACATCGACGACCGCGCGGACGTCACCGCCGGCTCCGTGACGATGACGGCCGGCGGATCCAGCACGCCGGTCGCCTCCAGCACCACCGTCGGCATCTCGCTGCTCGGCGGCACCGTCGTCGCGATGAACACCACCGACGCGACGACCGTCGCCAGCTGGGTCGGACCGGCCGATGGCGTCGCCGCGGCCGACGCCGCCGACCCGGCGAGCGTCACCACGTCCGGTGCCGGCGGCATCACGGTCGCCACCGACTACACGTCCCACGTGTACGTCATGGCAGTCGCCGCAGGATTCGGCGTGCTGGCTGCAGGCTCATACATCCAGGGCACCGCGACCAACACCGCCACGGCCCTCGTCTACCTCGGCGACCGTGCCGAGCTGCGCGCCAACGGCGGCGGGGCCATCGTGTTCGACGCCGCCGCGGTGACGACCGCCATCGCCGACGCCGTCGGCTTCAACGCCGGACTCGGGTTCGCGGTCGGCCAGACGACCACGACGGCCGACCTGCGCCCGACGATCAAGGCGTACACCGTCTCGGGCGGCGTGCTGAGCGGAGCGACAGTCACCGTGCGGGCCCGCAGCAACACCGACGCCGCCGGTGCGGCGATCCGCCCGACGTACACGTACAACACCGTCCTCGGCGACAACTCGCCGACGGTGGTCGCACCCGCCTTCGCCCGTGCTTCGCTCGGCGGCGCCTCGCTGCTCGGCAGCGTCACGGGTGCCGAAGGGCACGCCATCAACTCGCCGACGGTGCGCGCCGCGATCGGCTCCGGCACCACCGTGTCGTCCACCGGCGCGCTGTGGGTGATCGCACGCTCGCTCGGCGACGCGCAGGTCGATGCGTACTCGCTCGCCGCCGCTGTCGGGATCGGCGTCGGGATGGTCGACGGCTATGCCACGAGCGGCGGCAGCGTCACCGCCGAGTTCCACGGGCTCTCGGGCGCGCTCGGCTCCGCGAACATCCTCACCTTCGTGACCGCGACGGCCCTGACCGAAGGCCGTGCGGTCGGCGGCGGAGTCCTCGCCGGCGCGACGAACGGCACACAGACCTCGAACGTCGCACCGACGGTGCGCACGCTCGTGGGCGGCACCCTCACGACGACGAGCGGCATCGAGGTCCGCAGCGACGTGCGCACCGCCGCCACCGCCGTCTACCGGGCTCTGTCGCTCTCGGGCTTCGTGTCGGCGAGCTTCGGGACGATCACCGCCACCGACGAGTCCGACGTCCGCACGGCGGTCGTCGGCAGCGGATCGGTCAAGAGCAACGGCGGCAACGTCACGATCGAGGCCTGGCACAACTTCGACGGCACGAAGTTCCTCACCGACAACAAGGCCGACGCGTCGGTCGTGCAGACGACGTTCGCCTTCGGCCTGTCGATCGGATCGTCGAGCCTCCACGCGACAGCCAAGGCGGTCGTCAAGGCCGAGGTCGAAGCCGGTGCGACCGTGGCAGCCCCCAACGGCAACGTGGTGCTCAGGGCGCTGTCGGGCAATTACGCGGACTCGTTCTACAAGCGCACCGGCGGGGCCCTGATCAACGTCCAGCCCAACTCCAACCCGACCTCGACCGCGTCGGGTACGACGGCCGCGAACCTGCTCGGTCACGTGAACGTCAGCGGCGCGAACGGCGCGAAGGGTCTCACGGTCCTGGCCCAGGGCAATGACCGTGCCGAGGCCGGCATCCGCAACGTGGGCGGCGGTCTCATCCAGATCGGCAGCTCGTCGTCGACGGCCGAGGGACACCCCGTCGTCAGCGTCACGCTCGGGGGAGCGGCATCCATCATCCGCGTCGAGGGTGCGATCAGCGCGAAGGCGATCAGCTCGTACGACGCGGACGCCAGCACCTACAGCGCCACGGGCGGTGTGCTGAACGTCTCGAGCTTCGACGCCCGCGCCTCGATGAACCCCACCTCGTCCGCCACCATCACGGGCGGAGCGTCGATCATCGCCGGCGGGGCGATCGAGCTGACGGCGGCCGCCAATCCGCCACTGCCGCCCGCGTCCGACGGCACCTTCGACGCCGTCGGCGGCGTGGACGGAACCGCGCACACCATCACATTCGGCGCCGTCCACAACTCCAGCACCGGCGACACCGTCACGTACAACGCGCAGGGCCAGCCGACCGTATCGGGCCTCGTCCCCGGCCGCCAGTACTCGATCATCGTCATCGACGCCGACACGGTGCAGCTGGGTGTGGTGTACAGCAGCGACAACGTCAGCACGGTCTACGACACCATCGGCTTCGGCACCCGCAAGCACGGCCTGAACACCGGCGACGTCCTGCTGTACCAGCTCGTCAACGGCGGCACACCGATCGGCGGCCTCACCACCGACACGCTCTACGAGGTGTACAAGGTCGACGACAGCACGATCAAGCTCCGCGCGATCGGCGCGGCCACCACGACCGACACCGTGAGCGCCGGCGCCGTCGACAACGGCACGCACACGATCGGCGGTTCCAGCGGGTTCCACAACGGCGACTACGTGACCTACCACGCCCCGGCGGCGACCGCGACGTTCACGTCCGGTCAGGTCGACAAGCAGTGGGACTCCGGCAGCAACACGTGGGTCGCCACCACGGGCTCGAACACCGACAACATCTACTTCGCCCGCGACACGAGCCCGGCGGACAACTCGTTCGACGACATCGGCTTCGCCAGCGGACAGCTCGTGCGCTACTTCACGACCGGCACGCCCATCAGCGGGCTCACCAACGGCGCGTACTACTGGGTCATCCGCAAGAGCGGCCAGAGCTACCAGCTGGCGGCCACGAAGTGCAAGGCGACCGGGCTCGCGGCCGACTGCGGCGGCAGCGCCGGCCCGATCACGCCGATCGCGATCTCGGCCAGCGGCACGAACGCCGTCGACGTCCACTCGCTGACGGCCGCGAACAACGCACCCATCACGGGTCTCGTCGACGGTCACGGGTACTACGTCGTCGGCTGCCCGGTCAGCGGATGCGACGCGAACGGCTACCAGCTCTCGCTGACCGCGGGCGGCTCGGCCATCGCGATCAGCCACACCGGCACGTCTGTCGACGGCGTCTCGTTCTCGTTCACCGGCGCCGGCCACGTGTTCCGCACCGAGGGCATCGACTTCACCGGCCAGGGCGCGACCGTGCAGAAGCTGATCTTCGCGATCGCACCGGTCGCCGGCCCCGGGCCCAAGAACGAGAAGCTCGCAGGCATCGGCAGCGCGATCCCGTTCAGCGCGATCGGCGGCGACCAGATCGTGTCGGCCTCGGCGACGGGCGGTGGCGGGGGCGCCATCAGCGTCAGTGCGGCCGACTCGTGGGCCGTCTCGGACGCCACGGTCTCGGCGAGCGTCGGAAGCGGTGCGAACGTCACGGGCGGCGCGGTCACCATCACCACCGACGGCCACTCGGACGCGAAGGCGATCTCGTCGAACGACAGCGGCGGACTCATCTCGGTCAACTCGGCCAAGGCGGAGGCCGACGTGCACCTGACGAGCACGGTGTCGGTGGCCTCCGGCGCGACACTCACCGCGACGAACGCGCTGGTGGTCGCGGCGAACGGCTCGCTCAAGCCGGTGGTCATCGCCTCGTCCGACTCGGGCGGCCTGTTCGCCGGCGGCGAGGGCGGCGAGACGGCGCGGCTGGACTACACGACGACCGCCGACGTCGCGGGCACCCTGATCTCGCTCAACAACACCGCGACCGTCGAGGCCCACACCGCCGTGTTCGGCTACGCGCAGGGCACCGCCGACCTCGGCACCTTCGCCGGCAGCGCCGAGACCTACACCGACTTCCATGTCGGCCAGGGTGCGAGCAAGTCGTGGGACGGCGACACCTACAACCTGTGGAGCGCGCAGGCGCTCACCCGCAGCACCGTCTCGGGCACCGTCAAGGGCCGCTCCGTGTTCGTGCACGCCATCGTCGACCCGGTGTCGATCGAAGCTCGCTCCGACACCAGCACCGGGGCGTTCGGCGCCGATTCCGACGCCAACACCTACGTGTACGTCCGCGGCACCGCCGAGGTCGTGCTGGCGAACGGCGCGGTCCTCGAGGGCCAGGTGGCGACGGAGCTGAACGCCGAGTACAAGACGTGGGACGTCATCTCGCACGCCTTCGCGAACTGCGACTGCTTCGGCGGCGACACCGACGCCGACGCCGTGATCGACGCGCAGACGCTCGCCAAGGTCACCGGCCGCACCGGATCGGTGATCCGCACCGCGGACCTCACGGTCGCGGTGAACCAGCGGGCGACCGCCTCGGACTTCGACCGCGACGCCGACACGTCCGAGGGCTTCCTCGACTTCGGCAACGGCGGCGTGGGATCGGGACCGACCTCGTTGTCGCGGCAGACGTTCTGGCAGGTGCGGGTCATCATGCTCGGCGAGCCGAACCCGGTCCTCGAGGTGGACTCCGCGGGCAACATCACGAACATCGTGAACGTGCGCGTGTGCGACGACCAGGGCCACTGCTACGAAGACAACCCCTTCACGAACACGCACACCGCCGGCCAGCTCACCGGCACGACGTTCACCGTCGACGACATCGTGTACGACCACGGTGCGCAGGCGCGCTTCCTCACCAACGAGATGGGAAGCCTCGGCGACCCGGGCGTGATCTGGGGCCGCGGCGGCACGTTCGAGTTCCAGCAGACGTGGGACTGGGTCAAGCTCCTCAATGCGTCGAGCCTCAACATGGTGACGAACATCATCGACGTGGTGAACATCCTCAACTCGCCGCTCATCGACATCCGCGTCGACTCGGTGCCCGACGACGCGTCGAGCGCGAACACGCCGGGCCTCAGCGAGGCCGGACCCGCGACGACGTTCGACTTCGACATCCTGTACCGGTTCCCGCCGACGCTCGTGCAGCTCGTGAACTCGTGCGCCTACTCGTGCCCGACCCGCAACCCGTTCATCCGGCTCGACGACTACATCGAGAACCCGCTCGGCACGACGCAGATCACCAACGCGTCGGGCGACATCCTTTCGGGCCCGGGCCACGAGCTCATCCGCACGAACGTGCTCGACCTCGACGCGCCGCACGGCGACATCGGCCACCAGAGCCCGACCCACGCGAACCCCGACCCCGAGCGCAACCCGATCGAGGTGGAGCTCGTGAAGTACCTCCACCCGTCGGCGGAGTTCTGCGGCGGAGGCTACGGTCCGGCCCCGTGCCTGCACGACATCGTCGTGACGGTGGATGCCGGCAAGGACGCGGTCCTCGACCTCACGGCCTTCCGCCGCACCGACCAGACGCTGACCGACCCGATCACGGTGCCGGTCGCCCGCATCCGCGCGGGCGACGATGTGGACGTCGTGCTCAACGACAGCAAGGCCGGGGACGACACCTCGTCGCTGTCGCTGGTCGAGGTCGACGTGTACAACCCTGGCACGAGCTACTACGACTACACGTACTTCGGCCAGTACAACCCGGCGCTCAGCGACGGCAGTCCGCTGAACCCGTGCCCCGGCGGCGCGTGCGGCTCCGGCTCGGGCAAGTACGAGAAGCACTTCCGCCCCGACGTGTCGGATCCCGACCTGGCGCACATCCTGCGCGCCCTCGGCACCGACATCGACGGCGAGATCGAGTCGACCTACGACTTCGCCGACCTGCGCGCGGGCGACGACATCGACGTCTGCCACGTCACGGTGCTCTCCACCGACCCCGGCGGCGAGGAGCCCAAGACCTGCTTCACCACAAGCATCGACAGCGCCACGCACACCGTGACCGCCGACACGCCTGACACGACGGTGCACATCGTCGCGATGATCGACTCGGCGTGGACAGGCGGCGCCGGTCACACCGGACCCGTCGACGACCCCGGCATGAGCGTGAACGTGTCGCAGATCTTCCTGCGCACGAACGGGAACATCACCGCGACCGAGATCACCGGCGACATGCTGGTCGGCCACATCCACTCGACCCACGGCGACGTGGTGCTGCACTCGCCGCAGCGGATCCTCGACGCCGACGGCCGGCCCACGATCGACGTGACGGGCGTCAACATCACGATGTACGCGGGCGAAGGCGGCGTGCTCGGCGGCATCGGCGTCCCGAACAATTGGCTCGAGATCAACACGGCCGTGAACCAGCCGAGCGGCATCGCCGGTGGCGTGCTCAAGGCGTACGACACCGCGGCAGCCCTCGGCGGGGGCTCGACCGAGGGCATCTTCCTCGACGAGCTCACCGGCGACATGCCCATCTGGGAGATCTTCACCGGCGGCAGCTCGTCGCTCGCGACAGGCAACGTCGGCCTGCGGACGACGGGTGGCAGCATCCTGAACGCGAAGCTCAACGCCGATGAAGACAACGTCCGCGGCGACTCGGTCGACATGGATGCCAACGGCGGCGGGTCGATCGGCCTCGTCTCGAAGGACGTCATGGTGGACTCGGGTCGCGCGCCCCCGTTCGAGTGCACGTACCTCAATTGCGGCAACGACCCGGCCTCGCCGTACCTCTCCGACCCGCGCCTGGCCCAGGCGGGCGACGACGTCGGTCTCGAGGCCACAGGCGGCATCTACTACACCGAGACCGACGCGTACCTGCGTCTCGTGCTCGCCCACTCCTTCACGGGGAACATCCGGCTCACGGTGCGTGAGACCCAGGCTCTCGACGAGGATCTCTACCTCGTCGCCTCGGGCAGCGCCCTCTTCGCCGAATCGCACTTCCGGGCCCCGACGTCCGACGACGACCACCCGCGTCCGGTGGCGCACGGCACCATCTTCGCCGAGACCGGCGGCGTCGAGCTCCGCGTCGGCGACGACGTGACTCTGCACCAGAACAGCCAGATCCTGGCGAACCTGTCGATCGACATCCGCGGCGACTACGGCAACGTCGACACCGGCTCGGTGCTCACCGAGTACGGCACGTCGATGATCCTCCGCGGCCGCATCATCGCCGACTGCGTCGTCACGGCGGGCGTCTTCGGGGCCGACCCCATGGGCACGTGCGCACCGTCCACCGCCAACCCGGTCCCCGGACAGCAGACGAACATCTGGGGCGGCATCGACGTCGACGTCATCCAGCTCGGCGACCGCTCGGGCCTCGACCGCGACAACACCAAGATCACATGGGGGAGCGCGGGCTACATCTTCCTCGGCTCCAAGACCACGGTGCACGGCAACCTCGACAGCACGTCGAACACGACCGACGGCGAAGACGTCATCACCGTCTACTACCTGCAGTCGATGAATGTGATCACGAGCCCCGCCCAGCCGGGCACCGGGGCCGGACACGTGCTCAACCTCGACGGACAGGGCGAGAGCGACCACTACGCCGTCTACACCAACGGCAGCCACGGCAGCGTCCGCAACTACAACATCGAGGTGCTCGACTCGGGCCCCGCGAACCAGGGCGTCGACGACCTGGCGGTCTACGGCTTCGACGACCTCGACCCGGCCCACAACACCGGCACCCGTGCCGACGACATCTGGCTGCTGCGGGCGCTCACCTGCATCGACAACCAGTCGCCGTTCGGAGTCACGGTGGCGCAGGGTCAGGCGTCGTGCGTCTCGCCGAGCGAGACCGCCGACCACCCCGCGTTCATCGCCCTGCTCGCGGGCAACGAGAGTGCGGACGGCGGCATCGGGCAGTACCGCGACCGCGACCCGGCGACGGCGCCGAGCGCCCTCGTGCAGCGCATCACCTACGACCGCGCGCTCAACGGCCGCATCACGGTCTACGGCCTCGGCGGCAACGACGCGTTCTACGTCGACGACACGCAGGCCACGATGACCCTCGACGGCGGCGCCGGCAACGACGCGTTCCAGATCGGCCAGATCTTCGGCACCCAGCGCGACTCCGACCCGGCCCCGAACGGCGGCGCCCTGCTCCCGTCCGACACGTTCCCGTCGCTCGTGGCGACGACCCGCGGCTGGCTGAGCCCCGGCACCCACGCGCCGCTGCTCGCGACCGGCGGCACCGGCAACGACCGGTTCGTCGTGTACTCGAACCAGGCCGAGATCCAGCTGAACGGCGACGACGACAACGACCTGTTCATCGTGCGGGCCTTCGCGATCGCCGCCGTCTGCGACCTCAGCGCCGACAACGACACCGACTGCGATCTCGCCGACGTCGACTTCCGTCCGGCCGGGGGAGTGTTCCCGCAGGTGAACGGCAGCGCGGTCCACCCCGTGACGCACCTGTCGACCCCGACCTGCACCGGCGCCGGGTACTTCCGCTTCGACAACAACGGCGACGGCACGTGCAATAACGCCGACGCCCACGTCACGTACAACCACGCGGCAGGCTCGAACGTCGACCTCGATAACACGAAGTGGCTCGACGACACCATCCCGCTCGACGCGAACGGCGTCGCGGTGCCCGTCATCGGTCTCGGCTTCTCGACGAGCCGGCCGCTCGACATCCGCGCCGGCGGCGGCGAGGACGAGGTGCAGTACAACGTCAACGCCCCCGTGAACGTCGACGGCGGCACCGGCTTCGACAAGCTCGTGGTGCTGGGCACCGAGTTCGCCGACGACTTCGTGATCACCGACAAGGCGATCTACGGCGCAGGCCTCAACGTCAAGTACGCGACCATCGAGGTGCTCGAGATCGACGGGCTCGAGGGCGATGACCAGTTCTTCGTGCTCTCGACGGCGTACGGCGTGGCCTACCGGGTCATCGGCGGTCTCGGCAGCGACCAGATCTCGGTCGCGGGCGACGTGACGAGCGACATCGTCACGCGCGAGCTCGAAGGCCTCTCGGGCGCCGTCGACCACATCGTGCGCTCGAACGACCCGCGCTACGACGGCATCGTCGTCGACGGCGTGCCCTACAACCTCGCCACGGGACCGTCCGGGCTCGTCGTCGTCCGCGAGGTCGGCACGTCCACCAGCGTGCGCGAGTCGGCCGCAGGGCCCATCGGGCAGACCGCGTACTACGAGGTGACCCTCAGCCAGGATCCGAGCGTCGGCGGCGCGAACAGGCACGTCTACGTGACCGTCTCGGCTGCGGCATCCCCCGATGAAGAGGCGCGCGACACGTTCCACAACCCCACGGGCTTCGGGCTCAGCGACGGTCCGGCCGACACCATCTGGCTGTGCGTCGACACCGGCCCCGTGTACGGCGACCAGTGCAACAGCGCGAGCGACTTCCAGCGCCACTACATCCGCAACGGCGTCATCGTCGACGAGGCTGGACGCGCCGTCGTCCTCACCTTCGACCAGAGCAACTGGAGCGCCGCCCAGCGCGTGTACGTCCGGGCCGTGAACGACGACCGCTCCGAAGGTGACCGCATCGTCGTGCTGCAGCACTCGGTGATCAGCGACAACCCGCTGTTCCACGGCACCGCCGTGCGGCAGCTGAACGTCCGCGTGTACGACGACGACACACCGGGCGTCTACGTCACGCACGTCGAGCCGGGCACGACGGTGCTCGACGACCGCGGCATCGTCATCGAAGGCGACACCCCGACCACGCGCCGCACCGACGACGTGCTCGTGCAGCTCGCCAAAGACCCGTGCCCGGCGTCGAACCCGGCCTGCGGCCTCGTGATCACGGTGAAGATCACGATGGATGCCGACAGCCAGAAGCTCCTGCAGATCGACGATGCGGCGGCCGAGGCCCTGCTGGGCTCGCGGTGGACGAAGTTCATCGACGCCGACGGCGGCACGCACTACGAGCTGACGTTCGACCACTCGAACTGGAACATCCTGGTCCGGCTCACCCTCATCGCCCGCCCGAACCCCGACGCGAGCGATCCGACGACCGCCGTCATCAGCTGGGGCCAGGCGAACGCGACGAACGCCTATCGCTTCCCGAACCTGCGCAGCGGCAGCCAGCGCACCGACGTGACGGTGTACGACGACGAGTCCGCCCAGGTGGTCACGATCCCGACCGGCACCGACACCGTCGTGGTGCAGGGCGGCGCGAACGACGACTACCTCATCCGGCTCACGACCCAGCCCACCGCGAACGTGAACATCGCGATCACGCCCGACGGTCTCGTCGACGTCGTGAGCGTCAACGGCGTCGCCGTCAACCCGACGAACTACGTCGAGATCGGCGGCGACATCCCGTCACGTCTGTTCCTCGGCTTCCTCACCTTCGCCGGCAGCACGGTCAGCCGGGCCAACGGCAGCGACACGGGCAGCTTCATCGACGACGGCATCGTCGCCGGCATGCGGCTCACCTTCGGCGCCTGCACCGGCGTCTACACGGTCAACGCGGGATCGGTGACGGCGGGCTCGTTCACCGTCACGCCGGCGCTCAACTGCGGCGCGGTGCCCGTCGGCGGCACGACCATCAACGTCCTCACGTACCGCGGCAAGTGGAGCGGCGCGCTCGCCGGCGCACCGGCGCAGGTCGCGGGCGACGACAGCGTGCTCCGCTGGCGCATCACGCGCAGCGGCGGCGGCTGGCTCGCCGACGGGTTCCTCGAGGGCCAGTGGGTCAAGGTGTGCGACCGCTTCGGGCACTGCGCGATCGGCAAGATCCAGAACATCCGCGGCACCAACGCCGAGCACGACACGCAGCTGGAGTTCGGACTGTCGCTGTGGGGCGACTCGTTCGGCAGCCTGGTCGGCCCGGTCACCGTGACGCGGATCGCGGCGCAGGCGGTGTTCACCGCGGCGAACTGGATGACCGACCAGCGCATCGAGCTGCAGGGCGACACCGGCTACTACCAGCCGCTCATCCGCCAGGGGGTCAAGACGTTCCCGGCTTCGCAGCACCTGCTGACCCGTCTGCGCGGGCCGCTGGCCGTCGAGGGCGGCGTCACGGGCGCCGACCGGTCGCTGGAGCTCGGGCTGAAGCTCCCCGGTGAGCAGGACGGCCCCCTGTTCGCGATCGCGACGCAGGCGCCCGAGTCCAAGCAGATCGACGTCCTGAACATCTACGGCGACTCCAGCGTGGCGAACAACTGGGGCGTCATGAGCTCGACGACGCTGCGCGGCCTGGGCATGTCCAAGGATCTCGACTTCGGCGCCTCGTACGGCGGCGCGCAGGGCGAGACCTTCGGCGAGCCGCAGATCTTCCCCGGCGGCATCAGCTTCGGATCGATCTCGTTCGACGGGACGAACTACTCGACGGATGCCGGCACCTCCTCCATCGAGGTCATCAACCTGTTCCTCGGCTCGGGCAATGACCGGCTGGACGTGCAGGGCACCCTCCAGCCCGACGTTCCCGTCAAGTCCGTCGGCGCAGTCGTCGTGCAGCCGCAGGCGCCGGGTGGCGGCATCCCGAGCGGAACGACCCACCGGCTCTCTCGTGCCACGCCGTTCGACTTCAAGGCGCAGGGCTTCCTGATCGGCCAGACGATCACCGTGCGCCAGGGCGGCCACGTGACCCGCTACCTCGTCACCGGCTTCGGCGACGACAACCTGGGCGATACGACCGACAACACCGTGATGTACCTCGCGTTCCTGGACGACGCGCTCACGCCGACACCGGTGGCGATGGTCACGGCGTCCGACGTGCCGGTGATCGTGACGGTCCCGGTCACGATCACCGGCGGCGCGGCGGGCGGCACCGTCACGCGGCAGACAGGCAGCTTCGTCACCGACGGCTTCGTCGTCGGGCAGCTGGTGCGCATCGCCGGCATCGACGGCCAGTGGCGCCTCATCGGCATCTCGGCCGACGGCCGGACGCTCACCCTCGACCGTGGCGACGTGCTGCCCAGCAAGGCGCTCGGGTCGCAGAACGTCTTCGTTCCCGGCCCGCACGGCGGCCTGACCACGATCCACGGCGGTGGGAACTCGGCGATGCAGGCGGTGTTCCCGATGACGCGCACCGCCGTCGCCGGCGGCGGCCTGCGGCTCACGCGCCTCGACGGCGGCAGCTGGACCTTCAACGGCCGGTTCGCCGGCAGCGGCTACTACGCGGGCGACCCGTACCAGCACGCGTTCCAGCACATCCAGCTCGCGGGCGAGACGTTCACGCGCATGATCCTCGGCTTCGAGGACGCGGACTGCCTCGCCCTGGGCATCACCGATCCGTACCCCGGCTGCGGCAAGAGCGCCATCATGATCCTGAGCGGGCCGCAGGTGCCGGCGGGCGAGCCGGCGGGCACCGTGCTGCCGAGCGGCACTGCGAACACCGACGTCAGCGTCGTCGCCCCGCTCAAGGTCGAGACGACGACCGCGGTCGAGGTGCACACGTCGAGCCTGGTGCGCGCGTCCGGCAGCTGGAGGACGGATGGCTTCCGGGCGGGCATGCAGGTGCGCATCAGCGGGTTCGCCGGTCCGTTCACGATCGCCGGGATCAGCGCCGACGGGCGCACGCTCACCCTTGCGAACACGGCGTTCGCGCCCAGCGTGCACCTGAACGCCGCCGGAGTGGCGATCTGGGATGCCGTCCTCCTGACGGTCACCGGCTTCGACGCCTCGCGCAGCGGAGGACTCCTCATCGGCGGTGACATCATCACCGTCTGCAACCGCGCCGCCGACACGCTCCTGTTCAAGATCGCGAAGGACGCCGACGGCGTCGAGGACGACGCCGTGCGGTGCGACCAGACGCACACCGCCGGTCCCGGGTCGCCGCTCGTGATCTACGGCGACACGTCGCAGGACGGCATCTGGTACTCGGGCAGCCCGGGCGACACGCTCGGCATGGAGTTCGGCCCGAAGCCGTTCGACCCGTTCACGCACATCCCCGACGCGCAGAACGAGGACGACGAGTGGGTGTTCGGCCTCGCCAACCCCTACGACCACGCCGGCAACGACATCATCGACGCGTCGGGCCTGTTCGCCGATGTCGCACCGAACCTGCTGCCGACCGTGGGCCTGACGATCTACGGCGGCCTGGGCGACGACCTCCTCATCGGCAGCCAGGCGGGCGACCACCTCGCGGGAGGCTCCGGCGACGACGAGATCCGCGGCCAGCGCGGCGTCGACCACATCTACGGCGACTCCGGCGTCAACGTCGACGTGCTCACGCGGGCGCTGCAGATCACGACGGTCAACGCGAGCCCGCGCCCGTCCGTCACCGGCGCCGGCGTCATCTCCAACGGCACCACGATCATCCCGGCCCCGGGCGGCGTCGCCGGCATCGTCGACGACCTGCAGGTGCCCGGTCGCGACCTGCTGTACGGCGAAGGGGCGCCGGGCCTCGGTCTCGGCGGCTACACCGTCAACGCCGGCGGCTCGCCCGAGTACGCGTACGCCGACATCATCTTCGGCGACCACGGCGCCATCGACCAGGACGTCGCCGACCCGAACGAGCCGGACGCGCGCCCGCAGAAGATCCAGACGACCGCGCTCGCCTCGGTGCTGCGCATCCGCAGCGTGCGGCTCGACATGGGCGACGACGATACCGTCTTCGGCGGCCTCGGCCAGGACGTCATCATCGGCGGCGCCGGCGACGACATGGCCGACGGCGACGAGGCCGACGACCTCGTGTTCGGCGACGCGGTCGACCTCCTCCGCACGATCGGCGACTGGACGAGCCTGCGGTTCCAGGCGCTGTGCGGCACGCTGCTCTACGGACGCAGCGACATCACGGATGCCGCCAACCTGTGCAACGGACTGTACCCGGTGCCGACCGAGAACAACTCGGGCACGCTCCTCGTCGACGGCACACCGCGCGCCTACCGCGATCCCGACGGTGCGCCGTGGTGGGCCGAGTACGACGTGAAGAACCTGTTCCACGACGTCGCGTCCGACACCGGCAGCAAGTGGGCCGGAACGTGGGGCAACGACTACCTCGCGGGCGGCCAGGCGCACGACATGCTCTTCGGCGGGCTGGGCGACGACGTCATGCAGGGTGACGGCGGCATCGACGACGCGTACCGTCGCATGATCGACGACACGCGCGTCGCCGTCCACGTCGGAGCCAGCCGCACGCCGCTCGGCTGCGTCGGGCCGGCCGGCGCGATGGTGTGCGACTACACCGGCGTGCTCTCGGTGGTGCCCTCGTTCGAGGCCGCGACCGACGGCGAGGACTACCTCGAAGGCAACGCCGGCAACGACGTCATCTTCGGCGGCCTCGGTCAGGACGACATCGTCGGCGGCTCCAGCGACTTCTTCAGCCTGATCACTCCCGACCTGCGTCCCGACGGACTGCAGAACCCGGCCCCCAACTACCAGCCCGGCCACGACCGCGGCGCCGACATCCTGTTCGGCGGATCCGGCCAGCGCATCGGCATCAACGACGAGACGTCGGGCGGCACGAACGCGAGCACGCCGACCACGGGCGGCACCCTCGCCGGTGGCACTGCTCCGGCCGACATGGACGCCCGCGACGCCGACACGATCATCGGCGACAACGGTCGCATCGTCCGCATCGTCGGGGTCAACCGTCAAGACGGCATCACGGGCATCGGCACCGGGCAGACCACCGCCGCGCAGGCCCCGAACAACTACGTCACCTTCCAATACGACGCCAACACCGGTGCGCAGCGTCTCGTCGTCCGCGGCGTCACGCTGCTGGACTACACGCTGGGCGGCCCGGACTTCCAGCCCGAGAACTTCGGCCTGGGCCTCGGCAGCGACTGCACGAACGGCTCGCCGACGCAGCCCATCTGCTCGAACATCCTGAACACCGACCTGGGCGCCTGGCGCAACGCGTCGTTCGGCGGCACGCCGTGGCAGACGGGAGGCCGCGACGAGGTGCACGGCGAGACCGGCGACGACACGGTGTACGGCGGCGCCGACCACGACATCCTCTACGGCGACGCGCAGAGCGACGACCTCATCGGCGGATGGGGCAACGACTGGATCTCGGGCGGCACGGGGCAGGACGGCATCCTGGGCGACGACGGCCGCATCTTCACCAGCCGCAACGGCTCGACGGGCACCACGGTCGCCGGCGCCGCGTGCAACGGCAACAGCGTCGTCACCGGCGCGCCGGGCGCGTGCTACAGCGAGCGTCTCTTCGGCATCACGGCGCTGCTGGCGACCGACCCCGACACCAAGTACTCGAACGGCAACGTGCTGAACGAGTTCATCTACACGCCGGGCCAGGGGCAGACGGCGACGATCAACCTCGCCGGCGCTCTCAACAAGGCAGCCGACCTCACGGTCTACAACCTCGGTCCCGACGTGAACGCCGGCAACCAGCACGTGGCCAACTCGCCGCTGTACGACGCCAACAACTCCGACGACATCATCTTCGGCGGCTGGGGCTCCGACTGGATCCACGGCGGCGCGGGCGACGACGCGATCTCGGGCGCCGAGGCGATCGGCACCGACCCCGACGACCTGACCGCGACCGGCGGCACGAACGGACCCAAGACGGCGGCATCCGGCTACAACCAGCACTACGACGCCGCCGGCAGCCTCGTGGGCCTCGAGTACATCGACTTCGCCCACCCGTACAACCCCGGCGACGTGCTGCACTTCGGCGCCGACACCAACCCGTGGCACTCGAACAACCACAACGAGATGCGGCTCGGCGAGTTCCTGCTCTACGACGAGTACGACCCGCTGCGGACGATCCTCTTCAACGCAGCCGGTCAGACGTGGGGCTGCACCTCGTGGTCGCCGAGCGGGCACACGTGCACCGGCAGCACCGACCGCGCGCTGTTCCCGAACCAGTTCTTCCTCAACAACGAAGACACCTTCGGCGACATCCTCGCCAAGGTCTGCGTGGCCGTCGACAACCAGGGCAACTGCATCACCTACATGTACAACACGCAGCCGACCGACGGCGACGACGCGATCTTCGGCGACCTCGGCAACGACTGGATGGTCGGCGGAACCGGCATGGACACGCTGTGGGGCGGCTGGGGCAACGACCTGCTGCAGGCCGACGACGATCTGCACTCGGGCTGCGTCACGATGACACCCAACGGCACGTGCACGGTCCCCGGCGACACCTGGCTCAACAACACGCCCGACGGCGTCAACTCCAGCTACCAGGATCGCGCGTACGGCGGCGCCGGACTCGACATCCTCATCGGCAACACCGCGGGCGACCGCCTGATCGACTGGGTCGGCGAGTTCAACACGTACCTGGTGCCGTTCGCCCCGTTCGGCATGGCCACCGTCAGCCGCCAGAACAACCCGGCGCTGCCGGAGTTCCTGTACGCGCTCAGCCGCAGCCAGGGCGCCGACCCGACCCGCTGGAGCGACGAGGGCAGCGACCCGGCGCGAAACGGCGAGCCGTTCGGCGAGCTGGGCCTCATCCGCCAGGAGGACCACGGCTACTGGCAGACGCAGACGGGCGGCCCGACCGACCCGCAGGCGGGGAACATCCCCGGCGGCAAGCGCGACAGCGTCCGCGGCGCCGACTTCAACGACGGCACGCTGCAGGGCTTCCTCACCGACTCCGGCACCTTCACCATCGCCCAGGGCGTGCTGACGGTCACCGCCGCCGACTCGCAGGGCGACGCCGTCGCGGTCTGGTACTCCGACGCGTATCAGACGGTGTACTACGAGGTCTCGGCCAAGATCTCGATGCAGAAGCCGACCGGCGGCTGGAAGGCCAACGCGTACATCATCTTCGACTACTTCTCGCCGACCGACTTCAAGTTCGCCGGCATCGACCAGTCGATCAACAAGATGGTGATCGGCGAACGGACCGCCACCGGCTGGTGGGTGCGCGCGCAGGGGAGTGTGCCCGGCGGCGTCAAAGCCGACACGTTCTACGACCTGAACGTCGTCATCAACGGACTCGTCGTCACGGTGACAGCGAACGGCAAGAACGCGTTCAGCTACACCTTCGCGCCCCGCACCATCGGCGGTGAGAAGGTCGCGCTCAACCGCGGGCTCACCGGGTTCGGGTCGAACCAGGCCAGGGGGCAGTTCGACAACATCAACCTGGTCGTCATCTCGCCCGAGATCACGATCGACCGCACGGAGTTCTTCGAGGGGACGGCCGTCGCCGCCCGCCAGGATGTGACCGGCACGTGGACGACCGTCGGCGGCCGCCTCCAGGGCACGACGGACGCGACCGGCACCGCCACGACGCTGCTGGGCATCCCGACCACGGGCAGCTCCTACGCGGGGGTGCCGCAGCTGGATCCCACCGCCTACGTGCAGCTCACCGCGACGCTGCGGGCGGCAGGGTTCACCGGCATCCTCTTCGACTGGTACTCGGCGAAGGACTACAAGTTCGTCGGCATCGACGTCGCCGGCCAGCGGGTCGTCATCGGTCACGTCGCGAAGGGTGTGCGCACGATCGACCTCGTGATCGCCCGGACGCTGGTCGCCGGCACCGACTACGCGCTCGACGTGGTGCTGAAGGCGACCGTGGTGACGGTGACGCTCGCCGGCCAGGTGCTCGCGTCGTACGCGTTCAACTCGCCCCTCGCCGACGGCGCGCAGGGTCTGTTCGCGTTCGGCGCCGGCGTGACGGCATCCGCCGCCGACTACCGGCTGCGCACCGACGACGACGCCTATACGGGGTCCGCACCTGCGGCGCAGGCGGTGCGGATCTCGGACGCGACCGTCACCGAGGGCGCCGCGGGCACGACCAAGACCGTCATGCTCACCGTCACACGCGACCAGGCCGGTGCGGCGCTGTCGGTCGGCTGGAGCGTCGACACGCTCATCGCGGGCGGTGTCACCTGGGGCACCGACGTCAAGGGCGCGACCTCGGGCACCGTGGTCTTCGCTGCCGGCGCGACCACCGCGACCATCACGTTCACGATCGTCGGCGACAGCGCGAAGGAACCCGATGAGGCGTTCATCGTGACACTGCAGCCGGCGCCGGGTGCGAACCTCGCGGATGCGCAGGCGCTCGTCACGATCAAGAACGACGACGGCTAGCCCGTCCCACAGACTCCGGCGGGTCGGGCCGACTCTCCCCCGACGACCCCGACCCGCCGGGACCATCACCCAGATCCGCGAAAGGGTGTGGTGCCGCCGCCCCTTCGACGTGCGGAACCATCCCCTTTCGTGTCAGCGCGTTCTGCGCCCGAGGGTCAGGGAGCGGGCGAGAGCACGACGACCGGGGTCTCACGGGAGCGCAGCGCCGCGTGCGCGTCGAGGTCGTCGCCGCCGTTGAGGGTGCGGTAGACGGCCCACAGCCGCTCGCGCTCGGCGCCGGTCGCGGCGTGCGCCACGACATCGCGCCGGCCGTCCGGCAGGTCGACCGACGCCGTCGGCGTCGCCTCGAGGTTGAGCCACCACGCCGGCGGCGGATCGCCCCACCCGTTCATCGCGAGGGTCACGAGGTCGTCGCCGTCCTCGACGTAGGCCAGGATCGCGACGCGCGGCTTGCCCGACCGGCGTCCGACGGTGTGCAGTCGCATCATCCCCCAGACGGCGGGGGTGGGATGCCGCAGCCCGAGCCGTCCGCCCGACACGCGATACAGGGCACGGTGCACCACCCACGCCGTGCGGATGAACCAGCGCGGCGGCAGTCTGGCGTCGCCCTGCGGTGTCTCGGCTCGTTCCGGAGAGCTCACGCCTCGATCCTGGCCCTGCCTCGCGCGGCCCGGCAAGTACTGGTTCCGGCGCGGGGCGCCGGGCGTTTCTGGCGAGTCGCCAGGAATCGCGTGGGCGGGTGGTCGTTGGTGGCGAGTCGCCCGGGTGTGACGGTGGCGGGTGGATGCCGGCATCCCGGGGTTTCGGGGCGTCCGGCGTGTCCGGCGTGTTCGGGGTGTTCGGGGTGCTGTCCGGGGTGCGGCGTTGGTGGCGAGTCGCCAAGAACGGCGTGGGCGGGTGGTCGTTGGTGGCGAGTCGCCCGGGCGTGACGGTGGCGGGTGGATGCCGGCATCCCGGGGTTTCGGGGCGTCCGGCGTGGTCGGGTGTTCGGGGTGCTGTCCGGGGTGCGGCGTTTGTGGCGAGTCGCCAAGAACGGCGTGGGCGGGTGGTCGTTGGTGGCGAGTCGCCCGGGTGTGACGGTGGCGGGTGGATGGCGGCATCCCAGGGTTCCGGGTGGTCGGGGTGTTGGGGGTGTTGTCCGGTGCGGCGTTTGTGGCGAGTCGCCACGAACGGCGTCGTCAGCTGGTCGTTCGTGGCGAGTCGCCAAGACCGGATGAGGGAGTGGATGCCGCACGCTCCGCCGCCTCGATACGGCGCCGCCCCGGCCGCGAGAGCGACCGGGGCGGCGGGGGACCGAGCTCAGGCGGTGACCGGCGTCGCCTTCAGCAGCGCGCGGGCCGACGTCGTGCGTCGTCGGGCGACGGCGAGCATCGTGGCGGCGAGGGCGACGAGGGTCCAGATCACGAGGCCGGCGATGGCGGCCCCGATCCCGGATGCCGACGTGAGCGCGGCGACCATGCCCTGGTACGCGGCCGACGTCGGCAGCAGCCCTGCGATGCTCGAGAGCACGCCCGGCACGGTCGAGACGATCCCCGTGGCGACCGCGAGCACCCCGACGAGCGCCGAGATCCACCGTCCGGCGCCGCCGAACACGGCGACCAGCGCCTGGTTGACCGCCGCGAAGGCGATTCCCGCCGCGACGCTCACGCCCGCGAACACCCACCATTCGCCCCACGAGTACGAGGCGGCCACCTGCACGACGCCGGCGACGAGCAGTCCCTGCAGGGCGCCGATGCCGGCGGCCGGAGCGTACGCGCGCAGCGCCAGCAGCGCCGACGGCGTGCGCGAGGTGAGCGCGCGCCGCGACACCGCCTGCAGCGCGATGAAGGTGCCGAGACCGCCGAACCACAGCGCGAGCGTCGCCAGCAGCGGGATCGCCGAGGCGCCAAACAGCGACGTGCCGACGCCGTCCGTCTCGACCGGGTTCGCGACGACGGTCGCGAGGTCTGTCGCCTCCTGATCGGTGTACGACGGAATCGACGTGGATGCCGTGTGCAGACCGTCCGCGAGGCTCGCGGTGCCGTCGGCCAGCTGTGCCACGCCGTCCGCGAGGCTCGTCGCGCCAGTCGCCGCCTGGGACGCCCCGTCGGCGAGCTGGGACGCGCCCGACGCGAGGCCGTTGGCGCCGGTCTGGATGCCGGTGGCTCCAGAGGCGAGGCTGCCCGCGCCGGCAGCGGACTGATCGATGCCACCCGCGAGCTGGGTGAGACCGCCGCTCAGTGTCGCCACGTTCGTGCCGATCGTGCGGAATTGGTTGACGAATTCCTGTGTCGCCTCGGTGTTGAACTGCGTGAGGCCGGTCGACACTCCGTTGGCGGCCGTCTGTGCACCGGCGGCAGTCTCCTTCGTGATTGTGGCCTGGGTGATGAGGCTGGTGCAGTACGTCGGATCGCTGCTGTATTTCACGCAGTCGTTGGCGAGGGCGAGGAGGTCATCGGCCGCCGTCTTCGTCTTGGCGGCGACACCAGCGCTGGCGGCTGCGCCGTCCGACAGCTTCGAAGGGACCAGCCCCGTCTGCTCCAGCTGCGCCGCGCCGGCGTTCACGCCGTCGGCGAGCTGCTGCGCGCCGGTTGCCGCCTCGCGCGTCTTGCCGGCGATCGTCGTCAGGCCTGACTGCAGCGACGTCGCACCGCCCGAGAGCTGTGCCGCGCCGTCCGCCAGCTGTGTGGCGCCGCCGGCGAGCTGAGAGTTCCCGTCCGCGAGCTGCGAGATGCCCGACGGCAGCTGGGCCGCGCCGTCGGCGGCCTGCGTCGCGCCATCGGCGAGCCGCGTCGCACCGTCCGCGGCGGTGCCGAGCTGGTCGCCCAGCGTCGTGAAGCCGACGAAGACGTTCTCGAGGTACACCTCAGAGAGCTGCGTGCCCATGCTGGATGCCGCGACCGAGGCGACCTGCGCGGTGATGGCGTCATCGACGATGAGGCTGTCGGGGGGTGTCGTGACCTCGATCGTCGCCTTCTCGGGCGTCTCGCCGGGCTGCGTGGAGGTCGCGGCGGCCGAGAAGTTCTCGGGGATCGTGATGACGGCCGCGTAGGTGCCGTCGGCGAGGCCCGCGGCTGCGTCGTCGGCGTTCGAGATGGTCCAGGTGAGGTTGCTGTCGATGTCGTCCGAGCCCTCGACGAGGCCGGCGGTCAGCTGGCGGCCGAGCGGCACCATCTGGCCGTCGATCGTGACGGGCTCGTCCTCGTTCACGACGGCGGCGGTGAGGCTGTCGAGCCGCTCGGTCGGGTTGTACAGCGCGGCGACGAGGATGCCGCCGATGACGACCGGCAGCAGCAGCACGCCGACGAGCGTCAGCCACGTGACCGGACGGCGGGAGCGCGAGCGCTCGATGGCCGTGGTGATCCAGTTGGGGGTCATGCGTTCACCTCTGCGGTGGTGGAGGAGTGGGCGGCGCCCGTCTGGAGCGCGAGCGTGGACAGCTCGGGGCGGTGCGCGTCCGCGAGCAATGCGAGGGCGGCGCTGTCGGTGCGCGAGGTCACGACGAGCGTGAGCGTCGGGGTTCGTTCCGCGGTGGCGCGGGCGGCCAGCGCTGCCGTGGCGTCGCGCAGCAGCGCGGCGGCCTGGTCACGCTCGGCGGCGTCCAGTGCGTCGACGCCGTCGATCACGACGATCTCGGCGCGACCCGACAGGGCGCGGCGCAGGCTCTCGACGCGGTCTTCGCTGTCGCCGAGAAGAGCGAGGCCGACGTGGCCGCGCACCCAGGCGGCACGCTCGGGCAGCAGGTGCCCGGCGACGCGCAGGCGGCCGTCGGTGGGTGTCAGTCGTCCGGCGGCGACGAGCGCGAAGGCGCGCGTCGCGCGCGGGTCGCCAGTCGCGATGAGCGTGCCACCGGGCTCCACGCGGAAGGTCGCATCGTCGAACAGCGCCACCTCGCCTGCCGCGCGACCGCCGTCGGCCGTCACGCCGACGTCTTCGCCGACGACGACGGCCGTCGTTCCGGGCTCGGGCCACTCGGCGAGCGACAGTTCGCGCTCGACGGCCTCGCCCTCGATGTCGAAGTGGGGGAGCGCGCGATCGAGCCAGCGCGGCATCCACCACGCCTTGTCGCCGAGCAGCGCCATGACAGCGGGCACCAGCGTCATGCGCACGAGGAAGGCGTCGATGGCGATGCCGGCGGCCAGCCCGAGTGCGATCGGCTTGATGGACGAGTCGCCCTCTGGCACGAACGCGGCGAACACCGCGAACATGATGACGGCGGCGGCGGTCACGACGCGCGCGGATGCGGTGAAGCCCGAGCGCACGGCACCGATCGCGATGTCGCGGGCGCTGCGCGTGGCGTGCACGGCGGTGTTCGCCCCGGCGCCGCGGCGGGCGTGGACGTAGTCCTCGCGCATGCGGCTGACGAGGAACACCTGGTAGTCCATCGCGAGGCCGAACAGCACGCCCATGAGGATGATCGGCATGAAGCTGATGACCGGTCCGGTCTTGTCGACGTGCAGCAGATCGGCGCCCCAGCCCCACTCGAACACCGCCGCGACGACGCCGAACGCGGCGAGGACCGACAGGAGGTAGCCGAGGGCGGCCGTGAGCGGCACCCAGATCGAGCGGAACACGATCATCAGGAGGATCAGCGACAGCCCGACGACGAAGATGCCGAACGGCAGCAGCGCGGCGCCCAGCTGGTCAGAGATGTCGATGCCGACGGCGGTGAAGCCGGTGACGAGCAGATCGACGCCGTACTCGTCCTTCAGCTCGGGGGCGAGGTCGCGCAGCGCGCGCACGAGCTCAGCGGTCGCGGGGTCGTCGGGGCCGGTCTCGGGAACGATCTGGATCAGGCCGGTGTCGGCGGTCTCGTTCGGGGTCGCGAGCGCGACTTCCTTCACTCCCGGCACCTTCTCGATCTCGGTCTTGAGGTCTTCCATGAGCCCGAGGGGGTCGGTCGAGGTGACGATGGTGCCCGTCATGATGAGCGGGCCGTTCGCACCCGCGCCGAAGTGCTCGGCCGTGAGGTCGTACGCCTGGCGCGCCTGGCTGGACTCCGGTTGCTGACCCGCGTTGGGCAGCGCCAGCGCGAGGCTGCCGGCGGGGATCGCGACCACGCCGAGCGTGATGACGACAGCGAGCGTCGTGATGAGTGGATGCCGCGTCACGAGCGTCACCCAGCGGTTCGGCTTCTTGACCGCCGGTGTCGCAACAACGTGTGCGCGGCCCGCGGCGCCGTCCCCTTCCGCGACCTGTTCTCCGGTCGCTGAGCGAGCGCCAACGCCTTCTCCGGTCGCTGAGCGATCGCCAGCGAGACGAAGCGTGTCTCCCTGCGCCTCTGCCTCCCCGGCATCGGCGGCGCCGGCCGCTGCCGCGCGGCGACCGCCGGGAAGCGGCATCCCCTTCTGCAGCAGACGCTGCCGCTTCTTGCCGTGACCCCACCCGGCGACGCGCTCCTTCGCGAACCCGAGCAGCGCGGGCGTGAGCGTGATGGCGACCACCACCGCGATCGCGACGGCGACGGCCGCGGCGATGCCCATCGTGGTGAGGAACGGGATGCCGGCGAAGCCGAGGCCGACGAGGGCGATGAGCACCGTCACGCCGGCGAACACGACGGCCGATCCGGCGGTTCCGGTCGCGCGCGCGGCGGACTCCTCGGGGTCCTCGCCGGCGCGCACCTGGTCCTGATGTCGAGCCACGATGAACAGCGCGTAATCGATGCCGACGGCCAGTCCCAGCATGATCGCGAGCATCGGCGTGGTGGACGAGATCGACGCGAACGCCGTGGACACGTAGATGAGCGCGATCGCCAGTCCCACGCCGATGAGCGCCGAGACGAGCGGGAACCACGCCACCGCGAACGAGCGGAACGTCACGATGAGCACGAAGAGCGCGATGAGCACGCCGACAGCCTCGATGATCGACAGCGCAGGCACCGACGTCGAGAACAGGTCTCCGCCGAGGGCGACCTGAGAATCGGCGGGCAGGGCCTCGCGCAGGTCGGCGGCGACGTCCTGGAGCTGCGTCTTGGTCTCGTCCGAGACGTCGGTGGACTGTCCGTCGAACTGCAGCCGCACGATGGCGGCCGACTCGTCGTCGGCGATCATGCCGCTGACCATCTCGTCGTACGGATCGGTGACGGCGATGACACCGTCGATGTCTTCGAACTGCGACACGGCGTCGCCGATGTCGCTCTTGTACGGGTCGTCGGTCACGCGGTCGCCGTCGGCGGCGACGACCACCATCTGGGCGCTCGTGCCACTGGCCTGCGGGAAGCTGCGGTCGAGCAGCTCGATGCCCTCTTGCGCCTCGGTGCCCGGGATCGAGAACGAGTTGTCGGTGCCCTTCATGAACACCGCGGCGCCGCCACCGGCCAGTGCGAGCAGCAGCAGCCACGAGACGAGCACCCGCCACGGGTGGCGGTACGCCCATCGGCCGAGCGCATACAGGACAGTCGACACAGCGCATCCTCCGGTTACGGGTGAGAGGTTCGGGAACTGTCGATACAGCGCTGTATCGGATACATGAGTGTATCGTAAGGCTGGTTCGGCGCCCGAACCTGAGTAGTCCGTGTGAGACTGGCGGAGAGGAGAACCATGACCGACACCCAGACGGCCGACACGGTCGTCACGTCCCCCCGTCGCGAGGCGACACGGCAGAAGCTGCTGGATGCCGCAGCCCTCGTCTTCGCCGAGGTCGGCGTGGACGCCGCCTCCGTCGAGGCGATCTGCGAGCGGGCGGGCTTCACGCGGGGGGCGTTCTACTCCAACTTCGAGACGAAGGACGAGCTCATGCTCGCCCTCACCGAGCGGGTCGCCGGCGAGAAGATCGACGACGTCGCCGACCGCGTCGCTGCGCTGCAGGCGCGGGGCGAGGAGCTCGAACCGGGCGACCTCGTGCGACGGCTCCTCGATGCAGCCTTCGACAAGAAGCAGGGCATCCTGCTCACGAGCGAGATCCGCACGCGGGCCATGCGCGACCCGCGCCTCGCGAAGACCTACATCGAATGGCAGTCGGGCCTCGTGGAGCGCGTCGGCTCGTTCATCGAGAACCTCGCGCAGACGTACGGCTTCCGCCTGCGCGTGCCCGCGACCGAGTTCGCGGGTCTCATCCTGCAGACGTGGGAAGACACTGCGGCGTTCGCGGTGATGAGCGGCCTCGGCGCCGAAGAGACCCACACCCTCGTCAACGAGCGCACCGCGCGCCTCGCGACGGCTCTGGTCGATCCCGTCTGACGCCGCGTTTCGTCTTCGCGCGCCAGAGCGCGCTCCGCTCAACGACCGTTGCCCCCGGGTCGTCGAGCGCCCGACGAGCCACCTTCCCCGGTCGTTGAGCGAGCGACGAAGGAGCGAGACGAAACGCCCCCACCGCACGGTCGGCCCGGGTGTCAGCTCCCGCTGCTCAGCACCTCGTAGCACCGCGCCGCGCGGTCCAGCCACCACTGCCGGCGCTCGGCGCTCGCCGCGTGCTCGGCCAGCAGTGCCGCGTCGGGGGTGACCCGCCCGGCCGCCAGCATCCCGTTCCGCGGCGTGAGCGGCGGGTCGGCGACGTCGGCGGTGAACAGCGACGCGGTGCCCAGGCCGCAGTCGTAGTCGAGGCGGGGGAGGGATGCCGCCAGCGCGACGCCCATCGACAGTCCGACCGAGGTGTCCAACGCGCTGGAGACGACCGCCGGCAGTCCGGCCTCGGCGACGATCTGCAGCGCGCGCCGCACGCCGCCGAGGGGCTGCGCCTTCACGACGAGCAGGTCGGCGGCGCCGGCGCGCGCGACAGCGAGCGGGTCGGTGGCCTTGCGGACGCTCTCGTCTGCGGCGATGGGGATGTCCATGTACTTCACCTGTCGACGCAGCTCCGCGAGCTCGTCGACGGTCGCACAGGGCTGCTCGACGTACTCGAGGTCGAACTCGGCGAGGGCGTGCAGCGCCCGTTCGGCCTCGTCGACGTTCCAGGCGCCGTTCGCGTCGACGCGCACGCGGCCCTCGGCTCCCATGGCCTCGCGCACCGCCCGCACGCGCGCCACGTCGTCGATGAGGCGCTGACCGGCCTCGGCGACCTTGACCTTGGCGGTGCGGCATCCGTCGAACCGGGCCAGCACGCCCGGCACGGCCTCGGCGGCGACCGCGGGCACCGTCGCGTTGACACCGACCGTGTCGCGGACGGCCTCGGGCCGCGGCATCCACGCGTCCTCGATCGCGGCCGCCAGCCATGTGGACGACTCGATGTCGTCGTACTCGGCGAAGGGCGAGAACTCGGCCCACCCCTCCGGCCCCTCGAACACCAGCGCCTCGCGCACCTCGATACCCCGGAATCGTGTCGCGAGCGGCAGCGCCACGACGTGCGCCATGTCGAGGATCTCGCCGAGCGGAGGGAAGGGTGCGTCGCTGCTCACCTCCCCATCCTCCGCCTCCACCCGGTGACTTGCCTCAGATGTACGCGCCACGCCGGGCGTGTCGTGCATCTGAGGCAAGTCACGCGAACAACGATGTGCTGTTGACGATAGTGTGTGCCACACAGTACAGTGTGGGACATGAGCGAAACCGAGACCCTCGAGACGCACCTGCAGGAGCTGCGGCGCGGCACGGTCGTGCTGGCGTGCCTGCGGCTGCTCGAGACGCCCGGGTACGGCTACGGACTGCTCGAAGAGCTGGGGGAGCGCGGCTTCCCCACCGACGCCAACACCCTCTACCCCCTGCTGCGCCGCCTCGAGAAGCAGGGGTTCCTCACCAGCGAGTGGAACACCGACGAGGCGCGGCCCCGCAAGTTCTACCGCACGAGCGAGGCGGGCATCCGGCTCGCCGGCGCCCTGACCGCCGACTTCCGCGCGATCGCGACCGCGGTCGACGGACTCGACACCGAACTGTGAAACCCACGGAGAACGCCATGACCTTCACCGCCACCCTCACCGACCGCTACGTCGACGCCGCGATGCGCACCGTCCCCGAGGCGCAGCGCGACGACCTCGCCACCGAGCTGCGCGGGTCGATCGACGACCAGATCGAGGCGCGCATCGCCGACGGCGCCGACCCCGAGTCCGCCGAGCGCGCCGTACTCACCGATCTCGGCGACCCCGACGTGCTCGCCGCCGGGTACACGGGCCGGCAGCTGCACCTCATCGGTCCGCGCTACTACCTCGACTGGTGGCGTCTGCTCAAGCTGCTGCTGTGGATCGTTCTGCCCTGCGTCGCCTTCGCCGTCGCGCTCGCGCAGGTGCTCAACGGAGCGACCATCGGCGAGGTCATCGGGTCTGCCGTCGTCACGGTGCTGACGGCCGCCCTGCACATCGCCTTCTGGGTGACGCTGGTCTTCGTCGTGCTGGAGCGCACCGGCCACCAGACGATGACCTCCGGCCCGTGGACGCCCGAGCGACTGCCCGAGCCGCGCCAGCGCGGGGCCGGCCTCGGCGACATGATCGCCTCGATCGGGTTCCTCCTGATCATGGCCGGTGTCATCCTGTGGGACCACTTCATCGGCCTCGTGCCGACGCAGCGCGGGCTGTCGTTCCTGAACGAGGATCTGTGGCCGTGGTGGATCATGGCGCTGTTCCTGGTGATGGCCATGGAGGCTGTGCTGGCGATCGCGGTGTACGGCGTCGGACGCTGGACCGTGCCGCTGGCCGTGGCCAACGGCATCCTCAACCTCATCATCGCGGTGCCCGCGCTGTGGCTGCTCGCGGAGGGCCGCCTGATCAACCCGGACTTCTTCCCGTCGATCATCGACGGCGCCGAGGGCGAGACCGTGCAGACGATCATCGTCACGATCGTCGCGTTCGTGATCGTCGGCGTCGCGATCTGGGATACGACGGATGCCGCACTGAAGGCCGCCCGCTCGCGTAGCGCCGCGCACGCCCTCGTCTGAGGGCCGCAGCCGGGATGCGGATCCGATCGCGTGGTCGGGTCCGCATCTCAGCGCGTGTCCTCAAATGAGGATGCACGCCTCGGCGCGGCCCTAGTCTTTCCCCATGGCCCTCCTCGATACTCCCGTGCGCTTCGGCGTGCAGATCCAGCCCCAGCACACCCCGTACGACGGGATCCGCGACGCGGTCCGCCGGCTCGAAGACCTCGGCGTCGACATCCTGTTCAACTGGGACCACTTCTTCCCCCTGTCGGGCGAGCCCGACGGACTCCACTTCGAGTCGTGGACGATGCTCGGTGCGTGGGCCGAGCAGACCGAGCGCGTCGAGTTCGGCGCCCTCGTCAACTGCAACAGCTACCGGAATGCCGACCTGCAGGCCGACATGGCCCGCACGATCGACCACATCTCGGCGAAGGGCGGCGACACCGGCCGCTTCATCTTCGGCACCGGCGCGGGATGGTTCCAGCGCGACTACGACGAGTACGGGTATGAGTTCGGGACTCCCGGATCGCGGCTCGACGACCTGGCCGCCGGCCTGGAGCGCATCGAGGCCCGCTGGGCCAAGCTCAACCCCGCGCCGACGCGCAGGATCCCCGTGATGATCGGCGGCAAGGGCGAGCAGAAGACGCTGCGCCTCGTCGCGCGTCACGCCGACATCTGGCACAGCTTCGTCGCCCCCGACGAGATCGCCCGCAAGGTCGAGGTCATCGAGCGGTGGGCCGAGCGCGAGGAGCGCGACACCTCGAACCTCGTGATCTCGAACGAGGTGTACGGCCACGGCGTCGAGCACGCCGACGCGCTCTACGACGCCGGTGCGCGCCTCATCACCTTCGGCTTCCGCGGCCCGGACTTCGACTTCGACCTCGTCGAGTCCTGGCTGCGCTGGCGCGACAGCAAGAACGCCTGACCGCCGCCGGTCGCGCCCGGCGCCTCGCGCCCGGCCCTTCCTGACGCTGAGACCGGACCGGACGGACGAGACCGTGGGGTTCACCCAGGGTCTCGTCCGTCCCGACCGGCCTCAGTGTGAGATGGCGGCTGCGCGCGCTGCGTCCGTCACGAACGGGGTCGGCCCTGGACCCGGCGACTAAAATCGCGGGGTGACCGCCGTTTCCGCCGCGCCCCGCTTCGCCCTCGACATCGACGGCGTGCCGCGCCCGGAGCGTGCCCAGCGGCTGCTCGACGCGGTGCGCGATCGCGTGGTGATCGCCGACGGTGCGATGGGCACGATGCTGCAGCGCCACGACCTCACGATCGAGGGCGACTTCCAGGGGCTGGAGGGCTGCAACGAGATCCTCAACGTCTCGCGCCCCGACGTCGTCGGCGCCATCCACGACGCCTACCTCGAGGTGGGGGTGGATGCCGTCGAGACGAACACCTTCGGCGCCAACTGGTCGAACCTCGATGACTACGGCATCGTCGACCGCATCGCCGAGCTCGCCGAGGCCGGGGCGCGCATCGCGCGCGACCGTGTCGAGGCGGCCGAGGCGACGGACGGCCGCGAGCGCTGGGTGCTCGGCTCGATGGGACCGGGCACGAAGCTCCCGAGCCTCGGTCACACCACGTACGACAACCTCAAGCAGACGTTCGCGCTGCAGGCCGAGGGACTCATCGACGGCGGCGCCGACGCGTTCCTGGTCGAGACGAGCCAGGACCTGTTGCAGACCAAGGCCGCCATCAACGGCTGTCGCCAGGCGATCGTGAGCCGCGGCATCCGTCTTCCGATCTTCGTCGAGGTGACCGTCGAGACCACCGGCACCATGCTGATGGGATCCGAGATCGGCGCCGCGCTGACCGCCATCGAGCCGCTGGGCGTCGACGCCATCGGCCTCAACTGCGCCACCGGGCCGGCCGAGATGAGTGAGCACCTGCGGCACCTCTCCAAGCACGCCACGGTGCCGATCGCCTGCATGCCCAACGCCGGGCTGCCCGTCCTCGGCGCGGACGGCGCGCACTACCCGCTGTCGCCCGCAGAGCTCGCCACCGCGCATGAGCAGTTCGTGCGCGAGTTCGGTCTGGGGCTGATCGGCGGCTGCTGCGGCACGACGCCCGAGCACCTCGCTGCCGTCGTAGAGCGCCTGCGCCCGCTGCGCAGCGCGGGGGAGCGGCACCCGGCCGTGGAGCCCGGCGTCGCGTCCCTGTACCAGCACGTGTCGTTCCAGCAGGATGCCTCGTACCTCGCGATCGGCGAGCGCACCAACGCCAACGGCTCGAAGGCGTTCCGCGAGGCGATGCTCGAGGGTCGCTGGGACGACTGCGTCGAGATCGCCCGCGACCAGATCCGGGTCGGCGCCCACCTGCTCGACGTGTGCGTCGACTACGTGGGCCGCGACGGCGTCGCCGACATCCGCGAGGTCGTCTCGCGCTTCGCGTCCGCCTCGACGCTGCCGCTCGTCGTGGACTCCACGGAGCCTGCCGTCATCCGGGCCGGCCTGGAGCTCATCGGCGGACGTCCGGTCGTGAACTCCGTGAATTACGAGGACGGCGATGGTGCGGCATCCCGATTCGGTCGCATCATGCCGCTCGTCAAGGAGCACGGCACCGCCGTCATCGCCCTCACGATCGACGAGCAGGGGCAGGCGCGCACGGCCGACGACAAGGTGCGGATCGCCACGCGGCTCGTGGACGAGCTGGTGGGCGACTGGGGGATGCGGGTCAGCGACATCATCGTCGACTGCCTGACCTTCCCCATCGCGACCGGTCAGGAAGAGACCCGCCGCGACGCCATCGAGACGATCGAGGCCATCCGCCGCATCACCGCGAAGTACCCGGGCATCAACACGACCCTCGGCGTCTCCAACGTGTCGTTCGGCCTCAACCCCGCCGCCCGCAGCGTGCTGAACTCGGCGTTCCTCCACGAAGCGGTGGAAGCCGGGCTCACGAGCGGCATCATCGACGCCGCCAAGATCGTGCCGCTCGCGTCGATCTCGGACGAGCAGCGCAAGGTCGCGCTCGACCTCGTGTGGGACCGCCGCGAGTACGACGCCGACGGCAACGTCACGTACGACCCGCTGGCGCGCATGCTCGACCTGTTCGCCGGCGTCGACACGGCGGCCCTGCGCAACCAGCGCGCAGCCGAGCTCGCGGCGCTGCCGACGGGCGAGCGCCTGCAGCGGCGCATCATCGACGGCGAGGGCAAAGGCCTTGAGGCCGACCTCGACCTCGCGCGCGCCGAGGGCATGGCCCCGCTCGCCATCATCAACGACCACCTGCTCGAGGGCATGAAGGTCGTCGGCGAGCGGTTCGGCGCGGGCGAGATGCAGCTGCCGTTCGTGCTGCAGTCGGCCGAGGTCATGAAGAACGCCGTGGCGCTGCTCGAGCCTCACATGGAGAAGTCGGATGCCTCGGGCAAGGGTCGCATCGTGCTCGCGACCGTCCGCGGCGATGTGCACGACATCGGCAAGAACCTCGTCGACATCATCCTCACGAACAACGGCTACGAGGTGATCAACCTCGGCATCAAGCAGCCGATCGCCGACATCATCGCCGCCGCCGAGGAGCACGACGCGGACGTCATCGGCATGTCGGGCCTCCTCGTGAAGTCGACGGTCGTCATGAAGGAGAACCTCGAAGAGCTCACCGCCCGTGGTCTCGGCAAGAGGTGGCCGGTCATCCTCGGCGGCGCCGCGCTGACCCGCGCGTACGTCGAGGACGACCTCGCGTCGCTGTTCGACGGCGAGGTGCGCTACGCCCGCGACGCCTTCGAGGGGCTCGCGCTGATGGAGCCGCTCGTCAAGATCGCTCGCGGCGCCGATCCGGCGTCGGTGGGCCTTCCCGCGCTCAAGAAGCGCCGTCACGCGGCCGGCTCCAAGCTCACGCTGACCGAGCCCGAGGCCATGCCGGCACGGTCGGACGTGGCATCCGACAACCCTGTTCCAGCGCCGCCGTTCTGGGGCACCCGCATCGTTCGCGGCATCGCCCTGCACGACTACGCCGCCTTCCTCGACGAGCGTGCGACGTTCATGGGCCAGTGGGGCCTGAAGCCCGGCCGCGGCGAGGACGGGCTGTCGTACGAGCAGCTCGTCGAGACCGAGGGGCGCCCACGTCTGCGGTACTGGCTCGACCGCATCCTGGCCGAGGGCATGCTCGACGCGTCGGTCGCTTACGGCTACTTCCCCGTCGTGTCCGAGGGCGACGACGTCGTCGTGCTGCATCACGCCGACGATCCGACCGGGGTGCTGGGCGCGCCGGGTCTGCTCGCGCCCGACGGAGGCAGCGGTGGCCCGATCGGCACCGACCGGCTGCGCTTTCACTTCCCGCGCCAGCGCCGCGACCGCCATCTGAACCTCGCGGACTTCGTGCGCTCGCGCTCGTCGGGTGAGGTGGACGTCCTCCCGGTGCAGCTCGTGACCGCGGGAGCCGCGATCGACGGCGTCACCGCGAAGCTCTTCGCCGAAGACAGGTACCGCGACTACTACGAGCTCAACGGCCTCGTGATGCAGCTGACCGAGGCGCTCGCCGAGTTCTGGCACGCCCGCATCCGCTCCGAGCTCGGCTTCGCGGACGAAGACCCGGCCGACACAGCAGGCCTGTTCAAGCTGGAGTACCGCGGCGCCCGCTTCTCGCTCGGCTACCCCGCCTGCCCCGACATGGAGGATCGTCGCAAGGTCGTCGAGCTCCTCCGCCCCGAGCGCATGGGCGTCGAGCTCAGCGAGGAGCTGCAGCTGCATCCCGAGCAATCCACCGACGCCTTCGTCTTCCACCACCCCGAGGCGAAGTACTTCTCGGTCTGACGCGTCGACATCGGATGAGTGGATGCCGGGCGCCCGGCATCCACTCTCCCGCGGGGTTCGCGCCGTCGGCGGCGGGGCGGGTGCGCGCTGTCGATAATGGCTTCTGCGCCGGGCAAACCTCTCGCGCTGTCGATACCGTCATGCGCGGTCGTCTTGTTCTGGCGCGGATGCCGGTTTCGGCAGCGCGGACTGAGAGCCCAGTCTCAGCGGCGAACGGATGCCGGCGTCGTGACACGGCGCGCGACGGGCGTGCCCGTCCATGGCTGCTGCAGCGGCTTGGCGCGACGCAGCGCGGCGAGCACCGGCCGCCCGATGACCACCAGGCCGACGACCGTGGTGATGGCGCGCAGGGTGTCCCAGCTGAGGGTCGACGTGACGAGCGAGTACACCAGGAAGCTCGACAGGTTGACGCCCAGCGGTGCCGCCGCGTCATACGAGATGCCGGTGCCGTAGCCCACCACGAAGGGCCAGTACCAGAGGTTCATGAGCAGGCCGAAGCTGTACGACGCCACGACGCCGTAGACGGCGAGCATCGCGATCTCGCCAGCGCGCGAGCGCAGCCGGGGGAGCAGCCCGGCGCCTGCGCCCACCCACGCGCACGCGAACATCTGGAACGGCGTCCACGGGCCGAACGTGCCCGTCACGAGCGTCGACAGGGCGATCGAGGCCATGCCCAGCAGCATGCCGAATCGGGCACCGAAGGCGCGGCCGGCGAGGATCAGCAGCACGAAGACCGCCTCGACTCCGCCGACGCCCGTGCTCGCGATGCGCACCGCCGCGCCGATGGCCGCGAGGGTGCCGAGAAGCGCGAGCAGGTGCGCCGACCGCACCGTGCTGTCGAGCGTCGCGATCACGACGAGCACGGCGAGCGGCGCGATTGCGAGCGCGACGACCGGCACGGCCGCGTGCGCCTGCGCGGGCACGGCGGTCGCGACGAGCGGCCAGCAGAACGCGCCGAGCGCCACGAGGTTCGCCGCGACGAGCGCCGCAGCCGGCAGCAGGGTGCGGGATGCCGGCGGCCGGGCGGGCAGGGTCGAGTAATCGGGAGTTTCGGCTCGCGGCGCGGCGGCCGCTGCGGGAATCCGGGCCTCACGCACCGCCGGTGTGCGGATCTCCTGGATTCTCGACGCGACTGGCCGGTCTTGCAGCATCCCGTTCCGCATCGCGAGTACCCGGTCGGCGCCGGCGGCGATCTCGGGCTCGTGCGACGCGACGAGCACCGCGGTGCCCTCGTCGGCGAGTGACACGAGCGCTGCCCACACGACCGCGCGGGCCGCCGCGTCGAGGCCGCGCGTCGGCTCGTCGACCAGCATCACGCGGGGAGCGGTCGCGAGCTGGATCGCCAGCGCCAGGCAGCGGCGCTCGCCGGCGGAGAGATCGAGGGGATGCCGCGCCAGCCGCTCGGCCATCTCGGGGCCGTCGGGATCGAGGCCGAGGAACCCGGCGAGGCGCTCGGCGGTGCCGGGGTGCCCCGGATCGCCGGGGTTGCGCTTCGTCTCGCTCGTTCCTCGCTCGCTCAGCGTCCGGGTTCCGGGCTCGGGGGCGCTGAGGCTCCGGGCTGCGGCCTCCGGGTCGTTGAGGCTCCGGGGTGCGGGCTCACCGGGCCCGGGGTTCCGGTCGCTGAGCGAGCGCCAGCGAGACGAAGCGTGGCGCGTCGACCTGTGCCGGTCCGCGCGGGCGCACTCCGCCGCCACGGTGTCGTACACGAACAGGTCGTCGGAGGCGTCCGGGACGAGCGCCACCCGCCCGGCCGTCGCGACGTCCATGTCGCGCGCGGGGAGGGCGAGCGCCGCGAGCAGACTCGACTTGCCGGCGCCGTTGGGTCCCGTGAGCGCGACGATCTCGCCGGCGCGCAGCTCGAGGTCGGCACCGGCGACGGCCACCGTGTCACCGTGGGTGACGGTGATGCCGCGGGCTCGCAGCATCCACTCTCCAGCCGGCCGGGCCGCGCGCGCGACGGCGACGTCCGCGGCGCGCGTCGCCTCGACCGCCGGGCCGGGCCCGACGACGCCGTCGTCGATGCGCAGCACCCCGTCGGCCACCCCGGCGAGGGCGTCGACGCGGTGCTCGGCCACGACGACGCACATGCCCGCCTCGTGCGCGAGCGCGCCGAGCAGTTCTGCGATCCGCACGCGGGCGCCGGCGTCGAGGTCGGCGAGCGGCTCGTCCACGAGCAGCAGGATCGGGTGCTCGACGATCGCCGCGGCGATCGCCACGAGGGTCGCCTCGCCCGCCGACAGCCCGCGCGTGGTCCGGTCGAGCAGCGCGGTCACGCCCACCCGCTCGGCGGTCTCGGCGACGCGTGCGTCCACGATCACGCGGGCGACGCCGCGCAGCTCGAGCGCCAGGCCGATCTCGTCACGCACGCGCTCGGTCGCGAACGCCTCGCGAGGATGCTGCAGCACGACCCCCACGCGCTGCGCCAGATCGCGCGGTGCGACCGCGGCACGGTCGTGTCCGACCACCCGCAGCGCCCCGGCCAGCCATCCGCCGTCGGTGTGCGTGTGCAGGCCGGCGACCGCGCGCAGCAGCGTCGATTTGCCCGACCCGGTGGCGCCGGTCACGAGGGTGAGCGTGCCCGATTCAAGAGTGAGGACGGGGGGAAGATGGATGCCGCCGGCCGCGGCATCTCCGGCGACCGCGCCGAATCCCGCCGAGACTCCGTGCGCCTCGACCGGCGCCAGGCAGTCGCCGTCGAGGCCGCGCCCGGCGAAGCCGCGCAGCTCGAGCGCGGCCGCGACGTGTCCCGCCCGCTCCAGGGTGCGCTGCAGCAGGGGCAGCAGCAGGCGGACGCCGCCGCGTTCCCCGCGCAGCCGCTGCGCGAACCGCACGGCCCGGGCGCCGTCGGCGAGCGAGGGGAGCGTCGCCCATGCGATCGCGAGGGCTCGGGCGATCCCGCGCAGCGGGCCGCGCCGCGACGCGCGCGCGAACACGCGGTGCAGGTCGACGAACGCGTTCAGCACCCCGAACGCGAGGATCGCCAGAGCGATCGGGAGTGCGCTGGCCGCGGCATCCACGAGTCCGTCGGTCGTGACGGGACCGAGCAGCACGACGTGCGCGAACGGCGGGGCGAGGCGCACCTGCGGCAGCGGCAGCAGGACTGCTCCGGAACCGTCGGCCCCGTGGAACAGGACGCGGTAGACGACCCGGGCCGCCACGAAGCCGGCGGCGAGCACCGCCGCCGCCCGCAGGGGCCCGGGCCGGAGGATCATGACGCGGGCGCCGCCGGTTCGCCGTTGAGGGTGAACAGCAGCTCGACGGCGTCGCCGGGCTCGAGCTGCTGCGTCGCGAGGCCCTCCTGCGCGTACGCCCACTCGCCGCCGGCGGGCTTGACCCACAGCGCCCAGTACGCGAAGGCGGCGGGCATGGACTCGCACTTCTCGAAGTAGTCCGAGCCGTCCTCGGCGGGGAGCGCGTCGTCCTCGGCGGGCACGCCGTTGACGCGGCACACGACCTGGTCGCCGTACTGGTCGGTGCCCTCGGTGGTGACGTTCGCGGCGAGCAGGGCGTCCGCCGCGACGATCGCCTCGTCCGTGCTCACGCACCAGGTGTCCGACACGTCGTCGGCGTCGCCGAGCGCGGTCGCGTCGACGACGACGGTCACGCCCTCGTCGCCCTCGCACGGGCTGTTCACGGCGACCGACGCCACAGCGTCCTCGGTCGCGGTCGCGGTCGCGGTCGGGTCGGGAGTCGGCGTCGAGCAGGCGGAGAGGGTGATCAGCAGAGCGGCGGATGCCGCGGCCACGGCCAGGGTGCGAAGAGTCGAGGTCACCGGTCAAGGGTAGTCGGCGGCATCCACTGTCCGGTTCTCGATGACGCCCAGATGACGTCTGCTTCCGGCCCGCCGTAGGCTGGGCGCGTGAGTGTCTCGGAACTGTTCGACGAAGACGAGTGGATGCCGGCACCCGGCGCCCCCGACGGCGGTTACACCGACATCACCTCACACGTCTCGAAGGACGGCCGCATCGCCCGCATCGCGTTCGACCGGCCGGAGGTGCGCAACGCGTTCCGTCCGCACACGGTCGACGAGCTCTACCGGGCGCTCGACATCGCGCGGCAGGACCCGCGCATCGGCGTCGTGCTGCTGACCGGCAACGGCCCGAGTCCGAAGGACGGCGGCTGGGCGTTCTGCTCGGGCGGAGACCAGCGCATCCGCGGACGCGACGGGTACAAGTATTCCGAGACCGATGCCGTCACGGATCCCGCCCGTGCCGGGCGCCTGCACATCCTCGAGGTGCAGCGGCTGATCCGGTTCATGCCGAAGGTCGTGATCGCCGTCATCCCCGGGTGGGCGGCCGGCGGCGGGCACTCGCTGCACGTCGTGTGCGACCTGTCCATCGCCTCGGCCGAGCACGGCCGGTTCAAGCAGACCGACGCCGACGTGGGCTCGTTCGACGCCGGCTACGGCTCCGCCTACTTCGCGCGGCAGATCGGGCAGAAGTTCGCGCGCGAGGTGTTCTTCCTCGCGGAGGAGTACTCGGCGCAGCGCGCGTACGAGATGGGCGCCGTCAACCGCGTGGTGCCGCACGCCGACCTGGAGACTGAGGCGGTGGCGATGGCGCGCACGATCCTCACCAAGTCGCCGACCGCGATCCGCATGCTGAAGTTCGCCTTCAACGCCGTCGACGACGGCATGGTGGGCCAGCAGGTGTTCGCAGGCGAGGCCACGCGCCTCGCCTACGGCACCGACGAGGCGGTCGAGGGCCGCGACGCCTTTCTCGAGAAGCGCGACCCCGACTGGTCGCCGTACCCCTGGCACTACTGATGCGCACGTCCGGCTGGCGGGATCGTATCCTTTCGCGGCGCCCGAGCCCCGGGAACCGCGAAAGGATATGTCTCCACCGAACCGGGGGCGCAGCATGAAGCTCGAACCGGTCGTCGGCGACGATCCGCGCCAGATCCTGCGGGCACTGCGCAGCGCCCTGCACGGCGCAGGTCCGGCCCTCGGCCTCGGCATGGTGCACGGATTCCCGTCCGAGGTGCGACCCGGCACGGCCGTGGTGGTCACGACGTCCGGATCCACGGGCGTGCCCAAGAGCGTCGTGCTGAGCCGCGACGCCCTGACCGCGAGCGCCCTGGCGACCGCCGACCGCATCGGCGACGGCGCGTGGCTGCTCGCACTGCCGGCCAGCTACGTCGCCGGCCTGCAGGTGCTGGTGCGCTCGCTCGTGGCCGACCGCGAGCCCGCGATCCTGTCGGGCTCGTTCACGCCGCAGGCGTTCTCGGCGGCGGCGCTGACGATGACCTCGTCGGTGGGCGGACAACGCGTGCCCACATACACGTCCCTGGTGCCCGCGCAGCTGTCGAAGCTGCTGGACGCGGCCGACCACGACCCCCAGGTCCTGGCCGCGCTGCGCTCGTTCGAGCGCATCCTCGTCGGCGGTCAGGCGCTGCCGGCGGCGACGCTCGAGCGTGCCGAAGCCGCGGGAGCCCGCATCGCCCGCACGTACGGCTCCACCGAGACCAGCGGCGGCTGCGTGTACGACGGCGTGCCGTTGCGCGGGGTCCAGGTGCGCATCGTCCGCGGCGAGGTGCAGATCTCGGGGCCGACGCTCGCCGACGGCTACCTCGGCGATCGGGAGTCGACGGATGCCGTCTTCCTGCGCGAACCCGACGGCACCCGCTGGTACCGCACGGGCGACGCGGGCCTGTTCGAGGACGGCGTGCTGCGTGTCCGGGGCCGCATCGACAACGTCATCGTCTCGGGCGGGATCAACATCTCGCTCGACCGCGTCGAGCGCATCGTGCGGTCGGTTCCCGGCCTCGACACCGCCGTCGTCGTGGGCGTTCCGGACGAGCGCTGGGGCGAGGCATCCGTCATCGTCGCCTCACGCGGAGAGGCCCTCCGCCGCAGCGAGGCCGTGCAGCTGGACGAGGCGCGCGCCGCCGTGCAGGCCGAGATCGGGCCGCACGCCCGCCCGACGCGGCTCGTGCTGGTCGACGAGCTGGCGACGCTGCCGTCGGGCAAACCCGACCGCGAGGCGATCCGCCGCGCCGTCGCCGCGCTGCACTGACGCTCAGGCCGCAGGATACGGACCCGTCTGCACGACGCAGAAGCGGTTGCCCTCGGTGTCTTCGAGCACGATCCAGTCGGCGTCATCGGGGTAGTGGTCCCAGTCGACCTCACGCGCGCCGAGGCCGAGCAGCCGCTGTACCTCGGCGGCCTGATCCTCGGCGTACAGGTCGAGGTGGATGCGCGGCGGGTAGTGCTGCGGATACCCCGTCACCGACAGTGCGAGGCTTGCACCGGGCGCCGCCCAGTGCGCCTTGCCCGGCGGATCCAGGATCCCCCAGTCCTCGCTCGGCTCGCGCCGGTTGACGTACCCGAGCGCGGCGCGCCAGAAGTCGCCGGCGCGCCCGATGTCTTCGACGGTCAGGACGGTCGATCCGATGCTCAGCATGCCGCCCATCCTGCGCGTGGCCGCCGACACGCACCACGGGGTTGCGCGGGCCGCTGATCCATGAGGCGCCGCACCCGCGTGCGGGCGCCACGTCCCATCACGGCGCCCTCTAGGATGTGCTCTCGTGGCAGGAACCCCGAGCAAGAAGCGCAAGACCGCGGGCCCGAAGAAGCAGCGCCCGCGCGGCAACCCGCAGAAGTCGCACATCTCGCGCGATCCCGCGCACGTCGAGAAGGCGACGGCGCGCGACTGGATCGGCGCCGCCCGCCTGCGCACGCTGCCGCTCGCGATCACTCCCATCCTGATCGGCACGGGTGCGGCGATCATCGTGACGGACGTGTTCCACTGGGTGATCGCGCTGTTCTGCCTCATCGTGTCGGTGTCGCTGCAGATCGGCGTCAACTACGCCAACGACTACAGCGACGGCATCCGCGGCACCGACGACTTCCGCGTCGGGCCGTCGCGCCTCACCGCGAGCCGCCGCGCGAAGCCGCGCACAGTCCTGCTCGTCGCGCTGGCGTTCTTCGCGATCGCCGCGCTCGCGGGCCTCGCGATCACGATCCGCACGCAGCAGTGGTGGCTCATCGCCGTCGGCGCGGTGTGCATCATCGCCGCCTGGTTCTACACGGGCGGCAAGCGCCCGTACGGGTACTACGGCCTCGGCGAGCTGTTCGTCTTTGTCTTCTTCGGTCTCGTCGCCACCCTCGGCACGACGTGGGTGCAGGCGCTCGCGCTTCCGCAGGAGGCCTGGTTCGGCGCCGTCGGCGCCGGCCTCATCGCGTGCGCCGTGCTGCTCGCGAACAACCTGCGCGACATCGATCAGGACCGCGCCGCCGGCAAGAAGACCCTCACGGTGCTGATCGGTCGCCGCGCGACGCAGGTGCTGTTCACGGTGTTCCTCGTCGTGGCCTTCCTCATCGCGGTGTTCCTCGCGTGGATCGGCTACCCGATCGCGTGGCTCACGCTCCTGGCGCTGCTGGCGGGGCTTCCCGCGATGCTCATCGTCTGGACCTACCGCGCCCCGCGCGAGCTTGTCATCGCCCTCGGCCTCACGTCGCTGACGTCGGTCGCCTACGGCGCGTTCCTCATGTGGGCCTTCATCGGCTGACACCCGCGTGATGTGGATGCCGCGGCCGCCGGCATCCCGTCATCACGGGCTCGTGAGCTCACTGCGGCGATCCGAATATCGGAGTTCTGCGGGTTTTCCGGAGTCTTCGGGGCGGATGGTCCGGAAAGGGCGGGATTGTCCGATTTCCGGAGTCGCGGGAGGGAGCGGGTGGATGCGTGGATGCCGGGCGCCCGGCATCCCGTCATCACCGGTTCGTGCGCTCTGCGGCGATCCGAATATCGGGGTTTCGCGGGCTTTCCGGACTCTGCTGCGCACGAGGTCCGGAAAGCGCGGGATTGTCCGATCTTCGGAGTCGCGGGACGGGTGGATGCCGCGGCCGCCGGCATCCCGGCGGTCCGAGGGCGGGCGTCAGGCCTTGGGAGCCTCGGGGGAGTCCGTGCCGGCGGCGGCGTCGGCCGCGGCATCCTCGGCGTCCTCGTCCGAGACCGATGTGCGCGCCTTGGCGCGGCGGTCGGCGAGGCCCGACGTGACGTCGTCGAGCGGCTTGCGCAGGAACAGCACCGACAGGCTGAGGCCGATGAGCGCGGCGAAGATCGCGGCGAGCCAGTAGTACTCGCGCATGATCGGGAACAGCATCATGATGCCGAAGGGCACGAGGAACGCCAGCAGTCGCAGGACCGAGTAGACGATGGCGGAGCGTGCTTTCACCCGTCCATCCTACGTTTGCGTCACGGAGCGACCCCTCGCCGCCCGGATCGGCCCCGTCCCGCCTAGGATGGAGGCATGGCTCGTGGGCTGCTCATTCTGGCCCTGGTGGCGACAGTGTTCTGGGTCTTCACCATCGTCGACTGCGCCATCCAGCCTCCGATCCGCCACCGCGGTGTGAGCAAGCCCGTATGGGTGGCCATCGTGGTGCTGCTGCCGGTGCTCGGCGGCATCCTGTGGCTCGCGGTGGGCCGTGCCCGCGGCTCCGTCGCGGTGCTGCGCCGCGCGCCCGATGACGACCCCGAGTTCCTCGGCACCCTCGGCTCGATCAGCGACCAGGACGAGCGCATCCGCCGTCTGGAAGAGGAGCTCGCGGCGCTGGACTCCGAGGACGACGACCCGAAGTGGAACCCGCCGGCCCGGCCGGCGGCATCCGACGATCCCGCCGCTTCCGGAACCGCGACGCCCGGCAGTGCCGCCGCCGGCGGAACGCCTCCCACGCCGCCGGCCCGCCCCGAGGGGGACGACGACGCCCGCGGTCAGCGCGGAGCCATCGGCTGACGTGACCGACCCGCACCGCGCCGAGGGCGCCGACGACTTCGCGCCCGCCACCGACGCCGCCGCCGCTCTGCTCTGCCGGCTGGTCGAACTCGGCGTCCGGCACATCGTGGTGAGCCCCGGCTCGCGGTCGCAGGCGCTCGCCCTCGTCGCCGCCGAACTCGAACGCCGCGGTGCGATCCGCCTCCACGTGCGCATCGACGAGCGTGTCGCGGGCTTCACGGCGCTCGGCATCGGGCGGGAGTCCGGGATGCCGGCGGCCGTCGTCTGCACGTCCGGCACCGCCGTCGCCAACCTGGTGCCGGCCGCACTCGAGGCGCACCACGCCGGCGTGCCGCTGCTGCTGCTGACCGCCGACCGGCCGCCCGAGCTGCGCGGCGTCGGGGCCAACCAGACCACCCGGCAGCCCGGCCTGTTCGCGCCGACGGTGCGGTTCGAGGCCGACCTGCCCGTGCCCGAGGCACTCGACCCCGACGGTGCGCACGAACAGAGTGTGATGCTGCGCGCGGTCGCCGAGTCGGCCGTCGCCGCCGCGCTCGGGGAGGGTACGTGGTCGCCCGGGCCCGTGCACCTGAACCTGCCGTACCGCGAGCCGCTCGCCGGCGCGGTGCCGGCGTGGTTCGGCGTTCCGGCCGCCGAGCTGCGCACGGCGCCCGAGACCGACCCCGATGGACCCCCGGCCGATGGGGAACCGGAGGACGAGGCATCCGGCGCCCTGTATCAAGGCGGGGGAGGCATCGGCGAGTCCGACGTCCCGACTGAGCCGGAGGACGCGCCGTACGTGCTCGAGCGCGGACCGCGCACCGTCGTGCTCGCCGGCGCCGACGCCGGACCGGACGCAGAGGCCCTCGCTCACGCGGGCGGCTGGCCGCTCGTCGCCGAGATCGTCAGCGGCGCGCGCTTCGGCCGACAGCTCGTCCACGGCTACCGCGCGCTGCTGCGCGACCCCGAGCTGGGCGGACGCATCGAGCGCGTCGTCGTGCTCGGGCATCCGACGCTCAGCCGTGAGGCGGCGCGCCTGCTGTCGGACCCCGACGTCGAGGTCGTCGCGGTGCGCGGACCCGGCGAGCCGCTCAACCTCAACGGCGCGACCATCCCGGTCGACCGCATCGCCGTCGCGACGGGCGCCGCGGATCGGGAGTGGCTCGGCGAGTGGATGCTGGCGTCCCGTGCCGCGGCCGTCGACCTCACTCCTCCGGCGCCCGACGCCGACGGACTGTCGTCCGCCGAGCCTGCCGAGCGGCTCGGGGCCATCGCGGCCGAGCTGCAGGTGATCCGCGCACCACTGGACCGGATCGCCCTCGTCGACGCGGTGTGGCGCGCGACCTGGCCGCACGACCGGCTCGTGTTCGGGTCGTCGCGTCTGGTCCGCGTCGCCGACGAGGTGCTCCCCGGCAAGAAGGTGCCGGTGCACGCCAACCGCGGACTCGCCGGCATCGACGGCACGATCGCCACGGCCACCGGCATCGCCCTCGCGAGCCAGGCCGGTACCGGCGCCGGGGTCACCCGCGTGCTGCTCGGCGACCTCGCGCTGCTGCACGACGTCGGGGCACTGCTGCTGCCGCCGCACGAGGACGAGCCCCGCATTCAGCTCATCGTCGGCAACGACGGAGGCGGCACGATCTTCGACGGGCTCGAGGTGGCCGGCGTCGCCGGCGCCGACGCCATGGATCGGGTGCTGTACACCCCGCACGCCGTGCGACTGGAACAGCTCGCCCTCGCCTACGGCTGGGAGTACCACCGGGTCACCACGCGCTCCGCGCTCGACCAGGCGCTCACGTCGCCCGTCGGCGGCCGCCAGCTCATCGAGGTTCCGCTGGAGCGCTGAGCGCCGGCATCCGGATCTCCGTCGCAAGGGCGCCACGTCGCTGCTGGGCACCGCAGATCGCGTGCGCCGCAACGGCGAACTGGCGCCGCAACGATGCGCGCCGCCGGATCTGGGCCATGATGGGCGCATGATCGCCACGAGTCAGAAGCACTGGAGCGGCGATGTCGCCGACCTCCTGCGCGTCGGTGACGGGTTCGTCCTGGCCGACGTCGACCCCCGCTCCACGCCCGGATACGAGCACGACAAGCACGCCGCCGCCGAGGACCTGAAGGCCGGGGCGCAGCAGCTGGACGAGTTCCAGGAGCGCCTGTTCGCGCAGAGCCGCGTGGACGCGACGGATGCCTCGGTGCTGCTCGTGCTGCAGGCCATGGACTCCGCCGGCAAGGGCGGGATCATCCGGCACGTGGTCGGGTCGACCGACCCGCAGGGCATCGCGCTCGCCGCGTTCAAGAAGCCCACCGCGGAGGAACTCGAGCACGACTTCCTGTGGCGGGTCGAGAAGCGGCTGCCCGAGCCCGGACTCATCGGGGTGTTCGACCGGTCGCACTACGAGGACGTGCTCATCGGCCGGGTGCGCTCGCTCGCACCCGCCGAAGAGATCGAGCGCCGGTACGGCGCCATCAACGACTTCGAGAAGCGGGTGGCCGAGTCCGGCACGCGCATCATCAAGGTCATGCTGCACATCTCGCCCGATGAGCAGAAGGAGCGGCTCATGGAGCGGCTCGACCGCCCCGACAAGCACTGGAAGTACAACCCCGGCGACGTCGACGAGCGCGAGCTGTGGCCGTCGTACATGGCCGCGTACCAGACGGTGTTCGAACGCACCTCGACCGACCACGCCCCGTGGTACGTCGTGCCCGCTGACCGCAAGTGGTACGCGCGGCTCGCTGTGCAGCACCTGCTGCTCGAGACGCTGGAGTCGATCGATCCGCATTGGCCGGCCGCGACCTTCGACGTCGCCGCCGAGAAGGTGCGGCTCGCGGCGAGCTGAGCGCGCGCCCCGCTGCTCGTTGAGCGAGCGGAGCGAGTCGAAACGCAGTGAGCCGCTCTCCGGAATCAGCCGCCTCGGCTCACTGCGTTTCGTCTTCGCTCGTTCCTCGCTCCGCTAAACGACCGGCGGGGTGCGATGTTCTCGATCTGTCCGAGTAGTTGATGCTCGTGGGTACTTGATGTGATACAGTACTTGACATGACACAAGACGACGCGTTCGCGGCCGATCTGCTGCGCGGGCACACCGACACGATCGTGCTCGGCGTTCTCCGGCGCGGCGATGCGTACGGCTTCGAGATCTACAAGGCGATCCGCGACGCGACCGGGGGCCAGTACGAGATCAAGGAGGCGACGCTGTACGCCACGTACCGCCGTCTCGAGAAGGACGGCCTGGCCGAGTCCTACTGGGGCGACGAGTCGCAGGGCGGCCGCCGCAAGTACTACCGCATCACCGACGCCGGCAGAGCGGTGTACCGCGGCAATGTCGCGGCCTGGACCGCGACCCGGCGCATCATCGACGAACTGCTCGACGTGAAGGAGAGCCAGCAATGAACACCGACATCCATCGCCTTCTCGACGAGGCGTTCCAGGGCATCGAGATGACGCCCGAGGCGCAGGACCTGAAAGAAGAGGTGCGCGCCAACCTGATGTCGCGCGCCGACGAGCTCGAAGCTGCCGGAGTGGCGCCGGGCGACGCCGCGCGACAGGCGATCGCCGAGCTCGGCGACGTGCGCGCGCTGCTCGAAGAGACGGGGGATGCCGCACCCCAGCGCTCGACCGACGCCTATGTCGCGCTCGTCCAGCGCCATCGCGTGCGCCCGAAGCCGGGCTTCGTGGTGCGGGTCGTGGTGTGGTCGATCGTCGCCGTCGTGGGGATCACGCTCGGGATCCTCGGGGCGAGCGGGGTGCTGCAGATCCCGCTCGGTGCGCAGATCGGGCTCTTCGGCCTCGCCTCGACGGGCATCGCGCTGCTCGTGGGCGACTCGCTCTCGCAAGACACGACGACGAACCATCCGATGCCGCAGAACAGGGCGGCCGGGTACTTCCTCGCGACGCTGCTCGGAGCGTTCGGACTCGGCTTCGTCGCCCTCGTCGCGTTCGGGTCGATGCCGATGTGGGGCGTCGTGTTCGCGGCGCTCGGCATCATCGCCTCCATCATCCTGTTCTCGTTCCTCGGCGCGACGCAGACCAACCGCCACAAGGCGTGGACGCGTCAGCTCGCCGCGGCCACCCCGCCCAACCGGTTCGAGCGCGAGCCCGAGACCGCCGCACGATTCGGCGTGTACACCGCCGCCATCTGGCTCGTCACCTTCGCCGTCATCGCGGTGCTGGTGTTCACGGTCGGCTGGTGGTGGGCGCCGATCGCCTTCGTGGGCGGGTTCGCGCTCATGATGCTGCTCCTCGCGCGCATGATGTTCGCGCCCGAGAAGTCCGACACCCCCGGTCGTTGAGCGAAGGGCGCTCTCGCGCCCGAAGACGAAACGCCAGAGCACTGCGCAAGGTCAGGCGCGTTTCGTCTTCGCTCGTTCCTTGCTCCGCTCAACGAGCGGGACACGACATATTCACCCCATTCGAAGGAAGGGATGCTTCGCCATGCCTGAAAACAACGCCATCGTCGCCCGTGACCTCGTGAAGGTCTACCCGGGCCGCGGCCGCCGACCCGCTGTGCGGGCATTGGACGGCCTCGGGTTCGAGGTCCCCGCGGGCCGCGTGTTCGGCCTGCTCGGCCCGAACGGCGCCGGCAAGTCCACCACCACCAAGATCCTCACGACCCTCTCGCGCCCGACGAGCGGCACGGCGATCGTCGCCGGCCACGACGTCGCCGCCCACCCGGCTGCCGTCCGCGCCTCGATCGGCTACGTGTCGCAGGGTGCGAGCACGGATCCGCTCCTCACCGCCCGCGAGAACCTCGAGATCGCGGCCCGCCTGCGCGGGGTGAGCGCGGGGGATGCCCGCGGCCGCGCGAAGCGCCTGCTCGACGAGTTCGGGCTGGCCGAGGCATCCACTCGCCCCGTCGGATCGTTCTCGGGCGGCATGCGCCGAAGGCTCGACGTGGCAGCAGCGCTCGTGCACCGGCCGCGCGTGCTGTTCCTCGACGAGCCCACGACGGGTCTCGACCCCGAGGCGCGCGCGGCGATGTGGGCCGAGATCCGACGGCTCTCTGGCGAGGAGGCTCTCACCGTCGTGCTGACCACGCACTACATGGAGGAGGCCGACCGTCTGGCCGACGAGCTGCTGCTCGTGAACAAGGGCCGCGCCGTCGTGCAGGGCACGCCCGACGAGCTCAAGGCGGCGCTGCACGGCGACTCGCTGAGGGTCTCGCTCGTCGAACCCGACGCGGCCGCCGTCCGCACCGCGATCGGCCGCGTGCCCGGACTGCGCGACGTCGTCATCGAGGCCTCCGGCGTCGACGGCGTCCTCGCCGCGCGCACCGACGACGCCTCCGCCGCGGTCGGGGCCGTCATCGGGGCGCTGGATGCCGCGGGCATCCGCTTCGGCCAGGTCGCGGCATCCCACCCCACCCTCGACGACGTGTACCTGCACTTCGTCGGCCACACTTTCGGCGACGCAACCGCGGACGCCGCCACGGAAGGAGTCGCAGCATGACCTCTCTCGCACTCGCCGTCACCACGGCCGCGCCGTCGCGCGCCGGCTGGTTCACGCAGGCCGGCCAGGTGCTGCGCCGCTGGCTCATCGCCACCCTGCGTCAGGTGTGGGGACCGGTGATGTCGCTCATCCAGCCCGTCATCTGGATCGTGCTGTTCGGGCAGGTGTTCCACTCGCTGGGTGCGCTGCCCCAGTTCGGCGGCGCCGGGTACATCGACTACCTCGTGCCGGGCATCCTCATGATGACGGTGCTGTACTCCGGCGCGTGGGCGGGCACCGGCTACATCGACGACATCAACTCCGGTGTCATGGACCAGTACCTCACGTCGCCGGTGTCGCGCTCGGCCATCATCACAGGGCAGCTGGTGCAGCAGCTCGTCATCAACCTCGCGCAGTCGCTCGTCGTGCTGGGCATCGGGTGGCTCGCCGGAGCCCGCTACCCGGGCGGTCTGGGCGGCATGCTCGCGGCGCTCGGCGTCGCGACGGTGCTCGCCACGATCTTCTGCTGCGCGTCGACGGCCGTCGCCCTCACCGCGCGCAGCCAGATCGCGCTCATCAGCCTGTCGCAGCTCATCGTGCTGCCGGCGACGTTCCTGTCGACCACGATGATGCCCGCCGACCTCATGCCCCAGTGGGTGCAGGACGTCTCGCGCTGGAACCCGATGACGTGGGCCGTCGAACTCGGCCGCGGCGGCCTGAACGGGACGTTCCCCGAGAACGGCTGGTGGCAGCTCGCCGGCCTGGCCGTCCTCGCGGTGCTCGCGTTCCTGTGGGCGATGCGGTCGATCCGCGCCTACCAGCGCTCGGTGTGAGCATGCCTGCTCCCGGTCGTTGAGCGAGCGAAGCGAGACGAAACGCCGCGAGCCGCCAGGCGGACCCGGCCACCCCGCATCGGATGCGAGGGGCTGAGCGCCGAGAGCGTCTTGCGGCGTTTCGTCTCGCTCGTTCCCTCGCTCGCTCAACGGGCGGCACCGCGCGTCCTAGGGTGGAGCGGGTGAGCGCCCCCGATCCCGTCCGCGTCGTCGCCGACGCCTACGTCCGCGAACTGGCCCGCCACGAGCCCGACGCCGCGCTGGCGCTCGGGCTCGAGGCGCGTCCGCTGCCCGATCTGTCGCCCGAGTGGCTCGTCGCCAAGTACGAGCTGCAGGGCTCGACGCTCGCCGACCTCGACGCCGCCGGGTCCGGCGACGAGGTCCTGCGTGCAGCGCTGCGCGAGCGTCTCGAGCGCGAGCGGCTGCTGTTCGACACCGGGTTCACGCCGCGCCTCGTCGCACCGCTGGCGACGCCCGTGCACGCGGTCCGCTACGCGTTCGAGGGAACGACCGTCACGAGCGATGCCGCCGGCCGGGCCGTGCTCGCGAAGCTCGAGGCCGCGCCGGCAGCGGTGCGCGAGTACATCGCCGCCCTGCGCTGGGCGCGCGACAACACCGCCCGCTTCACCGGCGGCGGCGTGGCGCCCGTCCGTCAGCTCGACACGCTGGCGGCACAGGTCGCGACGTGGGTCGACACGGACTGGTTCGGTTCGCTGCCGATCGCGGATGACGTGGATGCCGCCACCCGCGCCCGCGCGCGGGCCGCGGCCGACGAGACCGCCGTCGCGCTCGCCGAGCTGGTCGCGGTGCTGCGCGACGAGCTGCGGCCGGTGGCGCCGACGTCCGATGCCGTCGGGGATGCCGTGTACGCCGACCTGGCGGCCGGCATGCTCGGCGCCCGCATCGACCTCGACGACACGTACGCGTACGGCTGGTCCGAGCTGGAGCGTCTGGTCACGGAGGCTCAGGAGCTCGCCCGGGAGCTGGGCGGCTCGGGGGACGACGCGGTGCGGTCGGCGGCATCCCTTCTCGACGTCGATCCGCGCTACCGGCTGGACGGCGTCGCGGCGATCCGGACGTGGCTGACGCAGCGCGTCGGAGAGACCATCGACGCCGTCGCGGCGGCGTTCGACCTGCCTGCGTCGGTGCGCGACGTCGAGTGCCTCGTGTCGGAGGCTGCGACCGGCGTCGTCTTCTACAGCCCGGGCGCGCCGGACGGCTCGACGCCCGGCAAGGTCGTCTGGACCATCCCCAGCGGCGTGCCCGTCGCCGCGACGTGGCAGGAGGTCACGAGCGTGCACCACGAGGGCGTGCCCGGTCATCACCTGCAGTTCGTGCTGACCGCGTCGTACCCCGAGCTCCACCCGTGGCAGCGCCACCTGTGTCACATCCACGGGTACGCCGAGGGCTGGGCGCACTACGCGGAACAGTTGGCCGACGAGCTCGGGCTCATCCGCGACCACGCCGAGCGTCTCGGGCTGCTCCTCGGCCAGATCTGGCGCTCGGTGCGGATCGTGGCCGACATTGGCCTGCACACCGGGCGCCCGATCCCGCCGAACGCGTTCGTGGCACAGGGGGAGTGGACGCCCGAGCTCGCGCGCGACCTACTCGTCGACCTGGCGCTCGTCGAGCCCGCGCTCGCCGGCTTCGAGGTCGACCGCTACCTGGGCTGGCCCGGCCAGGCGCTCGCGTTCAAGGTCGGCGCGCGGCTGTGGAACGACGCCCGCACCGCGCACCGCGAGCGTCTCGGCGGCGCGTTCTCGCTGAGGGACTTCCACCGCGTCGCGCTCGCCCTCGGTCCGATGGGCCTCGACCCGCTGCGCGCACTCCTGGCCCGCTGACCGGGTGGAGGGTGGATGCCGGGCGCCCGGCATCCCTCACCCCAGTTGTGCCGATCCGAATATCGGACGATCGCCGCCTTTCCGGACCGGAACGCGCGAATGCTCCGGAAACACGGCCAAACTCCGATATTCGGAGCGCGGTGAATGGGGCGCAATGACCACGGTTCGGCCGGGTGCGGACCGCCGGAGTGTCGGGCGAGGGCGTCGGGTCGCCCGTTAGGCCGGCGCGGCCGGCCGCGCACACCCGCGATGTCGGCTCACGCCAGGGCGTCGACGATCGGGCGGAACTTGACGCGGGTCTCGAGCAGCTCGGACTCCGGGTCGCTCGCGGCGACGATGCCGGCCCCGGCGTGCGCCACGACGGGGATCGTGTCGGAGTACTCCGCAGAGCGCCGGACGAGGGCTGCGCCGATCTGCGCGCAGCGCAGCGCGATCGCCCATTCGCCGTTGCCGTCGCCGTCGACCCAGCCGACCGGGCCGGCATAGCGGCCGCGGTCGAACGGCTCGAGGCGGCGGATCGCGTCGAGTGCGGCATCCGTCGGCGTTCCCGCGACCGCGGCGGTCGGGTGCAGCGCGGCGACGAGGTCGAGCGACGACGCGTGGTCGGCCAGGTCGCCGGCGACGTCGGTGGCGAGGTGCCACAGGTTCGGGAGCTTGAGGGTGAACGGCTCGGGGTCGGCGCGCAGGTGCCGCGTGTGCGGGCCGAGGGCATCGAGCACGCTCTGCACGGCGAAGCGGTGCTCGCCGAGGTCCTTGTCGCTGTGCGAGAGGGCGGTGGATGCCGCGGTGTCGTCGTGCGCGTCCGTCCCGCGTGGGATCGTCCCGGCGAGCACACGGGCGGTCACGACGCCGCGGGACGCCGTGACGAGCGTCTCGGGGCTCGCGCCGATGAGGCCGTCGACGGCGAACGTCCACGTGTCGGGGTAGTCGTGGGCGAGGGCGCGCACGAGACGCCGCAGGTCGGCGCCGGCCGGGATCGTGCCGACGAGGTCGCGGGCCAGCACGACCTTGTCGAGCTCGCCGGCGCGGATGGCGTCGACGGCGGCGCGCACGGCGGCCTGGTAGCCGGCGGGGTCGAGGGTGCCCGGCCCGAGGGTGCCCGACCAGTGCGGGCCGTACGGCCGGGGCTGGACGGGCGGCTCCGCCAGGTCGACGCCGACCGAGCGGACGCGTGTGACCCATGAGCGTCCGCGGTGGCGGCCCACGACGACCTGCGGCACGATGAGGCGGCTCGTGCCCGACGAGCGCGCGTCGAACACGAGCGTGCCGAAGGCGACCAGCCCGGTGCCGGGGAGCCCGACCGGGTCGTCGACCTCTGCCGTGGCCGCGATCTGCCGCCACGCCTCCGCGGGCGACGGGAGGAGCTCGCGGTCGATCCCCGACGGCAGGGCGGGACCGTTCTCGTACCCGCCGACGGTGCCGATGCCGACGATGCCGTCACCGCGGCGCAGCCACGCGAGCGGCTCGTCGGGCGAGGCGTAGGCGAGCAGGTCGTCGACGTGCTCGATCTCGCGGGTCTCGACCACCAGCTGCGGCGGGCGGCGCGAAGGTGTCACCCCTCCAGCCTAGACTCGCGAGGTGACCGACGCCGCCGCCGCTCAGCCCCGCCCGCACCGTCCCGACCGGCCGGAGGTCGGCACCGTGCTGCAGTTCCGCTGGCGCAAATGGGACGGCGGGCCGCACTGGGTCAACGACGAGGTCTACCTCGGCAGTGACCGGTGGGGCGACTGGCTCGGCCAGCGCGCGGGCTGGCGCAATGTGCGCCCGGGTCGCGCCTTCCCGGCCGAGCACGACAGCGTCACGCTGCTGCCGCCGACGGGCGACTTCGCGTACACGCACAACGCGGCGCCCCACCCGACGCGCGTCTACATCGACGTCGCGTGGGACGTGCGGTGGGATGCCGGCGTCCCGACCGGCATCGACATGGACCTCGACGTCGTCCGGCGTGAGCCGGCAGAGCCGTACGTCGACCGGGAGGGCGTGCTGCGCAGCCCCGGCGACGTCTACATCGAAGACCGCGACGAGTGGGACGACCACCGCGTCGCCTACGGCTACCCGCTCGACCTCGTCGAGAGGCTCGAGGCCGTCGCCGTCGACCTCGAGCACCGGGTGCGCGCCGGCGAGGCACCGTTCGACGATGCGACCGCCGCGCACTGGCTCTCGCGGCTGGCCGCGCTTCCGCCCACCGCACCGCCCGCGCCCGTGACGTTCCCCGCGTCCGAGAGCGCCAGGGATCACGACGACTCCACGGCCGCCGACCCCGAGGACCCCGCCGACGCGGCCGCCCTCGGCGCGCCGGGCCCCGCGGCCTAGACTCGAGACCGTGGCTCCGCACCCCTCCGATCACGAATCCCACCGCGCCGACCTGCACAAGGACCCCTCGCGCGTGAGCGACATGTTCGACCAGGTCGCGGCGGGCTATGACCGTACCAACACCGTGCTGAGCCTCGGCAACGACCGGTTCTGGCGGGCCGCCATGGTGCGCGCGGTGAACCCGCGTCGCGGGGAGCGCATCCTCGATCTCGCCGCCGGCACCGCGATGTCGAGCGCTGCGCTCGCGGGACGCGGCGCCGAGGTCGTCGCCGCCGACTTCTCGCCCGGCATGCTCGCCGAAGGCGAGAAGCGCTACGGTCCGAAGGCGCCGGGTGGCGGCATCCCGAATCTGTCGTTCGTCGAGGCGAACGCGACCGACCTGCCGTTCGGCGACGACGAGTTCGACGCCGTGACGATCTCGTACGGGCTGCGCAACGTCGACGACCCGAAGAAGGCGCTGCGCGAGCTGCTGCGCGTGACCAAGCCCGGCGGGCGGCTGGTCGTGTGCGAGTTCTCGCAGCCGCCGTCGAAGGTCTTCAACGGGCTCTACCGCTTCTACAACGACCGCGTGCTGCCGGTCGCGGCGCGGGCGGTCAGCTCGAACGCCGAGGCCTACGACTACCTCAACGAGTCCATCCGGGACTGGCCCGACCAGCGGCGGCTGTCGGCTTGGATCCGCGAGGCGGGCTGGACCGAGGTCGCGTACCGCAACCTGTCGCTCGGGATCGTCGCCCTGCACCGCGCCGTGAAGCCTCTCCCGGTCGTTGAGCGAGCGACGAAGGAGCGAGACGAAACGCCCCGGTAGGCTGGCAGGGTGACACCGACCGTGCCGGGCTCGCGCATCGCGGGCAAGCTGGGCTTGACCGACCGCGTCTTCGCGGGCGCGCGTTCGCGCGGCCTGCGCAAGACGGTCGAGGCGGGCCTGCAGCGCGTCGACCTCGCCCTCCAGGCCGAGCTGCATGCGACCGACGCCCTGGCCGACGCCACCAGCCGCTACCTGTACGACGCCGGCGGCAAGCGCGTCCGCCCCATGCTGGCGCTGCTGACGGCCCAACTCGGCGACGGTGCGACCGACGAGGTGATCCAGGCGGCCACGGCCCTGGAGATCACGCACCTCGGCTCGCTGTACCACGATGACGTGATGGATGCCGCCGACAAGCGCCGCGGCGTGCCCAGCGCCCATGCGGTGTGGGGCAACAGCATCGCGATCCTCACCGGCGACCTGCTGTTCTCGCGCGCCAGCCAGATCATGGCCAGCCAGGGCGACCGCGCCATCCGGCTGCAGGCCGACACCTTCGAACGGCTCGTGCTCGGGCAGATGCACGAGACCGTGGGGCCGACGGACGCGGACGATCCCGTCGAGTTCTACCTGCAGGTGCTGTCGGACAAGACCGGCTCGCTGATCGCAGCCGCGGCTCAGGCGGGCGTCATCTTCTCGAACGGGCCTGAAGAGTTCGAGAAGCCGATGGTGACCTTCGGCGAGAAGGCCGGTGTGGCGTTCCAGCTGCTGGACGACGTCATCGACCTGTCGGCCGATCCCGACGAGACGGGCAAGGTGCCGGGCACCGACCTGCGGGCCGGTGTGCCCACGATGCCGTACCTCGTGCTCGCGCAGCGCACCGACGCCGACGCGCAGGCGCTGCGGGCCCGCATCGACGAGGGCGTCGCGCAGATCGCGGACGGGGCCGACCCCGTGCTCCTCGACGAGCCGCTCGCGCAGCTGCGCGATCACGAGGCCACACAGGCCACCCTCGACCTCGCGCACGCGTGGTCGCACGAGGCGATCGAGGCGCTGGCGCCGCTGCCCGACGGCGCGGTGCGCGAGGCGCTGACGCGGTTCGCGCAGGCCGTCGCCGACCGCTCCAGTTAGACGCTCGCGCGTTTCGTCTCGCTTCGCTCGCTCAACGACCGGGGCATCCGAGGCGGGACCGGCACGTGAAAGGACCACCCATGACCAAGCTCCGACTGGCGATCGTCGGTGCCGGACCGGCGGGCATCTACGCCGCCGACATCCTGCTGAAGGCCGAGCGCAAGTTCGACGTGTCGATCGACCTCTTCGAGCAGCTGCCCGCGCCGTACGGGCTGGTCCGCTACGGCGTCGCCCCCGACCACCCCCGCATCAAGGGCATCATCACGGCTCTGCGGGAGGTGCTCGACCGCGGCGACATCCGCATCTTCGGCAACGTGCGCTTCGGTGAGGACATCACGCTCGACGACCTCAAGCACCACTACAACGCCGTCATCTTCGCGACGGGCGCGATCCGCGACACCGACCTCGACATCCCCGGCATCGACGCCATCGGCTCGTACGGCGCCGCCGACTTCGTCAGCTGGTTCGACGGCCACCCCGACGTGCCCCGCGAGTGGCCGCTGGATGCGGCATCCGTCGGCGTCATCGGCAACGGCAACGTCGCGCTCGACGTCGCGCGCATGCTCGCCAAGCACGCCGAGGACCTGCTGCCCACCGAGATCCCCGACAACGTGCACGCGGGCCTTGCCGCCTCGCAGGTCACCGACGTGCACGTGTTCGGCCGCCGCGGCCCCGCGAACGTGAAGTTCACCCCGCTCGAGCTGCGCGAGCTCGGCGAGCTGCGCGATGTCGACATGGTCGTCTACGACGAGGACTTCGACTACGACGAGGCCGCGCAGGCGGCCATCGCGAGCAACAAGCAGGTCATGGTGATCGACCGGGTGCTGCAGTCGTGGCGCAAGCGTCCGTCGGTCAACAACGCCGGGGGGACGGCATCCCGTCGTCTTCACCTGCACTTCTACGCCAAGCCCGTCGAGGTCAAGACCGACGACCAGGGCCGGGTGTCGGCATTCGTGTACGAGCGCACGCGCCCCGACGGCGAGGGCGGCGTCGTCGGCACGGGAGAGCTGCGCGAGATCCCGCTGCAGTCGCTGTACCGCGCCGTGGGCTACTTCGGCTCGCCGCTGCCCGGCGTGCCGTTCGACAAGAAGCACGGCGTGATCCCCAACCGCGAGGGCCAGGTGCTCAGCAAGGACTCCAACCAGCGCGTCAACGGCGTGTACGCGACCGGCTGGATCAAGCGCGGTCCGGTCGGCCTCATCGGCCACACCAAGTCCGACGCGATGGAGACCGTCCGCCACATCATCAACGACCAGGGCACGTGGTGGCAGCCGGTCGATCCGTCCGAGGAGGCGATCCCGGCGCTCCTCGCCGAACGCGGCGTGCGCTGGACCGACCTCGAGGGCTGGCACCGGCTCGACGAGCACGAGATCGCGCTCGGCGCTCCGCACGAGCGGGCGCGCATCAAGGTCGTGCCCCGTGACGAGATGGTGGCGATCTCCCGCGGGGAGTGATGACGTCGCCCTAGGCTGAGCCCATGGCCGGGCCGTCGCGTGCGTGGGTCCCCGACATCCTGGGGAAGCCGTTCGAGCAGCTCACGATGCCGCTCGGCGTCGAGGGTGCGCAGGGCGAGCTCGTCGCGACGCTGGTGCGCAGCATCCCGAACCCGCTGCTGGCGCTGTTCGCGCCGCTGCGCGACGTCGACGTGCTGTACGTGCACGGCTGGTCGGACTACTTCTTCCAGCGTGACGTGGCGCAGTTCTGGACGAGTCGCGGCGCCCGCTTCTACGCCCTGGATCTGCGGCGCTACGGACGCAGCCTGCGCGAGGGCATGACTCCCGGCTACATCGACCGCCTCGAGGACTACGACATCGACCTCGCGGCCGCGCTCGAGGCGATGGGGCAGGGGAGCGCGGATGCCGCGTCGACGCGCCGGCTCGTGCTCATGGGCCACTCGACAGGGGGTCTGATCCTGACGCTGTGGGCGTCGCGGCACGCCGGCCGGGCGGACGCGATCGTGCTCAACAGCCCGTGGCTCGAGCTGCAGCTGGGCGCGATCGGACGTCACGCGCTCGCGCCGCTCGTCGAGATGCGAGCCCGGTGGGACCCGCGGGGTGCGCAGCCTGAGGTGGACTTCGGGTTCTACACGCGTGCCCAGCAAGAGATCGGCTCGCTCCCTGCCGATGCGCAGCGCGCGACGTGGCGCCCCGACCGCGGGTTCCCGACGGCGCCCGGATGGCTCGCCGCCGTGATGGACGGCCACCGCGCCGTGGCGGCGGGCATCGAGGTCGGCTGCCCCGCGTTCGTCCTGCTGTCGGCCCGCTCGACGCCGCCCCTGTCGTGGAAGGAGTCGATGACGACGAGCGACTCCGTGCTGTGGGTGGACGACATCGCGCGAGCGGCGACGCGCATCGGCCGCACTGTCACGCTGGCTCGCATCGACGGTGCGATCCACGACGTCTTCCTGTCGCGTCCGGAGCCTCGCGCCGAGGCGTTCGCGGCGCTGCGGCGCTGGTCGGACGGCTATGTCGGCCATCGCTGACGCGTGCAGTCTTGTCCCCCGAAGAGGGGACAGACTTGGTTGTACCAATCGGGTTAAGCTTGTCGCGAGGCGTCCCCAGCGCCTCAGGGAAGGGACCTCCCCAAGAAACCTTCCCACCGTCGCAGGTGCCGTTCGCCGGGGGGTGGACGAGCGTGAATGCCAGCGACGACAGGCCCCGGGCGTCCCCAGCGCCCGGGGCCTTCTACGTGGTGTGCGACGGCCGTGAGGTCCAGGATGCCGCGGCCTCCGGCATCCCGTTGCTCAGCGCTTGGCGGGCTTGGGCTCGGGCCGGACGAGGGCGCGGATGATGAGCGTGTACACGGCGAGCGACAGCACATACCCGAGCACGTACACGGTGACCTCCTGCACCAGGAAGCGGCTGTAGTCGAGCTCGCCGTCGACGATGGCCGGAGAGGCCACGCCGACGAAATAGGCCGCGGTCTGTCCTGCGGCGAAGACTGCCAGCAGCGCCACCACCGCCAGGAGCGCGAACCAGATGCGGGTGCGCCACACGCGTCCAGTGGCCGCCATCGCCGTGGAGGCGGTCCAGTCGGGCACCTGCGGGTCGAGCGCCCCGTTGATCTTCGGGATCAGGATGATGGCGGCGAGGAACAGCGCGTTGAGCCAGGGGCCGCCGAGGGCGGCCAGACCCGGGTCGCCCGCTCCGCCGTGCACGAACTGCGGGATCAGCAGCAGGACGAGCACCGGCAGGATGGCCGCGGCAGCCGACAGGACGGCACGGAGAAAGCGCATGGCCCCGAGCTTAGAGCGCCGATCCGCGGCCGATCGGCGGGGCGGTTGTCACCGTTCACCGCGACCCCCTAGCATGCGGTGAGTGGCGGAGATGCTCCGCGACTCGGTCCTGGGGGAACGAGATCTGCAAACGGTCCTGCTTGCGAGCAAGACCGAAATCCCGCATCCCAAGTCGAGCGCTGTCAGAAGAACGCGTCAGATCAGCGACGCGCGCAGCAGTGGTGCGCGCGTCGTGTCGGTGGCTGCGCCCGCCGGCTACGGCAAGTCGACCATGCTCACGGAGTGGGCGGCGACCGAGAGCCGGCAGGTCGCATGGGTCTCGCTGGATCGCACCGACGACGATCCCGCGATGCTGCTGCCTCTCATCGCCGCGGCCTGCGCGCCGTTCTCACCCCTGGCGGACGCGGTGATGGCAGACATGCGCGGCGTCGGCGCGAACGCCCTAGGAAGATCCGCGCCGATGCTGGCCGCAGCGCTCGCATCGACACCGGACAGCTTCGTGCTGTTCATCGACGACGCGCACCTGGTCGCCTCCGAGGAATGCCAGGACGCGCTCGAGATCGTGCTGTCGCGCATCGCGCCCGGGTCGCAGGTCGTGCTGGCCAGCCGGCAGGAGTCGCCCCTCATCGCCCGGCTGCGCAGCACCGGAGACGCCTGGGACGTGTCGGCCGCAGACCTGGTGTTCGACCACACGGAGGCACGGGCCGTCTTCGCCGCCGCCGGTGCGACCGAGGTGGACGACGACGCGCTGGCCGAGGTCGTCGCCCGGTGCGAGGGCTGGCCCACGGGGCTCTTCCTGTGCGCACTGGTGGCCAGGTCGTCGGCCGAGCCGGTGTCGGCCGCCGGCAGCGACCGCTACCTCGCCGACTACCTCTACCGTGAGTGCCTGGCGCGACTCCCCGAGGACCTGCAGGCGTTCCTCCGCCGCAGCTCGGTGCTGGAGCAGCTCTCGCCCGAGATCTGCAATGCGGTGCTCGACATCGAGGACGCGCGCGCCATGATCCACCGGGTCGAGACCGGCAACCTGTTCCTCGTCCGTACGGACCGGAACGGCGAATGGTTCAGATTCCACGCGCTGTTCCGCGAGTTCCTCCTCGCCGAACTGGAGCGCGCCGAGGGTGCCGCCGCCGTCGCGGGGCTGCATCGGCGCGCGGCAGCGTGGCACGAAGCCCATGAGGCGCCGATCCTCGCCGTCGAGCACTGGATCCAGGCCCGCGAGTTCGAGCGCGCGAGCGGTCTCGTCGCTGAGCTCGGACTGGGGATGTACGGGACGGGACAGGTCAGCACGGTGCGCCGATGGCTGCACGAGCTGGGCGATGACGTCCTGCTGGCACATCCTGCCCTGGTCATCTCGATGACCTGGACGGCGATCCTGCTGGGCGATGTCCGCGCGGGCGAACGCTGGGCCGCGGCCCTGGACGACCTCCGCGCGGAGGACCTGCCGGAGGACGATCGGGTGCTCTTCGAATCCGCGCGGGCGATGGTCCGCGCGACGATGTGTGAGCACGGCTACACGAAGGCCCGCGCGGACGCCGCGTTCGCCTTCGCCCACGAGCCGGCGAGGAGCCCCTGGCGGGATCAGGCGCTGCACCTGTACGGCATCACGGCGCTGCTCGCCGGTGATGAGCAGACCGCCCGTGTCGCCTTCGCCCAGGCCGTTCCGCTCGCGACGGCGATGGGCAATCCCGACACCGTGATCCTGAGCGAGCCCGAGCTGGCGCTGATCGCGATCGACGAGGGTCGCTGGTCCGTTGCCGCCGAGCACGCGCACCGGGGAGTGGAGGCGATCGACGCGAGCCACATGGAGGGCTACCCCACCACGGCGCTGGCCCTCGCCGTCGCGGCCCGGGTCGCCGTGCACGCCGGCGACCACGCCGCAGGCATGCGGCTGCTGGCGCGAGGGATGCGCGCTCGCATCGGCTGCACCCACCTCATGCCGTACCTGTCGGTCCGCGTGCGGGTCCAGCTCGCGAGGGCGCATCTGATGCTGGGGGACCGCGCGGCCGCAGCGCATCTGCTGCGCGAGTGCGACGACATCATGCGGATCCGGTCCGACCTGGGAACGGCGGGTGCGCAGGTCGAGGAGCTTCGCATGGGCCTGGCCGTGGAGCCGATGACGGGCGGATCCATCCCCCTCACGCCCGCGGAGCTGAGGCTGCTGCCCTACCTTCAGACGCATCTCACGATCGCCGAGATCGGCAAGCGGCTCTTCGTCTCTCGCAACACCGTCAGCTCGCAGCTGGGCTCCATCTACCGCAAGCTCTCGGCGACGTCGCGCAGCCAGGCTGTCGAGAGAGCCGACGCGCTGGGGCTGCTGGGGGACTGAACGGCGGTCTCAGTCGTCGGCGACGCGGAGGTCGTCCCCGTCGCCGTAGCCCAGGGCGACGGCGATCCGGGGAGCCTGCGCGACGACGCGGGGCAAACCGACGATGCCGACGAGACCGTCGAGGACGGCGATGATCTCGTCGGGTTCGACGCCCGCTGCGATGGCGTCGTCGACGGCGGTGCGCATGGAGGCGTCCGGGGCCCCGACGGCGATGAGCGCAGAGATCCGCACCAGAGCGGCCGTCCTCCACTCCAGTCGCATCGCCGGAGGATCCGCGTCGTTGGCCGCCAGCCGGGGATCGTTGATGCAGTAGCGCCGCAGCAGCTCTGGTGCGTCCATGGGCTCATGTCTCTTCCGGTCGCGGGGGTGATGGCATCCTTGCCATTCCACGGCGGAAATCCTGATCCCGCACCACACAGAGTGAGTGATCCGGTGCGGGGTCACCCCGGGGGTGAGGCGATCATGCGATTCGGGTGATGCGACGCCGAAGAGGCCCTCGATAGCGTGACCGCGGCGGCAGTTGGCCGCATGGCGACTTCTGAGAAAAGGAACCTCTCATGGGCTTCTTCGACTTCCTGCTGTGGATGCTGTGGATCTATCTGGTCATCGTCTGCATCTGGATCTTCATCTGGATCTTCATCGACATCTTCCGTGACCACACCCTCAACGGCTGGGCGAAGGCGCTGTGGATCATCCTGCTCGTCGTGCTGCCGTTCCTCGGTGCGATCATCTACCTGATCGCGCGCGGCGGATCGATGGCCAAGCGACAGGCCCAGGATGCGCAGGCCGCGGCGCAGGCGAACGCCGACTACATCCGCAGCGTCGCCGGCACGTCGGCCTCGTCACCCGCGACCGAGATCGAGCGCGCCCAGGGCCTGCTCGCCTCGGGGGCGATCACGCAGGAAGAGTTCGACGCGCTGAAGGCCAAGGCGCTCGCGGGCTGACCGGGCCATCCGGCCGCACTGAAAGGAAAAACCATGAGCAACAACGACACCACCGTCACGGGCTGGGTCGGCTGGGGCGTCTTCGCCGCAATCGTCCTGCTGATCGGCGGCTTCATCGACCTGTTCCACGGTCTTCAGGCCCTGATCGGCCCCGACACGGCCTACTTCCTGGCCGAATCCGGGCTGTTCTCGATCGACGTCCAGGGCTGGGGATGGTGGCACCTCATCTCGGGCCTCCTGCTCCTCCTCGTAGGGTTCGCCCTCCTCGCGGGGGCGACGTGGGCTCGGGTCGTCGCCGTCATCCTGGTGAGCCTCAACGCGATCGGCCAGCTGACCCTGATGGCCGCGCAGCCGTGGCTGTCGATCACGGTGCTCGTGCTCGACATCCTCGTGATCTACGCGCTCACCGTCCACGGACGCGAACTCCGCGCCCGCAACAGCGCCTGAACGGAGACGTGATGACAGACATCGACGACCGCCCCGACGACGAACTCGGGCCGATCGACTACATCGTGGTCGAGTTCCCCGCGGGGCAGACCCGTCTGACGGGCGAGGCCGCCGCAGAACTCGCGGCGCTCGCCGCGAGCAACACGATCCGCGTGCTCGACCTGATGATCGTCTACAAGGGCGAGGATGGCTCGATCGACGTCGACGAGGTCGAGGACATCGACGATCTCGGCGACCTCGCCCAGATCGAGACGACGCTCGCGGAGGTGCTCGCCGAACAGGATCTGCTCGACATCGCCGCCGCCATGGAGCCGGGCAGCGCGGCGGCCGTTCTGGTGTGGGAGAACACCTGGGCCGCTCCGTTCGCGGTTGCCGTGCGCCGTGGCGGCGGCCAGCTGATCGCGTCGGGCCGCATCCCCACTCAGGCGCTGATCGCGTCGATGACGAACGAAGGAGAGTGACGATGCCCATCGGAATCGGACGAGTCGGACGGGTCGGGATGATCGGTCGCCCGGTGGCACGCACCGCCGCCGTCGTCGGGACGGCGAAGGTCGTGTCGAACGGCGTGGACCGCCGCCAGGACCGCAGGCAGGATCGGCGCGAGCGCCGCTGACAGCACGCCTGGCCGAGGGTCGCGCTCCCGCCGCACGGGAGGGCGACCCCCGCTCATTTACCGGTCGCCGTCGTCGACGAGACCCGGTCGAGCAGCAGTCCCAGCGCGGCGTCGACGGTCTGCTGCAGCACGGCCTCCGGATCGCCGGTCAGCCGCAGCAGGTGTGCACCGGCGTCGGTCTCGGTGGACCAGCCCAGGTAGACCGTTCCGGGCGGGTGGCCGTCTTCCGGGTCCGGCCCACCGACCCCCGTCGTGGACACCGCGATGTCGGCACCGAGCAGCTCACGGGCGCCCGCGGCGAGCTGTGTCGCGCATACGTCGGAGCACGGGTCGACGCCGGGTGGCAGGCCGAGCAGCCGCTCCTTCACCTCGGTGCGGTACGCGACGATGCCGCCGCAGAACCACTCCTGCGCATCGGGTCCGCTTCCCACGGCGCTGGCGAGCATGCCCGACGTGAGGGACTCCGCGACCGCGATCCGCAGACCGCTGCGACTGCACGCGTGCGCCAGGCGTTCGGCATCCGTCGTCATCGTTCCTCCGATCCTCCGCGTCAGCCGACGTTACCTTCGACGCCGCGTTCTGGGACGCCGATTGTGACGGCGGATCGGCTGTGCTATCTGCGCAGGCGCACCGTGCGGTTGACTGGGTGCCATGCCGGTACGCGCCGAGGACGTCACCATCCGCCCCATCGAGGTCTCGGACGCGGGGGAGGTGCTGACCCTGCAGCGCGCCGCGTTCGTTCAGGAGGCCCTGATCTACGACACCGTGCGAATGCCGGCGTTGACCCAGTCGCTCGACGAGCTCGAGGCCGAGCTCGTCGACAACCTCGGGTGCGTCGCGCGGGCGCAGCACCGCACGGTGGGCGCGGTGCGTGCGCAGCGCGACGGTGAGCTGCTGCTCGTCGGTCGTCTCGTGATCGCGCCGGACGTGCAGGGCGCGGGAATCGGATCCCGGCTGCTCGAGGCTGTCGAGCAGCGGGGGAGGGACAGGGGATGCCGGACGGCCGAGCTCTTCACGGGCTCCCTCAGCCAGGCCAACCTGCGCCTGTACACCCGGCTCGGCTACCGCGAGACGCAGCGCGTGGACGGCGACGACGGGATCCAGCAGGTCTTCCTGCGCAAGCCGCTCGACTGACGGCGTGCCGCGTGGCTCAGTGGAACGGGCAGCGCGAGGCTGCGCCGGCGCCACGGATGCGCACTCCCGACCGGGGCTTCGTCGGCAGTCTGCGCCGGTTCACTCCGAGCCCGGCATCGTCGATGTCGAGCCGCGGGTCGGCCAGCGCGGCGATCGCGGAGGCGAGCCCTGCGATGGCCAGTTTCTCGCCCGGGCACCGGTGACCCGTCCGGACGTCGGCGCCGCCGTGGGGGATGAACGCGGGCAGCGCCTCGTAGTCGTCGACACCGACGAACCGCGTCGGGTCGAAGCTGTCGGCATCCGGCCACGACGACGCATCGGTGTCGGTGCCGAGGATGTCGAGCACGACGCGGCCGCCCGCGGCCAAGTGCACACCATCGAGCTCGACGTCCGCCGTCGCCCAGCCCGGGAGCATCGGCACGAACGGGGCCGTGCGCCGGACCTCCTGCGCGAACGCGACGGCCAGCGGGCCCGGCGCTGCGGATCCGGGTTCGGTCGCGGCGGGGTGGGCGGCGTCGGCGGCTTCGGACGCGATCCGTGTGCGCCACTGGGGGCGATCGTGCAGCTCCTTGGCCGCGAAAGCGACGAACCTCGCCACGGCGATCATCGGGCGCAGGGTGTTCTGCAGCTCGATGCCCGCGAGCCGAGCGTCGAGCATCCGGCCCGAGGCGTCCTCGTGCCACGCCCACGCGTGCAGGGCCGTGCCGGGTGCCGGCGCGAGACGTCCGGTGCGCACGGCTTCGATGAGCCGCTGCGCGTGGCGGTCGGACCAGCTGCGGTTGACGACGGCGAGGGCGTACTGGGGCGAGTACGGCGACCCGAAGCCGTCGACGATCTGCGCGAGCCGCGCGGCCCAGCGCGTGCGCGCCGCCGCCGTTCCCGGAAGACCTGCCCACCGCATGACGGCACGGCCGAACACTCCCACGGCCGCGTCGTACGCAGATCGCCGTCCACCCGCCAGCCACGCGTCCGTCTCGCGAGCCCACTCCTCGCGGAGGAGAGGGCGCAGGCGAGCGACCTGCTCGTCCTCGTACGCGGCATCCACGAACGTCGCCTTGCGGTGACGATGCGCGTCGCCGTCCAGGCTGTGGACCGAGCCGTGCCCGAACAGCGTCTCCTGCACGATGGCGGGCATGGCGCCGTGGCGGGCGATGAGCCCGTCGTCGTAGAACAGCGCCACGCCTTCGGCCCCGCGCACGAGCATCGCATCGCGGAACAGGAACCGCATCGGTGCGGATCGCGCGCCCGGGCGCACCCGTCGCCAGATGCGCGCACCGAAGTCGTAGCCGTGCGTGAGCAGGGCGGGAGCATCGTCGAGCAGGGGAGACCGACGGCGCTCGCGGGAGGCGTCCGTCACGGCTTGAGCACCACCTTGATGCATCCGTCCTCCTTCTTCTGGAACGTCTCGTACAGAGCCGGCGCCTCCTCGAGGGGCACGCGATGGGTGACGAGATCCATCACGCCGAGAGGGTCGGCAGGGTCCTCGACCAGTGGCAGGAGCCGATCCGTCCACCGCTTCACGTTGCACTGGCCCATGCGCAGCGTCACCTGCTTGTCGAACAGCGTCTTCATCGGCATGAGGTCGGCATCGCCGGCGTACACGCCGCTGAGCGACACGGTCCCTCCGCGGCGCACCAGGTCGATCGCTGCGTACAGCGCCGCGAGGCGGTCCATGCCGGCGGTCTCCATGACCTTCTGCGCGAGAGGGTCGGGCAGCAGTCCGACGGCCTGCTGCGCGAACTTGACCACCCCGTTGCCGTGCGCTTCGAGTCCGACGGCATCCACGACGGCATCCGGTCCGCGTCCGTCGGTGAGATCGCGCAGCCGCTCGACGACGTCGTCCGTCAGTTCGAACGCGTCGACGCCGTGGCGCTCGGCCATGGCGCGCCGCTCGGGGACCGGGTCGACCGCGAGGACGCGGCATCCGCGATGCACCCCGATGCGGCTCACGAACTGGCCCACCGGGCCGAGCCCCAGGACGGCCAGCGTGCCGCCCTCCGGCAGGTGCGCGTACTCCACGCCCTGCCAGGCCGTCGGGAGGATGTCGCTGAGAAAGAGGTACCGCTCGTCGGGCAGGTCTTCAGCGACCCGCACCGTGTTGTACTCGGCGAGCGGCACACGCAGCAGTTCGGCCTGGCCGCCGGGCACCTGGCCGTAGAGCTTCGTGTATCCGAACAGGGCAGCGCCGCTGCCGTACTCGGTCACCTGGGTGGTCTCGCACTGCGACTGCAGGCCGTGCCGGCACATGAAGCAATGGCCGCACGCGATGTTGAACGGCACCACGACGCGGTCGCCGACGGCCAGCGTCGTCACCTCGGAGCCCACCGCCTCGACGACGCCCATGGACTCGTGGCCGAGGATGTCGCCGGCGTCGAGGAACGGCCCGAACAGCTCGTACAGGTGCAGGTCCGACCCGCAGATCGCCGTCGACGTGATGCGCACGATGGCGTCCGTCGGGTCCTGGATCGTCGGATCCGGCACGGTCTCGACACTGATGCGCCGCTTGCCCTGCCATGTCACCGCTCGCATGACGTCGCCCCGTTCGTTCGGTCTCGCGTGAGCCGGAACGCTCACGCATGCCCGAACGTACGCTCCGCGGGCGGCGGTGGGGCGTGGGTTGACGGGACCGCGGGGGGATGCAACCATGACCCGCCGCACAGCCGCGGCGGGCCCGCGTCAGCGGTAGTTGACGAACTGGAGGTCGACGTCGAGGTCGGCCGCCTTGAGCAGGCGCTGGACCTCCTGCAGGTCGTCGCGGGACTTCGACTGCACGCGCAGCTCGTCGCCCTGGATCTGCGCCTTGACCGACTTGGGGCCCTCGTCGCGGATGATCTTCGAGATCTTCTTGGCGTTCTCGGACGAGATGCCGTCCTTGATCGTCGAGGTGATGCGGTACTCCTTGGAGCCTGCGACCGGGTCGCCCGTCTCGAGGCTCTTGAGCGAGATGCCGCGCTTGATGAGCTTCGACTGGAACACGTCGAGCACAGCCTTGGCGCGCTCCTCGGTGCTGGCCTTGATCAGCACGGCCTCGCCGCTCCACTCGATCGAGGCGCCGGTGCCCTTGAAGTCGTAGCGCTGCTCGACCTCCTTGCGGGCCTGGTTCAGGGCGTTGTCGGCCTCCTGGTGGTCGACTTTCGAGACGATGTCAAAGGAGCTGTCAGCCATGCCGGGCAGTCTATCCGCGGCCGTCGCGCCGTGTGGAGAAGTGGATGCCGCTGCAAGCGGTTCCAGGGATGGACAGGCGTGCAAGCGGTTCCATGATGGCCTGTCAAAGTCACAGCGCGATATCGATCAGGAGCCGGTGTTGCCATATATCGACTGCCGTTGCAGAATGTAAGCGCTTGCAATCGCAGCGAAACGAGTCGAACCCGCACTGTCGCGCCCCGGCAGCGCGGCCGGACTCACTCAGTACTCCAGAGAGGCACTGCACCGATGAAGGTGAACAAGAAGAGCTGGCTCGCGGTCGGCGGTATCGCCGTCGCGTCGATCATCCTGGCGGGCTGCTCGAGCAGCAACGCTTCGGGCGACAGCAAGGACGACTCGAGCGCGAGCACGCTCACCGTCTGGGTCGACACCGAGCGCGTGGACGCCATGAAGGGCGCCGTCGAGGCGTACGAGGACAAGACCGGCGTCACGGTCAAGCTCGTCGGCAAGGACAACGCCAAGATCAAGGACGACTTCATCCAGCAGGTGCCGACCGGCAAGGGTCCTGACGTCGTCATGGGTGCGCACGACTGGCTCGGCGAGCTCTCGACCAACGGCGTCGTCGCCCCGATCGAGCTCGGCGACTCGGCTGACGGCTACCTCCCGGTCGCGCTGCAGGCGTCGACCTACGAGGGCACGACGTACATGCTCCCCTACGCGGTGGAGAACATCGCGATCCTGCGCAACGCCGACCTGATCCCCGAGCCCGCCACGAGCTTCGACGACATGATCGCCAAGGGCACGGCCGCGGGCCTTGCCACCCCGTTCGTCGTCGAGCAGGGCGTGGAGGGCAACCCGTACCACCTGTACCCGTTCCAGACTGCGTTCGGCGCCCCCGTCTTCGGCACTGACGCCGAGGGCAACTACGACCCCGCCGACCTGCAGATCGGCAACGAGGGCGGCTTCGAGTTCGCCAACTGGCTCGGCGCGCAGGGCGCTGCGGGCACCCTCAACACCGACGTCGACGGCGACATCGCCAAGACCAAGTTCACGAGCGGCGAGGCGGCCTTCTGGCTCACCGGTCCGTGGAACGTCGGCGCCGCGACCGACGCGGGCATCAACGTCGCGATCGACCAGATCCCCAGCCCGACCGGCGAGGTCGCATCGCCGTTCGCCGGAGTGAAGGGCTTCTTCGTGAGCTCCGAGTCGAAGAACAAGGTGGCCGCGAACGACTTCCTCGTCAACTACATCGGCACCGAGGACGTGCAGCTCGACCTGTTCAAGGCCGGCAACGTGCTGCCCGCACTGAAGGTCGCCGCTGACACCGCGGCCGCCGACCCGATCATCGCCGGCTTCCAGAAGGTCGGCGAGGACGCGGTGCCGATGCCCGCGATCCCGGCCATGGGCTCGGTGTGGCAGTACTGGGGCATCGCGGAGGCCGCCATCATCAACGGCGCCGACCCGACGACCACGTGGCAGAAGCTCACGGACGACGTGGCTGCCGCCATCAAGTGATCACCTGCGGTCACACGACCGCGAACGCGACCGGGACGGATGCCGCGGCATCCGTCCCGGTCCCGATGATGAGGACGCTCCATGACCGACACCATCACCACCGAGACGGGTGAGGCGGCACCCCCGCAGACGCCGAAGCAGCGCAGCGCCGCCCGCATCGCGGACGCCGCCGGCGGCAAGACCCGCTGGCTCATGCTCAAGATCGCGCTGCTCGCGATCGTCGACGCGATCGCCCTGTACGCCGTCTTCGTGCTCTTCATGCACAACGAGTGGCTGGTCCTCGGACTCGTCGTGGCGGTCACGATCCTCGTCAACTGGATCTACTTCTCGCGCAAGCGGATCCCCGCCAAGTACCTCACGCCGGGCATCATCCTGCTCGTCGTCTTCCAGATCTTCACGCTCCTCTACACGGCGTACATCGGCTTCACCAACTACGGCACCGGACACAACGGCACGAAGGACCAGGCGATCGCATCGCTCATGCGCTCGTCGCTGGTACGCGTCGAGGACTCGCCGACGTACGACGTGACCGTCGTGGAGCGCCTCAACGAACTCGGGCTGCTCGTCACCGACCCGACCGACGGCGACGTGTCGGTCGGCACCAACACGCAGCCACTCGAGCCGGTCGACGTCTCGGCCGACGGCACCGTCGAGGGCTGGACGACCCTCACGTTCGCCGACGTGCTGCAGCGCAGCGACGAGGTCGAGGCGCTCGCCGTCCCCTACAGCGACGACCCCAACGACGGGGCGATCCGCACGCAGGACGGCCAGAAGGGCTACCTCTACGTCTCGACCCTCGACTACGACCCGGTCGCCGACACGATGACCGACACGACCACGGGGACGGTCTATGCCGACACCGGCGACGGCGCGTTCACGTCAGAGTCGGGCGAGCAGCTGCTGCCCGGCTGGCAGGTCTTCGTCGGCTTCGACAACTTCGTCCGCGCCCTCACCGACACGTCGATCCGCGGTCCGCTGCTGGCCGTCACGGCCTGGACGTTCGTGTTCGCGGCGGTGTCTGTCGCATCCACCTTCTTCCTCGGTCTGCTGCTCGCGCTGGTCTTCCAGAACAAGCGCATGAGGTTCAAGAACGGCTACCGGATCATGCTGATCCTGCCGTACGCGTTCCCCGCGTTCCTGTCAGCCCTCATCTGGGCGGGCATGATGAACAAGAGCTTCGGGTTCATCAACCAGGTGCTGCTCGGCGGCGCTGAGATCCCCTGGCTGACCGACCCGTGGCTCGCGAAGATCTCCGTGCTGATCGTCAACCTCTGGCTCGGCTTCCCGTACATGTTCCTCGTGTGCATGGGGGCACTGCAGGGCATCCCCGAAGAGGTCAACGAGGCCGGCGTGATGGACGGCGCCAACCCCTGGCAGATCTTCCGCCGCATCAAGCTGCCGCTGCTGCTGGTCACGGTCACGCCCCTGCTGATCGCGTCCTTCGCGTTCAACTTCAACAACTTCAACCTGATCTACATGCTCACCGGCGGTGGGCCACGTTTCACCGACGTGTCGATACCCGTCGGGCAGACCGACATCCTCATCTCGATGGTCTACAAGGTGGCCTTCACCGGCCAGAACCGCGATTACGGCCTTGCCTCCGCCTTCACCATCCTGATCTTCATCGTGGTGGCCGTGATCTCGATCATCAGCTTCCGCAAGACCAAGGCCCTCGAGGAGCTGAACTGACATGGCACAGACCGCTCTGACCGAAGCCCCTGCCGACGCACCGGCGGCGGCCGCCGCATCCGCGCCGCGCCGCCGCTCGTTCGGCAAGTGGTTCGCCGACACCGGCTGGCGCCACGTCGTCGCGATCGTCGTCTCGATCTTCGCGATCTTCCCGCTGCTGTACGTGCTGTCGGCGTCGCTGAACTCCAACGGCACGCTCATCGGCAGCAACCAGCTGTTCTCGCAGATCAGCCTCGACAGCTATGTGCGCATGCTGACGAATCCTGATGTGCCCTACCCGATGTGGTTCCTCAACACGATGGTCGTGGCCGCCGTGACGGGTTTCACGATGGTGTTCATCGGGGCGCTCGCGGCGTATGCCTTCTCGCGCATGCGCTTCGCGGGGCGCCGTGTCGGCCTCATCACGATCGTGGTCGTGCAGATGTTCCCGCAGCTGCTCGCCGTGGTCGCCATCTTCCTCATGATGAGCGCGATCGGCGACTGGTTCCCCGCCATCGGGCTGAACACGCTGAGCGGCCTGATCCTCATCTACCTGGGCGGCGCGCTGGGCGTGAACACGTACCTCATGTACGGCTTCTTCAACACGATCCCCAAGGAGCTCGACGAGGCCGCCAAGATCGATGGCGCCGGGCATGCCCGGATCTTCTTCACGATCATCCTGCGACTGGTGGCCCCGATCCTCGCGGTCGTCGGTCTGCTGTCGTTCATCGGCATCGTGAACGAGTACGTGATCGCGAGCGTCATGCTCATCGACCCCGAGAAGAAGACGCTCGTCGTCGGACTCACCCAGCTCGTCTCGAACCCCCGCTACGCGGACTGGTCGGCGTTCTCGGCCGGCGCCGTGATGGCCGCCATCCCGGTCGTGGTGCTGTTCCTGCTGCTGCAGAAGTACATCGTCGGCGGTCTCACCGCCGGAGCGACGAAGGGCTGATCGATCGGATGCCGCACCCTGGGCGCTCCCGTGCGCGCGGGGTGCGGCATCCCTCGTCGTAGCATGAGCGCGGACGCGCCCGACCGTCGAAAGGCCCGAGCATGACGATCCTCACTCCTCACCACGACGGCTCGCCGCTGTACGTGTCCGACGATGCGCCCGCCCTCGGGGACGTCGTGCGGGTGCGTCTGCGCGTACCCGCCGGCTACGGTCCGCTCGCCGCGGTGCGCACGCGCTCGAACCCCGACCACGAACCGGAGTGGACGGATGCCGTCCTGCTCGGCTCGGCCGCGGGCTGGGACTGGTGGGAGGCCCCGGTCACGGTGCGCAATCCGCGGCACGGGTACCGGTGGATGCTGCTGCACGACAGCGGGCTCGTGGAGTGGCTGAACCAGACCGGGCTGCACGACATCGAGACGCTCGACGCGGAGGACTTCGCGCTCGTGGCGACCCCCGCGCCGCCCGCCTGGCTGCACCACGCCGTGATGTACCAGGTGTTCCCCGATCGGTTCGCGCGCTCGGCCGCAGCGGATGCGCGTCCTGCTCCGGAGTGGGCGATCCCGGCGAGGTGGGACGAGCCGGTGAATCCGGTCGTGCCCGCCCGGTCGCAGCAGTTCTACGGGGGCGACCTCGGCGGCATCATCGAGAAGCTCGACCATCTCGTCGAGCTCGGCGTGGACCTGCTGTACCTGACCCCGATCTTCCCGGCCGCCTCGAACCACCGATACGACGCGTCGAGCTTCGACAGAGTCGACGAGCTGCTGGGCGGCGACGAGGCGTATCTGCGACTGATCGAGGCGGCGCATGCTCGCGGCATCCGCATCATCGGCGACCTCACCAGCAACCATTCGGGCGATCGGCACGAGTGGTTCCGCGCGGCGTACGGGCACCCCGGCGCGCCGGAGCAGGAGTTCTACTACTTCACGAACGAGGAGAACACGGCCTACGAGTCCTGGCTCGGGCATCAGACGCTGCCGAAGTTCGACTGGTCTTCGCAGGAGCTGCGCCGCCGGTTCGTCGAAGCGCCCGACTCTGTCGTCGCGAAGTGGCTGAAGCCGCCGTACTCGATCGACGGGTGGCGCATCGACGTCGCCAACATGACCGGGCGCCTGGGCGCCGTCGACCTCAACGCCGAGGTGCGTGCGCTCCTGCGCCGTCGCATGCACGAGATCAACCCCGACGCGATCCTGCTCGGCGAGTCGACGAACGACGCCGCAAGCGACCTGCAGGGCGACGGCTGGCACGGCGCCATGACGTATCCGTCGTTCACGCGTCCGGTGTGGGGCTGGCTGTCCGAGCCGACGCACGCACCCTACGTCGCATGGGACGGGTCGACGCAGACCGAGCCGTGGTTCTTCACCCAGCCGATCGGCGGCATCCCGCGGTACACCGCGCGGCAGTTCGTCGATGCAGTCGTCCGCTTCACCGCCGGCATCCCATGGCGCGTCCGCCTGGGCAACATGCAGCCGCTCGACACGCATGACACCGGCCGCTTCGCCACCAACGCGGCGCCCGGGACCGTGCCCGTCGCCGCGGGGCTCATGATGACGCTGCCGGGCCTGCCGGTGGTGTTCGCGGGCGACGAGTTCGGCCTCGTCGGCGTCGACGGCGAGGCCAGCCGCACGCCGATGCCGTGGGGCGCCGAGTCCTCGCCGGAGGTCGCGGACCGCCTGGCCCTCTACCGCGAGCTCATCGCGCTGCGCCGCGCCCACCCCGCCCTGTCGACGGGCGGCCTGCGGTGGGTCCACATCGACGATGACGCCGTGGTGTTCGTGCGCGAGTCCGCCGACGAGACGGTGCTGGTGCTGGCCGCGAAGGGCGACGTGGATGCCGTCGTCCCCGCCGGCGGGCTGCCCGGTGCAGCAGCGGCCGAGGCCGTGTACGGCGACGCGACGCTCGGTGTCTCGGCCGACGGCTCGGTCGTGCTGTCGGCCGACGGCCCCGCGTTCGCCGTGTGGACGCTGCCCGGCGTGGCGGTGCCCGGCGCCTGAGCGCGCCGCCATCCCGCAGAAGGGTGGCGGCGGCATCCACTGTTCGTAGACTGGGGCGGCGAGGAGGTGCCATGCGCCCGCTGACCGAAGAAGACGTGCGTTCGTCATTCGTGAACGCCTCACCCGATGAGCTGAGACTCGTCGCCCTGCCCGCCGATTTCGTCCTGACCGACTGGGATCACCTCGACTTCCTGGCGTGGCGTGACCCGCGCACGCGTGGTCGCGGGTACGTGGTCGCGGAGGTCGACGGGCGCCCCGCGGGCATCGTGATGCGTGCCGCCGAAGGGTCGTCGCACGCGCGCGCGGCGATGTGCAACGTCTGCCACACGATGCAGCCCGCCGACCAGGTCGTCATGTACACGGCGCGGAGGGCGGGGGATGCCGGCGCCCACGGCGACAGCGTCGGGAACTACCTCTGCGCCGACCTGTCGTGCCACGAGAACGTGCGCCTGGCCGCACCGCTCGCGCCCAACGAGGTGCGGGCGAGCGTCGACCTCAAGATCGACGGCACGCGCCGGCGCATGGAGTCCTTCGTCGGCCGAGTGCTCGAGACGGCGGGCGTGCGCCGATGAACGTGGTGGTCGTCGGCGACGCGCTCATCGACGAGCTGCGCGACGACCACGGCGTGCGCGAGTTCGTCGGGGGAGCGGCGCTCAATGTCGCGGTCGGCCTCGCACGCCTGGGCGTTCCCGCCACGCTCATCGCGATGCTCGGCGACGACGAGCCCGCCTCGCGGGTGCGGCGCTACCTCGACGACTACGGTGTGGGGCTCCTCGTGACGCCGTCGCTGCTCGGCACCGCGCGGGCCGTGTCGACACGCACCGGGGGCGGCGAGCCGAGCTACGTCTTCAACGAAGCCGCACAGCGGCGCCGGATCCGGTTCGGCGAGGACGAGCGCGCCGCCATGGCCGGCGCCGACCTCATCGTGGTGAGCTGCGTCGCCCTCGACGACGCCGAGCAGGCGGCGGAGCTGTCGGACGCGATCGCGGGTGCCGCAGCGCGAGCGCGGAGCGAGGGACGAGACGAAGTGTCCCTGGCCCTCGACCCCAACCCTCGCACGGGCATGATGAACGACAAGGCCGCGTTCGTGCGCGGCTTCGAAGCTCTCGCTGCGCGGGCCGCCCTCGTCAAGGTCGGCGAGGACGACGCTCGGCTGCTGTACGGCGAGCCGATCGACGCCCTGCGCGCGCGCCTCATCGACCTCGGCGCGCGGGCGGTGCTGGCTACCGAGGGCGCCGGGGGCGCCACCATCGAGGCGGGCGGTGTCGTGGTGACGCGTCCGATCTCGCCGCTGCCCGGCCGCATCGTCGACACCATGGGCGCGGGCGATGCCGCGTTCGCGGCGGCGGTCGCCGCACTGGTCGCGGGCACCCCGCACGGCGAGGAGGCGTGGGAGGCGGTGCTGCAGACCGCGATGGATGCCGCCGCCGCGACCTGCCGGTTCGAAGGCGCTCTGCTGCGCACTCCGGACGCGCTCACCGGCATGGATCCGGACCGCATCGGCACGTGAGGGGCGTCGATTTCTGACCTCGCGCAACTACGCGTAAGATGGTGGATCGCGCCTCCGATCGACTGGAAAAGCCGGGCGGGTGCGCACTTGGCGAGTTACCCAAGCGGCCAAAGGGATCTGACTGTAAATCAGCCGTCTTAGACTTCGGGGGTTCGAATCCCTCACTCGCCACCAGCAGAAACGCCCCGCGAGTCTTCGGACTGGCGGGGCGTTCTTCGTCGGTTGCCACGCTTCGGTGGCGATCGACGAGCGGCGTCCCATCGGGGTCCGAGGTCGCACCGTTCGGGTGCGCCACCTGTGGCGCGTATTGTGTCCCTCACCCTGGGGAGGGGGATCAGTACGTGGATGTATGGGTATGGGTGATCGTCGTGGTCGTCGTGTGGATCGCTGTGAGCATCCCGTTGGCGATTCTCGTCGGACGGATGATCGCACGCGGCCGTGGCCCCGATGTGAGACCCGAAGAGGCCGCCGAGCCGCGCGCAGAGGACCCGCCCGCCGCCTAGCGCGGAAGGGGCTCGGACCTCAGTGCCGGAGCAGCTCGAGCGCCGCCATCGCGGCGTTGTGACCGCCGATGCCGCTCACGGCGCCGCCGCGTCGGGCGCTGGAGCCGCACATCAGGATGCGGTCGTGCCCGGTCGCGACGCCCCATCTGCGGGCGGGGGAGTCGAGCGGATCGTCGTCGTCCGCCCACGGCCACTCCAGTCCGCCATGGAAGATGTCGCCACCGGCCATGCCGAGCGACCGTTCGAGATCGAGGGTCGTGCGCGCCTCGATGCACGGCTCGCCCTCGGGCGTGCGGAACAGCACATCGCGGATCGGCTCGGCGAGCACGGCGTCGAGGCTCGCCTCGGCCGCCGCGAGCAGCTCGGCGCGGCGCGCGTCCGGGTCGGCGCCGGCGATCAGGCGATGCGGCACCTGCAGGCCGAACAGGGTGAGGGTCTGGGCTCCCGATGCCCGCAGGCTCTCGCCGAGGATCGACGGGTCGGTGAGGGAATGGCAGTACACCTCCGCCGGCAGCGGGTCGGGGATGCCTCCCGCCACCGCCTCGTCGTGGGCGCGGTCGAGCTGGGTCATGGTCTCGTTGATGTGGAACGTGCCCGCGAACGCGGCGGCCGGGTCCACCGCGGCGTCGTTCAGACGAGGCAGGCGCGACAGCAGCATGTTGACCTTGAGCTGAGCGCCTTCGGGCCGGGAGGAGCGAGCAGGGGATGCCGTCGCGCCGGGGTCGGCGGCATCCACGAGTCCTCTCAGCACCGCCTCGCCGACGCCGCTCAGCACGAGGCGGGCCTGGACGACGATCTCGCCGTCGCCGACGGTGACGCGGCCGTCGGGACTGATGGCGGTGACCTCGGTGCTCGTCAGGAGCTCGGCGCCGGCGCGCAGCGCAGCGTCCCGCAGCGACGCCGAGACGTGTCCCATACCGCCGACCGGGACGTCCCAGTCGCCCGTGCCGCCGCCGATGACGTGGTACAGGAAGCACCGGTTCTGCCGCAGCGAAGGGTCGTCGGACGTTGCGAAAGTGCCGATCAGGGCGTCCGTGAGGGCGACGCCGCGGGCCAGATCCGTGCGCAGCGAGGCGCGCAGATGCGCGCCGAGAGGCTCGTCCACGATGGCCGACCACAGGCCGTCGTCGGCGACGGCGGCGCGCACCTCTGCGGCACGCGGCAGCGGATCGGTCATGGTGGGAAAGAGGGTGCGGGCCAGGGGCCCGAGCCGTTCGTAGAACGCGGCGAAACGCGCGGCCTCGCGCTCGTCGCCGGTGGCGCGCGCGAACGAGTCCGCCGTGGCGCGGGCGTCGCCCGTGTCGACGAGCAGCCCGCGCTCGGGCGCGGCCGGGTCGGGCGTGTAGGACGAGATCCGCCGCCGCCGCAGCCGCACGTCGAGGCCCAGGTCGTCGATGATGCGGCGAGGGAGCAGGCTCACGAGGTAGGAGTAGCGCGACACACGCGCGTCGACGCCGGCCCACGGACGCTCCGACACCGCGGCGCCGCCGACATGCGGCAGGCGCTCCAGCACGACAACGCGACGGCCGGCACGGGCGAGGTAGGCGGCGGCGACCAGGGCGTTGTGCCCGCCGCCCACGATCGCGACATCGACGTCGCGCGACGGTGCGCTGTGCATCGGCTCATGCTAGCTGCGGGGCAGGGGCGAGGCATCCCTCGCCCTCAAGGGGTGCGGCACCGCACGCGTCGTGTCGAGCCTCGGCACAGGGCGCGCCGGCGTGTCAGGATGGGCATGCGGGGGTCCGCCCGCGTCACGAGAGGAACGCCATGACCGCGCCTGATCCGTATGCGACGGCCCCGTACACGCCGCCTCAGCCCGCTCGCACGGAGGGGTCGATCTCGCCGCTGCTGCGTGCCGCGATCTGGGTCGCGATCGGCGCCCTCATCGCCGCCGCACTCGTGTGCGTCGTGTGGGTGCTCGTCGGATCGCAGAACGGCATCGTCGGTCGCGCGTTCCTGACGATCCTGCTGCTCGTCGCGTTCGCGGGGGTCGCGATCCTCGATGCGCATCTGGCGCCGTCGCGTCCGGCGTGGTTCGCGCTCGCGAGCCTCGGCAGCTGGATCGTCGCGCTGCTGCTGGGCGCCATCATGATCTGGATGCCCGACCGCTTCCCGTGGCTGGGGTTCTCGCGGTTCGTCTCGTTCCTGCTGATCGTGCTCATCCTGCAACTCGTGCTGCTGCACGTTCGCCTCTTCGTCAAGGCCTACCAGCGCTACGAGACGACGTTCACCCGCGTCGTCACGATCGCCACGATCTCGCTCGTCGTCGCGCTCGCCGCGCTGCTGATCATCCCGCTCGCGTTCGGCGAATGGCTCAACCTCGCCGACCTGTACTGGCGCATCGTCGTCGCCATCGCGATCCTGGCGGCCGTCGGTACGGCCCTCGTGCCGCTCATCAACGTGCTCTTCGCCCCGAAGCGGCCGCGTGCGCACGCGCCGGCGTACGGAACGCAGCCGGCCGCCCAGCAGGAACTCCTGCCGTGGCCGACGTACGTCGACGCCGTCACCCCGCTGCCGATGCTCCCCGACGGCTCACCCGACTGGAACGCGTACTACACGGGCTACCCCACGCCGGGCGCCCACGTGTTCACGCCGCAGCAGCCCCAGGCCGAGGCACAGGGCGGGTGGCCCGCGCCGCAGGGTCCTCAGCCGCAGCAGGGAGGGGATGCCGCCGCCCAGGGTGCACCCGTCCCGCCCGCCACGCAGGCTCCGGCCGCTGCGCCGTCGCAGCCCGCGCCGCCGGCTCCGTCCACGGGATCCGGATACGCGGGCTACCCGCCGCCGCCTCCGCTGCCGCCGCAGCCGTGATCCGCACCCCCCGCGCGGAGCAATAGCGTGGAGGCATGACGCTCGCCTCAGACCTCGAAGCCCTCGCCGTCGACATCGCCCAGGAGGCCGGTCACCTGGCCCGCGTGCGGCGCGAGGCGGGCGTCGCCATCGCCGCGACCAAGTCCGCGCTCGCCGACATTGTCACGGAGGCCGATCGCGAGGTCGAGGCGCTCATCCGCTCGCGCCTCGCGGCCGAGCGTCCCGAGGACGGGTTCCTCGGCGAAGAGAGCGGCGCCGAGCGGGGGGCCTCGGGCATCACGTGGGTCGTCGACCCCATCGACGGGACGGTCAACTACGCGTACGGCATCCCGCACTACTCGGTCAGCGTCGCAGCCGTGACCGGCGAGCCCATGCCCGAGCGGTGGGAGGTACAGGCAGGCGCCGTCTACGCACCCGTGGCGGGAGAGATGTTCCACGCGGCGCGCGGCGAGGGCGCCTGGCTCGGCGACACGCGCCTCGCGGTCAACGCCGAGGTCGGGCCCGCGGGCGCGCTGCTGGCCACCGGCTTCGGGTACGACCCGGCGACCCGCCCCGGTGACCTCGAGCTCATCGCGCACGTGATGCCGCTGCTGGCACGGGACCTGCGCCGCGGCGGATCGGCCGCGCTCGACCACGCCTACGTCGCCGCCGGGCGCCTGGACGGGTACTTCGAGCGGGGGCTCTCGCCGTGGGACCTCGCGGCCGGCTCGCTGCTGGTGACCGAGGCCGGCGGGCGCTACGGCCGCAACCAGCCCGACGGCTCACCGCGTTCCCCGCTCGTCGTCGCCGCGGGCCCGGGCATCTTCGACCGTCTCGCCGAGGCGGCCGGTCTGGTCTGACGACGCGTCTCATCGGATCCTCACGAAGCGAAACCGCCAAATTCCGAGCCGCACATGGCATTCCCAGGGCACCCGGTGTAGCGTTTACCCGATCGTTACCTTCGCCGCCCGAACGGCGAGGGTGGTCACAGCCCGAAAGACCGCCTTGCCGCGCCCCCCCTCGCGGCACGACCCGAGAGCCCCCCGCCGCTTTGCCTTTTGACGCTTCCCAGGCTGACTCTGCGCCGACGCGCCGTTCCAGCCGCACTGCCGCAACGCCTGTGCAGGCGTCGACGGAGACCCTGGGAACCGCGGGTCGCGCCGACGCGCGACGCCAGGCGGCAGGCAGCGCGCCCGAGCGTCCGGCGGTCGTCTGGGGCCGTGTCGCCGAGGTGAAGCGGGTGGATGCCGCAACCCCGCCGACCGCGAAGCCCGAGGCCGTCACGCCTGTCGCCCCGGCAGCGCCCACCGCCCCTGCCGCGCGGGTCGTCGAGACGCCGGCCCCTGCGCCGTCCTCGGTCGGTCGGCCCGTCGCCTCGAGTCCCGTCGTCGAGCCGATCGCCCCCGCGACCCGCGTGCGCTCTTCGGCGTCCGCGGCGCGCCCGGCCGTCGCGGCCCCTGCCGCCGAGCAGCTCAGCCGCCGGTCGCGCCGAGCGCAGACCGGTGAGCAGCCGGTCGTCGTGCCGCCCATCGCGCCGGTCGCCCCCGAGGCTCCCGCGCGGGCCGCGGCCGCATTCGAGGCCGACCTGCCCTCGCGCGACGAGCCGGCGCCGCTGCGCGACACCGTGCTCGCGCCCGCTGAGCCCTTCGAACTCCTCGCTCCCGTCGTCGACGCGGAACGCGCCGCCACTCCCGCACCCGCCGCGCAGGCACCCGCCGAGCCCTCGGAGCCCGCCGCGGCGCACTCCCCGTCCGACTGGATGGCAGAGACCCTCGCGCGGCTCATGGCCGCGGAGGCGGCCGCCGCTCCGGCCCCGGCCCCGGCGGTCGTCGAGCCGGTCGCCCCGCCGCGTTCCGCCGCTCCGGCGGGTGACGTGCGCGCGGCCGAGTCGATTCGTGCAGCCGAGCCGGTACGCGCGGAGGAGCAGGTGCGCGCGGCCGGGTCCGTCCCCGCGGCCGAGCCGGTGCGTGCGTCGCAGCGCCCGACCGAGACGGTGATCCCCGCACCGGAGCCCGCCGCCGAGCGCCCCCGCACCGAGCGTCCGCGCACCGAGCGCGTCGAGCCGCTGACCGGCCCCATCCCCGCCCCCGCCGCCCCGGGCGTCGACGAGTTCGAGGCGGCCGCGCGGCTGTTCTCGTTCACGGGCGAGACCCCGACGCAGCGTCCGGCCCCGGCCGCGGAGGAGGCCTCCGACGCGCCGGCCGCTCACACCGCCACGCGTCGCGTCCAGACGCGCCGTGGCTCCGCCTTCCGCCGCGTCGCCACCACGTCCTTCTCCATCGGCGTGTTCGGCGTCGTCGGGCTCATCGCGGTCGGCATGACGACGCCGGTCGAGGCGGTCGCGGCCGTCCGCGGCACCGACGCGCTCTCGGTCATCGCGCCCGGCGATGTGGGAGGCGGGCTCGACGACTCCGAGATCCAGGCGTACGTGGCTCCGGGCGACGCGCAGAGCGACCCGCTCGACCGCACCGAGAACTACGCGATCACGACGACCGCGCAGCTCGCCTCGGAAGCCGGCATCCGCAACTTCTCGAACCTGTTCCACAACGACCCGAACTCGAACATCCAGTGGCCCTTCGCGGTCGGCGTGACGATGTCGTACGGGTTCGGGATGCGGTCGGGCCGCATGCACGAGGGCATCGACTTCACGCCCGGCGCCGGCTCGCCCGTCCAGGCGATCGCCGACGGCACGGTGCGCATCGCCTCGGAATCCGGTGGCGCCTACGGTGTGCATGTCGTGATCGATCACATCGTCGACGGCCAGCTGGTGTCGAGCCACTACGCGCACATGCAGTACGGCTCGCTCAAGGTCGTCGCGGGTCAGCACGTCACGGTGGGCACCGTCATCGGCCGCACCGGCAACACCGGTCGCTCGTTCGGCGCCCACACGCACTTCGAGATCTGGAAGAACGGCACCACGCCGATCGACCCGTGGCCGTGGCTGCAGACGTACACCGACGGAACCCACACGGTGGGTTGAGCGGTTCGGAGGAGGGCTTCGGCTCTGGTATCCTCTTCTAGTTGCCTGCTTGCGGGCAGCACGCCCCGATAGCTCAGTGGCAGAGCACTTCCATGGTAAGGAAGGGGTCGTCAGTTCAATCCTGACTCGGGGCTCGCAGCATCCACATCCACGACCGCGGATGCGTGCGGCAGGGTAGCTCAGTTGGTGAGAGCGCACGACTCATAATCGTGAGGTCGCGGGTTCAAGCCCCGCTCCTGCTACAGATCAAATCCTCGGCACTGCCGGGGATTTTTTCGTTGCGGCCTGTCACCTGGAGTTCGCAGCGTGTGGGCCGACACGAGCGACCGCGAAGGTCTTCGGCTGTTGGTAGCGTCGCTCACGTGATGTCTGCTCCACGCACGACCGCAGAGGTGAGCCCGGCGGTAGCGCGTCACCTCGGTGTCTGGATCGTGCTCGCGGGCGGGCTCTCCGCGCTGCCCTTCGGCTCGACGGCGTTGTCACTTGTGCGTGAGCAGCTGCACATCGGCTGCGGCATGGGAGCACCGGGCTCGGAAGGCGCTGACACCTGGACCTGCAGCGACGGCATCGGATACCTCGGCATCGCCATGACTCTTGGCGGGATGTGGCTCCTTGCGGTGCTGCTCGGGGCCCTTGCGGCAGGAGCTGTTCGCCGAGACGACGCAGCAAGAGCGGTGCTCGTGCTGGTCGCCGGGGCGTCGACCGCATGGGTCCTGGGGTTCACCTGGTACGGGTCGAGCGAGCTCGTCCAGGACGAGTACGCACCGATGGACGGCCAGGCCTACTGGCAGGCGGCGGTGGGCCCGGCCGCCATCGTCGCCGCGGCGAGCATTGTGATCGCCGTCGTCGGCCTCTGTGTTCGGGGACGACTGAGCCAGGCCGCTCATGCCGCTGCAGCCGTGGGCATCGTCGTGGCCACGGCGCTCCAACCTGGCCTCGGCGTCAACACGATCCCGGCGGCGGCGCTGCTCGCTGCTGCCGCTGTACGGGCCACAGGAGTCATCCGTCAGGCCGGATCTTGATGATGCCGTGGCCAGAACGGAGGACCGTGGGCGAGAACGGTCACCCCGGGTACGACGACGTGTTGAGGGACACCCGCCAACTGATCGCCGAGCTGGATCGGCCGCCTGTGGTCGCGATCGGCGGTCATGGTGGGGCGGGCAAGTCCACGCTCGCGCTGCGGCTGGCCGCAGACCTCGGGATCAGCCCGTCGCAGGTCGTTCCGACCGACCGGCTGTACGCGGCCGTCGACACCCGGCGAGCCGGCCTCTTCGAGATCCAAGACTGGCCGGCGACCTTCGATCTGCTCCGTCGAGTGAGAACGGGCGGGGAGGCGCGACTGCGCTACGCGCGTCGTGGATACGACGGGCAAGAAGGCCTTGTCGACGAGGCCATGCCGGTGGCTGTCATCGTCGAAGGCATCCGCATCCTTCGGCCGGAGACGGCGTCGCTCATCGACCTCGCCGTCTGGATCGACCTGGACCCCCGGATCGCAGGTGAGCGTGCGAAGGCGCGGAACCGGGATCAGGGCGACGACGAGGCCGAGATCGTGCTCTGGGACACGAAGTGGATCCCCGAGGGCGTCGAGTACGAACGCGTCGTACGCCCGCAGCAGCTCGCGCACCTCGTGCTGCGCCCGGCCGATCTCGAGTGACCGGGGCGGCAGGGGCGTGCGCACCATGCCAACCGGTCGATTCCTACAACGTTCTAGATCACGCTAAGGTTTCCGACGAGGGGGATGAATGGCATCGACACTGCACGACGTGGCGCGGCTCGCGGGCGTATCGATGCAGACGGTCTCGAACGTCATCAATGACTACCCGCATATTCGTCCGGCGACGCGTGCGAAGGTCGAGGAGGCCATCGCCCAGCTGGGCTACACCCCCAATCTGACCGCACGGAATCTGCGCTCCGGGCGCACGGGCGCCATCGCGCTCGCCGTGCCCGATCTCGCATTGAGCTACTTCGCCGAGCTTGCGGCGGAAGTCATCGCCGAGGCGGAGCGCGCCGGTGTCGGTGTGTTCGTCGAGCAGACCGGCGGCGACAGGGACCGCGAGCTGGAGCTGTTGAGCAGTCCCCGGCTCAAGCTCACCGACGGACTCGTCTTCAGTGCTCTCGGGATGGGGCAGGAGGACGTCGCACGGCTGGACGTGCCCTATCCCATGGTGCTGCTCGGCGAGCGCATCTTCGACGGCGCCCTCGACCACGTCACCATGCAGAATGTCGAGGCCGCGCGCGCCGTCACGGACTACCTGCTGGCCTCCGGGCGCCGTCGTATCGCTGTCATCGGCGCCCACGAGGGTGAGGTGATCGGCTCGGCCGGTCTGCGTCTGCGCGGGTATCGGGAAGCCCTCGAGCGAGCCGGCATCCCATACGACGAGGACATCGTCGCGTACACGACGCTGTGGCACCGCACGAACGGCGCAGTTGCCATGAGGGAGCTGCTCCGGAGCGGCGTGGAGTTCGACGCTGTCTTCGCTCTCAACGACACGCTTGCTCTGGGCGCCATGCGGGCTCTCGAGGAGGCGGGGCTGCACGTGCCGCGCGACGTCTCAGTCGTCGGCTGGGATGACCTCGACGAGGCGCAGTTCTCGATCCCGTCACTGACGACGGTCGATCCCGGGAGGTCGTGGATCGCGCGCACTGCAGTACAGACGCTGCTGAAGCGCATCGCCGAGCCTCAGTCGGGTCACGCCGTGCGCCTGCAGCTGGCGGACTTCCGCATCGTGGAGCGCGAGTCCGCGCCAGCGCGCATCGCCTGACGTTCTTCTCCGCCGAATCCCGAATCGGCACTTGACACAATGGCTCGACGTCCAGCAGTATGCCTCTGGAACGTTAATCTTTAACGTTCCATAACGCGAGGCTCAGTGTGGCGCCCCACACCAGAACTGCTCGCATCCACTCCGAAGACACCGGTGTCCGCACCGCGAGAGGAAGCACACAGCCAATGAAGTCGAAGGTTCTTGCCGGGCTCGGCGTCGTCGCCGTCGCCGCGGCAGCACTCACGGGATGCTCGTCCAGCAGCGACGCCGCGGCATCCTGCACGAACAAGATCGAGAAGCCCGACGCCACGCAGGTCACCGTGTGGGCGTGGTACCCCGCGTTCGAAGACGTCGTCGACCTCTTCAACACGACGCACGACGACGTCCAGATCTGCTGGACCAACGCCGGCCAGGGCAACGACGAGTACACCAAGTTCTCGACCGCCATCGAGTCGGGCAGCGGAGCGCCCGACGTGATCATGCTCGAGGCAGAGGTGCTCTCGAGCTTCTCGATCCGCGACGCACTCGTCGACCTGTCGGAGTATGGCGCGAACGACGTCAAGGCCGACTACACCGAGGGTGCGTGGAAGGACGTCTCGTCCGGCAGTGCCGTGTACGCGATTCCCGTCGACGGCGGGCCCATGGGCATGCTCTACCGCAAAGACATCCTCGACAAGTACGGCATCACGCCGCCCACCACGTGGGCCGAGTTCGCGGACGCGGCCCAGAAGCTGAAGGATGCCGGTGCCCCCGGTGTGCTCGCTGACTTCCCGCCGAACGGCCGCGCGTACACGCAAGCCCTCTTCGCGCAGTCCGGCGCTGTGCCGTTCACGTACGACAGTGCCAAGCCGACGGACATCGGCATCGACGTCAACGACCAGGGCTCGAAGGACGTCCTCTCGTACTGGCAGAACCTGACCGACAAGGGTCTCGTGGCTGTCGACGAAGCGTTCACCGCCGACTACAACACGATGCTCGTCGACGGCACCTACGCCATCTACGTCGCCGCCGCGTGGGGTCCCGGGTACCTGCAGGGCCTAGAAGGCACGGACGACAACGCCCAGTGGCGTGCCGCGCCCGTTCCTCAGTGGGACACCGCCAACCCGGTCCAGATCAACTGGGGCGGCTCCACTTTCGCCGTCACGAGCCAGGCGAAGGACAAGGAGGCCTCGGCCACTGTCGCCAAGGAGATCTTCGGCACGGAGGACGCGTGGAAGATCGGCATCGAGAAGGCGGCACTGTTCCCGCTGTGGAAGCCCATCCTCGAGTCGGACTACTTCGCCGACCTGGAGTACCCGTTCTTCGGCGGGCAGCAGATCAACAAGGAGGTCTTCCTCCCCGCGGCCGCCGGCTACTCGGGCTTCACGTTCAGCCCGTTCCAGAACTACGCCTACGACCAGCTCCAGCAGGAAGTGACCGCCGTCGTCGTCGACAAGGAGAAGGACGCCGGGCAGGCGCTCGACGACCTCCAGGCGACGCTCGAGAAGTACGCGAAGGACCAGGGCTTCACCCTCGAGTGAGCCATCGGGCCGGCTCCCGACCGGAGCCGGCCCGACCTGCAATCCGCCTCCAAAGGAAGGGATCCGCCATGGCGACCAACGTCGTCGATACGCCGGCCAGAGCTCGGCGCGGACAGAGCGCGCACCGCCGCAGCGCCATCCATCGCCGCCAGAACATCGGCTGGCTCTTCATCACGCCGTTCCTCGTCATCTTCGCGGTGTTCCTCGTGTTCCCGCTCGTCTACGCGTTCGGCATGAGCCTGTTCAGCTCGACGCTGGCGACCGGCACGAAGTTCGTCGGTGTCGGCAACTACCTCAAGGCTTTCACCGACCCCCTCTTCCTCGCGGGACTCGGCCGGGTCGCACTGTTCGCGATCGTGATGATCCCGCTGCAGATGATCGTCGCGCTCATCGCGGCGCTGACGCTCGACACGCTCGCGACGTGGTTGGCGAAGACGTCGCGGCTGTTCATCTTCGCGCCCTACGCCATCCCGGTCGTCATCGGCGCGCTCATGTGGAGCTTCCTGTACAGCCCCCGATTCGGACCGGCCGGAACCATCTTCGACCTGTTCGGTCTGCCGGCGCCCGACTTCCTGTCGTCCGGCACGATCTTCTTCAGCCTGGTCAACATCGTCACGTGGCAGTGGTCGGGGTACTACATGATCGTCATCTACGCGGCCCTGCGTGCGATCGACCCCTCGATCTACGAGGCGGCGCGCATCGATGGCGCCAACGGCATGCAGATCGCCACGCGCATCAAGGTGCCCATGATCTCGTCGTCGATGGTCATGGTGCTCACCTTCGCCCTGATCGGCACGCTGCAGTTCTTCACCGAGCCGACGGTGCTCCGCAGCGTCGCCTCCGGCGCCCTGCCCGCCGACTACACCCCGAACATGTACGCCTTCGCACTGGCGTTCAGCTACAGCCAGTTCAACTACGCCTCGACGATCGCCTTCTCGCTTGCCATCGTCGTGTTCATCGGATCGTTCGGGTTCCTCTTCCTGACCCGCAGACAGAGCGGACTCAAGTGATGGCCGTCCTCCCCGCATCGCCCCTCGACACGCGCACGGTGTCGACGACCGAGCGCGTGCACCTCAGCCGCGAAGACAAGCGGCGCGCGCGTGAGGAGCGTCGCCGCGCCGCCGGCGGCCGCCGCATCGGGTCCCACGTGCTGCTGATCGTCATGGCGATCTACTTCATCGTCCCCATCTGGTGGCTCTTCGTCGCCTCGACCAAGAGCACCGGAAGCCTCTTCTCGAGCCCCGCCTTCTGGTTCGACGACCCCTCCGCGTTCTTCACCAACATCGCCGGGCTCTTCGAACACCAGGGCGGGATCTATTGGCGCTGGCTCGCGAACTCGTTCCTGTATGCGTTCAGTGCGGGCATCGGTGCGACGATCGTCGCGGTGCTCGCGGGATACGGCTTCGCCAAGTACCGCTTCCGCGGTCGCGGCGTCATGTTCGGCATGATCCTCGGCTCGGTGATGGTTCCCCTCACGGCGCTGGTGATCCCCACGTTCATGCTGCTGAGCCAGTACGGTCTCATCAACACGCCATGGGCCGTCATCCTGCCGTCCCTGCTGAACCCGTTCGGCGTGTACCTCATGCGGGTGTACACGCAGGATGCCGTGCCGGACGAGCTGCTCGAGGCGTCGCGCATCGACGGCGCAGGGGAGTGGCGCACCTTCGCGACGATCGTCGTGCCGCTTCTGCGGCCCGCGATCATCACGGTGCTGCTCCTTTCGATCGTGGGCACGTGGAACAACTTCTTCCTGCCCTTGGCCGTGCTGACCAATCCGGATCTCCTTCCCGTCACAGTGGGTCTCAACCGCTGGCTGGCTCTCTCCAACGCCGGCGCCGGGGGCGAGCAGGTGTGGAACCTCATCACGACCGGCGCCTTCATCTCGGTGCTGCCGCTCCTGCTCTCGTTCCTCTTTCTGCAGCGCTACTGGCAGGGCGGGCTGACCGTCGGCAGCGTCCGCTAACCCATCTCGCTCCTTCCTCCGTTCCCCACGAACAGAAAGCACACCCATGCCTTCCGCACGTCTCACCGTCGACCCACATTTCTCGATCGGCCCCATCCGGCGGCGACTCTTCGGGGGGTTCGTCGAGCACCTGGGCCGCCACGTCTATGACGGCATCTACGAGCCCGGGCATCCGACGGCCGACGACCGCGGCTTCCGCAATGACGTCGTCGACCTGGTCAAGGAGCTCGGTGTCTCGACGATCCGCTATCCCGGTGGCAACTTCGTCTCGGGGTTCCGCTGGGAAGACTCGGTCGGCCCGCGGGAGGAGCGCCCGCGCCGCCTCGACCTCGCGTGGCACTCCACCGAGACCAATGAGGTCGGGCTGCACGAGTTCTCGCACTGGCTCGACAAGGTCGGCAGCGATCTCATGATGGCCGTCAATCTCGGCACGCGCGGCACGCTCGAGGCGCTCGACCTTCTCGAGTACTCCAACATCCGCGGCGGAACCGCCCTCAGCGAGCAGCGTCGCGCGAACGGACGCGAGGAGCCGTTCGCCGTGGAGATGTGGTGCCTGGGCAACGAAATGGACGGACCGTGGCAGCTCGGTCACCGCTCGGCCGACGACTACGGCAAGATCGCGTCGCAGACGGCGAAGGCCATGCGTCAGATCGACCCGTCGCTCAAGCTCGTGGTGTGCGGATCCTCGTCGGCCCACATGCCGACCTTCGGCGAGTGGGAGCGCGTCGTGCTCGGACACACGTACGACGATGTCGACTACATCTCGTGCCACGCCTACTACGAGGAGCGTGGCGGTGACCTGGGCAGCTTCCTGGCGTCGGCGGTCGACATGGACGGGTTCATCGAGACCGTCGTCGCCACGGCAGACCATGTCGGTGCGGTGCGAGGCTCGTCGAAGAAGATCGACATCTCGTTCGACGAGTGGAACGTCTGGTACATCGATCGCTTCCACGGCGTGGACAAGATCGAGGGAATCGACAATTGGCCCGTCGCCCCGCGCCTGCTCGAGGACGTGTACTCCGTCGCCGACGCGGTCGTGTTCGGGAATCTCATGATCTCGCTCCTCAAGCACGCCGACCGCGTGACCAGTGCATCGCTCGCGCAGCTCGTCAACGTCATCGCGCCGATCATGACCGAACCCGGTGGGCCGGCGTGGCGGCAGACGACGTTCTTCCCCTTCGCGATCACGTCACGCCTCGCGCAGGGAGAGGCGCTGCAGCTCAAGCTCGACTCGCCGACATACGAGACGAAGGCCTACGGCGATGTGCCCCTCGTCGACGCCGTCGCGACGTTCGACCGCCAGACGGGGCGCGCGGCCGTGTTCCTCGTGAACCGCAGTCAGGACGAGGCCGTGACGATCACGGTCGACGTCGCGGCGCTCGGCGAGGTCTCCGTGCTGGAGAGCCACACCCTGTGGGATGACGACGTGTACGCGAAGAACACGCTCGAGGACCGGGAGCGCGTCGCGCCCCGGCCGAACGACTCCGTCTCGGTCGACACGCGTGAGCTGACCGTGACGCTTCCCCGGGTGTCGTGGACGGCCATTGCGCTCGGCTGATGACACCTGATCGGGGGGTGTCGCGGGCTCGCCGCACGGCGCGGGCGCGCGGCATCCGTCGTCTGCTGTCGGCCGTCGTCTTCGCGCTCACGCTCGCCACCCCGCTCGTGGCGTGCGCGCCGACCGGCGCGTGGCAGCTCACGGGCGACCTCGCGACGCACGACCCCGCCCTCGCCAGGGACGGCGACAAGTGGTTCGTCTACTCGACGGGCAACGGCACGGTCGCCGAGGGAAACATCCAAGTGCGCTCGTCCACGGACGGACACACGTGGAGGTATGCCGGAGAGGTCTGGGACGAGAAGCCGGCATGGCTGCGCGAGGAGGTGAAGGGCGTCGACAACCTGTGGGCGCCTGAGCTCGTCGAGCACGACGGCACGTGGTACCTCTACTACTCGGCCTCGACCTTCGGGAAGAACACCTCCGTCATCGCCCTGGCGACCAACACGACGCTCGACCCCGGTGACCCCGATTACGAATGGGTCGATCAAGGTGCGGTCATCGCGTCGACCACCGCCGACGACTTCAACGCCATCGACCCGGGCGTCGCGACGGACGATGCCGGTACGCCGTGGATGACGTTCGGCTCCTTCTGGAGCGGCATCCGCATGGTCGAGCTGGCGTGGCCGAGCGGGCTGCGCGTCGACGATGAGGAACCGCTGCGGATCGCCGACCGCCAGTCGCCACCCAACGCCGTGGAGGCGCCGTATCTCGTCGAGCACGACGGCGACTGGTTCCTCTTCGTGTCGTTCGACCTCTGCTGCCGCGGTGCGGACAGCACCTATCGCATCGCGGTCGGCCGGGCCGATGTTCCCACCGGGCCGTATCTCGACCGGGAGGGCGTGCCGCTCCTTGCAGGGGGTGGCTCGATCCTCCTCGAGGGCGACGGGTCGCGGGTGGGTCCGGGCGGCCAATCGGTCGCCGACGGCGTGCTGGCCTTCCACTGGTATGACGCCGACATGGGCGGCCAGTTCCGGCTCGGACTCGCGCCGCTCGAATGGGATGCGGAGGGGTGGCCCGTCGCCTCCTGGTGATCTCTGCGGACGGGCCCAGGGCCGATGCGGCTCAGGGCACGCTCTCGGTTCCCGCGGGCTCGGTGCCGATGCCCTGGTCGGCGGGCTCCGGCACGATGTGCAGGCCCTCCGGGGTGTTAGCGACCACCGCGAGGGCCTCGAGCCATGTGCGGTTCAGGGCCGGGCGGCGGCTGCCGGAGAACTCGAAGACGAGGGACGACCCGGGGTGCACCCAGATCGTGGTGCGGCCGTCGCCGGTGGACGGATCGTTGCGCCACGACAGCGGGAATGACTCGGAGCGCCGGAGCTTGTCGCTGATCACGACGACGAGGTGGGCGAGCGTGCGGTCGTCCACCTCGAGGCGGACGGAGCTTTCGTAGATCAACCGACCCATCGAGGGTGCACCTCCACACGCGCTCGGTGACGGGCGGCCGGGCGCATCAACCAATGTACAGACAGACCTGCACATGGGCTGTCAAGGCCCTCGCCGTCGCCGGAGCGCGGTCCCTAGCGTGGTGTCGCGGGGGAGATCCGACGACATCGACGAGCATCGTGGGGACGACATGAGCGATCTCGACAACCAGGGCTCGCTGCCCTCGTACGTGGAGCGCGACGCAGGTCGCTCGCCACGGGCGAAGGACGTCCCGGCCGAGCCGGAGGACGAGGAGCGGACAGAGGCCGACGAAGAGGCGCGCGGTCACCGACGCGAGGACGAGCCGGCCGCCGCGACGCCGTTCGAACCCTCGGCCGACGACGCGGACGGCGACGCGCTGCAGAAGCCATGACCGCGCAGCAGCGGGGAGGGGGTAGCGTCCCTCGTATGGGAACGCTGTACTACGGAGCGCAGGACATGCCGATCCGCATCGAGGATCGCGCGCTGGCCCACCTCAAGGTGGTGATCGCGACCAAGCTCCGCAGGAACGAGAGCTTCACCCTCTCTTGGCGACACGGCGAAGACGAGCCGGGCGGTCGCTCGACCATCTGGCTGCATCCGTCGATCCCGCTCATGTTCGTGTTCGACGATGCGGAGCCTCCCGAGCTCAGCCGCGCCTACATCGAGAAGCTCGCGCACTCGGCCAACACGTCGGGCGGCATCCTCCTCGTCGACGAGGTGCTCCCCGACGACGAGAGCTGAGCGCGCAGCGTCAGGCCCGGTCGGGCTTGATGTCGCGCGCCTCCCCGGTGTCTCCCGGGCTCGGTGCGGACTCGGGCGCCTCGTCGGTGGGCACCGTGCCCTCGCCGCGCTCTGTGTAGTCGGGGCGTGGCGGCTGAACGGGCTGGTCTTCGAGCTCGCCGCCCTCGCGGCCGCCGAACGGACGGCCGTGATCGGCGTACTCGTCGCGCTCGAAGGTGAAGCGCCAGTCGCCGAAGCGGAACTGCGCGCCCGAGCGCAGCATGATCGCCTCGGCGCCGTCGAGCGACTTCTGCGGCTCCGGCGTGGTGTTCGTCTCGGCGTCACCGTAGGTCAGCAGCAGGAACTCATCGCGGTCGTCATGGCGGATCTCGGCGTGGACGGGCTGGGCGCCCGCGACGCGCAGGTCGGCGTCCCCTCCGGAGCCGATCGTGAAGCGTTCGCCATCCAGGGGGAACTCGAAGCGCTCGGCACCCGAGACGATGAGCCGTGGGTTGCCGGCGCCCCATTCGCTGTGAGTGGTGGTGGGGACGTAACCGCCCGTGTCGGCGGCATCCACTTCTTCGGACATGGCGTTCGCCTCCTTCGTCTGCCCCCACGCTACGGCGCGAGCAGCGAGGCGGCGCGGGGCTTGAAGTGTCGGGCGAGCGGTGCTATCTCGCCGCGACGGGCTTCTGTCGCAGCACCATGACCGTGGTCACCGCGAGCAGCACGATGCCGATCGACTCGACGATCACGGTCTCGGGCACGAGCATGAAGTCCCACGTCTCGGTGATGCCGAACAGTCCCACCGTGAGCGCGAGGATCAGGGCGCCCAGGGTCGCGATCAGGAACAGCAGGCTCAGCACGGTCGCCACCTGCAGCAGGCGCCCCCGCAGGAACAGCAGGCCGAGCGCCAGCACGAGCGCCCCGACGGCATTGAGCACGAACATCACGCCGAGGATGCCGCCGACACCGTTGAACACGAGATACAGATGGATGCCGCCTGCCGCGAGGAGTGCGAGCGCACTGAGGATCAGCATGACCCTGAGCGCCGTGGTGGTCTGGGGCGCCATCGTCCTACCTGCTTTCGTCTCGAGCCCGGCCGGGATCGTGTGCCGGAGCGTTCTCGGGTGACACGAGACGCGGGCCCGTACGGTTCATCCGGACGAGCCAGAGGACATCGCGGCCGAACGACTCGACGAGCAGCGCGAGGGCGGTCCCCACGAGGACGGTGTTGGCGACCGCGGGCAGCAGCTGCGAGGCGACCACGGCGAGAGCGATGCCGCAGGCCGCCGTCACGACCTTGCGCCAGTACCGGTACGGCAGCGGGCGGGCGAAGAACGGCAGCACCCACGCGGCGGCGACGAACGCGTACCGCATGAGCCCGATCGACAGCACCCACCAGCCCAGGAACCTCGCGTCGTAGATGCTGAGCACGAGCAGCAGGAACGCGTCGACCTCCATGTCGAAGCGCCCGCCGAGCTCGCTCACGCTCGCCGTGCGCCGGGCGACGTATCCGTCGACGCCGTCCAGAGCCAGCGCGAAGGCCGCGATCGTCACCAGCAGAGCGGTGCTGCCTCCGCCGCCGAACGCCGCGACGACGAGGGCCGTCACGACTCCGACCAGCGCCGAGCGCGTGGCGGTGACGGCGTTGGCGGCGCCGAACCGCACCGTGCCGCGCCGGCGCAGCCCGAGCGACAGGAGCGTCGTCGAGACGACGAGGTAGGCGACGCCGCCGGCCCACGCGAGGGGCGTCAGCGGCGCGACGAGTCCGACGACGACGAGCATCGCGAAGCCCGCGGCCGCCCACCACCACGGGCGCGACCAGGCGGCCGGCGGCTGTGGGAACGGCTGAACTTTCGGCATGGGCGCTCCGTGTTCCCTTCATGGTCGTCACGAATGACACGACACGGAAGCCCTTTTCGGTTCATGCTGGAGGGGTGGATGCCGCAACGGCGTGGTGGACCGTCGGCCCGGGCTGGGGTGAGTTCCGGTCCGAGCCGCTGCCGAACCCTGGTGAGGGGGAGGCGCGGGTGCGCACGCTGTGGACCGGGATCAGCCGGGGAACGGAGTCGCACATCGCCCGGGGATCGGTGCCGGCTTCGGAGCGCGAGCGCATGCGGGCGCCCTTCCAAGGCGGCGACTTCCCGTTCCCCGTGAAGTACGGGTACCTCAACGTGGGGATCGTCGAGGAGGGGCCGCCCGCGCTGCGGGATCGCACGGTGTTCTCGCTGTTCCCGCACCAGTCCGGTTTCGTCGCCCCGGTCGACGCGCTCGTGCCCGTCCCGGAGGCGGTGCCCGCTCGTCGCGCCGCACTCGCGGGGGCGGTCGAGACCGCCGTCAACGTGCTGTGGGATGCCGCACCGGCCGTCGGAGACCGGGTCGTGGTCGTCGGTGCCGGGATGATCGGCTGCGCCGTCGCGCGTCTGGCCGCCGGCATCCCGGGATCCGACGTCGTGGTCGTCGACGTGGATGCGTCGAAGCGGGCTGTGGTGGAGGGCCTCGGCGCGCGGTTCGCGCTCGCCCCGGGCGGGGTGTCGGCCGTCGACGTGCCCGTGGCGGACGTCGTGATCGAGGCGAGCGGCCACGGCGCGGGGCTGCAGCTCGCTCTGCATCTCGCGCCGACCGACGGCGAGGTCGTGGTGGCGAGCTGGTACGGAGGCCGCACCGTGCCGCTGGAGCTCGGCGGGGACTTCCACTCGCGCCGGCTGACCATCCGGTCGAGCCAGGTGGGGGCCGTGGCGACGAACCGGCGCTCGCGCCGCACGACCCGCGAGCGGCTGGCGCTGGCGCTGGAGCTGCTCGTGGACCCGGCGTTCGACCTGCTGCTGGGGGCGACGTCGTCGTGGCGGCGGCTGCCTGAAATCACGGCTGCGCTCGCCGACGGCACCGCGGGCGAGCTGTGCGAGACGATCGACTGGAGCACGACATGACGTTCACCCTCACCGTGCGCGACCACCTGATGATCGCCCACAGTCTGCGCGGCGAGGTCTTCGGTCCCGCGCAGCGCCTGCACGGCGCGACGTATGTCGTCGACGCCGCCTTCCGCGCCGACCGTCTCGACGAGCACGGTGTCGTCGTCGACATCGGGAAGGCGTCCGACGAGGTGCGGGCGATCGTCGCCGCCCTGTCGTATCGCAACCTCGACGATGAGCCCGACCTGGCGGACGTCAACACGACGACGGAGCGGCTGTGCCAGGTCATCGGCGATCGCCTGGCCGCGCGCGTGCGTGACGGCGCCTTCGGCGACGCGCGGCTGACGGGCCTTGCGATCACGCTGCACGAGTCGCACATCGCGTGGGCGTCGTACGAGGTGCGGCTGTGACGGCGCCGTCGACGGCGCAGCGCCCGGGCGGCCGGGCGCGCACGGGGCAGCGCGCCGTGACGTTCCTCGTGCCCGACGGCGTCGACGACCCGGCCCGCGTCAGCGGCGGCAACGTCTACGACCTGCAGGTGCGCGACCGCCTCGACGCCCACGGGTGGTCGGCGACGACCGTGGCGGTGAAGGATGCCGGCGGTGTGGCATCCCTCGTCCGGCAGCTGCCCGACGACACGGTCCTGCTCGTCGACGGACTGGTCGCGGCCTGGGTTCCGGAGGAGCTCGCGGCGGCGGCCGGACGCCTGCGGCTCGTCGTGCTGGCGCACATGGTGGTGGCCGCATTCGCCGACGCGACGCCTGCGGAGGTCGACGCGGAACGCCGGGCGCTGGCCGCAGCGCACCGCGTCGTGGTGCCGAGCGCGTGGACGGCGAGCGAGTTCGTGCGCCGTGGACTCGTGGATGCCGGTCGCCTGAGCGTCGCCGCGCCCGGGGTGGCGGCATCCCTTCTCGATCCGGTGGTGGCGCACTCGGCGGACGCCGACGGGCACCTGCTGTGCGTCGGCGTCGTGGCGCCGCACAAGGGGCACGACGTGCTGCTCGCGGCGCTCGCCGCCCTGAGCGACCTGGAGTGGACGTGCGCGATCGTCGGGTCGACAGAGGTCGCGCCGGGGTTCGCGTCGACGGTGCGGCGCGCCGCCGCCGCCCTCGGGCGCCGCGTGAGGCTCACGGGGGTGCTCGGACGCGAAGCGCTCGCCGAGGAGTACGAACGCGCCGGACTGCTCGTGGCCCCCTCGCGGGTCGAGAGCGCGGGCATGGCCATCGGCGAGGCGCGAGCACGCGGCATCCCCGTCGTCGCGGCCGACACCGGGGGCATCCCCGAGACCGTCGCCGGAGGGGGCGCGATCCTCGTGCCGGTCGAGGACGCGGCGGCGCTCGCCGAGGCACTGCGCGCGTGGCTGACCGACGCGGCGCTGCGGCGCCGCCTTCGCGGCGAGGCGCGAGCGGCGCGCGCGGCCCTCCCGTCGTGGGACGACACGGCAGCTGCCGTGGCTGGAGCTCTGGAGTCGGCATGAGCGTGATCTCGACGGCGACCCCGACGTGGCTCGCGTTGCGCGCCGGAGCCGACGATGCCGCCCGCTCGGTCGAGCTGGCGGCGGCGTTCGCGGCGCTGATGCCGCCAGGACCCGTCGAGCTGCACGACCTGGGGGCGGGCACCGGCGGCATGACGCGGTGGCTCGCGCCGCGGCTCGGCGGACCGCAGTCGTGGGTGCTGCACGATGGGGACGCGATCATCCTGGACCAGCTCGAGCTGCGGTCGGCCGTCGACGATGCCGGTCGACCGCTCGCTGTGCGCACGGTGGTCGGGCACCTCGACGCGCTGCCGCCCGAGGCGTTCCGCGGTGCGGCCGGCGTGACGGCATCCGCCCTGCTCGACGTGGTCACGCGCGACGAGGCCGCCCGCATCGTCGCGGCGTGCGTGCACGCGGGCGCGCCCGCGCTGTTCGCGCTGTCGGTCACCGGCGAGGTCGCGCTCGACCCTCCGGACGCCGCCGATGGCGTGATCGCCCGCGCGTTCAACGAGCACCAGCGCCGCGACGCCGACGGCCGGCGGATGCTGGGGCCGGACGCCGTCGCGGTGCTCACGGGGCTGTTCGCCGAGGCCGGCTGGCACGTGCGCCGCGAGGCCAGCGCGTGGCAGCTGGCCGCCGCCGACGCAGAGCTGATCGAGGAGTGGCTCGACGGATGGGTGGGCGCGGCCGTGGCGCAGCAGCCTGAGCTGGGCGTCGAGGCGTCCGGCTACCTCGACCGCCGACGCGCACAGCTGGCTGACGGCACGCTGCGCGTCGTCGTCCACCACGAGGATGCGCTGGCATGGCCGCGCTGACGGCCACCGCCTTGCCCGCCGCCCGCCGGGTGGCGGGGCGACCGGCCGTGCGCACCGTCGTGCGCGTGGCCGCGGGCCTCGCCGTCGTCGCCGCGACGGCCCTCATCGTCGGGGTCGGCCCCTTCCTCCACGGGGTCACGGCGATCACGCCGGCCGCCGTCATCGCGGCGATCGGCCTCATCGCCGTGTCCACCGCCGCGGCCGCCTGGCGCTGGCGGGTCGTCGCCACCGGCTTCGGCATGCCGCTGCCGTGGCACGAGGCGTTCGGCGCGTACTACCGCTCGCAGTTCCTCAATGCCGTGCTGCCCGGCGGTGTCGTGGGCGACGTGCATCGCGCGTACGCGCACGGCCGCCCGCACGAACGGGTCGGCGGGGCCGCGCGTGCCGTCGCCGCCGAGCGCGTGTTCGGGCAGGTCGTGCAGTTCACCCTGACGGTCGCTGTGCTGCTGCCCCTCGCGGCGCACCAGTCCGCGTGGGGAGCGGCCTTCGCGCCGGTCGCGTGGGGCGCGGGCGGGCTCGCCGCCCTGGCGGCGCTGGGCGTGGGCGTCGCCGCGGTGCTGCCGCGGCCGCGCCGTGCGCTGCGACGTGAGTTCGGGATGCTGCGGCCCCTGCTCGTGCGTCCCGCAGCCGTCACGGCGATCGTGCTGTCGTCGACAGTTGTCGTCGCCGCGCACGTGGCCCTGTTCGTCGTGGCCGCGCTCGCCACCGGCGTGGACGCCGACCCCGGCGGACTCCTGGCGGCCGGGCTCGTCGTGCTGGCGGCATCCGCTCTGCCGATCAATGTCGGCGGATGGGGTCCGCGCGAGGCGGCCGCCGGCGCCGCGTTCGCCCTCGCGGGGTTCGGCGGCGCAGCCGGCGTCGCCACCTCGACCGCCTTCGGCGTGCTCGCGCTGCTGGCGGTGGCGCCGGGAGCGCTGGTGCTGCTCGTGGGCCGTTCGCGCGACACCAGCCCAGCGCTGACTTGGCGTAGATGTACGCGACACGCGAGCGTGTCGCGTACATCTACGCCAAGTCATCCCTCGGAGGGGGGTGCTGGGGCGGGTGGATAGACGGCCTTACGTCACCCTCAGCTGTGCGATGTCGATCGACGGCTACCTCGACAGCGCCGCGCCGCAGCGCCTCGCGATGTCGAACGCCGCCGACCTCGATCGCGTCGACGACGTGCGCGCACACAGCGACGCCATCATGGTCGGCGCGTCGACGGTTCGTCGCGACGACCCGCGACTGCTGGTGCGCGACACCGCGCGGCGGGCCCGGCGCGTCTCGCTCGGGCGGGCCGAGTCGCCCGCGAAGGTCACGGTCACCGCATCGGGCGACCTGTCCGCCGACGCCGCGTTCTTCACGACCGGAGAGTCCGCGCGCCTCGTGTACTGCCCCGCCGATCGTGCGCCGGCGCTGCGCGCTCGGCTCGGCGGGCTGGCCACGGTGGTGGGACTCGGCACCGGCGATTGCGTCACGATGGCCGAGCTGCTGGACGACCTCGGCGAGCAGCGGGGCATCCGGCGGCTCATGGTCGAGGGCGGCGGGCGCGTGCTGACGCAGTTCCTCGAGGCCGATCTCGTCGACGAGCTGCATCTCGTGGTCGCGCCGTTCTTCGTCGGCGAGGCCGACGCCCCCCGCGCCGTCGGCCCCGGCCGCTTCCCGTGGACCCCGTCGCGGCGCGCGCATCTGTTCGACACCCGGCAGATCGGCGATGTCGTGCTGCTGCGCTACGCCCTCTCGGGCCGCTGCGACCTCGGCCGGGATGCCGCCGGCGCGACCTCGCCGGAGGACGCACCGGGACCGTGAGCACGTCCGCACCCCGAGAACCCGGACACCGCGGCCGCCGCGTCGCCACGGCTCTCGCGATCGCGCTTCTGGTGGCCCTGCCGGCGCTGCCGGGCCTCGTCGTGTCAGACGCCACGCCGCTGCTGCGCATCCCCGTCGAATCGCTCGTCGTCGTGCTGCTGCTGGCGATCGTGCCGTGGCGGATGCCGCGCCTGGTGCTCGCTGCGGCGTTCGGCCTGTTCGTCACGCTGGCCCTCGTGCTCGCGGGCATCGATCGCGGCTACGAGGCCGCGCTCGGCATCCACTTCGTCCCTCTGGACTGGCCGCAGCTCGCCGACGCGTACGGCGTCGTGTCGGATGCGGTCGGGGAACCGCTCGCGAACCTGCTGGTCGCGGCGATCGTGCTCCCGGTCGCCGCATGCGCCGCCGGCCTCGCGTGGGCATCCCTGCGCGTGGCGAGGATCGTCCGAGGCTCCGCCGACGGCCGCGCGGTGCTTGCCGGCACCGTCGCGGTATGGGTGGCGGCTGCCGTCGTGGCGCCACCGCTGCGGACGACCGACCCGGTCGCGGCCGCGGCATCCGTCAGCTCGGTCGGAACGGCCGTCGCGCGGACGGTGACCGCGCTGCAGCAGCAGGAGGCCGTCGCCCGCGACATCGCCGACGACGCGTTCGCCGACGTGCCGGCCGGCCGCCTGCTCGACTCGCTGCGCGGCAAGGATGTCGTGGTCGTCTTCGTCGAGAGCTACGGCCGCGTCGCCCTCGAGGGCGACGGCATTGCAGACGGCGTGGGCCGGGTGCTCGACGACGGGGCAGCGGCGCTCGCCGCCGAGGGCTATGCGGCGCGCAGCGCGTGGCTCACCTCGCCCACGTTCGGCGGACGCAGCTGGCTCGCGCACGCCACGCTGCAGTCGGGTGTGTGGGTCGACACGCAGACCGCGTACGAACAGGTGGTGGCGAGCGACCGCCTCACGCTCACCCGCGCCTTCGCCGACGCGGGCTGGCACACCGTCGCCGACGTCCCGTCGAACACGCGCGTGTGGGACGAGGGCAGGTCGTTCTACGGCTACGACGCGCAGCTCGGTGCGAACGACGTCGGGTACCGGGGCCCGCGGTTCGGCTACGCACGCGTCCCCGATCAGTACACGCTGAAGCACTTCGCCGACACGCAGCTCTCCGGCGTCCACGGCCCGGTCATGGCCGAGATCGACCTCGTCTCGTCGCACACGCCGTGGGCGCCGCTGCCGCAGCTCGTGCCGTGGGACGAGGTCGGCGACGGCTCGGTGTACGACGCGCAGCCGGCGCAGAGCCAGGATGCGAGCACTGTGTGGCAGAACCCGCGCACCGTCCAGCGGTACTACGGCCTGTCGGTCGAGTACTCGCTCGGCGCGCTCGTGTCGTTCCTGCAGAACGTCGACGACCCCGATCTCGTCGTGCTGGTGCTCGGCGACCACCAACCGGCATCGATCGTGAGCGGGCAGGTCCCCACGGCCTCTGCACTCGCCGATGACGCGTCGAGCGGAGCCTCGGGCCGCGTGGGCGCAACCTCGCACGACGTCCCCGCGACGGTCATCTCCCGCGATCCGGCGGTGTTCGCCGCGATCGCCGACTGGGGCTGGCAGGACGGTCTGCGGCCTGGCGAGGAGGCTCCGGTGTGGCGGATGGACGAGCTGCGCGACCGGTTCTTCGCCGCCTTCGCCGCGGAGCGCTGAACCGGCGCCGCGGCTGGCAGGATGTCGGGATGACGTTCACCCTCCGCGCGCCCGTTCCCGCCGACGCCGAGGAGCTCGCGGCGCTGCACGTGTCGACGTGGCAGGAGACGTACACCGAGCTGCTGCCGGACGGCTACTTCGATGACGCGTTCCTCGACGGCCGGCGCCGCATGTGGACCCGCATGCTCGAAGAGCCGCGCGACGACCTCATCGTCCGGGTCGCCGAGGAGGACGGCCGCATCATCGGGTTCGCGGTCTCGGGGCGGCCCATCGGCCCGCATGCCGACGAGGCGCCGCGCGATCGTCACCTGTGGTCGTTGTATGTTGCTGCCGCACACCACGGCGGCGGAGCCGGGCAGGCGCTGATCGACGCGGTGCTCGGCGACGGGCCCGCCATGCTGTGGGTCGCGAAGGAGAACCCGCGGGCGATCGCGTTCTACCGCCGCAACGGGTTCGAGTTCGACGGGCTCGAGGTGATCGACGAGGGGGCGCCCTCGATCACCGACGCGCGCATGGTGCGCTGACGCGACGCTGCTGACGCCCCGCGTCGCTCTTCGTCACCCCACCTCGTCGGTGTCGTCCGTCCACGCGGCGAGGTCGACGCCGTGGTTGTCGGGTGACGCGAGAGTCCACCACTCCGGCACGTGCGCGTCGTCGGCCAGCCGCCCGCCGGCCTCCAGCGCCGCCGCGACGTAGGCCTCGACGCGGTCGCGTGGCACCGACACGTCGATGTGCGTGCGTCCGCGGCCGGCCTTCGGCGGGTCCATCGTCTGGAACCAGAGGTGCGGGCTGCGCCGCAGCGGATCGACGGCGTCGTCGGCGCCGAGGGGCTCGTACCCCAGAGCGGCGGTCCAGAACGGCCGCACGTGCGCGTCGGGACTCTGCACGACCGCGATGCCGAGCACGCGCAGCACCGAGGGATCGGGGACGAGCTCCAGGCGGCGCGCGGCGGCCGAGACCGCCGCGGCCAGCTCGACGTCGGCGGCGCTCACCGAGCCGCTGCGGTGACTGAACGTCCTGACGAAGACCCCCTCGGGGCGCAGGTCGATGTCGGGGAAGTGTCCCTGCTCTTCGGCGATCGCCACGACCTCGGCCACCAGGCGAGCGCCGTCGCCGAGCGACTCGGTGCGGAAGAAGGCGTGCGCTCCGCCGTACAGCACGCGCCAGTCCTCGACGCCGTCGGCGGCGTGGAACGCGCGGGAGCTGATGAACTCGATCTCGGGCTCGATCGTGCCGTCGCCGATCGGCGGCTGCGCGAGGATGATGCGAACCAGCTGCTGCGGCCGCGTGAGCATCGGCCAGTGGCCGGTGGGCAGGTCGACGTACGTCACGTCGCGGAACCGTGTGAACTCCTGCACGGGCTCTTCGCCGGCATCGATCCAGCCCTTGAGATCGGCCGTCGAGTACTCGGTCGAGACCGCCGTGACCGGGATGTCGTAGCGCCGCTCGTCGTGGAGCTGCTGGATGCCGGTCACGACGCCCGCCGGCGACGGCACCGCGAATGCCGCGAACGCCCCCTTGCCGCCCTCGCCCAGGTCGCGAAGGTCGGCCTCGTCGAACTCGCCCCAGTCGGGCAGCGGAAGCTCGCCGCCCTCGGGCTCGAACCCGCGCAGCAGGGGAGTGCCGTGCGCGGCCGGGAACCCGCCCACGAGGATCAGACGCGCGACCCGGTCGGGCCGGGCGTCGGCGGCGGCATAGACGATGCCCGCGCTCGCCGAGTGACCGACGAGCACGACCTGCTCGCCCGGCGCGGCATCGATCGCCTCGACGACGGCTGCGACATGGTCGGCCAGCGAGATGGTCGAGCGGTCGGCATCCACCGATCCCATGCCCGGCAGCGTGACGGGAACCGGTCTGTGCCCGGCTTCTTCCAGCGCGGGGGCGACCTCGTACCAGGCCCACCCGCCCATCCACAGACCTGCGACCAGGATGATGTCCATTTCGGCTCCTCCGGCGAATCGGGGACAGCGCCAGTGTGGCCCAGGGTGCCGACATCCGGAACCGATTCGCCCGGGCGGGAATACCGAACGAGTCGTCCGCATTGCTCTTGATACCCCTAGGGGGTATAACGGAATCATCCCTTCGATGAGGAGAACCTCGTGACCGACCCGCACCTCGACCATCACGACCACGGCGCCGCTCCGGCGCCGCAGCCGGGCGACGCCGCTCACGATCATGCCGGGCACGACCACTCGTCGCACGCCCACCATGGCGGAGGGGATGCCGCCACCGCCGCGCACGCGACGAGCGCCGCCCACGCCGACCACGGCCACGCGCCGCACGACCACGCCGCCATGACGATGGCGGGCCACGGCGCCCATGCCGGTCACGGCGCCCACGCAGGCCACGACGCCCACGCAGGCCACGACGCCCACGCGGGTCACGGCGCCCACGCAAGCCACGACGCCCACGCAGGCCACGACGCCCACGCAGGCCACGACGCCCACGCCGGCCACGACGCCCACGCCGGCCACGGCGCGCACGCGGGTCACGGCGGTCACGCCGGTCACGGCGGTCACGCCGGTCACGGCGCCGACCATGTCGCCCGGTTCCGCCGGCTGTTCTGGATCAACCTGATCCTCGCCGTGCCGGTCGTCGCGTTCTCGGGCATGTTCGCGATGGTCCTCGGCTACTCGCTGCCCGATGCGCCGTGGGTGCGCTGGGTCTCGCCGGTGATCGGCACCGTCATGTACCTGTGGGGCGGCTGGCCGTTCCTCACCGGCGCCGTGTCGGAGCTCCGCGCCCGCAAGCCCGGCATGATGCTGCTGATCGGACTGGCCATCACCGTGGCGTTCTTCGCATCGTGGGGAGCGAGCCTCGGTCGGCTGCACCACGAGCTCGAGTTCTGGTGGGAGCTCGCGCTCCTCATCGTGATCATGCTGCTGGGCCACTGGATCGAGATGCGCTCGCTCGCCCAGACGACGTCCGCCCTGGACTCGCTGGCCGCGCTGCTGCCCGACGAGGCCGAGCGGGTGACGGGATCCGGCGTCGAGACCGTGAGCCCGGCCGACCTGCGCGTCGGCGATGTCGTGGTGGTCCGCCCCGGAGGCAGCGTTCCCGCCGACGGCCGCATCGTCGACGGCGGCGCCGACATGGACGAGTCCATGGTGACCGGCGAGTCCCGCACCGTCGCGCGTACCGTCGGCGACCACGTGACGGCGGGAACCGTCGCCACGGACTCCGGACTGCGCGTCGAGGTCACCGCGACCGGCGACGACACGACGCTCGCCGGCATCCGCCGACTCGTCGCCGACGCGCAGAACTCGACGTCGCGCGCGCAGCGTCTGGCCGACCGTGCCGCGGGCTGGCTGTTCTGGTTCGCGCTCGGCGCGGCAGCGATCACCGCCGTCGTCTGGAGCGCGATCGGGATGCCGGACGAAGCGGTCATCCGGACCATCACGGTGCTCGTGATCGCGTGCCCCCACGCTCTGGGCCTCGCGATCCCGCTCGTCGTGTCGATCGCCACCGAGCGCGCGGCCCGTGGGGGCGTCCTCGTGAAGGACCGCCTCGCGCTGGAGAGCATGCGCACGATCGGCGCCGTCCTGTTCGACAAGACCGGCACGCTCACCAAGGGCGAGCCGACCGTCGTCGACATCGCGGCGACCGCCGACATCGACGCCGACGCCGTGCTCGCGCTCGCCGCATCCGCCGAGGCCGACAGCGAGCACCCGCTCGCCCGCGCCATCGTGCGGGCGGCCGAGGAGCGCGGCCTCGCGATCGCGCCTGTGACCGGCTTCCAGTCCTCGCCGGCGGTCGGCGTCACCGCGACCGTGGCCGGCGCAACGGTGCGGGTGGGCGGACCGCGCCTGCTCGACGAGGTCGGCGGCTCCGATATCGCGGCCGCCGAGGTCTGGCGTGAGCAGGGGTCGATCGTGCTGCACGTGGTGCGCGACGGCGAGGTGGTCGGCGGGCTCGCGCTGGCCGACGAGATCCGTCCCGAGTCCCGTGAGGCGGTCGAGGCGCTCCACACGCTCGGCATCGAGGTCGTCATGATCACGGGGGATGCCGAGCCCGTCGCCCGTTCGGTCGCCGAAGCCCTCGGCATCCGGCGCGTCTTCGCCGGCGTCCGCCCCGAAGACAAGGCCGCGAAGGTCGCGGAGCTGCAGGCCGAGGGACTCAAGGTCGCGATGGTCGGCGACGGCGTGAACGACGCCCCGGCCCTCGCCCGCGCCGACGTCGGCATCGCGATCGGGGCCGGCACCGATGTCGCCATCGGATCGGCCGGTGTCATCCTCGCCTCCAGCGACCCGCGGTCGGTGCTGTCGGTGATCGAGCTGTCGCGCGCGAGCTACCGCAAGATGACGCAGAACCTGTGGTGGGCCGCCGGCTACAACCTCATCTCGGTGCCCCTCGCGGCCGGCGTCCTCGCCCCCATCGGGTTCGTGCTGCCGATGTCGGTCGGCGCGATCCTCATGTCGCTGTCCACGGTGGTCGTCGCGCTCAACGCCCAGCTGCTGCGCCGCCTCGACCTTTCGCCTGAGGCGAGCGTGCGCGCGGTGCTCGACCGCTGACGCTTCGGACGAGTGGATGCCGGCGGCCGCGGCCGCCGGCATCCACTCGTCTCTTCGCGGCGGCGCGCCGGAGATAGGGTTTGAGCATGACGACGACTCCTCCCGGCTGGTACGACGACGGTCACGGCGCGATGCGCTGGTGGGACGGCGTCCAGTGGACGGAGCATGTCGCCCAGCCCGACCCGGTGCCGTCTCCGGCGCCCAGCGAGGCCGAGATCGTCGCCGCCCAGCTCGGGTTCGAGCAGCCGGCCGCGGCACCCGCCGATACGGCGGCGGCCGCCTCCCTCGCGCAGCAGCAGCCTGTCGCGCAGCCGCCGTACGGCGCCGCCCAGGCCGGGACGCCGCAGTACGCGCCCGCGCACTACCCCGCGGCGGACCCCGCCTACGCACAGCCCCCGTACCCGGGCGCCGCGCCGGGAGGCGCGTTCGCGGCCGCCACCGAGCCGCGCTCCTCGTCCAAGCTCTGGATCGTGTGGGTCGTGCTCGGCGTCGTGCTGCTGGGCATCGTCATCGCCGTCGCGGTCGTGGTGCCGCTGCTGATCCTCAACGCGACCTCGGGCGGCACCGCCGCGCAGACCGAGGACGAGAAGGTCGCCGTCGGCGCCGTGCAGACGTACGACCACGCGTGGCAGACCGGGGACTGCGACGAGCTCCTCGCTGTGACCACCGAGGAGTTCCGCGCCGCGAGCCAGTACGTCGACTGCGAGACGTTCGAGAGCGACGCCGCGAACTTCGACGACACGTTCGACGACTACGAGCTCGCGATCACCGACGTCGTATCCGACGGCGACGAGATCGAGGTCACCACGAGGGAGACCTACACCCTCCTCGTCGACGAGAACGGCGACCCCGCCGACCCGTCGTCGGGAGCGACCGTCTACCACTACACGCTGGTGCCGGACGGCGCCGTGTGGGTGATCGACGACCTGTACTACGACGAATGAGCGCGCCCGGCACCCAGCGCCCGCCGCACGACACGCGCTTCTACCTCACCTGCATCGGGATCGGCCTCGCGGCCGGTGTGCTGTCGGGTCTGTTCGGCGTCGGCGGCGGCACCGTCATCGTCCCCTTCCTGGTCATGTTCCTGCACTTCGACCAGCGCCTCGCGGCGGGCACCTCGCTCGCCGCGATCGTGCCGACGGCGGCCGTCGGCGTCGTCTCGTACGCGGTGACCGGCTCCGTCGCCTGGATCCCCGCTCTGCTGCTGGCCGTCGGCGCGGTGTTCGGAGCGCAGATCGGCACGTGGCTGCTGCCGCGTCTGTCGCTCACGGTGCTGCGATGGGCGTTCGTCGGGTTCCTGATCGCCGTCATCGTGAGTCTCTTCCTCGTCATCCCGTCGCGGGACGCCGAGCTGGTGCTCACCTGGGGGAGCGGAGCCGCACTGGTCGTCGTCGGTCTCGGGACCGGCATCCTCTCGGGTCTCATCGGCGTCGGCGGGGGCATCATCGTCGTCCCGGTGCTCATGGTGCTGTTCGGCACCAGCGACCTGGTGGCCAAGGGAACGTCGCTGCTCATGATGATCCCGGCCGCGGTGTCGGGCACGTTCGGCAACATCCGGCGCGGCAACGTCGACCTCGTCGCGGCGGGCGTCGTCGGCGTCGCCGCGTGCACCACCACCGCCCTCGGCGCCTGGATTGCGACGCTCGTCGACCCGTTCGTGGGCAACGTGCTGTTCGCCATCTACCTCGCCTTCATCGCCGTGCAGATGGCCCTGCGCGCCTGGCGCGGCCGCCGGCGCCCGGCCTGACCGGGCCGCCGGGGCGTCGCAGCCTGCTCGGTAGGATGGCAGGGTGCCAGTGAACCCCGAGCTCGTCGGCCGCGACTTCCCGCCGACCGCCACCTACCTCGTGGGTCGCGAGAAGGTGCGCGAGTTCGCGCGCGCCGTCTTCGCCGACGACCCGCAGCACACCGACCCGGCCGCCGCGCAGGCCCTCGGCTACGCCGACGTCGTCGCGCCGCCGACCTTCGCGATCGTCGTGACCGACGCCACGCTGCAGCAGCTGCTGTCGGAGCCCGACTCGGGGATCGTGCTGCAGAACGTGCTGCACGCCGAGCAGAAGTTCCGCTACTCGCGGCCGATCGTCGCGGGCGACAAGCTCACCGCGAAGCTGTCGGTCACCGGCATCCGGGCGATGGGCGCCGCCGCCATGGTGACGAGCGAGTCCGAGATCACCGACGCCGCGGGCGCGCACGTCGTCACCACGACGTCGGTCCTGCTCGTGGGGGAGGGCGAGGCATGAGCGCGCTGACCGGTCTGACCGTCGGCGACGTCGTCGCCGAGCGCACCGTCCACCTGACCCGCGAGTCGCTCGTGCGCTACGCGGGGGCGTCCGGGGACTTCAACCCGATCCACTACCGCGACGACGTCGCCGCCGCCGTCGGACTGCCGGGCGTGCTCGCACACGGCATGCTCACGATGGGCCTCGCCGTCGGCACGATCGAGTCGTGGCTCGGCGACACCGGTCGCATCCTCGAGTACGGCGTGCGCTTCACCAAGCCCGTCGTGGTCGATCCCGAGACCGGCGCCGACGTCACTGTCGTCGCCAAGGTCGGCGCCGTCGACGACGAGTCGGCGCGCATCGACCTCACCGTCTCGTTCGAGGGCGCCACGGTGCTCGTCAAGGCCCAGGTGCGGGTGCGGACCGTCTGACGCATGCCTGAAGCGACCCCCATCCCGCTCTCGCGGCTCACGACGCTGCGCACCGGCGGCATCCCCGAGCGCATGATCGACGCGCACACCACCGACGAGCTCGTCGAGGCGCTGCGCGACGTGTGGGCGTCCGGCGACGAATGGCTCGTCCTCGGCGGCGGCTCCAACCTGTTCGTCGGAGACGCCCCGTTCGAGGGGACCGTCGTGCGGGTGCTGACCCAGGGCATCGAGAGGATGCCGTCGCCCATCCCCGGCCGCGCACGCCTCCGCGTGCAGGCCGGCCACGACTGGGATGCGGTCGTCGCCTACGCCGTCGCCGAGGGCCTCGGCGGAATCGAGGCCATGTCGGGCATTCCCGGAACCGTGGGCGCCGCCCCCGTGCAGAACATCGGCGCGTACGGTCAGGAGATCGTGCAGACGCTCAGCGAGGTGGAACTGCTCGACGAGTCGACCGGCGACGTGTCGCTGGTGCCGGCGCCGGAGCTCGGCCTGGGATTCCGCACGTCCGTGCTCAAGCACCACTACGGCTCGGTGCCGGCGCGGCGCGCGGTCATCCTGTCTGTCACGCTCGATCTTCCCGAGGTGGGGGTCGGTCCCCGCCGCATCGCCGGCGACCAGCTCCGCACGGCGCTGCGGCTCGGACCGGCCGACGAGGTGACGCTGGAGTGGGTGCGTGACCGCATCCTCGAGACCCGCCGCAGCAAGGGCATGGTGCTCGATCCGGACGACCCCGACACGTACAGCGCCGGGTCGTTCTTCCAGAACGCCGTCGTGTCGGCATCCTTCGCGCGCACGCTTCCCGACGAGTGCCCGCGCTGGCCCGTGCACCCCGACCTCGACCCGGTTCTCGTGATCCCGCTGGAGAACTTCGACGGCAACGTGCCGACGCCGGCGGCGGTGGAGTCCGACGTCAAGGTCAGCGCCGGCTGGCTCATCGAGCACGCCGGCGTCCGCAAGGGCTTCAAGCTTCCGCGCTCGCGCGCCGGCCTGTCGACCAAGCACGCCCTCGCGCTGACGAACCGCGGCAGCGCCACCGCCGCCGAGCTCGCCGAGCTGGCGCGATTCATCCAGGGCCGGGTGCAGTCCGAGTTCGGCCTGATCCTGCAGCCCGAGCCCGTGCTGGTGAACGTCGAGCTCTGACCCTCACGCCGTTCCTTCACGTGCTCGATCAGTACGTCACGCTGTGTGGGCGTGAGGTTCGCCAGTGCAGCGACCACGGCCGCCATCGTCAGTGGTCGTCCTATGGGGTTCCCCTTCGTCGGTCCTCAGAGTGACGACGAACAGCGCCCGGCGATCTCGACAGCGAGAACCGGATGCCTCGGCCCCAGGCATCCGGTTCGTCAACCTCGCCATCCCCCTGGCTAACGTGACGACTCGCCACGATCGTCGCGGTGTCCGTGCGGTTCTTGGCGACTCGCGTGGGTGTCGGGTACGTCGTTGCGAGGTCGCCGGGCGTTCGGTACTCGTGGTCTCGGCGGGTCGCCCCGTTCGGCGCGGTGTCCGTGCGGTTCTTGGCGACTCGCGTGGGTGTCGGGTACGTCGTTGCGAGGTCGCCGGGCGTTCGGTACTCGTGGTCTCGGTGAGTCGCCCCGTTCGGCGCGGTGTCCGTGCGGTTCTTGGCGACTCGCGTGGGTGTCGGGTACGTCGTTGCGAGGTCGCCGGGCGTTCGGTACTCGTGGTCTTGGCGGGTCGCCATGTTCGGCGCGGTGTCCGTGCGGTTCTTGGCGACTCGTGGGCTTGAGCCGTCGGCTTACGCCGCGAGAAGGCGGCGGATGCGTGCCGCCAGAGCGGCGAGATCGTCGAAGTCCCGCCGCGTCACGACCGTCACCCGATAGCCGAGGGACTCGAGCTCTGCGCGGCGCACCTCGTCGCGGCTCCACTGGTCAGGGTCTCGGTGGTAGTCGCCGTAGTACTCGACCACGAGCTTCTGCGCCCGATAGAAGATGTCGACACGTGCGACGAACCGCGTTCCGTCGTAGATCGGGATGTTGCAGTCGGGTCGTGGAAGCCCCGCAAGCTCGAGCGCGCAGCGCAGCTCCGACTCCCGCGGCGATTCGGATGCATCCGTGCACAGGTCGAGTGCGCGACGACGATTCTCGGCGCCCGGAGCGTGGGGCGAGGCGCCATGAACCGCGATCAGTTCATCCTTCGTGCAGTGACGCCGTCGTCGCGAGATGAGGTGGTCCGTCACCGCGACGAACGCGGGCAGGTCGAGGTCTGCGGAGAGGTCCAGCCACGTCCGCGCCGCGCTCGTCGACCGCACCCCGTGTCGCGTCACGACATCGGCGAGGCCGACGCGCAGAGAGCGTCCGCGAATTCCTCGACCGCGCAGCCGGTTGCGAGGATGCGTCACCGCGATAGTGGGTCGACCGAAAGCATCGCGCCGAACCTGCGGAGGCAGCGGGAGCCCGAGAATCGCGGCGGCGGTAGGGCCGCACGCGAAGGCGTGCGGAGGCACGGTCCGCATGAGCAGGCCGAGTCGGGCGACATCGTCGAGGTCACGGACGGCGCGCGCTCCGCGGAAGGGCTTGCGGAGCCTCCGACTTCGGAGTTGCTGCTCGTCCAGCCCGGCATCTCGCCCCTCTGCGAGCGTGAAGGCGGGAATGAGGGCCTGAGGCAGCGGAGGGTTCGGCATTTCTCGATCGTTCCTGCCGGCTGATCGGTGTGACGTCGCCTCGGCTCGATCTGTGGGCAACCTCCTCAGAGTGCCGCGTGGGGAGGAGCGTCTCTCCGCATCGCCTCTCCCGCGTCCGGACGGTTCGCCACGTTCTGCGCGCCGGCCGCGGCGTTCGTGGCGACTCGCCAAGATCGTGCGGGCGCGGGGCCGGCGACAAGCGCGGGCCGTCCGGACGGTTCGCCACGTTCTGCGCGCCCGCCGCCGCGTTCGTGGCGACTCGCCACGAACTACCGGAGCCCGGCCCGAAAACGCCGTCAGCGAAGAGAGACGTGGATGCCTCGGGCCGAGGCATCCACGTCTCTGAAGGTCGGAGCGTCAGGAGGCGAACAGGCGCTGCAGGCGCTGCACACCCTCCAGGAGTGCGTCGTCGCCGAGGGCGTACGACAGGCGCAGGTAGCCGGACGGGCCGAAGGCCTCACCGGGGACCACGGCGACCTCTGCCTTGTCGAGGATGAGGTCGGCGAGCTCGAGCGAGGTCGTCGGGGTGACGCCCGCCCACTCGCGGCCGAGGAGGCCCCGCACGTCGGGGTAGGCGTAGAACGCTCCGAGCGGAGTGGGAACCTCGACGCCGTCGATCTTCGACAGCTCGGCGACGATCGTGCGGCGACGGCGGTCGAAGGCCTGACGCATCTGCTCGACCTCGTCCTGCGGGCCGGTGAGGGCCGCGATCGCGGCACGCTGGGCCACGTTGTTGACGTTCGAGCACAGGTGGGACTGCAGGTTGCCGGCGATCTTGATGGCGTCCTTGGGGCCGAGCATCCAGCCCAGGCGCCATCCGGTCATGGCGTACGTCTTGGCGACGCCGTTGACGAGGATCGTCTGGTCGGCAGCGGCAGGCACGGCCTCGACGATCGAGACGGCCTTGGTCCCTTCGTAGACGAGGTTCTGGTAGATCTCGTCCGAGATGATCCAGATGCCGTGCTCGACGGCCCACTCGCCGATGGCCTTCGTCTCTTCGAGTGTGTACACCGAACCGGTCGGGTTCGAGGGCGACACGAAGACGAGCGCGACGGTGCGGTCGGTGCGTGCGGCCTCGAGCTGCTCGACGGTGACCTTGTAGTCCTGGTCGGCGCCGGCGAAGACCTCGACGGGCGTGCCGTCGGCGAGGGCGATCGCCTCGGGATAGGTCGTCCAGTACGGCGCCGGCAGCAGCACCTCGTCGCCCGGGTTCACGACGGTCTGGAAGGCCTGGTACACGGCCTGCTTGCCGCCGTTGGTGACGATGACCTGCGACGGGTCGATCTCGAGGCCCGAGTCGCGCAGCGTCTTGGCTGCGATCGCCTCGCGCAGCGCGGGAAGGCCGGCGGCCGGCGTGTAGCGGAAGTTCGCCGGGTTCTGCAGCGCCTCGGCTGCGGCATCCACGATGAACTGGGGTGTCGCGAAGTCGGGCTCGCCGGCCGCGTACGAGATGACGGGGCGGCCTGCGGCCTGCAGCGCCTTCGCCTTGGCATCGACCTTGAGGGTCGCGGACTCGGCGATGGCGGAGAGTTTGCGGGAGAGCGGTGCGCGTTCGGTCACGCCTCGAGCGTAGTCCGCGAGCGGCCGCGGGTCAGCCGCCGATCGGGCGGCGGTGGCCCGCGACGAACACGAAGAACAGTGGATGCCGCCACCCGGCCGGGTGGCGGCATCCACTGTCGCACTCGTGGCGCGTGACTCAGCCGAACTGGTTCATCGTGTTGTGCTGGCCTCCCGCCTTGAGGGCGGCCTCGCCGGCGAAGTACTCCTTGTGGTTGTCGCCGATGTCGCTGCCGGCCATGTTCTGGTGCTTGACCGTGGCGATGCCCTCGCGGATCTCGCGGCGCTGCACCCCCTTGACGTAGGCGAGCATGCCCTCGTCGCCGAAGTACCCCTTGGCGAGGTCATCCGTCGACAGGGCCGCCGTGTGGTACGTCGGCAGCGTGATGAGGTGGTGGAAGATGCCGGCGCGCGCGGAGCCGTCGCGCTGGAACGTGCGGATCTTCTCGTCGGCCAGGCGCGCCAGCTCGGTGTCGTCGTACGCGACGCTCATGAGGTCGCCGCGGTCGTACGCCGACACATCCGCGCCCTGCGCGGCGAGCTGGTCGTACGCCTGCTGGCGGAAGTTGAGCGTCCAGTTGAACGACGGGCTGTTGTTGTAGACGAGCTTGGCGTTCGGGATCTCGGCGCGGATGGCATCCACCATCCCGGCGATCTGCTCGACGTGCGGCTTCTCGGTCTCGATCCACAGCAGGTCGGCGCCGTTGCGCAGCGAGGTGATGCAGTCCAGCACCACGCGCGCCTCGCCGGTCCCGGGGCGGAACTGGTACAGGTTGCTGGGCAGGCGCTTCGGGCGCAGCAGCCTGCCGTCGCGCTTGATGACGACGTCGCCGTTGCCGAGATCGGCGTCCGAGATCTCTTCCGCGTCGAGGAACGAGTTGTACTGGTCGCCGAGATCGCCCGGCTCGCGCGTCACGGCGAGCTTCTGCGTGAGGCCGGCGCCGAGCGAGTCGGTGCGAGCCACGATGATGCCGTTGTCGATGCCGAGCTCGAGGAACGCGTAGCGGACGGCGTTGAGCTTGGCGATGAAGTCCTCGTGCGGGACCGTGACCTTGCCGTCCTGGTGGCCGCACTGCTTCTCGTCCGACACCTGGTTCTCGATCTGGATGGCGCAGGCGCCCGCCTCGATCATCTTCTTGGCGAGCAGGTACGTCGCCTCGGGGTTGCCGAAGCCCGCGTCGATGTCGGCGATGATCGGCACCACGTGGGTCTCGTGGTTGTCGATCTGCGACTGGATGAACTCGGCCGCGGTCTCGTCGCCTGCGGCGCGCGCGTCGTCGAGCTTCGTGAACAGCAGGTCGAGCTCACGCGCGTCGGCCTGGCGCAGGAACGTGTAGAGCTCCTCGATGAGCGCCGGCACCGCTGTCTTCTCGTGCATCGACTGGTCGGGGAGCGGCCCGAACTCCGAGCGCAGTGCGGCGACCATCCAGCCCGACAAGTAGAGGTACCGCTTGTTCGTGGACTTCAGGTGCTTCTTGATCGAGATGAGCTTCTGCTGCCCGATGAAGCCGTGCCACACGCCGAGCGACTGCGTGTAGACCGACGAGTCGGCGTCGTACTCCGCCATGTCGCGGCGCATGATGTCGGCCGTGTACTGCGCGATCTCGAGCCCCGTGCGGAACCGGTTCTGGGCGCGCATGCGGGCAACCGACTCGGGGTCGATGGCATCCCATGTCGATCCGTGCTGCTCTTTGAGCGCCCGGATGGCCTCGATGTCGTCGTTGTAGGTGGTCATGGTCGTCTCCTCCGGAGTGGGGTGTTCGTGTCCCGAAAAGTGGCCCTCATGTCCCGATCTCCACCGCGTGGGAGGTCCTTTGCGGCGGAAATCGGGACATGGATGACGGATGCCGCGTCACTCGGCCTGGGTCAGGTAGCGGTTGTAGGCGGGCAGCGTCAGGAACGCCGGGAACTCCTGACCCAGCGCGACCTCGCGGAAGATCTCGGCCGCGTCGTCGAACCGGTCGCCGTCGCGGCGCTCGGCCTCGCCGAGCACCTGCGAGATGAGGTCCTCGATGTAGTCGCGCGTGATCGGCGTGCCGTCGTCGGTCGTCTGGTCCTGGTGGATCCACTGCCACACCTGCGACCGCGAGATCTCGGCGGTCGCGGCATCCTCCATGAGGTTGTCGATCGCGACGGCGCCGAGCCCGCGCAGCCACGCCTCGAGGTACCGGATCGCGACCGACACGTTGGCGTGGACGCCGGCCGCCGTGATCGGACGCCCGATGTGCACGTCGATAAGATCGGCCGCGGTCACCGACACCTCGGGGCGCTGACGCTCGAGCTGGTTCGGGCGGTCGCCCAGCACGGCGTCGAACTCGGCGCGCGCGGTGGGGATCAGATCGGGGTGGGCCACCCACGTGCCGTCGAAGCCGTCGCCGGCCTCGCGCTTCTTGTCGGCGGCGACCTTCTCGAACGCGCGCGCCGTCACCTCGGAATCGCGGCGGTTCGGGATGAAGGCGCTCATGCCGCCGATCGCGAAGGCGCCGCGCCTGTGGCACGTCTGCACGAGCAGCTCGGTGTACGCCCGCATGAACGGCACCGTCATCGTCACCTCGCTGCGGTCGGGCAGCACGAACCGGGCGCCGCGGCCGCGGTAGTTCTTGATGATCGAGAAGATGTAGTCCCAGCGTCCGGCGTTCAGGCCCGCGACGTGGTCGCGCAGCTCGTAGAGGATCTCTTCCATCTCGAACGCGGCCGGCAGCGTCTCGATCAGCACGGTGGCGCGGATGGTGCCGTGCGGGATGCCGACGTACTGCTCGCTGAACGAGAACACGTCGTCCCACAGCTTCGCCTCTTCGCTGGACTCCAGCTTGGCGAGGTAGAAGTACGGGCCGCGGCCGTTCGCGATGAGGCGCTGCGCGTTGTGGAAGAAGTACAGCCCGAAGTCCACGAGCGACCCCGACGCGGCGAGCGTGCGGCCCGTTCGGTCGGTGAAGCGCAGGTGCGCCTCGGGCAGGTGCCAGCCGCGCGGTCGCATCACGATCGTGGGCGTCTCGGTCGCGGTGACCTCGTAGCGCTTGCCCTCGGGGCTCGTGTACTGCAGCTCGCCGCGGATGGCGTCGCGCAGTGACAGCTGGCCCTCGATGACGTTCTTCCAGGTCGGGCTGGTGGCGTCCTCCTGGTCGGCGAGCCACACCTTCGCGCCGGAGTTGAGCGCGTTGATCGTCATCTTGGGGTCGGTCGGGCCGGTGATCTCGACACGGCGGTCCTCGAGTCCGGGCCCGGCGCCGGCGACCTGCCAGTCGGCGTCCTCACGGATGTGGCGCGTGTCGTCGCGGAACTGCGGGTCGTGGCCGTTGCCGATCTCGAACCGGCGGCGCATGCGGTCGGCGAGCCGGTCGTGGCGCCGCGCGCCGAAGCGCTGGTGCAGCTCGATGAGGAACGTGATCGCCTCCGGCGTCAGGATCTCGTCGTAGCGGGGGCCGAGGCGGCCGGCGATCTCGAGCGTCGGCTGGTGGGTGTGGGTGGGGATCGGTCCGGTGCGGGTACGCATCGGGGCGGCGGTCGCAGGTGTCATGTCCCTGCCTTCCTGTGTGCGGGTGCGGTGTTGGGGGAGGGATGCCGCCACCCGGCGTGTGGGCCGGGTCCGGCATCCCGTGATCCGCGTTCTGGATCGATCGGTTGTGCGTGAGTCCACTATCCGGTGAAGATCCAGGCGTTGAACGACGAAAACCGCTGTGAACTTTTCTGAGATTTCTGTTTTCGTGACAGAATCGGCCCATGACGACGCTGACGACCACCGATCGCCGCGCAGAAGAACCCGACGATGGAGAGGTGGACCCCCTCACCATCGGCCGGCGCATCCGGCAGCTGCGCACCGACCGCGGTATGACGCTCGAAGAGCTCGCGACCGCCGTGGAACGCGCGCCCAGCCAGCTGTCGATGATCGAGAACGGCCGCCGCGAGCCGAAGCTCTCGCTACTGCGGGCGATCGCCCGAGCGCTGGGTTCGTCGATCGAGGCGATCCTCGAGTCCGAGCCGCTCGACGAGCGCGCGACGCTGGAGATCTCACTCGAGCGCGCGATGCGGGGGCAGACGTTCCAGGCGCTCGGGATCCCGCCGTTCCGCATCGGCAAGACGGTGCCGACGGAGGCCCTCAAGGCGATGATCGCGCTGCAGGGCGAGATCGAGCGGCTGCGCGACGAGCGTGCGGCGACGCCGGAAGAGGCGCGCCGCGCCAACGTGGCGCTGCGCAGGCTCATGCGCACGCAGAACAATTACTTCCCCGAACTCGAGGAGCAGGCCCGCCGCATCCTCGACGCCGTGGACCACCCCGGCGGGCCCCTCACCCAGCGCACGGCATCCGACATCGCCGCGCACCTGGGGTTCACGCTGCACTACGTGCCCGACCTGCCGCAGACGACGCGGTCGGTCGCCGACATCAAGAACGGGCGCCTCTACCTGTCGAGCCGCCTCACCGCGAAAGGCGACCCGCGCACGGCCGTGCTGCAGGCGCTGTCGAGCCGCATCCTCGGGCACCGCGAGCCCACGTCGTACGCGGACTTCCTGCGCCAGCGCGTCGAGACGAACTACCTGACGGGAGCCCTGCTGATCCCCGAGGCGCACGCCGTGCCGTTCCTGCAGGACGCCAAGAACGACCGCGCGATCTCGATCGAAGACCTCCGCGATGCCTACTCGGTCTCGTACGAGACCGCGGCGCACCGTTTCACGAACCTGGCCACCGTGCACCTGGGGCTGCCGGTGCACTTCCTCAAGGTGCACGAGTCGGGCGTCATCACGAAGGTCTACGAGAACGACGACGTCAACTTCCCGACCGACCGCCTCGGCTCGATCGAGGGGCAGATGTGCTGCCGCAAGTGGACCTCGCGCGTCGTGTTCGACGTCGACGACCACTTCAACCCGTACTACCAGTACACCGACACCGGAAACGGCACCTACTGGTGCACGGCCCGCGTCGAGATGTCGAGCGAGGGCGCCCACTCCGTGTCGGTCGGCGTGCGCTTCGACGACACCAAGTGGTTCCTCGGCCGTGACACCCCGAACCGCGGCGTCTCGAAGCACTCCGTCGAGGTGTGCTGCCGCCGCGCTCCCGCAGAGCTCGAGTCCGCGTGGCGGGAGCAGGCCTGGCCCAACGTCCGCACGCCGCGCACGCTGCTCGCGACGCTGCCGACCGGGTCCTTCCCCGGCGTCGACACGACCGACCTGTACGAGTTCCTCGAGGCCCACGCGCCGCGCTGAGCCACCGGTCGCTCTCGCGGCTCCGAAGATCGGAGATCGCCGGGCTTTCGGGATGCCGGCGGCCGTGGCATCCCGAAACCACGCAGCTGTCCGTACTCCGGAGCCGCGGCGGCGCGGGCTTCGTGCTCCTCCCTCCCTGGCGGCGTCCGAATATCGGACCATCCGCTCGTTTCCGGGGCGCCCGGGCGAAATGCTCCGGAAAACGCGTGATTCTCCGAATTCCGGAGCGCCGTCGGCGTCACGCCGCGCCGAGCTCGGCGAGCGCTTCCCCGGCCTCATCGAGGCGCTGCTGACCGACTGAGCTGCGCGCGAGGCGCCGCCACCGCCGACGAAGCGCGGTCAGGCGTCCAGCGCGCGCAGCGCGGCCCACAGCTCGGCGCGGGTCGCGAACGACGACAGGTCGCGGCCGAGCACGCGCTCGACCAGCGCCAGCCGCGTGCGCACGGTGTGGCGGTGCACGCCGAGCGCCTGGGCCGTGGCCTCGTGCGAGCAGTCCTCGTCGAGCCAGACCTGCAGCGTCTCGAGCAGGTGCGTGCCCTGCGCCGCGTCGTGGTCGTACAGCGGGGCGAGCTCAGCGCGGGCGAGCGAGCGCGCCTCGTCGGTGAACGCGGACAGCACCCCGGCACGCGACACGTCGGCGAACGCCGTGATCGCGCCGAACCCGCGGTCGCGCGCGACACGCGCCTGGCCCACGGCGGCCGCGAAGCCGTCGTAGCCGGCGGGGTCCGACAGGCCGATGCGCAGCTCGAACCGCGCGGCGAGGTCGCGCAGCGCCGAGAGCTCGCCGGCGGGAACGACGAGCACGAGGCCGTCGTCGGTGCGTCCGAAGAACAGCGCGCCGCGCCGCTCGTCGGCCCACAGCTCCAGCAGCTCGGCGATGCCGTCCACGCGTGCGGAGGCGGCATCCGTCAGTCCCACCGTGACCGGCGCCGGCGGGAGCGGACCCCACAGCTCCCGCGAAGTGCGCCGCGCGAGCGCCGGATCGCCGGCCAGCAGCGACTGCACGAGCCCTGCGCGCAGCGCGCTGCGCGCCCGCACGAGGCCCTGCTGCTGCTCCAGCGCGAGGCCCGCCATGGCGATGACCGACGTCACGACCACCCGTCCCTCCTGGTCGAGGTCGCCGGCCGCGATCGCGATCACACCGCGCAGGTGGCCGCCGCGGCCGAGCGTCTGCAGCGTGAACGGGGTGTCGCCGATGCGCAGCGACGAGCCGGCCCGTGCGCCGCGGTGCAGGACGGCCGTCACCTCGCGCTGCAGCGCGATCGCCGTCTCGGGATCGAGGCCGCCGACGGGATGCTCGCGCGCCGGCTCTCCGGCGGCGTCGAACATGCCCACCCACGTGTCGAGCTGCTTGGCGAGCTCGGCGACCGTGGCCCCGAGGCCGTCGGGGCGCAGGGCTGCGAGGGCGATCGCCCGCTGTGCAGCGAGTGCCCAGCTGCGCCGCGCGTACGCCTCTGCGGCGATCGCCTCGGCGTTGGCCCTGGCCACCGCGATGAAAGGTGTGCGGTACGGAACCTCGAACAGCGGCATCCGCTCGTCCCGGCACGCGTCGACGAGAGCAGGCGGGATGCCGTCACGCACGACCTCTGTGCCGAACCCGAGGCCGACCACCCCGCGGGCCGCCAGACGGTGCACGTACGCGCGGTACACGTCCGGCGCGTCAGCCGCGTCGGAGGATCCGTCGGGGAACTGCGTGCCCGTCGTCAGCAGCACGAGCCCTTCCGAGAGGAAGGGCGTCGGATCGGCGAGGTCGGAGCTGTGCACCCACCGGATCGCGCGGTCGAGGGCCGCCGCGTCGACGTCGTCGACCGCCAGCGAGAGCTGCAGGTCGCGACGTGCCAGCAGCGCGCGCAGCGTGGGGGCGTCGTCGGCGTCCATGACCCCGAGTGTACGGGTCGTACATCGCACCCGACAGAATGTACGCGGCGGCGGGTGCGGCCCGTGTGAGCGCCGACATACGCTCCCCAGCATGAGCAGCGCAGCCGACACCCTCATCGCCACGCCCCTGGGCGGACCCACCCTGCCGCAGGAGCGCCGCCTCGTCACCAGCATCCCCGGTCCTCGTTCGCAGGAACTGCTGGATCGCAAGGCCGACGCCGTCGCCGCGGGCGTCGGGCACACCGCGCCCGTGCACGCCGTGGCCGCGGGCGGCGGGGTCATCGTCGACGCCGACGGCAACTCGCTCATCGACCTCGGGTCGGGCATCGCGGTCACCACGATCGGCAACGCGCACCCCAAGGTCGTCAAGGCCGTGCAGGAGCAGGTCGCGCAGTTCACCCACACGTGCTTCATGATCTCGCCGTACGACTCGTACGTGACGGTCGCCGAGGCGCTCAACCGCATCACGCCGGGCGACCACGCGAAGAAGAGCGCGCTGTTCAACTCGGGCGCCGAGGCGGTCGAGAACGCCGTCAAGATCGCCCGCAAGTACACCGGCAAGCAGGCCGTCGTCGCGTTCGACCACGGCTACCATGGTCGCACCAACCTGACGATGGCCCTCACCGCCAAGGCGATGCCCTACAAGAGCGGCTTCGGCCCGTTCGCGTCGGAGATCTACCGCGCGCCGCTGTCGTACCCGTACCGCGACGGCCTCGACGGGGGACTGGCCGCCAAGAAGGCCATCTCGATGATCGAGAAGCAGGTCGGCGCCGACAACCTCGCCGCGGTCATCATCGAGCCCATCCAGGGCGAGGGCGGCTTCATCGTCCCGGCCGACGGGTTCCTCCCTGCGATCGTGGACTGGTGCCGCGCCAACGACGTGGTGTTCATCGCCGACGAGATCCAGACCGGCTTCGCGCGCACCGGACGCATGTTCGCCAGCGAGGTCTTCGGCATCGTGCCCGACCTCATCACGACGGCCAAGGGCATCGCGGGCGGTCTGCCGCTCGCGGCCGTGACGGGCCGCGCCGAGATCATGGATGCCTCGCACTCGGGCGGCCTGGGCGGCACCTACGGCGGCAACCCCATCGCGTGCGCGGCAGCCGTCGCGGCGATCGACGTGTTCGAGAACGACGGCATGATCGAGCGCGCCGGCGAGATCGAGACGATCCTGAAGGGCCGCCTGCAGCAGCTGCAGGCCGACGACCCCCGCGTGGGCGACGTCCGCGGCCACGGCGCGATGATCGCCGCCGAGTTCGTCGACCCGGCGACCGGGGAGCCGGATGCCGCGCTCACCGCCGCCGTCGCGAAGGCGTCCATCGCACAGGGCGTCGTCGTGCTCACGTGCGGCACCTACGGGAACGTGATCCGTTTCCTGCCGCCCCTCTCGATCACCGACGACCTGCTCCACGAGGGCCTGGACGTCGTCGCTGCCGCGCTGGCCTCGATCGAGCCGCAGCGCCAGGCCGACAACTGATCCGGGATGCCGCGACCGCCGCAGCGCGGCGGTCGCGGCATCCATCCGCCCACGCAGAATCCGCACGAGCGCGCCGGGCAGGCGCGCCCCGACAAAGGAGTCCGAATGACCGAGCTCACCCGCGACGTCGTGATCATCGGCGCCGGCGCCGCCGGAACCACCGCCGCCAACGAACTGAAGAAGGCCGGCCTGTCGGTCGTCGTGCTCGAGGCGCGCGACCGCGTGGGCGGACGCCTGTGGACCGACGTCATCGACGGTGCGATGCTCGAGATCGGCGGCCAGTGGGTCTCGCCCGACCAGGACGCCCTGAAGGAGACGATCGCCGAGCTCGGCCTGGAGACCTACAGCCGCTACCGCGAGGGCGACAGCGTCTACGTCGGCCCCGACGGGACGCTCCACCGCTTCACCGGCGAGATGTTCCCCGTGGCGCCCGAGACCGAGAAGGCGATCGCCGAGATCACCGAGCGCCTGGACGCGATGGTCGCCGAGATCGACCCCGACCGTCCGTGGGAGCATCCGAACGCCGCCGAGTGGGACGCCATCACGTGGGACGCCTGGCTGCGCTCGCAGACCGACGACGACGAGGCCGTGCGCAACCTCGCGTTCGCGACCGGCTCGGCGATGCTCACCAAGCCGACGCACGCGTTCTCGCTGCTGCAGTCGCTGCTGATGGCGGCGTCGGCCGGCTCGTACTCGAACCTCGTCGACGCGGACTTCATCCTCGACAGGCGCGTCGTGGGCGGACTGCAGCAGGTGCCGATCCTGCTTGCCGAGCGCCTCGGCGAGGACGTCCTGCTCGGCCACGCGGTGCGCACGCTCGAGTGGTCGGACGACGGCGTCGTCGCCCACGCGGACGGCGACCTGCGGGTCAACGCGCGCTACGCGATCCTGGCCCACGCGCCGGTGCTGTACGACCGGATCTCGTTCGTGCCGGCTCTGCCGCGCCGCCAGCACCAGCTGCACCAGCACCTGTCGATGGGCTTCGTCATCAAGGTGCACGCCGTGTACGACCGCCCGTTCTGGCGCGAGCAGGGGCTGTCGGGGACCGCCTTCAGCCCTTACGAGCTCTCGCACGAGGCGTACGACAACACCAACCACGGCGACGAGCGCGGCACCCTCGTCGGCTTCGTCAGCGACCAGAACGCCGACGACCTCTTCACGCTGTCGGCCGAGGAGCGCAAGGAGCGCATCCTCGAGTCGCTGTCGCACTACTACGGCCCCGAGGCCAAGAACCCGATCGTGTACTACGAGAGCGACTGGGGCTCTGAGGAGTGGACGCGCGGCGCCTACGCCGCGAGCTTCGACATGGGCGGCCTGCACCGCTACGGCGCCGACCTGCGCACCGCTGTCGGCCCCATCCATTTCGCGTGCAGCGACATGGCCGGTGCCGGCTACCAGCACGTCGACGGCGCCATCCGCATGGGCCGCTTCGCCGCGGCCAACGTCCTCGAAGCGGCACGACGGTGACCGCCCCGATCGTCGTCGGGTACACCGCCACCGACGCGGGAGCGGATGCCGTCGCCCTCGGCGCGCGCCTGGCCGCGGCCGTGGGCGCCGAGCTCGACCTCGTGCTCGTGCTGCCCGGTGAGGACCGCAGCGTCATCACGCCGCCCGATGCGAGCTACGACCGCTACCTGCAGGGTCAGGCCGAGACGTGGCTCGCCGAGGCGGCGGAGACGATTCCGGATGCCGTCACGTCGCGGTCGCACGTCCGGTTCGCCGACTCCTTCGCCGAAGGCCTGGTGGCCGCCGCGCACGAGCTTGCGGCATCCCTCATCGTCGTCGGGGCCGCCAACGGCGGACTGCGCGGCCGTCACCGCCTCGGGACGGTCGCAAACGAGCTGCTGCACTCGTCGGACGTCCCCGTGGCGCTCGCGCCGGAGGGGTCGCGTCGCATGGAGGCGACCGGCATCTCGCGGGTGACCGCGGCGATCGGCACCAGGCCGGGTGCCGAGGCGCTGCTCGACGCGAGCATCGCGCTCGCGGTCGCGTCCGGCGCCGAGCTGCGCCTGCTGTCGCTCGTGTCTGTCGACCTGCCCGCCAGCGTCGACACCGGCGTCATCCGCATCGCCGGCGCCGCCCACGCCGACGACGTGCTCGGCAAGGCGCTCGACGCCCTGCCCGACGGCGTCCAGGCCGACGTCGTCGTCGCCCGCGGCGACAGCATCGAGGACGCTGTCGCCCACCTCGGGTGGGAGCCCGGCGAGATCGCCGTCGTCGGCTCCAGCCGCCTGGCCCAGCCCCGGCGCCTGTTCCTCGGCTCGACCGCGGCGAAGATGCTGCACGAGCTTCCCGTACCGATGGTCGTCGTGCCCCGCACGCGCCAGGAAGGCGCGTCACGATGAGCGCTCACGACACCGGCGCCGCGGCGCCGCTCGCCCCCGCCACCGGCGCCGACGCCGGCGGCCTGTCGAAGAAGGGCCTCAGCGCCGGCGCCGTAGGCGTCCTCGGCGCCGTCGTCATCGGCATCTCGACGATCGCGCCGGCGTACACCCTGACCGCGTCGCTCGGCCCGACAGTCGCTGTCGTCGGCACGCAGGTGCCGGCGATCATCCTCGTCGGCTTCATCCCGATGCTGCTGACGGCGTTCGGCTACCGCGAGCTCAACCGCGCGATGCCCGACTCGGGGACGTCCTTCACGTGGGGCGTGCGCGCTTTCGGTCCGTGGATCGGCTGGATGACGGGCTGGGGCCTCATCGCCGCCACCGTCATCGTGCTGTCGAACCTCGCGGGCATCGCCGTGGAGTTCCTGTTCCTGCTGATCGCCCAGCTGACCGGCAACCCCGACATCGCCGAGCTGGCCTTCAACCCGATCATCAACGTGGTCGTGTGCCTGCTGTTCATGCTGGGCGCGACGCTCATCTCGTACCGCGACATGCAGACCACGCAGAAGTTCCAGTACGTGCTGGTCGGCTTCCAGGTCGTCGTGCTCGTGCTCTTCGCGGTCGTCGCGATCGTCAAGGCGGTCGACGGCGAGGCGCCCGACCCGACCGCGTTCTCGTGGTCGTGGTTCAACCCGTTCGAGGTGTCGTCGTTCAGCGCCTTCGCCGCCGGGCTGTCGCTGTCGATCTTCATCTTCTGGGGCTGGGACGTCGTCCTGACCATGAACGAAGAGACGAAGAACCCCGCCAAAACCCCGGGTCGCGCGGCCATGGTCACGGTCGTCGTCGTGGTCTCGCTGTACCTCCTGCTCTCGATCGGCCTCATCATGTTCGCCGGCGTCGGCTCGGAGGGCCTGGGCCTTGCCAACGAAGAGATCTCGGCCAACGTGTTCTTCGCGCTGTCCGACCCGATCCTCGGGCCGCTGGCCTTCCTGGTGTCGCTCGCGGTGCTGTCGAGCTCGGCCGCGTCGCTGCAGTCCACCGCCGTCGGTCCGGCGCGCACGCTCCTCGCGATGGGCCACTACGGTGCGCTCCCGCAGAAGTTCGCCAAGGTGAGCCCGCGGTTCTTCACCCCGGGCTACGCCACCGTCGTGTCGGCGATCGTCGCGTCGGTGTTCTACGCCGTCATGCGCATCGTCAGCGAGAACGTCCTGACCGACACGATCCTGTCGCTCGGCATGATGATCTGCTTCTACTACGGCCTGACGGCGTTCGCGTGCGTGTGGTACTTCCGCAAGCAGTGGTTCGACTCGGCGCGGAGCTTCTTCTTCACGTTCCTGTTCCCGCTGGTCGGCGGCGCGATCCTCGCGGTGCTGTTCGTCACGACCCTCATCGACTCGATGGACCCGGCCTACGGCAGCGGGTCGAGCATCGGCGGCGTCGGGCTCGTCTTCGTGCTCGGCGTCGGCATCATCGTCGTCGGCATCGTCATCATGATCTGGCAGGCGATCAAGCGTCCGGCGTTCTTCCGCGGTGAGACACTCGGTATCGACGCGCCCGAAAGCCTTCGACGCACCCGCCGCTGACCGGCAGACTGACCCCATCCCTTCGATCGGAGAAGCACCCATGAGCGACTACGCCGTCGTCAACCCGGCCACGGGCGAGACCCTGGCCACGTATCCGACCATCACCGACGAGGCCCTCGAAGCCGCGATCGCGGGGGCGGATGCCGCCTACCGCACGTGGCGGACGACCTCGGTCGACGAGCGCGCGGCCCGTATCCGCAAGGTGGCCGACCTGCATCGCGAGCGCCGCGACGAGCTCGCCGAGATCATCGTGCGCGAGATGGGCAAGCCGCTGCAGGCGGCACTGGGCGAGGTCGACTTCGCCGCCGACATCACGCAGTACTACGCCGACCACGCCGACCGCATCACCGGCGACCAGCCGCTGGAGATCGACGGCGAGGGCACCGCGGTGATCCGCCGCACGCCGCTGGGCGTGCTGCTGGGAATCATGCCGTGGAACTTCCCGTACTACCAGGTCGCCCGCTTCGCGGCGCCGAACCTGGTGGTGGGGAACACGATCCTGCTCAAGCACGCGCCGCAGTGCCCCGAGTCGGCCGCGGCCATCGAGAAGATCTACGCGGACGCCGGACTCGGCGCCGAATACACCAACATCTACGCGACGAACGATCAGGCGGCCACGGTGATCGCCGACCGCCGCGTGCAGGGCGTGTCGGTGACGGGGTCCGAGCGTGCGGGCGCCGCCGTCGCCGAGATCGCGGGGCGCAACCTCAAGAAGGTGGCGCTCGAGCTCGGCGGGTCCGACCCGTTCATCCTGCTGTCGACGGACGACCTCGACGCCACCGTCGAGGCTGCCGTCGCGGCGCGCCTCGACAACAACGGGCAGTCCTGCAACGCCGCCAAGCGCTTCATCGTGGTCGAGGGGCTGTACGACGCGTTCCTCGAGAAGTTCACGGCCGCCATGGCCGGTGCGAAGGTCGGCGACCCGTTCGCCGACGACACGGTCCTCGGTCCGCTCTCGTCGCTGACCGCGGCGGAGCGCCTCGCCGCGCAGGTCGACAACGCGGTCGCGCAGGGCGCGACGCTCGTGGCCGGCGGCGAGCGCGACGGCGCCTACTACCCGGGCACCGTGCTCACCGGCGTGACGAGCGACATGGACGCGTACCGCGAGGAGTTCTTCGGCCCCGTGGGCGTCGTCTACAAGGTCGCGGACGAGGACGAGGCGGTGGCCCTCGCGAACGACACGAGCTTCGGGCTCGGCTCGTACGTGTTCACGACCGACGAGGAGCAGGCCCAGCGCATCGCCGACAAGATCGACGCCGGCATGGTCTACGTCAACGTCGTGCTGGCCGACGAGCCCGCGCTGCCCTTCGGCGGCGTGAAGCGTTCCGGCACGGCCCGCGAGATGGGGTTCCTGGCCGCCGACGAGTTCGTCAACAAGAAGCTCATCCGCGTCGGCGCCTGACGCGGCCGCCCTCGGTCGCCGAGCGAGCGAGGTGCGAGCGAGACGAGACGCGGCGACGCACGGGAGCCCTCGTGCGACGCCGCGTTTCATCTTCGCGTGGGGGAGCGTGCTCCGCTCGACGACCGGGAGGTGAGGGTGTTCAGAGGCGGACGCGGGCCTCGATGAGCGCCTCGTCGGCCCACTGGACCTGCTGAGGAGTGCCCCATCGCACTGCGGCGTCGCGCGCCGCCTCGAACGCCGTGACCGCCTCGGCGATCCGCCCCGCGTCCAGGAGCCGCCACCCGGTGTTGTTGTGCAGGGCGACGCGCCAGCGCAGCGTGCGCGGGTCCTCGACCGCGTCGAGGGTCGCGTGGGCGGCATCCGTCCACGCGTCGGCCTGCTCGGCGTCGGCGATCGCGAGCATGTGCAGCGCGTCGACCCGCAGGAACACGAGGTCGGGTCGGGATGCCGCATCCACCGCCGCCGTGAAGTAGGGGATCGCCGCGTCGGGGGCGCCGGCAGAGTTGCGCACACGGCCCCGCTCGAGCGCCGCCCGCGCGGCCACCGCGTCGTCGTCGATCGGGACGGCGTCCAGTGCCGCGTCCGCCTCGGCGAAGCGCTCCTGCAGACCGAGGGCGCGTGCCACCTGGGTGTGCAGCTCGGCACGGACGCCGGCATCCCGCTCGCTCTCGGCGGCACGCCGAAGCCGCACCTCGGAGCCGGCGGGATCGGAGAAGTCCCACAGCTCGTCGAGCCGCGCCTGCGACAGAGTCATGCCGGAATGGTAGACCGTCACCCGGGGGTGTCGGGCAGAGCGGACACGGGCGAGGATGGGGGCATGACAGACACACAGGACCCCGTCGTCGCGCTCTCGGACGAGCAGTGCTGGGAGCGCCTGCGCCGGCAGGAGCTCGGGCGCCTCGTGACCCGCGTGGGCGACGTGCTCGACATCTTTCCCGTGAACTACGTCGTCGACGGCGAGAGCGTGCTGTTCCGCACCGCGCAGGGCAGCAAGCTCTTCGAGCTGACCGTGAACGACGAGGTGCTGTTCGAGGTCGACGACCACACCGACACCGACGCGTGGAGCGTGATCCTGCGTGGCCGCGCGCACCCGCTCGACCGCTCGGCGGACGTCGAGCGGGCCGACGGGCTGGGACTGCGGCCGTGGATCCCTACGCTCAAGTACACATATGTGCGGGTCGAGCCCACCGCCGTCTCGGGCCGGGCGTTCGAACGCACCCCGGAGCCTGACCGCTACGGCGCCCAACAGTACTGAGGCCTGCGGCCCGGGCGCGTCAGCCGCGCGGGGCGGTCCAGGGCGCCAGGGCGTCGCTGACCGCGTCGGCGAGCGCGCGCCGGCGTTCGTCCTCCGCAGCGTCGGCCAGCTCCCGCGAGACGACCCCGGCGGCCGCCGACGCCGCGCCTACGAACGCACCGACCAGGGCGGCTGCCTGAACGGCGGTGTACTGCTCGGGGTAGGCGCGGTGCAGGGCGGCACCGATGGACGCCTGCGCGTCGGCGAGGCGGCGCAGCGCGTGGCCGCGAACCGACGGCTCGCTCTCGATGAGCGCCGTGCGCAGCGCCGCGCGGTCGCCGAGCAGGTCGGTGGCCGCGATCTCGGCGCCGCGCAGCGCGCGCAGAAGCGCCGTGATCGGGTCCTCGTCGGTGCGCCGCTCGAGCGCCTCGACGGCAGCACGGACGCGCTCGTCGGCGTCGGGGAAGAGCAGGTCGTCCTTGGTGGGGAAGTACGTGAAGGCGGTGCGCGTCGACACACCCGCCTCGGCCGCGATGTCGGCGACAGTGGTCTCGGCGTATCCGCGCTCCTGGAACAGGCGATCGGCGGCCTCGACGAGCACTCGGCGCGTGCGCTCGCGCTTCTGTTCGCGAAGTCCGGTCATGCACGGCAGGGTAGCGCAAATCTGCAGATAGTGCAGAACTGCAGCCACTGCTAATCTGCAGTCCATGCAGAAATATCGGATCCTCATCGTCGGAGCCGGCATCGCGGGTGGGGCGGCGGGTGCCCTGCTCGGGCGGAGCGGGCACGACGTGACGCTCGTCGAGCGGAGCGCCGGCGTCCGCTCGAGCGGCAGCCCAGTCGACATCCGCGGCGGCGCGCTCGGCGTCGTGCGGGCCCTGGGTCTGGAGGCCGCCGCACGCGAGCGCGACACCGGAGCGCACGCGCTCGCGCTCCTGAAGCGCGACGGCCGGGCGTTCACCACGATCGGGATGCGGGCCGGTCCTGCCGACATCGAGATCGCCCGCGTCGACCTCGCCGCCATCCTCGCCGGCGCGGCGCGGGAGGTCGCCGATCTGCGGTTCGATGACACGTTCGAAGCGCTGAACCAGGACGCCGGCGGCGTCGACGTCCGCTTCGTCTCGGGCGCGCAGGTGCGGTACGACCTCGTGATCGGGGCCGACGGCCAGAACTCGGCGACCCGCCGGAGGCTCTGGGGAGCGGATGCCGCCGACCGGCGCGCGCCGGGACTGGCGATCGCTACGGCGCCATTGCCGCTGTCGATCGACGACCCCCGCATCGTCGAGATGTACAACGAGCCCGGCCTCTCGCTCACGGTGCATCCCGCCGGCGGTCGGCCCGGCGCCGCCTTCATCTTCCGTACCGACGCGTCACCGGCCGATCGCGGGGCGCAGGTCGCGCTGCTGCGTGACCTGTACGCGTCCATGGGATGGCGCGCAGCAGAGTTCCTCGCCGCGCTCGACGACGTGCCCGACCTCTACTTCGACCGCGTGCGCCGCGTGGCCGCGCGCTCGTGGGCCCGCGGGCGGGTGGGACTTCTCGGCGATGCGGCGTCGAGTCTGACGATCCTGGGCGAGGGGTCGAGCATGGCGCTCCTCGGCGCGCGGCAGCTCGATCAGTCGCTGCGCGACGCGCCAGACGCTCCGGCTGCGCTGGCCGCGTACGAGGCGCGCCACCGGCCCGTCGTCGAGCGGGCGCAGAGCGGAGCGGCGCTGGGTGCGGCTTTCCTGGTGCCGGCCGGAGCCGTGGGGCTCGGCATCCGCAACCTCGTCGCTCGGGCGATCCGACGCGTCTGAGGGGTGGCCCGGTTCGCGGGGCCCTCGGGCATGCCGTACACTGGATCATGCAGTTGAAGTCTGCATTCTTTCGCTGTGCCTGCCGGTCAGGAACAGCGCTCCCCGGTCGGACGACGGGGGAGGAGTGCGGGTTCGGCGAGACCCCCGGGTCTCTAGGGCGGTAGCTCAATTGGCAGAGCAGCGGTCTCCAAAACCGCAGGTTGCAGGTTCGATTCCTGTCCGCCCTGCGCTCAGCGCAACACCGGCCGGCCGGTGGTTGACAAACACAGTGTGCCGATCCGTGTCGGCTCACGGAAGGTAATCAGGTGGCATCGATGGTTCAGGACGAGCCGAAGGGCGAAGTCGTCCCCGCTGAGGGAACGACCGCGCCTCGCGAGAAGAAGCCCAACGTCTTCGCTCGCATCGCCCTGTTCATCCGTCAGGTCTTCGCCGAGCTCCGCAAGGTCGTCACGCCGACGCGCCAGGAGCTGCTGAAGTACACGGCGGTGGTGCTCGGCTTCGTCGTCGTGATGATGGCCCTCGTCTACGGCCTCGACGTGCTGTTCGTGTGGATCACGTCGAACGTCTTCGGAGTGCCCGGCGCCTGATCCCGAGCGCCCCGGCGCGAGCCAGGGGCATGACACGGGCGGACCGCAGGTCCGGCAGCGGACGGAACGGAAGAGAACTCACGTGACGGAAAGATATTCGGACGACGCGGATTGGGCGACGGCTGCCGAGCAGTCGTCCGAGGACGACGAGGCTCAGGAGGGCAACGTCCTCGCCGCTGAGGAGCGCTCGGTCGAGGCGGCCGAGCATCTCGCGATCCACGTGGTGGACGACGAGGACGACGACAGCTCCGACCTGGACGACATCGACATCGACGACCCGGAGGCTGACGCGATCGTGAACGACGCACTGAACCTGGACGAGGCGGCAGAGACCGAGGCCGCCGCCGAAGTGATCAACGACTCCATCGCCGAAGAGGTCGCCGAGCGCGAGGCCGAAGAGGCCTCGGAGGTCGCCCCCTACGACGGTCCCGACGTGAACGGCGACGAGGACGAGCCGGTCCTCGACGAGGACTTCGTGGCCGAGGTGGACGCCGCTGCCGCGGTCGTCGACGAGGTCGAGGCCGACGAAGAGGCCGGCGAGACCGGCCTCGACGAGACGGACCTCGACGAGACCGACGAGGACGAGGACCCGTACGAGGCGTTCCGCGCCGAGCTGCGCAGCCTCCCGGGCAAGTGGTACGTCATCCACTCCTACGCGGGTTTCGAGCGCAAGGTGAAGGCCAACATCGAGCAGCGCAAGTCGACGCTCGAGGTCGAGGAGGACATCTACCAGATCGAGGTCCCGATGGAGGACGTCGTCGAGATCAAGAACGGTCAGCGCAAGATGGTCACGCGCGTCCGGATCCCCGGCTACGTGCTCGTGCGCATGGAGCTCAACGAGGACACGTGGTCCGTCGTGCGTCACACGCCCGGCGTCACCGGCTTCGTCGGCAACGCGCACAACCCGACCCCGCTGCGCTTCGAAGAGGCCTTCAACATGCTGAAGAGCCTCGTCGAGGTCAAGGAGGTCGCCTCCGCGAAGGGCGGCGCCGCCAAGAAGGGCCAGCCTGCGGCCGCGCGCGTCATCGCCGAGGTCGACTTCGAGGTCGGCGAGACCATCACGATCAAGGAAGGGTCGTTCGCCGGCCTGCCCGGCACGATCAGCGAGATCAAGCCCGAGAGCGGCAAGCTCACGGTCCTCGTCTCGCTCTTCGAGCGCGAGACCCCGGTCGAGCTGTCGTTCGACCAGGTCACCAAGCTCTGACACAGACTTCCCGGGTATCGTCCCGGGGGAACCGCTGTCCGGAGATGCCGGACGTGCGGGAGAGCGGATGCGCCAGCATCCACTCGATGAAAGGAAACAAGAATGGCACCGAAGAAGAAGGTGACCGGCCTGATCAAGCTTCAGATCAACGCCGGTGCAGCCAACCCGGCGCCGCCGATCGGCCCCGCGCTCGGTCAGCATGGCGTCAACATCATGGAGTTCTGCAAGGCGTACAACGCCGCGACCGAGTCGCAGCGCGGCAACGTCATCCCCGTGGAGATCACCGTCTACGAGGACCGCAGCTTCACGTTCATCCTGAAGACCCCGCCGGCCGCTGAGCTCATCAAGAAGGCCGCGGGCGTCCAGAAGGGCTCGAAGACGCCTCACACGGTCAAGGTCGCCAAGCTCACCAAGGAGCAGGTGCGCCAGATCGCCGAGACGAAGATGCCCGACCTGAACGCGAACGACATCGAGGCCGCCTCGCTGATCATCGCCGGCACCGCCCGTTCCATGGGCATCACGGTCGAGGACTGAGGGGAATAACGACGATGGCTACCAAGTCCAAGGCCTTCCAGGCTGCTGCCGCCAAGATCGAGGCGGACAAGTTCTACACCCCGACCGAGGCTGTCGCCCTCGCGAAGGAGACCGGTTCGGCGAAGTTCGACTCGACCGTCGAGGTCGCGCTCAAGCTCTCGGTCGACCCCCGCAAGGCGGACCAGATGGTGCGCGGCACCGTCATCCTCCCGCACGGCACGGGCAAGACCGCCCGCGTCATCGTGTTCGCGACGGGTCCGGCCGCTGAGGCCGCGATCGCCGCGGGCGCGGACGAGGTCGGCGGCGCCGAGCTCATCGAGAAGGTCGCCGGCGGCTGGACCGCGTTCGACGCGGCCGTCTCGACGCCCGAGCTCATGGGCCAGGTCGGTCGTCTGGGTAAGGTGCTCGGCCCCCGCGGCCTCATGCCCAACCCCAAGACCGGCACCGTGACACCCAACCCGGCCAAGGCCGTGGAAGAGATCAAGGGCGGCAAGATCGAGTTCCGCGTCGACAAGCACGCCAACGTGCACTTCGTCGTCGGCAAGGCCTCGTTCTCGGCCGACCAGCTCGACGAGAACCTCAAGGCCGCGCTCGAAGAGATCGTGCGTCTGAAGCCGTCGAGCTCGAAGGGCCGTTACATCCAGAAGGGCGCCGTGTCGACCACGTTCGGCCCCGGCATCCCGCTGGACGTCAACGCGCTCGTCTGAGTTCGCAGCACACGCTGCACGAAGGCCCCCGCCGGTTCGCCGGCGGGGGCCTTCGTCGTCCCCGGCCTGCCCCGCGCGCGTCACACGGCCGCACGGCACGAGTCGCGGGAGTAGCGTCGAGGCATGGCAGGGGCGTTGCAGGAACTGTTCGGAATCGAGGCGCCGATCGTGCTCGGGCCCTTCGGCGGCTTGTCGTCGATCGAGCTCACCGCGACCGTGAGCGAGCAGGGCGGACTCGGCTCGTACGGTCTCTACGGCTACGACGCCGACCGCATCAGCGACACGATCGCGGCACTGCGCTCGGCCACCGGCAGGCCGTTCGCGGTGAACCTGTGGCTGCCCACGGGCGACGAGGTGGCACCCGGCGACGTCGACCTGGCACCGGCGCGGCAGGCGGTCGCGCCGCTGTACGAGGCGCTCGGGCTCGAGCCGCCGCAGCCGCCGCTGGAGTTCCTCCCCGACATCGCGTCGCAGCTGACGGCGGTGATGGATGCCGCACCCGCCGCGCTCAGCCTCGTCTACGGTGTTCCCGACCACCGGCTGGTCGACGCGGCCCACAGCCGCGGCATCCGCATCATCGGAACCGCCACCACGGTGGCCGAGGCGGTCGAGCTGGATGCCGCGGGAGTGGATGCCGTCGTCGCGACGGGCGCGGAGGCCGCCGGTCACCGCGTGTCGTTCCTGCAGCCCGCGGAGTCGTCGCTCGTCGGCACGTTCGCGCTCGTGCCCCAGGTGGTGGACGCCGTGCGCGTGCCTGTGATCGCAGCCGGCGGCATCGCCGATCGCCGCGGCGTCGCGGCGGCCTTCGCGCTGGGCGCCTCGGGCGTGCAGGTGGGCACGGCCTTCCTCCGCACGCGCCAGTCGGCGGCGACGGAGGCGCACCGGCAGGCCATCGCCGCGTCGGCCGACACCGGCACGGTGCTGACGCGGGCGATGAGCGGGCGCCTGGCGCGCGGCATCCCGAATCGCGCCATGCGCACGATCGAGACGTCGGGCGTGATCGCGCCGTTCCCGGCGCAGAACTGGCTCACCGGGCAGTTCCGGGCCGAGGCCACGCGCCGCGGCGACGGCGAACTGGTGTCGCTGTGGGCGGGACAGGCGGCCGGACTCGCGCCGAGCGACGACGCCGTCGAGGTATTCGCGGAGCTCGCGGCGGGGCTGCCGGCCTGACGCCTCACGCCGTCGGCAGCACCTCGAAGCCGCGCGCTCCCGTCGGCGAGGCCTCCGTCACGCGGGACGACGAGACCACGGCGCCCGGCGGCCCGTCGGCCATCCACGCGAGCACCTCGTCGACCTGGCCGGGCGTTCCTTCGATCTCGGCCTCCACGGAGCCGTCACGGCGATTGCGCACCCAGCCGGCGACACCGGCGTCGCGCGCGACCATGCGCATCGTGTACCGGTAGCCGACACCCTGCACCTCGCCGCCGACGATGACGTGCACGCGTCTCATGCGGCCATCTTGCCGCGCCACGTGCCCGCAGACCAGGATGCCGGTATGGGAACCGTCGACGAGTACCTCGAGAGCCTCGACCCCGCCGATCGCGCGGTCGTCTCGCACGTGTTCGACGTCGTGCGCGGCGCCGTGCCCGATGTCGAGCAGGGCAAGAGCTACGGCATGCCGGCGCTGCTCTACCGCGGCAAGGCGCTGATCTCGGTGATGCGCACGAAGAAGCACATCGGCGTGTACCCCTTCAGCGGGCGCGTGCCGGACGCCGTCGCGGCGGGACTGCCCGAGGGTGAGCGCGCGGCGTTCGAGCACGACGGTGTGGAATTCGAGAAGGGAACGATCCGGTTCCAGCCCGACGCACCGCTGCCCGACGACACCATCCGCGCCATCGTGGCCGCGCGGGTCGCCGAGATCGAGGATCCTTCGCTGCGCAAGGCCTGACGGCTCAGCCGGCGGTCGGCAGCACCAGCGAGACGCCCAGCGCGATCATGACGGCCGCGATCACCGCGTCGAGGATCCGCCAGGCGCGCGGCGTCGACAGCCACCGGCCGAGCAGCCGTGCGCCGAACGCGAGGCCGAAGAACCAGACCACGCTCGCCGTCATGGCCCCGAGGGCGAAGACCCAGCGGTCGGCGCCGTGCGTGTTCGCGACCGTGCCGAGCAGGAAGACGGTGTCGAGGTAGACGTGCGGGTTCAGCCACGTCAGCGCCAGGCACGTGAGCAGCACGGGCGCGAGGCGGGTCCGCGTCGCGACGCCGGAGGGACGGGTTGCGGATGCCGCCTCCGCCGGTTGCTCGCCGCCCAGTGCAGCGCCCGACGGCCGCCACGCGCGGCGGGCGGCCAGCAGGCCGTAGCCGACGAGGAACAGGGCGCCGGCCCAGCGCACGACCCCCACGAGCCACGGCACCGCCTGCAGCACGAGCCCGATGCCCGACACCCCGAGGGCGATGAGCACCGCGTCCGAGGCGGCGCAGACCGCCGCGACCGCCAGCACGTGCTCACGTCGCAGCCCCTGCCGCAGCACGAACAGGTTCTGCGCGCCGATGGCGATGATGAGCGAGAAGCCGAGGCCGAGGCCGGCGGCGAGAGGCGTGAGCACTCCTCGACGCTACGAGCCGCGGCATCCATCGTCCAGCTCATGATTCTTCAGTAGCATTAGCACCGCTTATGATGCGCATCCCGTTCGAGCTGGCAGAGACACTGGCCGTCGCCGTCGACGAGGGCACGCTCGACGCCGCCGCCCGGCGGCTGCATGTCACGCCGTCCGCGGTCAGCCAGCGCATCAAGTCGCTCGAAGAGCAGCTCGGGCGTCTGCTGCTGGTGCGGTCGAAGCCGGTGAGGGCCACGGAGGCCGGCACGGCGGTGATCCGGCTCGCGCGGCAGCTGGCGCTGCTCGAGCACGACGCCCTCGCAGAGCTCGGCGCCGACGCCGACGAGACGGTGCTCACGAGCGTGCCGCTGGCCGTGAACGCCGACTCACTGGCAACCTGGTTCCTCGAACCGCTCGCCCGGCTCGCGGTGCGGCATCCCGTCGTCTTCGACCTCCACCGCGACGACCAGGACTTCACGGCGGGCCTGCTGGAATCGGGCACCGTGATGGGCGCCGTCACATCGCGGGCGGCACCCGTGGCGGGCTGCCGCTCGTCGGTGCTCGGGGCGATGCGCTACGAGGCGGTCGCGACTCCCAGCTACGTCGAGCGTTGGCTGGACGGCGACCGCCGTGCGGCCCTCGGGCAGGCGCCGCTCGTGGACTTCGACCGGCGCGACGACCTGCAGAACGAGTGGCTCACCAGCCAGGGCGTCGATCCCGCCCTGCCGCCACGGCACTACGTGCCGGCGTCGAGCGACTTCGCCTCGGCTGTGCGGCTCGGACTCGGCTGGGCGATGCTTCCCCGCTTCCAGTCGCACGACGCGCTCGAGAGCGGCGAGCTCGTGCTGCTCGGCGGTCCGCCGTCGGACGTGGTGCTGCACTGGCAGCAGTGGAACCTGCGCTCGCCGCTGCTCGACGCGATCGCCGACGAGATCGTGGCCGAGGGACGCCGCGTGCTGGCGCCCGTCGCTGAATCGGTTCACTTGCGCTGAACGTACGGCGACACGCCGACGGCGCGTACATTCAGCGCAAGTGAACCGGGTCCTGCAGGTGCGGCTGGTCCGGGCGAAGCGCGTCAGCCGGCGGCGACCTGCAGCACGATCTTGCCGCGCGTGTGTCCGAGCTCGAGCTCGCGGTGCGCGGATGCCGCGTCGGCGAGGTCGAACACCCGGTCGATGTAGACCTGCACGGCGCCGGAGTCCAGCAGTCGGGCGATCGTCGCCAGCGCCCCGCCGTCGGGCACGACCTTGTACGACGTGGCGCGCACGCCGGCCTCGGCGGCCGCGTGGGCGTACCCGGGCCAGGACCCTGTCGGCACCACGACGTACAGCCCGCCCGGGCGCAGCACCTCGAGCGAGCGGGTGCCGGTGTCTCCGTGCACGTTTCCGACGAGGTCGATGACCACGTCGACGTCGGCCACGACCTCTTCGAACCGCGTCGTGGTGTGGTCGATCACGACAGCCGCGCCGAGCTCGCGCACCCACGAGGCGTTGCGGCCGGAGGCGGTCGCGGTCACGTGCGCGCCGAAGTACGCCGCGAACTGCACCGCGAAGTGGCCGACCCCGCCGCTGCCGGCATGGATCAGGATGCGCTGGCCCTCGTGCGCATGGGCGGTCTCGACCACGAGACCCCAGGCGGTCAGGGCGGCCAGCGGCACGCCGGCCGCCTCGACATGCGACAGCGCCGTGGGCTTGCGGGCGACCGACAGCGTCGGCACGACGACGTACTCGGCGTACGTGCCGCCGTTGCGCGGGAACGACGCCATGCCGAACACCGGCGTGCCCGGCGGGAGCGGATGCGCCTCGTACGGGCTCTTCACCACGACGCCGCTGAAGTCGAACCCGAGCGTCGCGGGGTACGCGCCGATCGCCCCCGAGAGTCCGGCGCCCGCGCGCGTCTTCGCGTCGATCGGGTTGATGCCCGCCGCGACGACGCGCACGAGCAGCTCGCTGAGCACCGGCGAGGGCACGGGAAGGGATGCCGCGCGCAGCGCGTCCGGTCCGCCCGGTGCCCGCACCACCATCGCCCGCATCTCAGCCGGCGGAGTGGCGACGGGCTCCAGCGGCGGCGCCGACGCCGATCGCAGCGACCTGATCCTCATCGCGGACTCCCTTCGCGGGCGTGCCGACGTCGGCACGGGACGTAACCCGGTGACCCCAGTCAACCGTGCGTTCGTCTCGCCCGTGTTACGCGGGCGCTACCTCTGCGCGAACGCCGGCCGCAGCGCGCGCCGGCGTCGGTCAGCGGAAGCCGCCGGCGAGAGCCTCCGGCGAGAGCACATGCTCGACCGCCAGCATGCTCGCCCCGATGACGGCCGCGCGGTCGGCCGTCGCGGACTGCACGATCGACAGATGCTCGGTGGCCAGCGGGATCGACCGCGAGTAGACGACCTCGCGCACGCCGGCGATGAGATGCTCGCCGACACGGGCCATCGATCCGCCGATGGCGATGACCGAGGGGTTCACGAGGCTCACGCACGTGGTGAGGACCTCGCCGATGTCGCGGCCGGCCTGGCGCACGGCCTGCACCGCCTCGATGTTGCCGCGCTCGACGAGGTCGACGACGTCGGAGCCGGTGTGGGCCTCGATGCCGGACTCCCGCAGCGTGCGGGCGATCGCCGGCCCCGAGGCGATCGCCTCGAGGCACCCGCGGTTGCCGCAGCGGCACGCGACGTCGGCGGCCCGGGCGACCTGCACGTGGCCGATGTCGCCGGCCACGCCCTGCGCACCGCGCTGCAGTGCTCCGCCCGAGATGAGCCCCGCGCCGATGCCGGTGGCGACCTTGACGAACATCAGATGCTCGACGCCGGGCCATGCCACAGACCGCTCGCCGAGCGCCATGATGTTCACGTCGTTGTCGACGAGCACCGGCACTTCGAGGTGCTGATTGAGCCAGCCGGGGATGTCGAACCGGTTCCATCCGGGCATGATCGGCGGATTGACCGGCTGTCCGGTCGAGTGCTCGACAGGACCGGGAACGCCGATGCCGATGGCGGCCACGTGCGAGCGGTCACGCCCGACGCGCTCGAGCAGCATCGTCGCGCCCTCGACCAGCCACGTGAGGACGGGGACCGGACCGAGCGCGATGTCGAGGGGCTCGGAGCGCTCGGCCAGGATGCTGCCGCTGAGGTCGGTCACGGCGACGGTCGCGTGCGAAGCGCCGACGTCCGCCGCGATGACGACCTTCGCCGCAGGGTTCAGCGCGAACTGAGACGGCGGGCGCCCACCGGTCGATGCCGCCTCGGCGACCGGCGTGATGAGCCCCATGCGCATCAGCTGGTCGACACGTGCGGCCACCGTGGACCGCGCCAGTCCGGTGGACTTCGCCAGTTCTGCCCGCGTGCGGGGCACACCGTCCCGCAGCAGCTGGAACAGCTCGTTCACGCCGGTCGAGGGGGTCGTCGTATCGCCGCTCATGTTAACCCCTCAGACTAGCTGCGGCCCGTCGATCTCCCGCGCCGGCCGGCGCGGGAGCGGGGGAGCGTCATGCGCCGCGACCGGTCGGCCTCGCGAAGCGCTGCTGCAGGAGCACGGCCACCACGATGATGACGCCCTTGACCACGGCCTGGATCGACGAGTTGAGGTTGTTCTGCACGAACACATTCGTGAGCGTCGTGAAGATCAGCACGCCGAATACGGTGCCGACGATCGTTCCGCGCCCGCCGGCGAGCAGGGTGCCGCCCACGACGACGGCGGCGATGGCATCGAGCTCGAGGAGGGTTCCGTGTGTCGACGTGCCGGCGGTGGTGCGCCCCAGGAACATCACGGCGGCGATGCCGGCGCACAGACCCGAGATCGCGTACAGCCACATCGTGTGCCGCTTGACGTTGATGCCCGCCAGACGCGCCGCTTCGCGGTTGCCGCCGATGGCGACGGTACGGCGTCCGAAGGTCGTGCGGTTGAGGACGACCCAGCCGAGCACGGCGACGATCGCGAAGATCCAGATGAGGATGTCGACCCCGATGAAGTCGAGGTTCATGAACTCGATGAAGTCGCGGTCCTTCACCTGCAGCGTGCGCCGTTCGGCCAGCACCTCGGCGAGGCCGCGGGCCGCGATCAGCATGGCGAGCGTCGCCATGAAGGCGACGACCTTGCCGTACGCGATGACGACGCCGTTGATGAGCCCGGCGGCGACGCCGACGAGCAGTGCGATCAGGATCATGAGGGACCAGTGGAGCTGATCGGCGAGGTCCTGGACGGCGGCGAGCGTCGCGACGACGGACGCCAGCCCCAGCACCGAGCCGACGGACAGGTCGATGCCGCCGGCGGTGATGATGAGGGTCATGCCGACAGCCACGACGCCGAGGATCGATGCCTGACGCAGGATGGTCAGGGTGTTGCTGATGCTCAGGAAGGTGTCGGGGGCCGTCACCGCCCCGACGATCACCAGCACGATCAGCGCGACCACCAGGCCCAGATTGCGCCCGACCGAGCCCGAGAGGACCCGCTGCATGCCGGTCTTCTGGTCGGTCCGGGGCGCTCCTGCGGGCGGAGGCGCGTCGGAGGCCGTGGGGACGACGTCGGCCCCGGGAGTCTGCTGCTCGCTCACGCGGCGGTTCCTTTCATGACGAGGTCGAGCACTCCGTGCTCGTCGATCTGGGAGGCGGGTCGGGTGTCGAGCAGGCGTCCGTCGGCGATGACGAGGACGGTGTCGGCGAGGCCGAGGACCTCTTCGATCTCGCTCGACACGATGACGATGGCGTTCCCCGCGGCGGCGAGGCGCCGGATCAGTGCGTAGATCTCGGCCCGCGCACCGACGTCGACACCTCGTGTGGGCTCGTCCAGCAGGAGCACCCGTGTGCCGTGGACGAGCCAGCGTGCCAGCAGGATCTTCTGCTGGTTGCCTCCCGACAGCGTGATCGTCTCGCGATCCGGGTCTGCCGGGCGCAGCTCCAGCGCATCGATCTGCTCCGCCGTGGCCTTGCGCTCCGCGCGCTCGTCCAGGAAGCCGGCCTTGGCGAACCGCGACATGGACGGCAGGGTGACGTTCACGAAGATGGGCTCGTCGAGCACCAGCCCCTGGCTCTTGCGCTCCTCCGGAGACAGCCCGACGCCGGCGCGCACGGCCGCGACGACCGAACCGCGGGGGAGCCGCGTGCCGCCGACGCGGACCGTGCCGGCGGTGGCGCGACGCGCGCCGTACACCGTCTCGAGGATCTCGGAGCGCCCCGATCCGACGAGACCGGCCAGGCCGACCACCTCGCCGGCGCGCACCGAGAACGAGACGTCCCGGAACGCCTCGGCCGCGGCGAGGCCCTCCACCTCCAGCACAACCGGCGCGTCGGCGGGGATCGGCACGGCGGGCGGGAACACGTTCTCGACCGACCGGCCGGTCATGAGGCGGATGAGCTCGGGTGTCGGGGTGTCGGCGACCGGCAGCCCGCTGGCCATCGACCTGCCGTCCTTCAGCACCGTGATCCGGTCGCCGATCTGGCGGATCTCTTCGAGCCGGTGGGTGATGTAGACGACGGCGATCCCTTCGGCGGTGAGCTCGCGGACCACGTGGAACAGGTTCTTGACCTCTTCGCCGTCGAGCACCGCCGACGGCTCGTCCATGATGATGAGCTTGATGTCGTGCGACAGGGCTCGCGCCATGCTCACGATCTGCTTTCCCGCCGCGCTCAGCTGACCCACCTCGGTATGGGGCGACATCCCGGCGTGACCGAGGCGCCTCAAGAGCTCCTTCGTGCGGCGGGCCGCCTCGGAGCGCTTCGTGAAGCCACCGCGTGACAGTTCGTGCCCGAGGAAGATGTTCTCGGCGATCGTGAGCCCGTCGACGACGTCGAGCTCCTGGTACATGGTCGCGATGCCGAGGTCGATGGCGGCCTCCGGAGTCGCGATCTCGACCGGTTCGCCGCGCCACGAGATGACGCCTTCGTCGGGTCGGTGCACGCCGGCCAGCGTCTTGATCAGCGTCGACTTGCCCGCGCCGTTCTGCCCCAGGATGCAGTGCACCTCCCCGGGGAGGATGTCGAGATCCACGCCCCGCAGGGCCGGCACGCCGGCGAACGACTTCGTCACGCCTCGGATGTCGAGTAATGCCGGAGGATGGTCATCTTTGATCACGCGATGAACATAACATGCCGAGACGCGCTGCCGCAGGCCCTCCTCGGAGGCCGGGTCTCGTCCCACGGAGCGCGCGTGGGGCTCCCTCCGCTGCGGATTCCCGGTGTCTGTGGACTTATGCCGGAGGAGCGACAAAAGCTGTCGGTGTGAACACCGCTTCTGCTACGGTGATGTTCGTCAGCGCGGACTCCTCGAGTGCGGGCATCCATCGCCAGGCGACGCGCTGTCACAGCTGCACCACATTCAAGGAGGAATCATGCGCTCACACCTGACAGCGCGCACACGACTGGTGCTGACAGGCACCGCCGTCGTGGCAGCGATCGGACTTCTCGCCGGATGCACCGGCTCCGGCGCAGACGAGGACGACATCGTCGATCAGGGCACCACGACCGAAGAGAATGCCGAGAGCGGCGACACCGTCGTCATCGGCTTCTCGGGGCCGGCCGCCGACCACGGCTGGCTCGGCGCCATCAACTCCGGCGCGCAGGCCGCCGCCGACAGCTTCGACGACGTCGAGCTGCGGGTGGCCGAGGGCACCGACGACCCGATCGCCCAGATCGCCGCCGTCGAGACGTTCGTCAACGACGGCGTCGACGCGATCGTTCTGCTGCCCTCGGACGGTGCCGCGCTCACCGAGGCGGCCATCGAGGCGATGGAGGCCGGCATCCCCGTCGTCAACGTCGACCGCGAGTTCTCGAGCCCGTTCGCCGCGCGGGCCACCGTGCTCGGCGACAACTACGGCATGGGCGTGAGCGCGGGGACGTACATCTGCGAGCAGCTCGATGGCAAGACCGACGCGGTCGTCGCCGAGATCGCCGGCATCGACTCGCTGCCGCTGACGCAGGACCGCTCGCAGGGCTTCGCTGACGCCCTCGAGGACTGCGGGCTTGAGGTGTCGGCCCGCGTCGCCGCCGACTTCACGGTCGCGGGCGGCGAGGAAGCGGCATCCCAGCTCCTCGCGGCCAACCCGAAGATCGACGCGATCTGGAACCACGACGACGACCAGGGTGTCGGCGTGCTCGCCGCGATCGACGCGGCCGGACGCGACGAGTTCTTCATGATGGGCGGTGCCGGAAGCCGCAGCGCCATGGAGGCCATCGAGGCAGACGACACCGTGCTCAAGGCGACGGTGATCTATCCGTCGACGCAGGCTGCTGACGGTGTGGCTCTCGCCCGCCTGATCGCGCAGGGCAAGACGATGGGCGACCTCATCACGCCCGGCATCCCGAACCGGATCGTGCTGGACGCGCCGGTCGTCACGAAGGAGAACGTCGACCAGTACATCGACCTGTCGTTCGAGTAGACCGACGTCGACCGCGGGGCGTCCGTTGCAGCGGACGCCCCGCGCCATCCCGTGACACAGAGAGGACACGGCGTTGACCGACACGCTGCGCGTCGCCATGATCGGCCACGGCTTCATGGGCGCCGCACATTCCCAGGGGTGGCGAGTCGCCCCGCGGTTCTTCGACCTGCCCCGTCGGCCCGAGATGGCCGTCGTCGTCGGCCGCAACCCGGACGCCGTCGAGGCCTCCGCCCGCAAATGGGGGTGGGAGGCGAGCGCCACCGACTGGCGTGAGGTCGTCGCGCGCGACGACATCGACGTCGTCGACATCGTGACGCCCGGCGACACGCACGCCGAGATCGCCGTCGCGGCGCTCGAGGCGGGCAAGCACGTGCTGTGCGAGAAGCCCCTCGCCAACACCGTCGATGAGGCCGAGGCGATGGACCGCGCCGCCGCGGCGGCGGCCGATCGCGGCATCCGCTCGATGGTCGGCTTCACGTACCGGCGCGTCCCTGCGGCCACGTTCGCGCGCGACCTGGTCGCCGCGGGACGCCTCGGTCAGATCCGCCAGGTGCGCGCCGAATACCTGCAGGACTGGCTGATGGATGCCGACGCCCCCCTCACGTGGCGCCTGGAGAAGGAGCACGCCGGGTCGGGTGCGCTCGGCGACATCGGCGCGCACGCCGTCGACCTCACGGAGTTCATCACGGGCGACCGCGTGGCCTCGGTGTCGGGCGTCATCGAGACCCTCGTCCACGAGCGGCCCCTGCTGGGCGAGGGGGTGGGCCTGTCGGGCACCGCGTCCGCCGAGCGCGGCCGGGTCACCGTCGACGACGTCGCACTCTTCACCGGCCGGCTGGAGTCCGGAGCGCTGGCCTCGTTCGAGGCGACGCGGTTCCGCACGGGCCGCAAGAACGCGCTGCGCATCGAGATCTCCGGCTCGAAGGGGGCACTGGCCTTCGACCTCGAACGGCTGAACGAGCTGGAGTTCTACGACGCGACCCTGCCCGCGCTGGAACAGGGGTTCCGGCGCATCCTGGTCACCGAGCACGACCATCCGTACCTGGCGCCCTGGTGGCCGCCCGGGCATATGCTCGGCTACGAGCACGGCTTCTCGCACCAGGTGCGTGACTTCGTCGCCGCGATCGACGAAGGCGTCGCCCCGCGTCCGTCGTTCGCCGACGGCCTGCACGTGCAGCGGGTGCTCGACGCGGTGGAGCGCAGCTCGGCCGCGGGAAGCGCCTGGACCTCCCTCGCCGGCTGAGCTCCGGCATCCCTTCGACGAAAGGTGCTCGCGATGACGCGACCGGTCACTCTGTTCACGGGCCAATGGGCCGACCTGCCCTTCGAGGAGGTGGCGCGGCTCGCGGGCGAATGGGGCTACGACGGGCTCGAGATCGCCTCGTGGGGCGACCACCTCGACGTCGCCCGCTGGGACGACGATGCGTACGTCCAGGGCCGGCTCGACATCCTCGAGCGCAACGGCCTCAAGGTCTTCACGATCTCGAACCACCTCGCGGGGCAGGCGGTGTGCGACGATCCGATCGACCAGCGCCACCGCGACATGCTGAACGACCGCGTGTGGGGCGATGGCGACCCCGAGGGCGTCCGTCAGCGCGCGGCCGAAGAGCTGAAGCTCACCGCGCGCATGGCGGCCCGGCTCGGCGCGAAGACGGTGACCGGCTTCACCGGTTCATCGATCTGGAAGGCCGTGGCGATGTTCCCGCCGGCGTCGGACGCCTTCATCGACGCCGGGTACCAGGACTTCGCCGACCGCTTCCACCCCATCCTCGACGTGTTCGACGAGGTCGGCGTGCGCTTCGCCCACGAGGTGCATCCCTCCGAGATCGCCTACGACTACTGGACCACGAAGCGCACGCTCGACGCGATCGGTCACCGTGAGGCCTTCGGGCTGAACTGGGATCCGTCGCACATGATCTGGCAGGACCTCGACCCGGTCGGCTTCCTGTGGGACTTCCAGGACCGCATCTACCACGTGCACTGCAAAGACACGAAGAAGCGGCTCAACGGGCGCAGCGGGCGCCTGTCGTCGCATCTGCCGTGGGCCGATCCGCGGCGCGGGTGGGACTTCATCTCGACCGGGCACGGCGACGTGCCGTGGGAGGACGCATTCCGCGTGCTCAACGCCATCGGCTACGACGGCCCGCTGTCGGTGGAGTGGGAGGACGCCGGCATGGACCGCCTGGTCGGGGCTCCCGAGGCGCTGGAGTTCGTGCGGCGACTGTCGACGTACCGGCCGTCGGCCGCCGCGTTCGACGCGGCGTTCTCGAACCAGGGCTGACGCCGGAGCACGTGATGTCGCGCTGAGCCGGTCGGTGCGCGCCGGCCGGCTCAGTCCGCGCGAGGGCGCTCGCCCGCCGTCAGGGCGTGCAGCAGCCGCGTGAGGTTGAGGATGTCGTGGACCGGCCATTCGTCCACGGCGTCCACCAGCAGGCTCTCCTGCGGAGCACGGGCGGCCGCGAGCTGCTCCAGCCCCAGGGGCGTCGCCGACAGCAGGCTCGACCGGCCGTCGGCAGGGTCGGGTGTGCGCTGCACAAGGCCCAGGGCCTCCAGTTCGCGCACCGTGCGGCTGATCTGGCCCTTGTCGGCCATCAGGGCCTCCGCGAGCGCAGAGAGGGTGATGCCCTCGCGGCGCACGATGGTCGTGAAGACCTTGTACGCGCCCGGCAGCATTCCCGGGCTCACGCGGCTCGCGTTCTCGGCGATGATCCGCCGGAACCGGTTGATCAGCTCGCCGAACTCCGCCTCGAGGGCGCGCACCGCCTCGGTGCGCGCCGCTCGAGTGTCGTCGGAGGTCATCGTGATCGACATTATCGTCGACGGGATGCCTCGTCCGCCGCGTCGGCGACGGTCTCGGCCGCACGGTCGGCGCCGGGTGCGGCATCCACCGTCCGGTCGGTGTCGGTCGGCGCCAGCGTCTCCATGGCCTCGGCAGTCGACACCGTGGCGAGGTCGGCCTCGCTGGCCTGCACGCGCTCGCTCGTCGTCATGCGTGTGAGCGGCTTGTTCGGGAGGAACAGGATCGCGATGAGGCTGATGACGGCCAGCGGCACGGCGATGAGGAACGAGTGGGCGATGGCCTGGGCGTAGATGTCCTCGACGATCACGCGGATCGCCTCGGGCAGCGACGACACCTGGGGGATGGTGCCCGACTGGAGCTGCTCGCCGATGGCGGCGCCCTTCTGGCCGAGGGTCATGAGCGCGGCGACGACGTCGTCCTTGCGGTCGGTGAAGAGGTTCGTCGCCGACGTCGCGAGGGCCGCGCCCATCACCGAGACGCCGATCGTGCCGCCGAGGCTGCGGAAGAACGTGACGCCCGAGCTCGCGACACCGATCTCGGTGGGCTTGGCGGTGTTCTGCACGATGAGCACGAGGTTCTGCATCGTCATGCCGACGCCCGCGCCCAGCAGGAACATGTACACCGACACGAGCACGAAGTTCGTGTCGTAGTGGATGGTCGACAGCAGGTACGAGCCGGCGATCAGCAGCACACCGCCGACGATGAGGTAGGGCTTCCAGTGCCCCGTGCGCGTCACGAGGCCGCCGATCACGATCGACGCCAGCAGCAGGCCGGCGATCATCGGGATCGTCAGCAGACCTGCCTCGGTCGGCGTCGCGCCGCGCGCCAGCTGCATGTACTGGCTGAGGAACACCGAGGTGCCGAACATGGCGATGCCGATCGAGATCGACGCGACGACCGCGAGGGTGAACGTGCGGTTCTTGAACATCGTGAGGGGCACGAGCGGCTCCTTCGAGCGCAGCTCGACGACCACGAACAGGATCGCCGCGACGAGCGCCCCGCCGACCATGAGGATGGTCTCGGTGCTCCACCAGTCGTAGTCCTTGCCGGCGTTGGTCACCCAGATGAGCAGAAGCGAGACCGCGACCGACAGCAGCACGATCCCGAAGTAGTCGATGCGCGCCTTCGTCTTGGGGCGCGGCGGAAGGTGCAGCGTACGCTGCTGGATGATGAGCGCCGCCACCGCGAACGGCAGCGCGATGAAGAAGTTCCAGCGCCAGTCGATCGTGTCGGTGATGAAGCCGCCGAGGAGCGGACCGCCGACGGTCGCGACGGCCATGACCGCGCCGAACAGGCCCATGTACCGGCCGCGCTCGCGCGGGCTGATGATGTCGGCCATGATGACCTGGCTGAGCGCCGCGAGACCGCCCGCGCCGATGCCCTGGACGGCGCGGAACGCGATCAGCGTGCCGGTGTCCTGCGAGAACCCGGCCGCGGCCGTGGCGAGCACGAAGATGACGATCGCGAGCTGGATGAGCAGCTTGCGGTTGAAGAGGTCGGCGAGCTTGCCCCAGATCGGGGTCGAGATCGCCGTGGTGAGCAGCGTCGCCGTGACGACCCAGGTGAAGGCTGCCTGGTCGCCGCCGAGGTCGTGGACGATGACGGGGAGCGAGGTCGACACGACGGTGGACGCGAGCATCGACACGAACATGCCGAGCAGCAGGCCGGTGAGGGCCTGGAGCACGTGACGGTGCCGGCGCTTCTCGTCGGCAGTGGCGACGGATGCCGTCGCCGGGGTGGACGTGGCCATAGGGCTCCTTCGTGACGAAGAGGGAAGGGGACTGCGGCGACGGTGGCGCAAGAAGTGCTTGACGAATGTCAACAGTTGAGAAACGTCAACGATACGCCCATGGTTGACATGTGTCAACCATCGCTTCGGACCTCATCGCAGAGGGGCGATGGGATGCCGGCGGCCGCGGTGTGCGGCCTGTCACATCGGGGCGGGTCAGTCGGCCAGCGCCAGGGCGCGGAACGGCTCGCGAGGGGGAGCGGGCGGCCGAGGCATCCCCTCGCCACGCTGGCGGGAGCGCATCGTGCGCTCGTACAGCTCGTCGATGAGCGCGGTGGCCAGGCGCACCAGCTTCGCGATCTCGGCCTCGTCGCGGTCGACCCACGCGCAGCGCGGCTCGTCGCCGACGGGAACGAAGCCGTCGTGCTGCTCCCACGCGACGAGCGTGCGCTCGGCGCCGAGGACGTGCTGCTGCCACCACACCTGGCGCAGGTAGGAGCGGGGGATGCTGCGCCACGCCTTGTTCGTCGTCTTGATCTCGGCGAGCGTCACGCGCCCGGCCGCGTCGACGGCGATCCCGTCGGGGGTGGCCAGGTGCCGCTTCTCGATGACCGCGTGGAAGAGCGCGGACGACGGCTGGATGCCGTGCGTCGCCGCGACCCAGCCCGCGATCTCGGGCTCGCGCGCGCGCCCGTGGGCGGTGTAGGCGTTGCCCGAGAACCCCGATCCCATGAGCTTGGCGTCGGCTGCCCGTGCGATGGCCTTGTCGCTCGTGAGGGTGGCGACGTCGGTGGCCGTGATGCCCCGCGAACGCGCTCGCACCCACGCGACCCGGTCGCGCGAGTCCGCGACGATGCGGGCCGCGAGCTCCGGAGCGTGCGCCGCGAACGCGGGCACGGGCGCGGGCATCGGGGTCACCTTTCGAGGCTACGCCGCCGCGGGGACATCCGCCGCCGCGACGCGCGCGCCCCGCGCGCCCCGCGCGGCCAGCGCCCCAGCCTTTGTGTCGACGACGTGCGTCCTCGCCGACCACGCATGCTCTCGACGTCAAAGACATGCGTGCTCGACGAGGACGTGCGTCGTCGGCGGGGAGTGGCGGGCCCACGCCTGCGGCGAGGCATCGGTTCTCCACAGGACGCGGGATTTCCCGCTCTGGGGCGAGGTCTCCACAGACGCCCGGATGGCGCTGATCGCTGGGGGTGCGGGATGCCAGTGTTCCGGGATGCCGCGCCACGTCAGTATCGAACAGGCCAAGGCGGTCGTGCTCACGCGTGAACGACTCGACCGGGAGCGTTGGAAGGATCGTGAGATCGCCGCCGCTCTGGCCGATGGCACGCTGCTCCGGCTGCAGCGAAATCGCTACGTGCTCGACGCGGACTGGGCCGACCTCTGGCCCGAATCCCGCCATCGTGTGGAGGTGGCTGCCGTGTGCGGCGAGATGGGCGACGGCGGGGGTGTCATTGCGAGGGAATCCGCCGCAGTGATCTGGGATCTTCCCCTCTACCGGCACACGCCTGGGGCCGTGCATGTCGTCGCCCCACGCGGCCAGCACAGTCACAGCCGCGTGGGCCTGCAGCGCCACACCGAGGCGCTGCCCGAGGCCGACACCACCGTGCGCGGCGACATCCGCGTCACGACGCTCGAGCGCACTGTGCTCGACGTAGCCCGCACGCTGCCGCTCGAAGCGGCCGTCGCCGCTGCGGACGCAGCGTTGCGCCAGATCGCGTTCATCGGCGGACAGTACGACATCGACGCAGCTGAGGCCTGGCGCGAGGGAATGCGGGCGCGTGCAGCGCGGGCGACGGGATCACGCGGCGTTCGGCAGGCGATCGCCGTGATCGAGTTCGCCGACGGACGGGCGGAATCGCCGATCGAGAGCGTCGGGCGCGTACAGCTGTGGAGACTCGGGTTTGTTCGGGTGCGACTTCAAGTGCCCGTCGCTGGTCCCAACGGCAAGGACTTGCACGTCGATCTTGAGATCGAGGACGTCGAGAGCTTCCTCGAGATCGACGGGCGCTCCAAGTATGAGGACGAGGCGCTCCGGTCTGGGCGAACCATCGAGCAGGTCGTCCTCGACGAGAAGCGTCGTGAGGACTGGATCCGCGGGACGACGCAGAAGCGGGTCGTCCGTGCTGAGGAGGCGCACGTCGCCACGGCGGACGCGCTCCGTCGTCGCCTGGCCGCCTTCGGCATCCGGTCACCCCGCTGACACTCTTCCGTCGCGATTGCCGCGGCGAGAACGTGCGTCCTCGCCGAGCACGCATGTCGTCCGCGTCGATAACGTGAGTGTTCGGCGAGGACGTGCGTCGTCGACACCGGTTCACCGGGGTGTGGAGGGTGAGGGCGGGGGCGCCGATTTGGCGCGCGGGCGGGAGTCACGTACCCTTGAGGGAGCCGAAGACCGCCGGTCATCGTCGTGCGTGCGAACGCACGGGATCGAAGCACTGCAACCGCAGGGGCCCGCGCAGGTGTCACGATGATTCTCTTGAAGCTCCGTGCGCTTGCGCCGGAGCTTTTTCCTTTGCCTGCCGAGAGCTGATGAGCGGATGCCTCCGGCCGGCGCCCCGCCATCGCGGAGCGTCTCATCCACACAAGGAGTGACCATGGCGCAGAAGGATGCATCGGTCGCCGAGCTCACGAAGAACTTCGAGAACTCGAACGCCGTCCTGCTTACCGAGTACCGCGGTCTGACGGTTGCCCAGCTCAAGCAGCTGCGCAACAGCATCCGTCAGGACGCGGAATACGCCGTGGTGAAGAACACGCTGACCAAGATCGCCGCGAACAACGCGGGGATCACGGCGCTGGACGAGGACCTCAAGGGCCCCTCGGCCATCGCGTTCGTGCACGGCGACTTCGTCGCCACCGCGAAGGCTCTGCGTGACTTCGCCAAGGCCAACCCGCTTCTCGTGATCAAGGGTGGCGTTTTCGAGGGCAACGCCCTCAGCGCCGACGAGGTCAACAAGTACGCCTCGCTGGAGAGCCGTGAGGTTCTGCTGGCGAAGGCCGCGGGCATGATGAAGGCGACGATGGGCAAGGCTGCCGCCACCATCGACGCGCTTCGCGAAAAGCTGGAGACCGCCGAGGCCGCGTGAGCGACCCGTACGTCTTCCCCACACAAACCCCATTTATCTAGGAGATACATCATGGCGAAGCTCACCACTGAGGAGCTGCTCGAGCAGTTCGCAGGCCTGACCCTTGTCGAGCTCAGCGAGTTCGTGAAGGCGTTCGAGGAGAAGTTCGAGGTCACCGCTGCTGCTCCCGTCGCCGTTGCCGGCGCCGGTGGCGCGGGTGCCGAGGCCGCTGCCGAGGAGGAGAAGGACTCGTTCGACGTCATCCTCGAGGCTGCCGGCGACAAGAAGATCCAGGTCATCAAGACGGTCCGCGAGCTCACCTCGCTGGGCCTGGGCGAGGCCAAGGCGCTCGTCGACGGCGCTCCGAGCCCCGTCCTCGAGGGCGCGAACAAGGAGACGGCCGACAAGGCCAAGGCCGCCCTCGAAGAGGCCGGCGCGACGGTTACCCTCAAGTAATCTCGTTCCTTCCACGAAAGCCCCGGGTGCTCTCACCCGGGGCTTTCGTCATGCCCGGGCGGTCCGTACACGAGTGACCACTGATCGACTTCAGTAAGCCCTATCTCGCACCGAAGGCCGGCTTGCACCCCTGATTTCCCGGAAAGTCTTGCGTTCCGGCATCCACTCTGGCAAGAATGAGAAAGCGCATTCCAGAAAGCGCATTCTCGACTCTTCGACGACGATGAATCCGGAGGACGCGGTGACGACGACGCACCGTCCCGACAGCGGGCCGCACGGAGCCGCGACATGAGCGCGCTCGGCGAGCTCACCCGTCTCAAAGGCGCCAAGGCGGTCGGCAAGAAGCAGAACAAGGCGGCGTACCTGTTCCTCACGCCGTGGTTCGTGGGCCTCGCCCTCGTGACGATCGGCCCGATGATCGCCTCGTTCGCGCTCTCATTCACTCGGTACAACCTGCTGAGCCCGCCGAAGTTCAACGGCTTCGACAACTACGTGCGGATGTGGGAGGACGAGCGCCTGCACACCGCGCTGCAGGTGACCTTCACCTACGTGTTCGTGTCGGTGCCGCTGCAGCTGGCGGTCGCGCTGTTCCTCGCGATCGTGCTGGACCGCGGACTGCGCGGACTGGCCTTCTACCGATCGGCGTTCTACCTGCCGTCGCTGCTCGGTGCCAGCGTGGCGATCGCGATGCTGTGGCGCCAGATCTTCGGCGTCGACGGGCTCATCAACCAGGTGCTCGCGTGGTTCGGCATCGAGGGGCAGGGGTGGATCTCGAGCCCCGACACGGCGCTCGGCACGCTCATGATCCTGAACGTGTGGACCTTCGGGTCGCCCATGGTCATCTTCCTCGCCGGCCTCCGCCAGATCCCGTCGATGTACTACGAGGCCGCCGCCGTCGACGGCGCGACGCGGCGCCAGCAGCTCTTCCGCATCACGATCCCGCTGCTCACGCCGATCATCTTCTTCAACGCCGTGCTGCAGCTGATCGGAACGTTCCAGTCGTTCACGCAGGCCTACATCGTCTCGGGCGGCACCGGCGGGCCGGTCGACTCCACGCTCTTCTACACGCTGTACCTGTACCAGCAGGGCTTCTCGAACTTCAACATGGGCTACGCCTCGGCGATGGCCTGGCTCCTGCTCATCATCACCGCACTGCTGACCGTGGTCGCGTTCTGGTCCTCCAAGTTCTGGGTGTTCTACGATGACGAAAATTGATCCCGAGCCCCTCGTGGCCCTTCCCACCGAGACGGTCGTCACGGGCCGTCCGCCGGCGCGGCGCCAGCCGAACCCGTTCCGCAAGCCGCTGACGAGCATCATCCGGCACGCGCTGCTGATCGCACTGGCCGCGCTCATGCTCTACCCGGTGATCTGGATGGTCGTGAGCTCACTGCGGCCGAACGACGAGATCTTCCGCGAGCCGGGGATCGTCTTCGACAGCTTCGAGATCTCCAACTACACCGACGGCTGGACGGCGCTGCAGTACCCCTTCAACGTCTACCTGTGGAACTCGGCCGTGATCGTCGCCGGCTGCATCGCCGGCAATCTCATCTCGTGCTCGATGGCCGCCTACGCGTTCGCCCGGCTGGAGTTCACGGCCAAGCGGCTGTGGTTCGGCATCATGCTTCTGAGCATCATGCTCCCGATCCACGTGATCATCGTGCCGCAGTACATCCTGTTCTCTCAGCTGGGCTGGGTGAACACGTTCCTGCCGCTGATCGTGCCGAAGCTGCTGGCCGTGGACGCGTTCTTCGTCTTCTTGATGGTGCAGTTCATCCGCGGCATCCCGAAGGAGCTGGATGAGGCCGCGCGCATCGACGGCGCCGGCCACCCGCGCATCTTTCTGCAGGTGATCCTGCCGCTCATGACGCCGGCGCTCGCCACCACCGCGATCTTCACCTTCATCTGGACGTGGAACGACTTCTTCTCGCAGCTGGTGTTCCTCACCAAGCCCGAGCTGTACACCGTTCCGCTCGCGCTGCGCTCGTTCGAAGACGCCCAGAGCGTCACCAACTACGCCCAGATGTTCGCCATGAGCGTCGTCTCGCTCGTACCCATCTTCCTGATCTTCCTGTTCGGCCAGAAGTTCCTCATCAAGGGAATCGCGACGACCGGGATCAAGTGACATCCAGAGGCACTGGATGCCGCACACGCAGTTCGCGGGCCGCACGGTCCGTCCTCATCACACCGCACCACCCACACACCGACTCCGGTCGAAAGGATGCAAGACATGCGACGCAATCGAACCGCAGCCCGCTGGGCGCAGTTCGCCGCGTTCGGCGCAGCGACGACGCTCGCGCTGACCGCGTGCGCGAGCGGGACCCCCGCCGAAGAGCCCGACACCGGTCCGACCCTGTCGGACGAACCGGTCACCCTCACCTTCACGTGGTGGGGCAACGACGTCCGCCACGAGATCACGCAGCAGCTGATCGACGCCTTCGAGGCCGAGCACGACAACATCACCATCGAGCCGCAGTACACGGACTGGGCCGGATACTGGGACAAGCTCGCGACCACGGTGGCCGCCGGCGATGCGCCGGACATCATCCAGATGGACGAGAAGCAACTGTCGACGTACGCGGCCAACGGTGTGCTGCTCGACCTCGGCAGCCTCGGCGATCTGCTGCCGACCGGGGACTTCCCCGACTCGGTGCTGGGCACCGGCGCCCTCGACGGCACGCAGTACGGCATCCCGGTCGGGATCAACACGTACACCTACATGGCCAACACCGACCTCCTCGACAGCCTCGGCATCGACCTGCCGGACGACGAGACCTGGTCGTGGGACGACCTCAACGAGATCGCCGAAGAGGTCACCGAGAAGAGCGGCGGCGCGGTCGTCGGCTCGCAATCGTGGGGCTTCGAGGACGGCGGTCTCAACAACTGGCTGCGCCAGCACGGCGAGTCGCTGTACGCCGAAGACGGCTCGCCCGAGGTCGCCGCGAGCGAGAAGACCCTCGCGGCGTGGTGGCAGAACCTGCTCGACGTCACGGAGGCGGGCGGCACGCCCGACCCGTCGGCGACGATCGAACGCGAGTCGGCCGGTCTCGCCGAGTCGTTCACCGCGACCAACCAGTCCGCGTTCGGCCCGTGGTGGTCGAACCAGGTGGCGGCGCTGCGGTCGGCGAGCGGCCAGACGCTCGTGCCGCTCATGGTGCCCACCACCGACGAAGGCGAGAGCGCGTCGGCGTACTACAAGCCGTCGATGTTCTGGTCGGCCTCGGCGAAGACCGAGCATCCGGCGGAAGTCGCGCTGTTCCTCGACTTCCTGGCGAACAGCGAGGAGGCGGCCGACCTGCTGCTCGCCGAGCGCGGCGTGCCGGCGAACGAGAAGATCCGCGAGTACATCACGCCCAAGCTCGGCGAGGTCGACCAGGAGGTCGTCGCGTTCCTCGACGAGATCGAGCCGCGCGTCGGCGACGCGCCGCCGGCGACCCCGCCCGGCGGTGGGGCGATCGAGACGATCATCGACCAGCACACTCAGAAGGTGCTGTTCGGAGAGCTGACGCCCGCCGATGCCGCGAAGAGCTTCATCAAGGAGCTGCAGCAGGCGCTGGACGACGCCGCCATCTAGCCGGCGAGCGGGCCGCGTCGTCCCCCCCCGCGGCGCGGCCCGTCGCCCCCGGACCGCACGGGACCGGACCGATGTGATGAGGAGTCCGGTCCCGGGCGGCACCGTCCTGGCGCCCTCCCGGAACGACGCGTGCCGCGGCGGAGCCGCTGCCGAAAGTCCCCGTGCGGCATCCACCATCCGGCGCGCATGCGCCGCACCGTGCTCGCGCACGCCCATGATTGACGAAAGAGAGGATCCGCGTTGACCGAGGTCACGTCGCGCCCCATCACGATGGCGCAGGTCGCACAGTACGCCGGTGTGTCACAGGCGTCGGTGTCGCGCGTCCTCAACGGGGTCGCCACGGTCGACCCCGCGATCGTCGCCAAGGTGAACCGTGCCGTCGCCGCGCTGAACTACTCGCCGAGCGAAGCGGCGCGCAGCCTGGTGCGGGGGAGCAGCCACACGATCGCGCTGCTCGTGCCGGATCTCGAGAACCCGCTGTTCCAGGGTGTGCTCAAGGGGCTGACCGTCGCCGCGGCGCGTGACGGCTACCGCGTGCTGGTGGCAGACAGCGCCGAGGCTGTCGGCGTGGAGGCCGAGATCGCGAGTGAGGCGCGCAGCAAGTGCGACGCGCTCGTGCTCGTCTCACCCCGCATGCCCGACGCCGAGCTGCGCGACCTCATCCAGCGCACCACCCCGGTCGTCGTGGTGAACCGGCGCGTCGACGACACACCGGCGGCGCAGTTGTCGGTGGACTACGCGACCGCTGTCAAGGAGCTCGGCATCCACCTGCGCGGGTTCGGCCATCGGCGCATCGCGTACGTCGCCGGCCCGCCGCTCAGCTACGCCAACGAGCTGCGCGCGCAGGGCCTCGGCGAGCTCGCGAGGGAGTACCCCGACCTGGAGTTCCTCACGATCCCGGCCGGGTCGAGCATGGAGTCCGGCTACGACGCCGCCGACGCGGTGCTCGAGACCGGGGCGACCGCCGCCATCGCCTTCAACGACCTCGTCGCCCTCGGTCTGATGTCGCGGCTGCGCGAGGTCGGCGTGGAGGTGCCTGAACAACTGTCCATCGTCGGGATCGACGACATCCCGCAGTCCCGTTTCGCCGCCCCGCCGCTCACGACCATGTCGGTCCCGCGGATCGAGATCGGGCGGCAGGCCTGGAATCGCATGCGTCAAGCTCTGGACGGCGAGGACGCCGGCCACCCCCTGTTCTATCGTCCGGTCCTCGTGCCCCGTCGCAGCTCGGGCCCCGCCTCGCACGCCAGCGGCTGGGTCGGTCCCGCCCGCCCCGTGCTGCGGCTCGGGTCGACGGTCGTCGCCCAGTACGAAGAGGGCACGAGCGTCGACTCGGTGCTGTCGCCCCGGCCGTACCTCGACGCGGTCATCTCGCGCACCGGCACGCCGCTGACGGTCACCGAGCCGACCGACCACCCGCACCACCTGGGCGTCAGCCTCGCGATCGCAGACGTCAACGGCACGTCGTACTGGGGCGGGCGCACGTACGTGCGCGGCGAGGGCTCGATCATGGTGCCCAACCACGGCCGGCAGCGCCGCGACCGCCTGCACATCGACGGGCACGTGCTCGACGAGCGGCTCAGCTGGGTCGACGAGAACGGCACGACGCAGCTCGTCGAAGTGCGCGAGTTGCGTTCGGCCGAGCTCGAGAACGGCTGGGCGCTGCGCTGGCGCAGCCACCTCAAGGCGACGCTGGATGCCATCACCTTCGGCTCGCCCGCCACCAACGGCCGCGAGGGCGCGGGGTACGGCGGCATCTTCTGGCGCTTCGCCCCCGAGATCGCCCGCGTGTTCAGTCCCGCCGGCGACACCGAGCGCGAGGTCCACGGGGCGGCGACGGAGTGGCTGGCATTCACGTTCCCCGACCGCGGCACGACGGTCGTGCTGACGCAGGGGACCGAGCGGATGCCGTGGTTCGTACGGTTCGCCGAGTATCTGGGCGCGGGGCCCTCCGTCGCGTGGGACGAGCCGCGCACGATCCCCGAGGGCGGCGAGCTCGACCTCGAGCTGACGGCCTACGTGCTCGACGACGAGCTCGCGGACGCCTCCGCGGTGGAGGCCGCGCTGCCGCGGCTGCGCGCCGAGGCGGGCCTGTGACCGGCCGCCTGCGGGTCGGGATCGCCGGCGTTCACGGCCACGGGCGCTCGCACGTCGACGCGACGCTCGCCCGCGCGAAGGATCTCGAGCTCGTCGCGGTCGCCGATCCCCGCGGGGGCGGAGATGTGCCCGGCACCACTCGCGTCTTCGCGGACGCGGCGGCGATGCTCACGGAGGTCGAGCTCGACATCGCGATCCTCAGCACGCCCATCCCCACCCACACCGAGCTCGCCGCTCTGGGCCTCTCGCGGGGTGCGCACGTACTGCTCGAGAAGCCGCCCGTGCCATCGGTCGCCGATCATCGCAGGCTGCTGCGAGAAGTGGATGCCGCATCCCGGGCGGTGCAGGTCGGGTTCCAGTCGCTGGGCAGCGCCGGGGTGCCGGCCGCTGCAGAGGTCGCGGCATCCGGCACCATCGGCGAGGTGCTGCACTTCGGCGCCGTCGGGCTGTGGTCGCGGTCGGAGGAGTACTGGCGCCGCGCGCCGTGGGCGGGCCATCGCGTGATCGACGGACGCCTCGTCGCCGACGGTGTCGTGACCAACCCGCTGGCACATGCCGTGGCGACCGCGTTCGCCATCGCTGGTGCCACCGAGCCGGAGGACGTCGCCGAGGTGGACGCCGACCTGCGCCGCGCGAACGACATGGACACCGACGACACCTCGTCGCTCGTGGTGCGGCTGCGCGACGGCTCACGCCTGGCGGCCGGCCTCGCCGTGACGGCCACCGAACGTCACGAGCCGTACGTCCTGGTGCGCGGCACGCGCGGTCACCTCGTCTACCACTACACGCTCGACACGCTCCACATCTTCCGCGACGGGCGGGCGCTGCCGCGCACCTTCGAGTTCGCGCGGGTCGCGCTGCTGGACGACCTCGTGGCCCACATCAGGCAAGGGTCCGCCCTCGTGGCGCCCCTGTCGCGGACCGGCGCCTTCACGCGCGTGCTCGAGGCGGTGGTCACCGGACCGGCGCCGACGGCGCTGGACCCACGACTGGTGCGGGTGGCGGCATCCGAAGGCGAGACGTTCCGCACCGTCGAGGGCGTCGAGGACGCATGCGAGGCGGTGGCCTGGCAGGGGCGGACGTTCAGCGAGCTGGGCCTTCTCTGACCGACGGGGATCCGGCGGCGGTCAGCGACCGACCCCGATGATCGCCGACGCGTCGTCGTCGATCGCGGCGGTGGAGTTGCGCATCACGAGCGGAGACGGCTCGTACAGCCGGTGGATCGGCGTGTCGGGGTCGTCGATCTGACGCAGCAGCAGCTCGGCGGCCGCGCGGCCCTGCTGGTGCGGCCGCTGCTGCAGGGTGGTGAGCGAGAACATGTCGGCGTACGCGTGGTCGTCGATGCCGATCACGCTCAGTCGCTCGGGCACCCGGATGCCCAGCCGGCGCGCCGCGATGATCGCGCCGACCGCGACCTCGTCGCACACGCCGACGATCCCCGTCGGCCGCGTGCGACGGTCGCCGAGCAGCTCAACGGCCGCGCGGTAGCCGCCCGGCATGGCCACCTCGGACTGGACGTGACGGATGGATGCCTCGAGCCCGGCATCCCTCATCGCGGCGACGTAACCGTCGAACCGCAGCCCGTCGCCGAAGCTCGTGCGGTGGCCGTCGGGGTCGCCGCCGAGGAAGACGATGTCGCGGTGGCCGAGGCCGATCAGATGGTCGGTCGCGATGCGGGCCGCCGCCTCGTCGTCGATCGACACGGCGTTGGTGCCCACGTCGTACCCGCCGACGCTCACGACCGGCTTGCCGAAGGCCACGAGCCGCTCCATCTCGCGCGCGCTCGGCTCGATGCCGATCGCGATGAGCCCGTCGAACCTCTTGCGCGCGAGGAAGTGCTCGAACATCTCGCGGCGGGCTGCGGACTCGGGTGGCGCTCCGTAGAGCGCCAGGTCGTAGCGGCGCTGCAGCAGCGCGTCCTGGACGCCCTCCAGCACCTGTGCGAAGAACCAGCGGTCCAGCGACGGCATGACCACGCCGACCGTCTGCGTGCGGCCCGTCACCAGGCTGACCGCGCTCGTCGTGGGGACGTAGCCGAGGGCGGTCGCGGCATCCCTCACCCTCTCGCGCGTCGCCTGCGACACGTACCCGCCGCCGGTCAGCGCGCGCGAGGCCGTCGACTTCGACACGCCTGCCGCACGCGCCACGTCGGCGATGCCCGCCATCGGGTCCTCCTTGTACATCGGCGACGACCGCGTCGCGCGAGAATGTGGAACCGGTTCCGCGGGCAATCATGCCCGCATCGCCGGATCGATGCCACCCCGCACCGTCGGTTTACCGACTTGTGACTCACGGTCATTGTGCGCGTCCGGTGGCATCCCCTACCGTGAACATGGAATCGGTTCCCGATCTCGCACGTGCGGGGGGCGCTGAAGTGCCGCCCGCGGACTCGAAGAGGAGGCAGACACCATGACTGCACTGCGATCCCGCCGTCGACACGGCTTCATCGCACTGGGCTTGACCGCCGTCGCAGCGCTCGCGCTCGCCGGCTGCGCGGAGGGCGGCGACGGGGGTGACGCCGACGACGGCTCGCTGGAGGGCGAGGAGGTCCAGATCTCGGGCGGCATCACCGGCACCGAGGCGGATGCGCTCCAGAAGTCGTTCGACGCGTTCACCGAAGAGACCGGCATCAAGGTCGTGTACACCGGCGACAAGGGCTTCGAGGGCAACATCGTGACGAAAGTCGACGGTGGATCGGCCCCCGACATCGCGATCGTCCCGCAGCCGGGCCTCTTCCGCTCGCTCGTCGACACCGGCCAGGTGGTCGAGGCGAGCGACGAGGTCGAGGCGAACGTCGACAAGTACTGGTCATCTGCCTGGAAGGACATCGGCACCGTCGACGACGTGTTCTACGCCGCACCGATGCTGGCCAACCTCAAGGGCTACATCTACTACTCGCCCAAGAGCTTCCAGGAGTGGGGCGTCGAGATCCCTGAGACGTGGCAGGAGCTGCTGGATCTGACCAAGACGATCCAGGAGAAGACGGGCCAGCCGCCGTGGTGCGCCGGGTTCTCGTCCGAGGCCGCATCGGGGTGGCCCGGCACGGACTGGGTCGAAGACCTCGTGCTGCGTCAGTCCGGGGCGGACGTGTACGACAGCTGGGCGGAGGGCGACACCCCGTTCACCGACCCGGCCATCGAGTCGGCGTTCGACGAGGTCGCCAAGGTGCTGCTCGACCCGAAGTACGTCAACGCCGGCTTCGGCGACGTGCAGAGCATCAACTCCACCGCGTTCGGCGACCCGATCGCCGCGGCTGTCGCGAACGGCACGTGCGCGCTGACGCACCAGGCCTCGTTCCTCACCGCGAACTTCCTCGCGGTGCAGACGGCCGACGGAGCGACGCCCGACGTGGCCGAGGACGGCGACGTCTACGCGTTCCTGATGCCGGGCTTCGAGGGCGAGCCGTTCTCGGTCTCGGGTGGTGGCGAGCTCGTCACGGTGTTCTCGGACGACGCCGCCACGCAGAAGGTGGCGGAGTACATGTCGACGCCCGAGTGGGCGGACGCGCGCGTCTCGCTCGGCGGTGCGATCTCGGCCAACACCGGCGCCGACCCGTCGCTCGCGTCGAGCAAGTTCCTCACCGATGCGATGACCGTCCTTCAGGACCCCGACACGGTGTTCCGCTTCGACGCGTCCGACCTGATGCCGGCCACGGTCGGTTCGGGCTCCTTCTGGCGCGGCATGGTCGACTGGATCGACGGCAAGCCGACGCCGCAGGTGCTGGAAGACATCCAGGCAGGTTACGAGAACTGATGCAGGTCGTCTCGGCGCCGGTCCGCGCGCTCGCCGCGCGGACCGGCCGCCGAGGTGACGGCTGATCCGTCGAGGACGACGGAGGAAGGCGGACCATGTCCCAGACCACAGCCTCGGTGGAACAGGCAGACGCGAAACCCCCGCAGGATCCGGCGAAGCGCAAGCCGCCGTCACGCACGACCACACGCGTCGTCGTCGCGGTCGGCTTCATCCTGATCGCGGCGCTCGTGATCTTCCTGTTCCTCAGTCCGCCCGACCCTGACGCACGTCCGACGTCGCTGGGGTTCTCGTTCAACTCGTTCTTCCAGTGGATCGGCAACCTGGGCCCGATCGTCCAGATCCCGATCGTCCTGCTCGTCTTCGGCGTGGTCGTCGCGATCCTCCTGGTGCTGATCGAATACGCGCCGCGCAAAGGCACCGGGTACTTCTGGCTGCGGCTGATCTCGAGCTTCGCCATCCCGTTCATCGCCCTGATGATGCTGCGGCCGTACCAGAACGCCGTGCTCTACGTCGTGCCGATCGCCCTCATCGCGGGCGGCCTGCTCTTCTACGCCGACTACCGCGCGCGGGAAGGCGCCGGGTACCTGTACCAGCTGACGCTGTTCCTGGCGCCGGCTGCCATCCTCATCCTCGTCGGCCTCATCTACCCGACCATCTCGACCGTCATCCAGTCGTTCTTCGACAAGACCGGCGAGAACTTCGTCGGCATGGACAACTACGTGTGGGCGTTCACCAACCCCCAGGGGTTCTGGTCGATCATCAACACGCTGATCTGGGCGATCTTCGCACCGATCTTCTCGACGATCGTGGGGCTCGCGTACGCGGCCTTCATGGAGCGTGCGCGCGGAGATCGGATCCTCAAGATCCTCGTCTTCATCCCGTTCGCGATCGCGCCGGTCAGCATCAGCCTCATCTGGAAGTTCGTCTACGACTACCGGCAGGGCAACCAGATCGGCATCCTCAACGCCATCGTGGTGGCGTTCGGCGGCGAGCCGGTCCGCTGGCTCGACACCTGGCCGCTCGTGAACACGTTCTGCCTGCTCTTCGCATTCGTGTGGGCGCAGACCGGTTTCGCGATGGTCGTGCTGTCGGCGGCGATCAAGGCCGTGCCGGCGGAGCAGATGGAGGCTGCGCAGCTCGACGGCACCAACGCGTGGCAGCGGTTCATCAACGTCACCGTCCCCGGCATCCGCACCGCCATCGTCATCGTGCTCACCACGATCACGATCTCGGCGCTGAAGCTGTACGACATCGTCGCCGTGATGACGGGCGGCCGCTCGAACTCCACGGTGCTCGGGTTCGAGATGGTCAACCAGCAGCAGCGCTTCCAGAGCTATGGTCATGCGGCGGCGCTCGCCGTGCTGATCTTCGTGTTCGTCACGCCGCTGATCATCTACAACGTCAGACAGCTGCGCCTGCAGCGGGAGGTGCGATGATGACCGCCGTCGACGAGAAGGCCAGCCCGCAGTTCGACAAGTCGGCCGCGCGCAGGGTCGCGCGTGAGACGCGTCGCAACGAGGCGCAGGCTCAGAAGCGGATGACCTCGCCCGTGGCGACGGTGATCGCCATCGCGATCGCGTTCCTGTGGACGATCCCGACGCTGGGACTGCTGATCACGTCGTTCCGCCCCGGTGCGGACTCGGCGAGCACGGGATGGTGGACGGTCTTCACGAATCCCGACTTCACCCTCGGCAACTACCAGGACGCGCTGACCTCGGGCGGCACGGCGCTGACCCTCGGCCAGTCGTTCCTGAACTCTCTCGCGATCACCATCCCGGTGACCATCTTCGCCCTCGCGATCGCGTCGCTGGCCGCGTACGCGTTCGCGTGGATGGACTTCAAGGGACGCGGCGTGCTGTTCGTCGCGGTCTTCGCGCTGCAGATCGTGCCGATCCAGATGGCGCTGGTGCCGCTGCTCAGCCTGTTCTCGCGCGGCCTCGAGATCGGCGACGTCGCGGTGTTCCCGGGACTGGAGATGCGCGATGTCGACCACAGCTTCGCCACGATGTGGATCGCGCACGTCATCTTCGCGCTGCCGCTGGCGATCTTCCTGCTGTACAACTTCATCGCCGAGATCCCGTCCGACGTGATCGAGGCGGCGCGCGTGGACGGCGCGGGCCACGGGCAGATCTTCTTCCGGATCATCCTGCCGCTGGCGACGCCGGCGCTCGCGTCGTTCGCGATCCTCGAGTTCGTGTGGGTGTGGAACGACCTGCTGGTGGCGACGATCTTCGCACCGACGTCGTCGCTGCCGATGACACAGACGCTCAACTCGCTGTCGGGCTCGTGGGGCGACCGCTGGTACCTGGTGTCGGCGGGTGCGTTCCTCGTCCTGATCGTGCCGATGATCGTGTTCCTCGCGCTGCAGCGCTTCTTCGTGCGCGGCCTGATGGCGGGCGCGACGAAGGGCTGACGAGCTCGTGAGTGGATGCCTCGGCCCGGCGTACGACGCCGGGCCGAGGCATCCACTGCTCGAGGCGGGCCGCTCGCTAACCTGATCGCATGGACGCCTCCGCCGACGCCCCCGCGGCACCCGGCCTCGATCCGGGGCTGAGCGCCACGGACGTCGCCGAGCGCGTCGCGGCCGGGCGCACGAACGCCCACACGGCCGACACGAGCCGGAGCGTCTGGAACATCGTGCGGGCGAATGTCTTCACGCTGTTCAACGGCATCGTGTTCGCGTGCTTCTTCGTGCTGTTCCTGCTGGGCCGGTGGCAGGACGCGCTGTTCGGCATCGCGGCCTTCGCGAACTCGATCATCGGGTGCGTGCAGGAGTTCCGCGCCAAGGCGGCGCTCGACCGTCTCGCGCTGCTGAACGCGCCGCGCGCACGCGTGCGGCGCGAGAGGGACGAGGCCGAGCTCGCACCCGCGGAGGTCGTGATCGACGACGTCCTCGTGCTGCGCGCGGGCGACCAAGTGCCCGCCGATGCCGACGTCATCGAGAGCCGCGGCCTGCAGATCGACGAGTCCATGCTGACCGGCGAGTCCGACGCGGTCGACAAGGTGCCCGGCGACGAGGCGCTCTCGGGCTCGATCGTGGTCGCAGGCGAGGGCGCGGCACGGGTGACGCGAGTGGGAGCGGAGTCGTACGCGAACCGGTTCGCGGGCGAGGCCAAGCGCTTCTCGCTGGTGGCGTCCGAGGTGCGCAGCTCGGTCAACCGCGTGCTGAAGTGGATGAGCTGGATCATCGGCCCGGTCGGCCTGCTCGTGTGCAACGCGCAGATGATGGTGTTCGGCGGGTGGGCGGCCGCCTTCGAGAGCGGTGACTGGGTGCAGGCGATCGTGAACTCGATCGCCGCCATCACCGCGATGATCCCCCTCGGCCTCGTGCTGATGACCTCCATCGCGTTCGCCGTCGGCGCCGCCAAGCTGGCCTCGAAGCAGGTGCTCGTCAACGAGCTGCCCGCCGTCGAGGGTCTGGCGCGCGTGGACGTCATCTGCCTCGACAAGACGGGCACGCTGACGGCGGGCGAGATCGCCTTCGACTCGCTGCACACGCTGGGCGCCGGGAACGGTCATGAGGCCGCGCTGGGATGGTTCGGCGCCGCGCCGGATGCCAACGCCACGGCCCGCTGCCTGCGCGAGCCCTTCCCGGTGGCGCAGCCGCTGACGGCCGCGGCGTACATCCCCTTCTCGTCCGCCCGAAAGTGGAGCGCCGTCTCGTTCGCCGACGGCCCCGCGGGCTCGTGGGTGCTGGGCGCGCCCGAGATGGTGTTCGGGGATGCCGCGACCGACCCGTCCGGCGAGCTCGGGCGCGTGGTCACCGAGCTCGCGTCGACAGGGCGCCGCACGCTGGTCCTCGCACACGCCGGAGCCGCCCTCACCCCCGCGGACGTCGACGGCGAGCGTCTGCCCGACGATGTCCGTGCCGTCGCCGTCGTGACGTTCCAGGAGCGGATCCGGCCGGATGCCGCCCAGACCCTGGAGTACTTCGCAGCGCAGGGTGTCGGCATCCGCGTCATCTCTGGTGACAACCCGCGCACGGTCGCCGCGATCGCCCGCAGTGTCGGCGTCGACGTCGCGGAGGGCTTCGACGCGCGCCGGCTGCCCGACGACGACGCAGAGCTCGGCGAAGTGCTCGAGCGCAACCTCGTGTTCGGGCGCGTGACGCCGGAGCAGAAGAAGCGCATGGTGGTCGCACTGCAGCAGCGCGGCCACACGGTCGCGATGACGGGCGACGGGGTGAACGACGCCCTCGCCATCAAGACGGCCGACCTCGGCATCGCGATGAACTCCGGCGCCGCCGCCACGAAGGCGGTCGCGCGCATCGTGCTGCTCGACGGCCGCTTCTCGCACCTGCCCGAGGTCGTCGCCGAGGGGCGGCAGGTCATCGCCAACATCGAGCGCGTCTCGATGCTGTTCTTCACCAAGACGGCCTACGCGACAGGGCTCGCCGTGCTCTTCGGCGTGCTCGTGCTGCCGTTCCCGTTCCTGCCGCGCCAGCTGTCGATCACCGACGGCCTCACCATCGGCATCCCGGCGTTCTTCCTCGCGCTCCTGCCGAACACGCAGCGGTACGTCCCGGGCTTCCTGCGCCGCTCGCTCAGCTTCGCCATCCCGGCAGGAGCCGTCATCGCGATCTCGCTCACCCTGTACACCCTCGCGGCGACGGCCATCGGCATCGGCCAGCCCGAGCTGCGCACCGGGTCGACGATCATCCTCGCGATCGTGGGGATCTGGGTGCTGACCGTGCTCTCACGCCCCATCACGCGCCTGAAGGGCCTGATCATCGGCGCGATGTTCATCGGACTGGTCGGCGTCTTCACCATTCCGCTGGCGACCGAGTTCTTCCAGCTCGTCGATCCCGGCGAGGAGGCGGCGTGGCTCATCGTGCTGGTGACGGCGCTCACGATCGGAGCGATCGAGATCGTGCGGTTCTTCCACCGTCGCTTCGTCGCGCGGACGCTCGCGGCGGCGTGATCAGCCCGCGGCGGCGGTCCCGTCCGGAGGAGCGTCGACGGTCGAGCGTGCGAAGTGCCGCGATCCCGGCGGCGCCCACAGTGCCACGAGGATGAGCACCTCGATGATGACATCGAGCATCGAGCCCCAGTCCCAGCCGTCGGTCGTGGCGATCGTGAGCACGCTCAGCACGAGCAGGACTCCGAGGTAGACCGTCGCGAAGATGCGCGAGAGGCGGCTGCCACGGGCGAGCCCCGAGGCCATGCCGATCAGCAGCAGCCCGAACAGGATGATGGCGGCGCCCAGCAGCGACACGCGCAGCACCTCGGCCTCGGCGACGTCGTAGCGGCTCAGCAGCACCAGTACGCCGAGCGCCACGTTGGCGAACGCGCTGAGATACACGAGGACGACCGCGATCGTGACGATCACGGGGCGGCGCCGGCGGGCTCCCACATCGGGCACGGACGGGTCGGCGGTCACGCGACCACTGTAACGACCCGCTTCAGCCGGAGCACCCCAGGCGCTGCTGGATCGACGTCATCGCGTCGATCTCGGCCGTCTGCCCCGTCTTCATCGCCTGCGCGACCTCCCGCGCACGGGGGTCGCTGCCGAGTTCGAGCAGCGCGTCGGCCATCGGGATGGCGCCCTCGTGGTGACGGATCATCAGCGTGAGGAACTGGCAGTCCGCCGCCGTGCCGGTCGCCGCCTGCAGCGCGGCGATCTCGTCTGCCGACGCCATGCCCATGGCCGCGCGCGCCTCCTCGTCGGTCATCGGTGCGGACGACGCCTGACCGTGCTCGTGACCCGAGCCGCCGGCATCCATCCACTGCATCAGCGGGCCGCCGGCCTGGGGGAGACCCCACTGCACGAGCCAGTCGAACATCTCGCCCCGCTGCGCGGCCTGCGACGTGGCGATGTCGTACGAGAGCGCGCGCAGCTCTTCGTCGTCGGTCTTGCGGTAGATCTCCATCGCCAGCTCGATCGCCTGCGCGTGATGCGCCTGCATGTCGCGCGAGAACCCGGCTTCGGCCGAGTCCGTGCCGGGCGTCGCCGCGGCGCCCTGCGTGCCGAACATCGTGAACCGGCCGACGGCGAAGCCGAGCGCGCCGATGAGCACGAGCGACACGGCGATGACGATCCACCGCTGCGTGCGTCCGGTCGAGGGCGCCGCGTCGGTCATGGCGTCACTTCTTGCCGGGCGCGTCGAGTCCGCCGGTGCACAGTGCGTTCGGCTCGGGCGCGTTGGTGGAGTGCCAGTACGCCGTGATGAACTCCTTCAGGCGAGGGTCGTCGGCGGCATCGACCTTCAGCTGCGCGTTCCACGCGCTGATGGCGATCGGGGTGTCCATGCCTTCGTACGGCGACATCGTGGCGAAGGTCGACGGCATGAGCGCCTCGAGCGTCGCGATGTCATCGGCCGACACCTGCGCCGGGTCGTACGTGATCCAGACCGCGCCGTGCTCGAGGTCGTGGACGGCGTTCTCATTGGGCACCGGCTGCGTGTAGATGCCGCAGTTCAGCCAGATCGCGTTGTGGTCGCCGCCGGCGGGAGGCGTCTGCGGGTAGTCGACGGCGCCGTCGACGTGGGTCGCGGTGTTGTCGAACGTCTCGACGCCCTCGATGCCGCTGCCGTCGCCGTCGCCGCGCGCGTAGGTGGGTGCCGGGGCGGGGGCGAAGACGAAGGATGCCACGATCGCGGCGACCACGGCGACCGCCGCCGTCGCGCCGACGATCCACCACACGAGCTTGCTGCGGCGGCGCTTCGCCAGCTGCTTCTGGTACTCGGCGAGCTTCTCCTGACGCTTCTGCTCGCGCTGCTGCTTGACGCTGAGGTTGATCTGGGCCTGAGTGGCCGGGTTGCCGCTCGTACGCTTCTCGGCGGGGGTCGGGGTCGGGGTCATGGGCTCGATCTCGGCTCGGCCGCCGGGCGCGGGGCCCGCGGTGTCGGGTGCTGGACTGCCCTCATCCTATGCGGCCGAATGCAAGCGGGGGCTGGGAAGCCGCCGACAGGCCGGTCTTGCGGGCGGTTGCCGGGAATCCGCTATCCTGGGTTCTCGAATCGATTCGACCTTCCTGTCGCCTGATTCCCGCGCCCCGAAACGAAATACGCCGTTGCTCGATACCGCCTCCGTTCCCGTCCAGAAGCCCGAAGACCGACCCGCCGAGCCCCGGCCGACGCCCCGCCCCGACACGAGCACCGGCGCCATCCGCACTCTGGGCAGCAACCCGGCCACCGCGCCGATCGTGCTGCATCCGGGCGACTCGATCACGCATCGCCGCCGCGTCCTGTACATCGTGCTGCTCGGTGCGCTCACGGCGCTCGGGCCGTTCACGATCGACCTCTACCTGCCCGCCTTCCCCGTGCTGGAGGAGGACTTCCAGACCACGGCCGCGCTCATCCAGCTGACACTCACGGGCACCATGATCGGCTTCGCCCTCGGTCAGCTGGTCGTCGGGCCGCTGAGCGACAAGGTCGGACGCCGCATCCCGCTGCTCAGCGTCACCGCGCTGCACGTGCTCGCGAGCACGGCGGCCGCCCTCGCGCCGACGCTCGAGCTCCTGTCGGTCGCGCGCGTGCTGCAGGGCGCCGGCGCCGCTGCCGGCGGCGTCGTCGCGGCGGCGATCGTGCGAGACCTGTTCGGCGGCCGCCGCCTCGTCGTGATGCTGTCACGCCTCGCGCTGGTCTCGGGCGTCGCGCCCGTGCTCGCGCCGCTCGTCGGCTCGGCGCTGCTGGCGGTCATGCCGTGGCGTGGCATCTTCGTCGTACTCGCCGTGTACGGCGCGATCATGCTCGTGTCGGCCATCATCTTCCTGCCCGAGACGCTGCCCAAGGCGCGCCGCCGCGAGCGCGGCGCGACGACGGTCTGGCAGCGCTACCGCAGCGTGTTCAGCGACCGCGTCTTCATCGGCGTGCTGATCATCGGCGGCATGACGTTCTCGGGCATGTTCTCGTACCTGTCGAGCTCGTCCTTCCTGTTCCAGCAGACGTACGGCTTCGACGCGCAGCAGTACGGCATCCTGTTCGCCGTCAACTCGCTGGGCGTCGTCGTGGGCGTGCAGACCGCGTCGCGCCTGGCCGCGCGGTTCGGCCCGCAGTGGGTCATGGCGTGGTCGACGGCGGTGCTCGTGCTCGCGGCATCCGCCATCGTCGTCACCGACCAGCTGGGCTTCGGCCTGTGGGGCACGATCGTGCCGCTGTGGATCTTCATCGCCGCGTGTGGCTTCACGTTCCCGTGCGTGCAGGTGCTGGCCCTCGACCGCCACGGCAAGGCCGCGGGGACTGCGCAGTCGATCGTCGGCGCGACGAACTTCGGCGTGGCGGGCCTCGTGTCGCCGCTCGTGGGCTGGATCGCTCGGGATGCCGGCATCACGGCCACCACGATGGCCTCGGTCATGGTGGGCTGCGCCGTCGTGGGCGTGCTGTCGCTGTGGCTCATCGTGCGTCCCCGCACGGTGGAGCGCCTCGCGCCCTGACGCGTCGGGTCAGTCCCCGGAGGGACGCACCGGCTGCAGCCGGAACAGCCGCACCGTGCGGCCGGACTCGCGCTCGTAGTTGCGGTACCCCGGCCACTGCGCCTCGATCCGCGCCCACACGGCGTCGCGCTCGGCGTCGGGCACCACGGTCGCGTGCACCGGCAGACGGCGCCCCCGCACCGTGATCGCCGCGTCGGGGTGCGCGAGCAGGTTGGCTGTCCAGGCGGGATGCCGCGCCCCGGCGAAGTTCGTTCCGGCGACGATCGCACGCCCCCGGCCGTCGGGCGTGTACATCAGCGGCACGTCCCGCGGCTCGCCCGAGCGCGCCCCGACGGTGTGCAGGATCAGCGAGGGGACGAGGAGCGCGCTCACCTGCACGCGGCCGCCCGACAGCCACGCGACCGCACGCTCGACCGGGGGCAGCAGCACGGGTCCGAGGAATCGCCGGAACACGCGGGTGCGGGTCAGCGGCGCGATCAGCGTGCGCAGCACATCGACGACAGCGGTCATACCGACATCCTGACCGGTCGCTGTCAAGCCGGGCGGATGCCGCACCCGGACAGGCAGAATGGGGCGATGACGGACGTGCGACGCCGAGAGGCAAGCCCCCGGGTGGCGACGACCGTCGTGGTCCGGCTGGTCGTGGGCGGAGCGCTCACCCTCCTCTCGGTCGCGCTGGGATGGTGGATCCTCACCCGCGGTGTGGAGCCGTTCCCCGTCGATGACTGGTGGAACACCCTCCTCGCCGAGTGGTGGCATCCTGCCCTCGCCGGATTCTCGCGTGTCATGAACTGGGTCGGCGGCGGCTGGTTCGGCGTGCTCGCGGTGCCCATCGCCGCAGCCATCGGCCTCGTGCTGCTCAAGCGGCCGTGGGCGGCCGCGTACTTCCTCGCGGCCGAGGCGGTGTCGGCCGGCTTCGTCCAGGTGCTCAAGCACGCGTTCGGACGCGTGCGCCCCGAAGACATCCTCGTCATCTCGGACTACGGCTCGTACCCGTCCGGCCATGTCGCCAACGCGGCCACGATCGCCGTCGCCGCGTTCGTCATCTTCCCGCGCGCGTGGGTGGCCGTCGTGGGGGCGGTCTGGGTCGTGCTGATGGCCTTCAGCCGCACCTATCTGCATGCGCACTGGCTGTCCGACACCCTCGGCGGCGCCCTCATCGGCGCCGGTGCGGCCCTGCTCGTCGCCGCGGCTTTCGCCGTCCCGCTGGACCGTGAGCGAAGGAATGACTCGTCCCGGAACGCCTGGCTAGGCTGAGCGCATGTCAGCCGCGCCCGAAACGCCTGCGTCCGAGTCCACCGCCACCGACCCGTCCGTCGCGGCCGCCGAGGCGGAGCTGGCACGGCTCCGTGCCGAGGCAGAGGCCGCCGAGGCTCAGCTCAAGGCGGCGCAGGCGAAAGCCGCGCTGGCGGCCGCCGAGGCCGAGGCGGCGAAGGCCCGGGCCGGCGGCCCTTCGACAGGCTCGGGGACCGGAGCTCGGGCTGCCGAGCAGGAGACCCCGGCTGCCGAGCGGGAGGCGCCGGCTGCCGAGCCGGCGGCCGCTGAGCCTGTCGAAGCGCCCTTGCCGGCGGCTGCTGAGCCCGTCGAAGCGCCCGCGCCGCCGGCATCCCCCGCCCCTCCTGCCGAGCCGGCCGACGGCGCGCCGCTCGACGCCGACGAGGTGGCCGCGATCGTGAAGGGGTACACCTTCGAGGCGACGACGCTCGACCTCGGTGCCCTCGTCAACGGCGAGCCGGTGCCCGAGGCGCAGATCCGCATCCCGCTCGGCATGATGAACCGCCACGGCCTCGTGGCGGGCGCGACCGGCACCGGCAAGACCCGCACGCTGCAGGGGCTGGCCGAGCAGCTCGCGGCGAAGGGCGTGCCGGTGTTCGCCGCCGACATCAAGGGCGACCTGTCGGGCGTCGCGACACCGGGGGAGTCGAACGAGAAGCTGCTCGCGCGGACGCGCGCCATCGGCCAGGACTGGAAGCCCGAGGCGTCGGTCACCGAGTACTTCGCGCTCGGCGGCGTCGGCAAGGGCGTCCCGGTACGTGCGACTGTGTCGGGCTTCGGGCCGCTGCTGCTGAGCAAGGTGCTCGGCCTCAACGCCACGCAGGAGTCGAGCCTCGGCCTCGTGTTCCACTACGCCGACGCCAACGGCCTGGCGCTCGTCGACCTGTCGGATCTGCGGGCCGTGCTCACGCACCTCACGAGCGACGAGGGCAAGGCCGAGCTGAAGGAGCTCGGCGGCCTGTCTGCGGCGACGGCCGGCGTCATCCTGCGCGAGCTCATCACCTTCGCGGATGCCGGTGCCGACGTGTTCTTCGGCGAGCCCGAGTTCGCGGTCACGGACTTTCTGCGAACCGCTCCCGACGGCCGGGGCTTCATCAGCCTGCTCGAGGTGCCCGGTGTGATCGACAAGCCGGCGCTGTTCTCGACGTTCCTGATGTACCTGCTCGCCGAGCTGTTCGAGATCCTCCCCGAGGTGGGGGATGCCGACAAGCCGAAGCTCGTGTTCTTCTTCGACGAGGCGCACCTGCTGTTCAAGGACGCGTCGAAGGACTTCCTGGCGGCGATCACGCAGACGGTGCGGCTCATCCGCTCGAAGGGCGTCGGCGTGTTCTTCGTCACCCAGACGCCGAAGGACGTGCCGTCGGACGTGCTCGCGCAGCTCGGGTCGCGCGTGCAGCACGCGCTGCGGGCGTTCACGCCCGACGACGCCAAGGCGCTGCGCGCCACCGTCGGCACCTACCCGAAGTCGGGTTACGACCTGGAGCGCGTGCTGCAGGAGCTCGGCACCGGTGAGGCGATCGTCACCGTCATGAGCGAGAAGGGCGCCCCGACGCCCGTCGCGTGGACCCGGCTGCGCGCGCCGCAGGGGCTCATGTCGCCGACCCCGGACCCCGCCATCGAGGCCGCCGTGAAGGCGTCGCCGCTGCTGGCCAAGTACGGGACGCCGATCGACCGCGAATCGGCGCGCGAGATCCTCGCGGCCAAGATGAAGGCGGCCGACGACGCCGCGGCCGCCGAAGAGGCGGCCCTCGCCAAAGCGAAGGCCGACGCCGAGTACGCCAAGCAGAAGGCGGCCATCGACAAGCAGCAGGCCGCCGCCGACAAGGCCGCCGCCGCGGCCGAGAAGAAGGCGCAGCAGGAGTATGAGCGTCTGCTCAAGAAGACCGCGGGCACCACGCGCACGTCGCGCAGCTCGCAGAAGTCGCCCATCGAGCAGATCCTGAACTCCAAGTCGACGCAGACTATCCTCGGGGGAGTGATCCGCGGGATCTTCGGCACCGGCAGACGGTGAGTCCGCGAAGGCCCCGGATCGACCCCGGATCCGGAAGGCCTTCGCGTGCGCAGACCGAAGACCGTCGCCGTGCTCGCGGCGGCGATCGTGGCCGCCGTCGCCGGTGCGACGCTCGCGGTGCTCGGCGTCCCGCTGGGCGAGTCGTCGCCGGCGAAGGCCGTGCCCAGCGCACGACCGTCGCCGGACGGGCCGGGCGCGACGGCATCCAGTCCGTCCGCCGCGATCGACGACACGGTGACCGCCGACGACTACTGCTACGTCGAGGCGATGATCTACTACCGCGTCAAGGAGGAGGAGCTCGCGCAGACGCTGCTGCGCAAGGACGGCCTCTCGCCGGCGGCCGAGGCGTTCGCGAAGCGCGTGGTCGGCGACGACGTCGCCGAGCTCGACGACCTGCGGGAGTGGTACGTGTCGTGGGCGCCGGCGCGCCCGCTCGACCCGCCCACGGGGGGCCCCTGCGCCGGGCACGGCTCGGACCACGCGCAGATGCCGGGCATGCCGTCATGGTCGAGCGAGCAGGCGCTCGTCGACGCCGCGCCGCCCGATGCCGAGCGCCGCTATGCCGAGATCGTCCGCGCCCAGAACGCCGGCATGGTCGCTGTCGTGTCGCTGATCCTCGACGGCGATCCGCACCCTGATGTGCGCGCCTCGGCGGAGGCCGTGCTCGAGCGCGAGCAGGCCGACGGCCCGCTCATCGACGAGATCCTGCGCCAGACGCCGTAGCGGGCTCGTCACCACCCGCTGAGGGATCCCAGCGGGGCGAGCGCGCGCGCCGCCTCGCGCAGCGCGCCCACGTGCCGCGCGGCGACCGACAGGCCGGCGATCGAGGTCGACAGTGCCACGGCGCCCACCGGGCGGGCGTCGTCGTCGTGGATCGGCACGGCGAGGCACCCCCGGTCGGACCTCAGCAGCGCGACCTGCTCGGTGTAGCCGCGGACGGCGTACGCCTCGTGGATCGGGCGCAGGTCGGCGGCCGACACCTCCGTCCGCCAGGCCGGAGCGTGCGGCATCCGCCTGTCGGGATGTGCGACGAGCCACAGGTGCCCGATGGCTGATCGTGTCGGGTCGGCCAGCAGCGCGTCGCGGTCCGACAGCGGGCGTCCGGCATCCTCGTCGATCACCAGGAGCCCCGCGCGGTGGAAGGCGAACAGGTGGACCGCCTCACCTGTCTGGGCGCGCAGCCGGTCCACGACCTCGGCGTGGGGCGGGCGCGTGCGGGCGCCGACCACGGCAGCGAGCTCCAGGACCCGCGTGCCGAGGAGGAACCCCGAGAAGTCCGAGCGCCGCACCAGGTACTCGTCGCGCACGAGCGAGTTGACGACCCGGTACACCGTCGCGCGGGGCGCGCCGACCGCGCGGGCGATGTCGGCAGCGGACGCGCCGCGGTCGTCGCGCGCGACCTGCTCGAGGATCTCGAGCGCCAGTCCCAGGCCCTTCTCGGGCAGTCGCATGTCGCCCACGATGCCCGCTCCGCTCACGACCGTGCCGGCCCGTCGAGGCAGTCCGCATCGGTCGGCCAGTCGTGCACGCCGATGCGTGCGCCCACGCCGGGATGACGGGCGATGCGCGCACAGCCGGCGGCGACGACGGCGGCGAGGATGCCGGTCGCCCACAGCAGCCCCGGCAGGTTGTCGCGCACGGTGGCGGCCAGATAGAAGCACAGGATGCACAGCAGACCGGCCAACGGCACGATGCACAGCACGGCCCCGCGCACGGTCAGCTCGCCGATCCGCCGGAGGAACGCCGGCGCCGCGGCGCACACCAGTGCATACGCGAGCACGAATCCGAGGATCGACGCCGGCGAGGTGACGACGCGCATGTCTTGGCGGCTGCCGCCCCACGCCAGCACCGCCACCGGCACCGCGGTGACCGCGGCGGCGAGCATCGCGCCGGCCGCCGCGGGCACACCGCGTCGTGACACGCGGCCGAAGGCCGCGGGGAGCAGCCCTTCGCGACTCATCGCGAAGGCGATCCTCGTCGCCGCGTTGGTCATCGCGAGCGCGCACGCGAGGAACGAGAGCGCGACGATCAGGTCGGTCAGGCGCGAGAGCCCGGTGACGGCTGAGAGGGATGCCGCACCCGGGCGGTCCGCGACGATGGACAGCTGCGCCGCCGTCCCCACGAGCATGACGACACCGGTCGCGCCGACGCTCACCATGATCGCCCGAGGAACCGCGGCGAACGGGCGCCGCGTCTCGGGACCGAGTGCCGCACCGCTCTCGAAGCCGACGAAGCCGATCAGCGCGAAGGCGACGCCGGTGATGATGGCGTCGAGCGAGAAGTCGGTCGCGCGCGGGACGAGCAGCGCGACGTCCCACCGTGTGAGGCTGAGCGCGGCGATCGACAGTCCCAGCACCGTCACGACGGCGATCGCCTCGAGCACGAACAGGATGCGCGTCGACATGCGCAGCCCGCGCGCCACGACCACCGCGATGACCGCTCCGAAGCCCACGACGAGCGTCATCACGAGCCACGGTGGAGCCTCTTGTCCGCTCAGCAGGCTCGCGATGCGCGCCGAGCCCGATGAGAGGGTGTTGACGGCGACCGCCAGGTAGCCGATGCCGAGCGCGGCGCCGGCCAGCAGCCCGGCGTGCGGTCCGAGCCCGCGGGCGGCGAACGTGTACAGCGAGCCGGTGCTGGCGATGCGGCGCGCGAACATGCCGATCACGAGCGCGACCCCGACCACGAGGGTGATCGTGATGGCGATGTCGAGGAACGCGAACGAGCCGCTGCGGGCATAGGCGGCCGCGGGATGCACCAGGAGGACGCCCGCGGGGGCGGTGGCGGCGACCGACTGCGCGACGACGTCGACGGTGCGCGCGTGCCGGCGACGGAGGCCGGCGAAGGGCGAGCGGGCGCCGAGGTCGCTGCGCGGACGTGCCCGCTCGATCGCGTCGGCGAGTGCGGTGCTCATGCATCCTCCTCGCTGTCGGCGCTGTCGTCCTGCGACTGGCCGCGACGCTACACGCGCAGCGTTGCGCGGAACGTCGGTGCATGTTTCGCCTGTGTGTCGTGGTGCGAGACGCGTGCGCGCACACCGCGTCCGGTCGTCTCACGAGGATTTCGCTCGGCGTTCGCGACCACACACGGAGGCGAAATCGCGCCGGCGAAGAATCGCCCCGGACGCGGGTGCGAGCCGCGTCCTCGTCAGCGAAAGGACTCCCGTGACCGAACAACAGCTCACGCCGCAGGGGGACTCGCCGCCCCCTTCGCCGCGGCACCCCTCCACAAGAGCGCGCCTGCTCGCCCCCCGTGCGCTCGGCATCGGCTCCGCGGTCGCCGCCGCCGCGGCCGTCGTCGCCCTCGTGTTCGCGACGCAGACAGCCGTCCAGGCGACGTCGTCGCCCGAGACGACGGCATCCACTCCCATCGCCGCCGACAGCAGCGACGAGGACGCTCCCGAGAAGGCGGCGGACGTTCCGAAGCCGGCGACGGTCGCGGCCGCGTACGACGGGCTGACAGGAGCCGAGGTCGAGTACGTGCGCTTCGTCGGCGCTCAGGATGCCGCCTTCGCAGCCGGCAGGGACGTCTTCGGCGAACCCGGACTGCAGTTCCTCTCGACCGACGTCGCCGACCCCCAGGCGTACGCCGACGGGCACCGCCGTCTGCTGTCGCTCTACTACGACTACGCCACCAACGAGACGGTCAGCATGATCGTCGACGTCACCACCGGGACCGTCGAGGCCGTCGAGCGGGCGTCGGGCACGCAGCCCGCGCCGACCGACGCCGAGACCTCGTTGGCGTGGGAGCTGCTGCTGGACTCGGAGTCGGCTCAGCCGGTCATCGACGAGTTCGCATCGCTCACGGGCGGCTCGGTCCTCACGCCGACGTCCGCCGAGGTCCTTCTCACCGCGCATTCCTTCACGACGGATGCCGGAACCTTCGGCGCCGAGTCCTGCGGCGTCGACCGCTGCGTGCAGCTGCTCGCGCAGGTCGACGGCGGCGCCTTCCTCACCACCAGCACGTACGTCGTGAACCTCTCGACGCGTGCCGTCCTGTCCATCTCATGATCACGGAGACCCTCCCGATGAAACGAACCTCCCTCCGCCGGCTCCTCGGCGCAGGCACCGCGATGGCCCTGCTCGCGGGCGGCCTCGTGCTGTCCGCGCCCGTGGCCGCCTCGGCGCAGACCGTCACCGAGGCGTCCTGCTCCGGCGACTCGCTCGTCTCGAAGACGCTCGAAGCCGGCTCGAGCTGGCAGATGTGCTGGCGTCTCGACACCTACCGCGGCCTCGTGCTCGACAAGGTGGCGTACCAGCCGCGCGACGACGCCGCGCCGATCCTCGTGCTGGACTCGATCGCCCTCGCGCAGCTCAATGTGCCGTACGACACGGGCGCCACCGAGTACAACGACGTCACCACCTATCAGGTCGGCGGTCGCCGGCTGCAGGCGATCGCCGCCGTCGACTGCCCCGTCGGCGAGGTGCGCACCGCATGGGTCGACGCCACGCGCGGCGACATCCCGGCCGTCTGCATCGGCGAGGAGGACTCGGGTCTCGCGTACCGCTCGAACATCACGAACGACGCGCTGTACGCCGCGCAGGGCACCGACCTCGTGCTGCACACCGTGTCGCGCATCGGCTGGTACGAGTATCAGACCGAGTACCGCTTCCACGACGACGGCGAGATCTCGGTGCGTCTGGGCGCCACCGGCGACCTGTCGCCCAACGACTACGTCAACGTCGTGAACCAGGGCTGGCCGATCGCGCCGGGCCAGGAGGACTTCGCCGTCAACCACTACCACTCGGCGTTCTGGCGCGTGGACTTCGGCATCGACTCGGGTGCCAACCAGGTGGTCGAGAAATTCGCGACCACCCCCACGGGCGAGTACGGCACCACGGGCGACACCGGCCACACCGCGATCCTGGAGACCCAGCTCACTCAGATCAGAACCGAGACGAAGACCCTCGGGTCCAACCGCGAGGCGTACCGGGTCGTGAACCCCGACAGCCTCAACGCGGACGGTCACGCCCGGTCGTACGAGATCATCGTGCCGCGCGACCAGGCGTACAACCTCAACCCCGAGACCGACTTCGACATCGCCTTCACGTCGGCCAAGTCGGACGAGATCCACGCCAGCCACAACCTGATCCCGTCGAAGGCAGGTCAGATGGTCACCGACTACATCGCCGACGGCGAGACGCTCGACGACCCGGTGGCGTGGGTGAACGTCGGATTCCACCACATCAACCGCGACGAGGACCAGAGCCCCATGCCGATCCACTGGCAGGGCTTCACGCTCTATCCGCGTGACTTCGCCGCACAGAACCCCAACATCCCCGAGGGCCGCAAGTGGGTCAACGGAGACATGCGCGGGGTGCCGAACCCGAACATCACCCCGACGCCCACCGCGTCGCCCACGCCGACGCCCACGACCGAGCCGACGGGGGAGCCGACTCCGACGGCGACGCCGACGACGCCCGGTAACGGCAACGGGAACGGGAACGGGAACGGCAACGGAGGCGGCAACGGGAACGGGAACGGCACGACGCCCACCGCTGCGGTGACGTTCGGCCAGTCCGAGGTCGCTCCCGGAGCATCGCTGACGGCATCGGCGTCCGGCTTCGCGCCGGGCGAGACCGTGAGCGCCGTCATGCACTCCGACCCCGTCGACGTCGGCACCTTCGTCGCCGACGCCGAGGGCGACGTGGACGTCCAGTTCCTCGTGCCGTCGGACACGCCGGCCGGCGAGCACACGCTCGTGCTCACCGGGCAGACGTCGTCGGCCGTCGCGCAGGGCACGTTCACGGTGGCCTCCGCGTCGCCGTCCGCGATCCTCGGGGCCCTCGCCTCGACGGGGACGGACGCCAACCGCTGGGCGCTGTCGGGGCTCGTGCTCCTCGTCGCCGGAGCGGGTCTTGCGGGCGCATCGTGGTATCTGCGCCGTCAGCGGAGCGCCACGGCGCACGCCTGACCGTCCAGGGGGCGGCGCGCCACCCGTGCGTCGCCCCCTGGCGCATTCACACCGGGACCGCGAGACGCGGCATCCTCTCGGAAGGGACTCCCCATGCGCAGTCGCATCGCCCGACTCGGCGTCGTGCTGGCCCTGTCGACAGCGGCGCTCGGCGTGGCCGTGGCCGCGCTCGGCCTGACGACACCTCCGCCGTCGCAGCCGCAGGCGTCGGGCGTGCGGATGGATGCCGCGGCCGCGGGCTTTCCGACGGCCGAGGACCACTGCTACATCGAGGGCATGATCCCGCACCACGAGCAGGCGCTCGAGCTCAGCGGCCTCGTGCTCGACGCCGCGGGCGTCCGGGAGCGCACGCGGGCGCTGGCGGAGTTCATCGTCGCCGACCAGACCGCTGAGATCGAGACGATGCGCGCATGGCAGTCCGCCTGGCAGCAGGCCGTGCAGTCCGGGACGACGGCCGTCGGGCACGGCGGAGCCCACGCGGGCGGCCACGCAGAGGATGCGGGCGCGGCATCGCCGGCGACACCCACCGCGTGCGGCGATCACCCGCATGCGCAGATGAAGGGGATGGCGAGTCCGGCCCAGGTGGCGGCGCTGGATGCCGCCGAGGGAGCGGCGGCCGACCGGATGTTCCTCGAGTTGATGATCGCGCACCACGACGGCGCGCTCGAGATGGCGGAGGCGGCGGTGCGCGGCGGGTCCAACGCCTACGTGCGCACCTCCGCGAAGCACGTGCTCGTCGAGCAGGCACGCGAGATCACGGCGATGAGCGCGCTGCTCGCCGAGGCGCCGTGAGCAGCGCGGTGGCCACGGCTCTGCGTTCGGCGGCTGGAGGCGCCCCGGCGGTGCGACCGTCGGCGCCGCGCCGACGGCGCGCGGTCGCCGCGGCGGCGGCCGTCGTGATCCCCGCCGTCGCGGCTGCCCTCGCGCTCGCGGCCTTCGGTGTGGCGACCGTGCGCAACGACTCGATGGCGCCGACGCTCCGAGGCGGCGACCATCTGGTGTTCGATCGCTGGACCACCCCCGTCCGGGGTGACGTCGTGCTCCTCGTCGACCGCGAAGGATGGTCGGGCACCGCCGGAGCCACGCTCGTGAAGCGCGTCGTGGGCGTCGCCGGCGACGTCGTGGTGTGCTGCGAGGCGGGCAGCGGCCGGCTCCTCGTCAACGGCGTGCCCTCCGACGAGGCCTACGCGGGCGACAGCCGCCCCGGCGGCGACATCCCGTTCCGGGTCGAGGTGCCCGAAGGCGCCGTCTGGGTCATGGGCGACAACCGTGCCGCGTCCGCAGACTCGCGGCTCTCGCTGTCCGAACCGGGCCACGGCGCCGTGCCGCTGGAGGATCTGCGGGGAACGGCGAGGCTGTGGTGGAGCGGCTGAACCGCGATCCGTGCGCATCACGCGCGCGCCGCGGCTAGCCTTTCGATATGGCGACGAAGCCCCCGGCAGCCGACATCGACGAATCCCGCGTGCACGTGACGCGACCCAAGCAGGTCGCGGTGGGCGTGCCCGCCGTGCTGCACGCGCTGCAGATCGCCAACGAGCAGATGGGGGTCAGCCGGTCGGTGCAGACGCTGCTGCGCGTCAACCAGAAGGAAGGGTTCGACTGCCCGGGCTGCGCGTGGCCGGAGGAGGACAAGCGGCACATCGCCGAGTTCTGCGAGAACGGCGCCAAGGCCGTGGCCGAGGAGGCGACGCTGCGCCGCGTCGGCCCGGAGTTCTTCGCGGCGCACTCGATCGACGAGCTGCGGGCCCATGACGACTGGTGGCTCGGCCAGCAGGGCCGCCTGACTCAGCCGATGCTGCGCGAAGCGGGGGCGACGCATTACCGCCCGATCTCGTGGGACGACGCGCTGACACTCGTCGCCGACGAGCTGCGCGCCCTCGACGATCCGGACGAGGCGGTGTTCTACACGTCGGGGCGGACGTCGAACGAGGCGGCGTTCCTCTACCAGCTTCTCGTGCGGGGGATCGGCACGAACAACCTCCCCGACTGCTCGAACATGTGCCACGAGTCATCGGGCTCGGCCCTCACCGAGACGATCGGCATCGGGAAGGGCACCGTGTCGATCGACGACATCCACGAGGCCGACCTGATCATCGTCGCGGGCCAGAATCCGGGCACGAACCACCCGCGCATGCTGTCGGCGCTCGAGAAGGCCAAGCAGCGCGGGGCGACGATCATCGCCGTGAACCCGCTGCCCGAGGCCGGACTGATGCGCTTCGAGAACCCGCAGACGGTGCGCGGCGTCGTGCTCGGCGGCACTCCGCTCGCCGACGGCTTCGTGCAGATCCGCCTCGGCGGCGACCAGGCGCTGTTCCAGGCGATCGGCAAACATTTGCTCGAGGCCGAGGACGCGTCGACAGGCTCGGCGACCGGGGAGCGGGTGCTCGACCACGATTTCATCGCCGCGCACACCAGCGGCTTCGAGGCGTACCGCGATGCGATGAGGGATGCCTCGTGGCCCGAGCTCGTCGCCGCGACCGGCATCCCCGAAGACGCCCTGCGGCGCGTCGGCGAAGCCGTTCGCACCTCGAAGGCGACGATCGTGTGCTGGGCGATGGGGCTGACGCAGCACAAGCACTCCGTCGCGACGCTGCGCGACGTCGTCAACGTCCTGCTGCTGCGCGGCGACATCGGACGCCCCGGTGCCGGCGTGTGCCCGGTGCGTGGCCACTCCAATGTGCAGGGCGATCGCACCGTGGGCATCTACGAGAAGCCGTCGGAGGCGTTCCTCGCGGCGCTGGACCGCGAGTTCGCGTTCACCGCCCCTCGCGCGCACGGCTTCGACACCGTCGAGGCCATCCGCGCCATGCGCGACGGACGGGTGAGGGTCTTCGTCGGCATGGGCGGCAACTTCGTGTCGGCCACACCCGACACGGCGGTCGTCGAAGCGGGCATGGCGAACGTCGGACTCACGGTGCACGTGTCGACCAAGCTCAACCGCTCGCACGTCGTGACCGGGCGTCGGGCCCTGATCCTGCCGACGCTCGGCCGTACCGACCGCGACCGCCGCACGGCGCCCGACGGCACGGCGCGCGAGCAGCGCGTCACCGTCGAGGACTCGATGGGCGCCGTCCACGCCTCGCGCGGTCGGCTCGCGCCGCCCTCCGAAGACCTGCTCAGCGAGGTGGCGATCGTCGCACGGCTGTGCGCGCTCGTGTTCCGCGAGCGCGACGACCAGGCGCGGCCTCCCGGTGACGCCCCGCACGCCGACTGGGCGGCGCTCGAGGGGGACTACGCCCTCATCCGCCGGCACATCGAGCGTGTGATCCCGGGGTTCGACGACTACGAGCAGCGCATCGACAAGGGGCGGACGCTGCACCTTCCCAACGGTCCTCGCGACGCCCGCAGTTTCGCGACGCCGGACGGGCGCGCCCGGTTCACCGTCAACCCGCTCGAGTACCCGGTGATCCCGCCCGGGCGCCTGCTGCTGCAGACCCTCCGGTCGCACGACCAGTACAACACCACGATCTACGGCAAGGACGACCGGTATCGCGGCATCCACGGCGGGCGGCGCGTGGTGCTCGTGAACGCGCTCGACATCGAGGCGCTCGGCTTCGCCGAGGGCGAGGTCGTCGACCTGGTGTCGGAGTGGACGCGCCCCGACGGCGCGGTCGAGGAGCGTCGTGCCCCCGGATTCCGCATCGTGGCGTACTCCACTCCGCGAGGCAACGCCGCCGCCTACTACCCCGAGACCAACGTGCTCGTGCCGCTGGATTCGGTGGCCGACGTGTCGGGAACGCCGACGTCGAAGTCCGTGATCGTGCGGCTGGAGCGCCGCAGCGACGCCGGGTAGCGGCATCGACTCTTCCCGCGGTGGTGGTCGCGGAGGTGTGCCCGGTCGCCCGCCCCGTGCCGGCACCTTCTAGGCTGGGCACATGACCCGAGCCGCCGTCGTCACCGTGTCGGACCGGGCGGCCCACGGCGTCCGCGAGGACGCCAGCGGCCCCGTCGCGGTCGCCGCCCTGCGCGAGGCCGGCTTCTCGTGCGACGACGCCGTGGTCGTCCCCGACGGCGCCGACAGTGTCGAACGGGCCCTCACCGCACTGGTGGTCGCCGGCGTGCGGCTCGTGATCACGACGGGCGGCACCGGCGTGGCGCCGCGCGACCAGACCCCCGAGGGCACGGCACGGGTCGTGACGCGCGAGGTCCCCGGCATCGCCGAGGAGCTCCGCCGACGCGGCGCCGCCGAGAAGCCGGCGGGCATGCTCACCCGAGGCATCGCGGGTGTCGTCGATCCGCACGGCGTGCTGGTGGTGAACCTTCCCGGTTCGCCCGCCGCCGTGACCTCGGGCATGCCGGTGGTGCTGTCGGTCGCGCGCCATGTGATCGACCAGCTGGGAGGAGGGGACCACTGATGTCTGCCACCGGCGCCGTGCGCCTCGCGGCGATCAGCGCCGAGCCGCTCGACCTCGACGCGCACCTGCGCGCGGTGGACGACCCGCGGATGGGCGCCGTCACGACGTTCGTCGGGCGCGTGCGCGACCACGACCCGGATGCCGCCACCGCCGTCGTCGCCCTCGAGTACTCCGCGCACCCCGACGCCGAGGCGACGCTGGCGCAGCTCGCGACGACCGCCGCGGCGGACACGGGGGCGCTGGTCGCGGTCTCGCACCGGGTGGGCACCCTCGCCGTCGGCGACGCGGCCGTCGTGATCGCCGTCGCGTCGGCGCACCGCGCAGAGGCGTTCGAGGTGTGCCGCACGCTCATCGAGACGATCAAGACCGGCCTGCCGGTGTGGAAGCGTCAGCTCGAGACCGACGGCACCGCCACCTGGCTCGGCCTCGGCGGCTGACCGGCGCGGGCTCAGCCGCCGGCGAACGGCGGCAGCACGTCGACCAGGTCGTCGGCGCCCAGGGGCGTGTCGTCGTCGACGCGTGAGCCGCCGACGAGCACGGCACAGCGGGGGAGGATGCCGCCCAGACCCGGGTGGGCCGACGTGACGGCCGCGCGCAGCGCGCCGAGGGTGGTCTCGGAGCGGCGCTCGGTGTCGAGGCCGGCGGCCTCCTGTGCGGCGGCGAAGTAGCGGACGACGGCCACTACTGGTCCCAGCCCTCGGCGAGGTCGGCCACCTCGCGCAGCGCGGCGATGACCTGTGCCGGATCGGTGCCGGCGCGGCCGGCGGCGAGCCCGGCCGCGAAGGCACCGAGCGGGGCGGCGGGACGCGCGACGTTGTTCGCCACGACCTTCGTGAGGTCGAGCACGGCCGCGACAGGGACGTCCTCGGGCGACAGTCCCAGACGCTCGCGCAGGGCGGCGGCCCAGTCGTCGAGGGCCTCGGGCGGAAGGGTGCGGGGCTGCTCGCTCATGACGGCTCCTCGGTGTGCGGGCGGTGCGCGTCGGCCCGGGCGCGGGCCTCCTCCAGATCCTGCCACGTGTCGACGTCGCGGGTCAGTTCTCCGGGCACCGAGACCACGGTGATCGCCAGATCGTCGAGCAGGCCGCGCATCGAGGCATCGGCGCCTGCGTTCGGGAGAGTGGATGCCGCGGCCCGCAGCGCACGCGTGCGGTACACGCCGATCAGCCACTGCGGGCGGCTCGACGCGTCGCCCAGGCACAGTCCGTCGGTGTCGGAGGGGAGGAGCACGATGTCGTCCACGAGGCGCCGCACGGCGACGTCGGCCGAGGGGAGGTCGCATGCCAGCACGAGCGTCCACTCGGGATCGTCCACCGCCGGCCAGGACGCCAGCGCTGCCACGGTCGCCGCGGCGGGGCCGGAGAACGGCGGCTCCTCACGCACCCACGTGACAGGCAGGGTCTCATCGAGGACGGGCGCGACGACGGTGACGGGGCGTGCGCCGGCGTCGAGCGCGGCCTGCGCCGCGGTCGCCAGAAGGGTGCGCCCTCCCACGTCGAACAGCGGCTTCGCGGCACCGTCGACACGCGCGGCGCGCCCGCCCGCGAGCAGGATCGCCCCGAGCCGCGGCGTCACGACTGCGCTTCGCCCGGGCGCACCCAGTCGCCGCTCTTGCCGCCGGTCTTCGAGACGATGCGCACACCCTCGATCGAGGTGCCCTTGTCGAGCCCCTTCACCATGTCGACCACGGCCAGGGCCGCGACCGACACCGCGGTGAGCGCCTCCATCTCGACGCCGGTGCGGTCGGCGGTGCGCACGGTGGCCTCGACCGCCACCCCGTCGTCGTCGATCATCACGTCGACGGAGGCGCCGTGCACGCCGATGACGTGCGCGAGCGGCAGCAGCTCGGGGGTGCGCTTGGCTGCCTGGATGCCGGCGATCCGCGCCACCGCGAGCACGTCGCCCTTCGGCACCGCGCCGTCGCGCAGGGCGACGACCACGTGCGGGGCGCACCGGACGAATCCACGTGCGGTGGCCGACCGGACGGTCGGCTGCTTGAGCGTGACGTCGACCATCCGCGCGTGGCCGGCGGCGTCGAGGTGGGTGAACGTGGGCTCGGCGCCCGGCGCGTCGGTCGTCATGAGATCAGCATGACATCGACGAGGTCGCCCGCGGCGACGGCATCCACCTCCGCCGGGACGACGGCATACGCCTCGGCGCGGCCGAGCCCGCCCGCGAGGTGCGAGCCCCCGGACGTGGCGGGGCGCACGCGCCACGCCTGCGGGTCGGTGCGGTCGATCGTCGCGGGGAGGTACTGGCGACGGCCGGGCGGCGTGCGCCACGCCACGGCGGCCGGCAGCGACAGCACGCGCCGGTCGGCGGTGGTGCGGCCCTGCAGCCGCAGCAGCGCCGGCCGCACGAAGACCTCGAACGACACGGCGGCGCTCACCGGGTTGCCCGGCAGGCCGAACAGCAGCGCGCCCGAGGGCAGCCGCCCGAACCCCTGCGGCTTGCCCGGCTGCATCGCGAGCTTCGTGAACGCCATCGTCGCGGCCAGCGTGGTCTTGACCACCTCGTACGCGCCCGCGCTGACGCCGCCCGAGAACACCACGACGTCGGCCGCCCCGCCCTCGGGTGCGACGACCTCGGCGAGCAGCGCGTCGAGCAGCTCGGGTTCGTCGGGCACGCTGTCGCGCCGCACGACCACGGCCCCGGCCTCGGCCGCGAGCCCGGCCAGCAGCACGCCGTTGGACTCGGGGATCTGCCCGCGGCGCAGCGGATCGCCGGGCGCGACCAGCTCGGTGCCGGTCGAGATCACGGCGACGCGCGGAGGCCGCGTCACGACGACCTCTGCGACGCCGGCCGCCGCGGCGGCGGCCACCTGCAGCGGGCCGAGCGGGACGCCGGCAGGCAGCACCTCCGCGCCTCGCCGGGCGTCCTCGCCCGCGCGGCGGACGTGGGCGCCGACGGCGTGCGGCGCGCGCAGCACGCGCACGTCGCCCAGCGAGTCGACGAGTCCGCCCGCGGTGTCTTCGAACGGCACGATGGCGTCGGCGGCCGTCGGCACGGGCGCCCCCGTCATGATGCGGGCGGCCTCGCCCGGACCGAGGACGGGGTCGGCCTCGGTGCCGGCGGGCAGATCGGCGACGACCCTGAGCACGGCAGGGTGGGCCGGCGTGGCGGCATCCACATCCGCGAAGCGCACGGCGAAGCCGTCCATGGCGGAGTTGTCGAACACGGGGATGTCGACGGCGGCGCGCACGGGCTCGCGCAGCGTGCGGCCGTAGGCGTCGGGGAGTGCGACACGTTCGGCGGCGAGCGGCCGGGCCGCCGCCAGCACGTCGGCGAGGTGCTCCTCGACGGTGCGCAGTCCGCTCATGCGGGCGTCGTCTCGTGGGTCCACGCGTCGAGACCGCCCGAGAGGACGGACGCCTCGACCCCGGCCGCGCGCAGCGCCCGGGCGGCCTGCAGCGCGCGCATCCCCATCTGGCACACGACGACCACGTGTCCGGCCGTGATCCCGGCGGGGTGGGCCAGCACGTCTCCGAGGGGCATCAGCAGCGAACCCGCGATGACGCCGCGCGCCGTCTCGGCGGGTTCGCGCACATCGAGCAGCACGGCCCCGTCGCGCTGGGCGGCCAGCGCCTCGTCGGGGGTCAGCTGCGGAATCGGTGCCGCGTCCGCGGGTGCGGCGGGTGCCACGGCGACCGCGGCCGCGGGGCGCAGCGGCACCTCATCGGTGCGGCCGCGCAGTGCGTCGATCACGAGCACCCGTCCGTACAGCGGCTCGCCGACGCCGGTCACGAGCTTGATCGCCTCGGTCGCCAGCAGCGACCCGACCTGCAGGCACAGCGCCCCGAGCACGCCGACCTGGGCGCACGAGGGCGCGTCGGCGGCGGCATCCGGCGGATACAGGTCCGCGAGCCGCAGCGGCGCGGTCCCGGCGGGCGGTGCCGACCAGAACACGGTCGCCTGCGCGTGGAACTCCTGCACGACGCCCCATACGAGCGGCACGCCGAGGTCTTCGCAGGCGGCGGCGACGGCCGCGCGCGTGGGGAAGGTGTCGGTGCCGTCGATGACGACGTCGGCGCCCGCCAGCAGTTCGCGCGCGGTGTCGGGCGTGAGGAGCGCCTGCACCGGGCGCACGAGGGTCGTCGGCGACAGCTCGGCGGCGACGCGGACGGCCGAGTCGACCTTCGGCGCGCCGACGTCGGTCACGCGGTGCATCACCTGACGCTGCAGATTGGATGCCTCGACCCGGTCGTCGTCGATCACCGTCAGCGTGCCGACCCCGGCCGCGGCCAGCGCCAGCACGGCCGGCGAACCGAGCCCGCCGGCCCCGACCACGGCGATGTGCGCGGCGGCCAGGCGGCGCTGCGCCTCGTCGCCGAAGCCCGCGAGGACGCGATGCCGGGACGTGCGCGTGCGTTCGGCGTCGCCCAGCGCGGCGACCGGCTCCACGAGCGGGGGAAAGGCCATGTCCACAGGCTAGTCGCGCGAGCGCCCGCGGGCCCCAGGCGGCGCAACTCAGGGACGGCGCATGCCGACCCGAGGCGCCGCTGTCCCACTGCAACTCGGGACCCGTGTCGCAACGCGCGGAGGGAGAGAGCGGCGGCTTGGCCGGCAGGCACGCAGATGCGGTCTGAACAGGCGATGCGGACCGCAGATGCGGATGCTAGGTTGTCGCCGTGACGAGCTACAAGATCGCCGAGGCGGCTCGGCTCCTCGGCGTCAGCGACGACACCGTGCGGCGATGGGTGGACGCCGGTACGCTGCCGACGACCGGCGCCTCGCCCGTCGAGATCCCGGGTGAGGCTCTCGCGGCCCACGCGGTCGAGCTCGCCCGGACGCCCGGCGATCCCGCTGATGTGCTGTCCAGCGCGCGGAACCGGTTCGTCGGGCTCGTGACGCGCGTGCAGGCCGACGGCGTCATGGCGCAGGTCGACATCCAGGCGGGGCCGCATCGCGTGGTGTCGCTCATGTCGTCGGAGGCCGTGCGCGAGCTGGGCCTCGAACCCGGCTCGCTCGCCGTCGCCGTCGTGAAGGCCACCACCGTCATCGTCGAGACGCCGAAGGCCTGACGTGGGTCACGGAAGAACCCGGGCGATCGCGTTCGTCGCCCTGCTCGGCCTGGGGCTCACCGGATGCGCCGGCGCGGCGGGCGACCGGGGGCCGATCACCGCGCCGCCGAGTGACGAGGCCGTGCTCACGGGAGAGCTCACCGTCTACGCCGCGGCATCCCTCCACGGGGCGTTCGACGAGCTTGCCGCACAGTTCGAGCGGCGGCATCCGTCGCTCGACGTCCAGCCGATCACGTACGACGGCTCGTCGACGCTCGCCACGCAGATCGTCGAGGGCGCCCCCGCCGATGTCTTCGCGTCGGCCGATGAGAAGAACATGCGCACGGTCGTCGATGCGGGGCTGGCGAGCGAGCCCGAGCTGTTCGCGAGCAACACGCTCGTGCTCATCGTGCCGGCGGGCGACCCGGGCGGTGTGACCGGCCTCGGCGACCTGGCGGATCCCGCCCTGACCGTCGTTCTCTGCGCCGCCGCGGTGCCGTGCGGTGCGGCATCCACCACCCTCCTGGCGAACGCGGGGGTCACGGCGAGCGTCGACAGTTACGAGCAGAACGTCACCGCCGTGCTGACGAAGGTCGCGGCGGGCGAGGCCGACGCCGGACTGGTCTACGTGACGGATGCCGCCACGACCGACGAGGTCGAGAGCATCGCGGTCGAGGGCGCCGGCGCCGCCGTCAACCGCTACCCGATCGTCGCACTGGACGGTTCCGCGAACGCCGATGCCGCCGCCGCGTTCGTCGCCTTCGTGCGCGGCGATGAGGGGCGCAAGGTTCTCGCGTCGTTCGGCTTCGGGGCGCCATGACCGCCGCAGCGATGCGCGCCCAGCGCACGGGATTCGTACCGCGCACGCTCGCCGTGCCCGCCGTGGTCGGGCTGGCGCTGCTGATCCTGCCCCTGGGCGCTCTCGTGCTGCGCGTGGAGTGGTCGACGCTGTGGAGCGACGTGACGTCGCCGCAGGCGCTGTCGGCTCTGGGGCTCTCGCTGCTCACCGGGCTGATCGCGACAGTCGTGTGCGTCGTACTCGGGGTGCCGCTCGCCCTGCTCATCGCCCGCAGCGGCGACCGCGCCGCCGGGGCGCTGCGGGCGCTCGTGACGGTGCCCCTCGTCCTGCCGCCCATGGTCGGCGGCGTCGCGATGCTGTTCCTGTTCGGCCGGACGAGCTGGCTGGGCAGCGCGCTCGCCGAGTGGGGCATCCGCGTCCCCTTCACGACGACGGCGGTCGTGCTCGCCCAGGCGTTCGTGGCGCTGCCGTTCCTCGTGCTGGCGCTCGAGGGCTCGCTGCGGGCCACCGGCACGGGCTACGAGCAGGCCGCCGCCGGGCTGGGCGCGGGCCGGTGGACCATTCTCGCCCGCGTGACGCTGCCGCTCGCGGCGCCCGGCCTCGTCGCCGGCGTCGTGCTGTGCTTCGCCCGGGCGATCGGCGAGTTCGGGGCGACGGCTCTGTTCGCGGGCAACGCCCCGGGCGTGACGCAGACCATGCCGCTGGCGATCTACACCGCGTTCAACGGCGCCGGAGTGTCTCAGGGCACGGCCGTCGCGCTGTCGCTGCTGCTGCTCGTGACGGCGGTCGGCGTGCTGCTGCTCGTGCGGGCGTGGCGGGTCGAGACGCCGCGATGAGCGAGGTGGATGCCGTCACGCCGGGCGATCGCGCCGGTCTCGAGGCGCGGGTCGTCGTGCGTCGGGGAGGGTTCGTGCTCGATGCCTCGCTGCACGCTCGGGGCGGCGAGGTCGTCGCGCTCATGGGACCCAGCGGCGCCGGCAAGTCCACCCTGCTCGGGGTGCTCGCCGGGCTCACCGCGTTCGACGAGGGCGAGGTGCGGCTGGACGGACGCACGCTCGACGACGGACCGCGCCGGCGCACGGCGCCGTCCGAGCGCGGCGTCGTGCTGCTCGGTCAGGATCCGCGCCTGTTTCCGCATCTCACGGCGCTCGAGAACGTCGCGTTCGGACTGCGCGTGCGTGGCGCGACGCGGGCGGCAGCCGCCGACGGTGCGGCGGAATGGCTCCGGCGCGTCGGGCTGCAGGACCACGGCCGGCGGCGCCCCGCCAGGCTGTCGGGGGGTCAGCAGCAGCGCGTCGCGCTCGCACGCGCGCTCGCGACAGCGCCCGCCGCGATCCTCCTCGACGAGCCGCTCACGTCGCTCGACACCGAGACCGCGGCCGACGTGCGCGCGCTGCTGCACCGGCAGCTCGCCGCGACGCGCACGACCGCGCTCGTCGCCACACACGACGCCGTCGACGCGGTCGCCCTCGCATCGCACCTCGTGGTGCTCGAAGACGGGCGCGTCACGCAGTCCGGCCCCGTCCGCGACGTGCTGGCGTCGCCCGCGACGCGGTTCGCGGCGGCGGTCGCGGGCCTCAACCGCGTCGTCGGGCGAAGGGATGCCGCGGCCTGGCGCGCCGGGGGACTTGTGCTGGCGGCATCCACTCTTCAGACGGCCGGCGATGCTGCGGCGGTGTTCCGGCCCGGAGACGTGCGGATCCTCGGTCGCGCGCCGAGCGGCCCGGGGGAGTGGGAGGCGCGGATCGTGCGACTGGAGCAGACGCCGGCAGGTGTGCGCTTCCGCACCGCCGACCCCGATGTCGCCGTCGACCTGCCTGCGAGCCACGCCGCCGGCCTCGAGCCGGGCGCGACGCTCGCCCTCGCCGTCGATCCCGCGGTCGTGCGTTTCGTCGCCGTGTGAGCATCCGTTCCGGGTGTCGCGACACGCGGCATCGGCGCCCCTGCGCTCGCGTGTCGCGACACCTGAACCGACACCGGCGCCCCGGCTGACGGGGCGGCCCTAGACTCGCGGGGTGACCCGCATCCGCCCCTTCCGCCCCGGCGACGAGCCGGCGCTCTCCGACATCTGCCTGCTGACCGCCGACGCCGGTGTCGACGCCACGGGCCTGCTCGATGACGACGACCTCTGGGGCGAGATCTTCGTCCTGCCGTACGTGGCTCGGCATCCCGAGTTCGCGTTCGTGGTCGAGACCGACGACGGTCGCGTCGTCGGCTACATCGTCGGCGCGCCCGACTCGTCGGCGTTCGAGGACTGGTTCGAGCACGAGTGGTGGCCGCGGTTCCACGAGCGCTGGCCGAAGCCTGAGGGCGACCCGCTGCCGGTGAGCGCCTCTCGCCAGGACGGCATCGTCCGCTACGCCTACGCCCGGCACGGCGGGTCGCAGCCGTTCGGCGACGAGTACCCCGCTCACCTGCACATCGACCTGCTGCCCGAGACGCAGGGCCAGGGACTCGGCCGTCGCCTCGTCGAGACGCTCGAGCAGGCGCTGCGCGAGGCGGGTGTGCCGGGCCTGCACCTCGTCGCCTCCGCCGACAATGCGGGCGCCATCGCGTTCTACCCGCGCGTCGGCTTCGAGGCGCTGCCGTCGCCGGAGGGTGCGGCGGTCTTCGCCAAGCGGCTGTGACACCGCCCGGCCGCGGGTGTTCAGACGGTGAGCGGGCGGCCTGACACGAGCCGCTCGAGCACCGATCCCGTCGGCACGGCGTCGTACTTGTAGCTGAGCTTCTGCACGATCGACGTGCCCGCGACGAACCGCATGGCCTCGGCGTCCCACGGCTGCATCATGCCCAGCTGCAGCAGGTGCGCGGCGCCGGCCGACAGTGTGGGCGTCGCCAGCCACTGCCCGTGGAACTCCGGAACGAGGTCGTACAGCACCTCGAAGATCCGGTGGAACAGGAAGTAGTCCGGGATGCCGCCACCCGACTCCCACCATGCCTGCAATGTCAGCCGCTGCAGGCGGATGAGCGGCGTGCCCGACACCGCGGCGATGAACCAGTTGCCGATCTGGCGCCGCGTCCAGCGCGGGTAGAGGGCGCCCGCGGTGAGGAACGGCGCGACGGCCGCCGGCAGCGGCGCCGGCGCCCAGCAGGTCGCGTCGACCCAGATGCCGCCGAGCTCGTCGAGCACGCTGACGCGCACGAAGTCCGAGAAGTGCGCGGGGTGGTCCTTCTCGAGCGCCCGGGCGACGGCATCCGGGATCTCGACCAGCTCGCGCGCCGACGCGCCGTCGAGCACCGTGAGTGGCGTCGGCGAGCCGGCGTGCAGCCGTGTCATCTCGCCGACGCAGGCCTGCACGAGCGGCGGTGCGGTGTCGAGCGGTGCGTTCCAGAAGGTGTACAGCCGGAGTGCGTCGGGATCGACCCGGGCGCCGTCGCGCGCGGCGATCGCCTTGCCGTCGGCGCGCGTGCCCGGATCTGCCGGCAGTCCCGCCGCGGCCCGCAGCCCCGGAAGGCGGGGCCGCACGAAGTCGGTGAAGGTGCGATATGCGGCCACCGCGGCGACGGGGTCAACGCTGTCTCGGAACCTCGCGGTGCGTCTCAACTGCGCGTCGAGGCCTTCGAACGGGTTGCGGATGCCGTCGCTCACGGTCCGAGCCTAGGCCGCGGCCTGCGCGTCAGGCGCTGATCACGCGGCCGTCGTCGATACGGACGACCCGGTCGACGAGGTTCGCGGGCACGGCGACGTGCGAGATCAGCACGACGGCGCGATCCGGGGGCACGGCTCCGAGCAGATCCGTCAGCAGCCGGTCCGACGCCTCGGGGTCGACGCCCGCCGTCGGCTCGTCGAGCACCAGCACCGGGAAGCCTCGCAGCAGCGCCCGCGCGAGCGCGATGCGCTGCGCCTGCCCGCCCGACACGAGGGCGCCGCGCTCGCCGACGCGGGCGTCCAGGCCGCCGCGGCGGCGCACCCAGTCGTCGAGTCCGACGCGCGCGAGCACCGCTTCGAGCTCGGCGTCGGTGGCGCTGTCGCGGGCGAACAGGAGGTTCTGGCGGACGTCTTCGTCGAAGAGCATGGGATGCTGCTCGCACAGCCCCACGGTCAGCCGCACGTCGTCGGGGGCGAGGTCGTGCACCGATCGCCCGCCGAGGTCGTACGCGCCGTCGGTCTCGAGGAACCGGACGAGCGCGTGTGCCAGTGTCGTCTTGCCGGCGCCGCTCGATCCGACGACGAGCACGCGCTCGCCGGGCCGGACGGTCAGGTCCACGGCGTGCAGCGCGGCGTCTCCGATGCCGGGCCAGCGCACGTCCGCGCCACGCAGTCGGATGCCGTCGCCGAGCGCCGGCGCCTCGCCCGTGGCCGGCCGGGTCTCGGGAGCCAGCTCGACGGGCGGCGCCGTCGGGACGGCATCCGCGATCCGCTCCGCGGACGCCCGCACGCCGCGCCATGCGGAGGCCGCGAGCGGGACGGCCGAGAAGACCTCGAACACCGCCATCGGCACGAGCACCACGACCGCCAGTGCGGGACCGGTGAGGGCGCCGGAGGCCACGCCGGGCACGGCGGCGAGCACGGCCGCGATGGAGGCGGCGCCCGCCAGCAGCGAGACGAGGGCCGTGGTGCCGGCTTGCGCCCCCGCGCGCCGCACCACGGCACGGCGGAGTGCAGCGTCGGCGCTCGCGATGCGGTCGCGGCTCTGCGCCTCGGCTCCGTACGCCGCCAGCACGTCGAGGCTGCCGAGGTGGTCGAGCACGGCTTCGGCGAGCTCGGCGCGCAGCGGCGCGATGGCACGTTCGGCGCGTGCGCCCGACAGCCAGCCCCACAGGGTGGCGACGGCGGCCGCGACGAGAAGGCACGCGAGGAGGGTGAGCGCAGCGGGCCACCACACGACAGCGACGAGCACGACGGCACCCACGGCGACGAGTGCCGACGAGGCCAGCGGCTGCACCACGCGGAGCGGAAGGTTCTGCAGATCGTCGACGTCGTCGACCAGCGCGCCGAGCACAGAGCCCCGGCGCGTGCGCGCGAGCCCTTCGGGTGCGAGCGGGATCAGGCGGCGCACGAGGTCGGCGCGCGTCGAGGCGAGCTGCCGCAGCGCCGCGTCATGCCCCGTCAGTCGTTCCAGGTACCGGAACGCGGCACGCGAGATGGCGAAGAACCGCACCCCGACCACGGCGGCCGACAGGTACAGGACGGGCGGCTGCTCGCTCGCCCGCACGATCAGCCACGCGCTCACAGCGAGCAGCGCGACCGCCGACGCCTCCGACGCGAAACCGGCCGCCAGCGCCCACCAGAACCGCCGCGTCGGCGGCAGCGCGCCGCGCAGCACCGCGCCGGCGGATCCCGGGGTCGCCGCGCTCATGCGGGCACCTCGCTCGGCTCCAGGTGCACGACGGTGTCGGCGATCGCCCGTGCCGACGTGCGGTGCGAGATCAGCAGGACGGTCGCTCCCTCGTCGGCGAGTGAGCGGATGCCGCGCCACAGCCGCGCCTCGGTCTGCGCGTCCAGCGCGGAGCTCGGCTCGTCGAGCGCGACCACGGGTGCGAGGCCGCGAAGGTGCCGGTAGATCGCGCGCGCCACGGCGACGCGCTGCGCCTGACCGCCCGACAGTCCCGCCCCCTGCACGCCGAGTTCGAGAGCCGGGTCGAGCGCCTGCGCACACGCGAGGTCGAGCGCACGGCTGACCGCCGCGGTGTCGGGTGCGGGATCGCCGAGCGTGACGTTCCCGGCGATCGTGCCGGCGAGCAGACCCGGCTGCTGGCCGGCCCATGCGAGCCATTGCGACGGGGCGAGGGCGCGGACGTCGGCGCCGCCCAGCTCCGCCGTGCCGTCGAACGCCGCCGCGCCGCGCAGCGCGGCGAAGACGCTGGACTTGCCGGCGCCGCTGGGACCCTCGAGGAGGGTCACGGTGCCGGGACGGGCCGAGAACGACAGGGGCGGCAGCATCCCGCCGCCGCGGTGCACACGGAGGTCCCGCACGACGAGCCGCCCTTCGACAAGCTCTGGGACCGCAGGATGAGGCTCAGGGACCGGGGAATGTGAATCCGCGGAACCGGCAGCCGAGCCCTTCGAAGCGCGCGCGGCGTCGAGCACGGCGAACACGTCCTCCGTCGCGGCGACGCCCTCGGCCGCCGCGTGGAACTGCACGCCCACCTGCCGCAGCGGCAGGTAGGCCTCGGGCGCCAGCAGCAGCACGAACAGACCGACCGCGAGGGTGAGCGCGCCGTCGATGAGACGGAACCCGATCGACACCGCGACGATCGCCACGGAGATCGACGCCAGGAACTCCAGTGTGAAGCCCGACAGGAACGAGACCCGCAGCACGCGCATCGTCTCGCGGCGGTACTGGTCGGTGACGCGTTCGACGGATGCCGCGGCCCGGTGCTGACGGCCGAACACCTTGAGCGTCGACAGCCCCTGCACGGTGTCGGCGAAGCGTGACGCGAGGTGCTGCAGCGTCTGCCACTGGCGCTGCTGCACGGAGCGCGTCGCCAGGCCGATCAGCACCATGAAGACGGGGATGAGCGGCAGCGTGAGCAGCACCGTGAGACCGGAGATCCAGTCCTGCCACCACATCACGACGAGGATCAGCGGCGTCGCGACGACCGTCTGCACAAGCTGCGGCAGGTACCGGCCGAAGTACGCCTCGAGCGCGTCGAGCCCCCGCCCGGCCGTGATCGCCAGTGACGCGGAGCCGCGGGCCGCCAGCCATTCCGGGCCGAGCGCCCCGACCGCGGCGACGAGGGCCGAGCGCAGCTGCGTCTGCACGCGCGCGGCGGCACGCGCGGCCACGGCCTCGCGCGCCCACAGCAGCGCCGCGCGCACCGCGACCACGGCCGCGAGCCACCCGAGGGTGGGCGCGAGCTCTGCCACCGGCATCCCGTCGATCGCGGACGTGATCGCCCGCGTGAGCAGCCACGCGAAGGCGACGATCACGACGGTCTGCGCCAGCGCGATCGCCGCGATCGCCACGAAGAACCCCCGTGAGGCGCTCGCGTACCGCAGCAGGCGCGGATCGACGGGTGCCTGCGGCGACTCCGCGTCCGCCTTGGGCACCCTCTCCCGGCCCAGGCGTCTCGTCTCGCTTCGCTCGCTCAAAGACCGATGTGCTCCGTCAGTGGACGGGCGCCGCGGCGGCCGCCTCGATGTGCGAGCGCGTCACACGCTTGCGGAACACCCAGTACGTCCAGCCCTGGTACGCGAGCACGAGGGGAAGGAAGATGAGCGCCGCCCACGACATGATCGTCAGCGTGTAGTCGGTGCTCGACGCGTTCTCGATCGTGAGGCTGTATGCCGGGTCGGTGGTCGACGGCATGACGTACGGGAATAGCGCGAACCACACCGCCAGCACGGCCGTCACGATCGTCACCGCGCCGAATCCGAACGCCCAGCCCTCACGGCTGCGCGCGTTGGAGATCCACGACGCGATGAGCAGCACCGCGGCGACGGCGGCGAGCACCGTCGTGACGAGCGCGAAGTCGCGGCCCTGCGCGAAGGCCATGACGACCGTCCACACCAGGAACGCCGCCGCGACCACGATCGTGAGAAGGCCGGCGCGCGCGGCCAGCCTGCGGGCGTCGACCGCGACCTGGCCGTCGGTCTTGAGCGCCACGAAGTACACGCCGTGCGTGAAGAACAGCAGCAGCGTCGTGAGGCCGCCCAGGAGCCCGTAGGGGTTGAGCAGCGTCAGCAGCGACCCCGTGAACTCGTGTGCGGCATCGATCGGCACGCCCTGCACGATGTTGGCCACCGCGACGCCCCACAGGAACGCGGGCACGGCAGAGCCGACGACGATCATGGTGTCGAAGCCGCGCTTCCACCGCAGAGAGTCGCGCTGGTGGCGGTACTCGAACGACACCCCCCGCAGGATGAGCGCGAGCAGTATCAGCAGCAGCGCGAGGTAGAAGCCGCTGAACAGCGTTGCGTACCACTCCGGGAACGCGGCGAACAGGCAGGCGCCGGCGACGATGACCCAGGTCTCGTTGAGGTCCCACACCGGGCCGATGGTGTTGATGACCTGGCGGCGGCTGATGTCGTTCTTGCCGAGGAACGGCAGCGACATGCCGACGCCGAAGTCGAAGCCGTCGAGCACGAAGTAGCCGACGAACAGGAAGCCGACGATCCAGAACCAGAGGTAGGCGAGGTCCATTTCGATCTCCTAGTACACCGTCGAGCGGATGCCGGCGTCCGCGCTCTCGTCGCGGTCGGGGTCGACCGGGGCATCGGGG
>NZ_JAEUAW010000010.1 GCF_019511665.1 Microbacterium jejuense
CCCACACCCAAGGAGACCCCCATGCCCACCCCCAACGACGTCGCCAAGACGTCCAAGCCGCTCACCGTCGAGCCCACTCCCGAGGTCTCCGACGACGTCGTCGGAGAAGCGCCCGAGGCGCCGCAGAAGACCGCACCCGTGGCCGCACGCGACATCCGCCGCTGGGCCAAGCACGTCGGCGTCGACTGCCCTACGCACGGCCGCATCCCGACCGCCGTCCGCCAGGCGTACGACGACGCCCACCCGACCGCCCAGAACGCTGCACAGCCCCTTGCAGAGAGCGCTCAGGACCCCGAACCCCACGACATGCCCGGTGGTGAGCCGGAGGCAGTGGAAGAGGCCCCAGCAGAACGAACGCTGGACGCCGAGGGCGAGGCGATGGGGCACCCCGAACTCTGCTCGAAGACGTACGACGAGGAGTACAACGGGCAGCCGGTCATCGTTTGGTGCTCGCAGAAAGCCAACCACGACGGCGACTGTGGCCCGTTCGTTCGTCAGCTCGCATCCGACAACACCACGCCGATGGACCCGGCCGAGTTCGACGAGGCGATGGCAGCCGCACGGGAGCGCGCCGAGCTCGTCGAGCTCAACCGTGAGGCCGACGGAGAGCCCGACCTGCCCGTCGCGATCGGGCAGCAGGTTATCGTCGAGGCCCACCTCGATCGGGTGACCATCGTCCCCGAGCCGGCAGGGCCCCGACCCGAGTGGGCCGATGTCACGATCCCCGAGGACATCGAACGCGCCCGCGCACTGGCCGTGCGCCTCGAGCAGGAGCTCGCGCACACCGAGGAGCAGCTCGCCACGGCGCACGCCGCGCTCGACACCACCCTCGCCAAGTGGAACGCCGACACGTCGGTGCTGCAGGAGAAGATCACGCAGCTGACCGTCGACCTCCGAGCCGCGCTGCAGACGGCCTCCATCTGGTCCGGCCTCTACCATGACACCTCGAACGAGCTCATGCGCCACCGTCTCGCCGACGAGGAGCGGCTCGCCGGCGTCCTGCAGGACCTGTATGTCGAGGCCGCTCGACGCGAATCCATCACCTACGCGAAGCCGGCCCGCCGCCGCTGGTTCGGGGGCCGTCGATGAGTGCGACACTCCGCCACCGCATTGCCGGGGCCATCGCGTACCGCATGTGCCAGCGCGGAGGTCACATCCCAAATCGCGATCGCACACTCCCCGACGCGTGCGACTTCCACTACAGCGAAGCGCTCGCGCTCGCTGCACTCATCGAGCCCGTGGTCACCGTGCCACCCATCGACGTCGAGCGCGAGGAGCTGATCGAGAAGGCGACGTGGACGCTGATCGAGTGGGACACGGACACCGCCGACCGCGGTGTGCGCGACGAGCACTACCGGGAGCGTCGTACAGACGTCGAGCGCATCTTCCCGATCCTGTTCCGCCGACAGGGGCCGATCACCGACGCGGACGTAGAGCGCATCCGCGCGGCGCTGAACGCGGCCGACATCGACTACTCGGCGCGCGAGCAGCGCGCGGACGCTGGTGGCGCCGACAGGGAGCCGGGCGACTGGTTCACGTTCATGGCGCGCGCCGCTCTCGAAGCCGCGCAGGAGGCCGAGGAGTGAGCGCCGACCCGCGGCCCGACGCGCTTGCCGAGGACGAGCACCCGGTCACCATCGACCAGGTGCTCGCCCTCGTCGACGAGCTCGCCAACGTCTCCACACCCAACCCGGCATCCGGCATCGTCCGCCTCGGCCTCGTCACCGAACTCCGCGCAGAACTCCGCCCCTCACTCGGCTCCACCGGCACCGGCCGCGGCGGCACCACCCGGATCCCCATCGACGCCGCCGCCATGACCCTCTGGGAAGACATCACCACCCGCATCCAAGCGCTCCCCGTCGACCTCGGCGACGAACCCGCGACCAGAGGCAGCCTCGAACAGATCCTCAACACCTGGTCCCGCGGCCTCACCGCCGCCGACGCCGAAACCCGCCGCATCCAGCGCTACAACCACACACCCGAAACCGGCCTCAACACCGACGCGCTCCGCACCATGCACCGCCGCCTCGAACGCATCCGCGACCTCATCGACAACCACTTCAACCCACCCCGCCGCGTCGAACAGCCCTACTGCCCCGAATGCCGCAACACCCACGTCACCATCGACGACGACGGCGAAGACATCCAACAACGCGCCCTCACCATCACCTTCTGGCCCACCAACCCCGACCGCCCCGCGCTCGCCGCATGCGCCGTGTGCGGAGCCACCTGGACCGACGTCGCCGGCATCGAACGCCTCGTCGACCTGATCACCGAGATCGACAAGTGCGACGCCTTCAACCGGCAGTACTCGATCGGGCAGGCCGTCACCATCACCCGCGGCAACCGCCAGGGCCACGCCACCATCACCACTACCGAGGCGCACCTCGACGAGGACGAAAGGGCAGCCGTCTGGATCGACGTGGACAGCGGCGGAGAACTCATCCCGCTCGACCGCATCACCCCCACCGAAGGAGACCCGACATGACCGACTGCGGGATCCCCGAGCGCACCACGGGCGTCGACGCCCACTCGGCTGGCAACTCGAACGCATCGCGCAAGCGGCCGATCGTGCGATGACGCGGGGCGACGCGATGGGAGAGTCAGCCCCCGCTCGTGATCGCCGCCAGGATCGCAGTACCACCTTGAAGAACGCCGCTTGATAGCAGGCCAGCCGTGAACTGGACGCCGAGATCCCGCCAGAGCCCACTCGCCTTCGTGCTCGCTCCCGCAGCAGCCCGCACCGCGACGTAGAGCTGCTCCACGCCAGCGGCGAAGTCGTACGACGCCCCCACGGCAGCATCATCGAGAGCGCGCTCGATCTCAGACAGCAAGCGATGGATGTACATCTTCAAGCCGTCGTCGAGGCTGTCATCCTGCTCGAGGAGATCGCGAGCGGACCGAAGGATCTGGCGGATATTTGCCTCCCCACCAGTGTTGAAGACGGCCACCTTGCCATCGAGGTAGTTGGCGAAACCCTCGAGACTGTCGAAGTCGGCCTCAGGCATCACCGTCTCGGCGCCGATCTGGTTCTGCCACCCGCTGTAACCGACGACCGGAAGCACCCACCGCGGGAATTGGCGGCGGTACAGACCAACGTGCGCACCCTGGCGTTCCATCTCCGACAGCAAGTCGCTGATGCGCACGAGGTAGCGGGCTGCACGCAGAACTTGCCCCGCCCCATCTGCCGTTGTCGGATTGACAATCTGCTGCAACGCCAGCGTCCCGTTCGAACTCGCCGCCACGGTCGACCGCCACGCGCCGTACAGCTCGTGAAGCTCCCTTGCTGGATTCCCCATGACCAGCCACCCTAACGACGCTTGTCCGTCGAAGCCACCACAACTGCGACAAGATCGAACACGTGAAACCACTCCGCATGACCGACAAGGGGGATCTCGATCTCACCGAGCAAGTCCTGCGCAGACTCTCGATGATGGTCGCCGCGAACGCGCGATACGACGAGCTTCGAGGCGCGGAACCCCTGCCGCACTCCCAGCTCGCGGAGGACGACCGAGCGACCGCCTGGCTCAATCTCTCACACCAAGTGCGTAGCTACCTCAACCTCGCGTCGGACATGGTCCGCGCCCTCGAACGCCTCCTCATCGTCGACGACACGTTCCAACTCCCCCTCCACGCCCACTACCCCCTCCTGCGCTCCATCATCGAGGCGTCGGCGCAGGCGCTCTGGGTGCTCGAACCGGAGAGCCACAGGGAACGCGTCCAACGGTCCCTTCGCGCCCGCATCACCGAACAGAAGTGGGACGACGACATGCACGCGGAAGTCGTCAAGAGCGGCATACTCTTCGGGCAGGCGACAGCTGAATTCCTCGCCGCCGGACAAGCCAAGATCGACGAACGCCGTGAGACGCTGCGCGCGAAGGTGCGCGAACTCAGCGACAACGCAGGCCTCGTTTGGGGAACGACCGCATCAGGCCTCCCGGCCACCGTCACGATCCTTCGCAACGTCGGCAAGCTCGGCGACGTTCCCGGCGAATACGCCGCCAGCATCTGGCGACTGATCAGCGGGCTCACCCACCCATCCGCAAGCCGAGCCACCCATTACTCCTCAGTCGAGATACTCAGCGAGGACAGCAACGGCATCCTCTCAACCCGCATATCAGCTTCCGTCGACTGGACACACTCAGCACTGCTCCTCGCCCTCACGCTGTACGCCAGTGCCATCACCAAGTACCGCGTCCGCCGTACCAAACCCCACGCGCCCGAGCCCCACGCGCCCGAGGATCGACCCGCGCCGACACGCGCCCCGGAGAAGCGACACGCCGACGACTGACGCGCTCGCCGCGGCAAGCTGTCGTTTCGAAGTGCTACAGTGACGATCACGCGGTAGAAGTGTCTCTACCGCCAGACGCCCCGAGGCCAACGCCCGGGGCGTTCGTCATGTCAGGCCACCGTGCAGCATCCAAGAGCGCACGGTGCACGCCAGGGTGCGGGGGTTCCCGAGCGTGCAGCCCCTCGGCCCTTCGTCGGGTCGGGCCGAGGGGCACCATCGACGAGGAGGTCGCCATGCCGCGACGTCGCGCAACGGTACCGCAGCACATGGTCGCCTGCATCCACGGGAACAGCTGGCCCTCAGTCTGGGCGGCTGACGAGTGCGACTGCATCAACCCGGATGCCGCAGCAACCCAGCTCGTCTGAGATGCGCGTCGCGATCGCAAGCGCTGCAGGCCTGGTCGCCGGCGTCGTCGCCGCGACCTACTGCCGCCGCTATTTCGGCTCGTTCGTCTGGTGGCTGTTCACGACGGACCTGCGAGGTCGGCGGTGAGCTGGTTGCATCACACCCGCGAGTATCAGGCGTGTGTGCTCGAGCTCAAGAGCCGCGGGCGGTACCAGCAGTGCATCACGTGCCCCAAGATGCTCGACGCCACCAAGGGCCGCGGTCACCCCCAGCACATGACGCTCGGCCACCACATCGACGTGGACATAGCACCCGAGCTCGCCTACGACCCGAACAACTACGGCCCGCAATGCGAGCCGTGCAACGCCGCCGGAGGCGCAGCCATCACCAACGCCAAGCGCCGCGGCGCACGAGCCAACGACCTCACCGTCTCACCCGACTGGGCGTGAGCATGAGCGTGACCATGTGCTCGACGTCAGCCCCCGACGGGGCGATCCTGGCGGGCCGCGACCTTCTGCACCTCTTCGACCACATCCGTGACGCCCGTCGCGGGTTCGCCGCGCAGCACTGCATCCCACTGCCCAAGATCAATCCTCTCGATCCACGCGGACGTATCGCTCGGCATGTTGTTGGCGAAGTCCTTCGACGTGAGAACTCCGCGTAGCCAGAGTTCCAAGGCTGTCGCCACCCACAGCATCGTTCGACCCATGTTGCGCCTCGGGTACCGGTCGAATCGATCGACGACGACGCAGACGAACTTCGCTACCACGACATCGCGCTTCCCTAGGTACGCCGCGAAGGCGTTGAGTTCCTGCTCGTACTGTGCGTACACAGTGTTCGCGTCGTCCTCGTCGCTAAACGCGGTGCGCCCTAGCGCGTTCAACGCCTGGATGAGCTTCGCCGCTTGGGCGCGCACCTGGGCCTTATCTGAAGAGCGACGTTCGCCACCAGCGATGAAGATGGCGATCAATGCGCTGATGAGGATCGCCGCGACGGGGATCACCACGGCGGTGATGAAGTCGAACGGCTGCTCCACAACCACGGTGACATCAGGATTCATTGCCGCACTATATCCGTGATCGCGGCTGCTGAACCTGCCCAAGCGACGGCCGATTTTTAGCGTCTGACGGGACCGACCCGACCGCGCCGTGTTCATTTTCTCTCTCTCTTACCGTGGGGGCCGCGATGTCGTCACGGCAGAAATTGCCACCGCACGGCACGCCCGAGCGGTACCGGATCGAGCGCAAGACCGGCACAACCTGCGATCGCTGCAAGGCCCGCATGGCCGCGCTGCGCAAGGAGCAGCGCGCCAACGCGGCCGCTGCCGAGGCGCGCGCTCAGATGCACATCGTCGAGCCGCCGTCCGACGACACGGTTAACGACACGAAGCCGGCGACGACACGCAAGGCCGGGCAGAACGATCGCCGCAAGGTCGGCGAGATGGAGACCGCGGTCGAGAAGGACATCGAGGAGATCGACGCCGGCCTGCAGGTTCCGTTCCACCGGTCTCTCTCCGTCCTTGCCCGGCAGCTCGCACGCGACATCGACGAGCCGAGCACCCCGCCGAACGTGCGGTCGCAGTACTCCCGCCAACTCTTCGAGGTGCTCAGATCCCTGCGCACCCAGAAGGAGGGCGATGACAACTCGGCAGTCGCGGTCGCGCTCCAAGCTGCAGGCTTCGGGGTTCCCCTCGTACCTTGACATCCCGCCGCGGTTCGGCACCCTGCGCAATTTCAACAACCCCACGTACGGCACCCGCATGGGCATCACTGCCCGTCTGCTCAAGCAGCCGTTCATGCCATGGCAGCAGTACGTCGCCGACGTCATCGGCGAGGTCGACCCGAAGACCGGCATCCGGATCTATCGCGAGGCGTACCTGACGTGCATGCGTCAGGTCGGCAAGACCACGTTCGTCATTGTCCTCAAGGCGACGACGGCGCTCGACACCCCGAAGCCACTCACCATCCAGTTCGCCGCGCAGGAGGGCAAGTCCGCGGTGATCAAGATGATCGAGCACGCCGAGCTCGTCAAGTCGACGCCGCTCGGCAGGATGCTTGACCCGGGCGCACCCTCGAAGAACAACAACAACCCGCACGTGAAGTGGATCAACGGATCCGTCGAGAAGCCGCTCAACTCGAACGAGGAGTCGGGCCACGGCGACACGATCGCGCTCGGTGCGATCACCGAGGCCATGGCGCACAAGGACGACCGGTACATCCAGGCGATGCAGCCGGCCATGAAGACCAACCCGAACGCGCAGCTCTTCGTCGAGTCAACGCAGGGCAACGCCCGGTCGATCTACTGGAACGAACAGACCGCCGAGCTCCGCGAGCGGTTCGCCGCCAACGACGGCGACCTCGGCCGCGTCGCGTTCTTCGACTGGTCATTCGCAGACGACGAGGATCCCTTCGCCGAGTCGACCTGGCGCCGGCGGATCCCGTCACTCGGTCACACACTGCGCATCGAAGAGGTGCAGCACGAAGCGTCTCAGGCGACCACGCCCAAGAAGATCCGCGCGTTCAAGCGCGGTACGGGAAACATCGCCGACCTAGGTCTCGGTGAGGGTGCGCTCTTCAACGAGGAGTACTGGCAGGACACCGAGACAGACGACATCATCGTCGGCTTGCGCGCTCTCACCTTCGATGTCACCAACGATCGGTCGTGGGCGAGCCTCGCGTGGGCTGGCGTGAACCGCGCCGGCGACATGCAGTCCGAGCTCATCAAGCACGAGCGTGCCCCGCACTGGGTGGTCGCCGAGGCCGGCGCCATCTTCGACCGCAACCCGAAGATGCGTCGTCGGGTTTACTGCGTCGCAGGCGGGCAGGCCCCCACGCTCGAAGACGCGTTCACTCGCGCCGGCATCGAGCTCGTCGTGCTAAGCCGCGCTGACTACGCCGGCGCCGCTGGCGAGTACTTCGACGGGTGCGGCAACGCCGAAGAGTTCACCGCAGACGAGGACCCTGCGCCGCGGGTGTTCCACACCGGGCGCAAAGGGCAGGGCCCCCTGCACATCGCGATCGCCGGCGCGACGTGGACCAAGGAGAAGGGCCCGCGGATCTGGGACAGCATCCGTTCGACCACGGTCATCTCACCGCTCGTCGCGTGCTCGATCGCCCCCTGGGCCTACCAGGTCGAGCTCGAGGCGCAGCCCGTCGACGACCTGCTGCAGACGTTCGCCTGACCCGATGGAGGCACTCATGACCGCGAAGACGATCGCCGTTCTCACGACGGTGCTCGAGCTGATCGGCCTGGTGCTCATCGTCACCGGGATCTGGCTCGCGTTCGGCGCAGCCGTGGCGATCATCGCCGCTGGCGTGATGCTCATCGGTGTCTCGTTTCTGCTCGCATCACGTGGAGGTCGCAAGTGAGCTTCATGTTCCGTGAGCGTCGCGACGCCGATCTGTCCAGCCTCATCCCCAGTCGTGGGTGGCGGAAGTCGCGGACGACGAAGGGCGCGCTCGCCCAGTCCGCAGGCTGGGCGTGCATCCGTCTCCGCGGCGACCTGATCTCGACCCTCCCTGTCGACGCGTTCCGCAAGACGTCGTTCGGTCAGATCGAGGTGCCCAAGCCGCCCATCCTCGTCGAGCCGGGCGGGTCCGAGGTCGACATCGTCGAGTGGCTCTACTCGACGCAGTCGGATCTCGACAGTGTCGGCAACACCGTCGGGCTCATCACTGAACGCGACGGCGTCAACCTCCCGCGTCGCATCGACCTCGTCGCACAGGAGGACGTGCGCATCACCTCGGTCGCCGGGAAGGTGACCTACTACATCGCCGGCAAGAAGACCGAGCGCGAGCACCTCTGGCATGAGCGGCAGTTCACGGCATCCGGCGTCGTCGTGGGCCTCTCACCCGTGTTCTATGCCGCGCTCGCGCTACAGCAGCACGCGGCCGCACAGGAGTTCGCTGCCGCATGGTTCGGTGGCGGCCTGGTCCCTATCGGTCACCTGAAGTACTCCGAGGCGAAGGTGCCGACAAGGGAGGCCGAGGCGATCAAGCTGCGCCACAAGCTCTCGATCGAGAACGGCGACCCGATGGTCACCGGCAAGGACTGGGAGTACAAGCCCATCGAGGCCGCGCAAGCGCAGGCGAACTTCATCGCCGCGATGCAGTTCAGCGACGTCGAGATGTGCCGCTACTTCGGTGTCCCCGGCGACCTCATCGATGCGAACGTGTCGGGCGCCTCGATCACCTACGCGAACATCACGCAGCGCAACCTGCAGCTGCTCGTCATGAACCTCGGCCCAGCGATCAAGCGCCGTGAGACGGCGCTGTCGAAGCTGCTGCCGGCACCCCGGTTCGTGAAGCTCAACAGCGACGCGCTGCTCCGCATGGATCCCGAGACCGTCTCGCGGATGCTCGGCCAGCAGGTCCGCGATCGCCTCGCCGCGCCATCCGAGGCGCGCGAGCTCCTCAACCGTGGCCCCTACACCGAAGAGCAGATGGCCGAGTTCCAGGCTCTCTTCCCCGCCCAGTACCCGAACCAGTCCCAGCCGACCGACCGCGCCGGCTACACGATCGGAGTCGACGCATGACCTTCACCGCCACCATGGAAGCCGACATCGCCGGCCGCCGCGCGGCCTGCAGCGGCACACGTGCCATCCCCTCGTCGGAGCTGCGAAGTGAGGCATTCGCCGCGCAGCTGCGATCGAGCATCATCGAACAGAACGGCAAGGAGTTCGTGCAGCTCGAAGGCGTCGCCTCCGTCGTCGACACCTGGTACGAGATGTACGACTTCTGGGGCCCCTACTCCGAGAAGGTCGCCCGCGGCGCCTTCGACAAGACGCTCGCCGCGATGCCGGACGTCGCCTTCCTGCTCAACCACCGCGGCATGACGATGGCGCGCACCAAGGTCTCCCGAACCCTCACGCTCTGGACCGACGACGCCGGCAGCCTCGCCATGCGGGCGCTGCTGAACGCACAGCGCCAGGACGTGCAGGACCTGCGCCACGCCGTCGACGACGGTGACGTCGACCAGATGTCGTTCGCGTTCCGCATCACCGACGGCAACTGGAACATGGACTTCACCGAGTTCACCATCACCGAGGTCGACCTCGACCGCGGCGACGTGTCGGCCGTCAACTACGGAGCCAACCCGTACACGTCGATCAGCGCCCGGAGCAAGCAGGCGCTCGCATCCGTCGACGACCTTCCGGTGCCCGTGCTGCGCGCCCTCGTCGCGCGCGGGCAGGAGCGCCTCAGCGGCGCCGACGTCGACCAGGCGAGCGACGCCACCGTCGAGGAGCGGACGCAGCGCTCCGCGGCATCCCTCGCCCTGTCCGCCGCGCTCGCTCGCGACGAGCTCCGCGCCGCCATCGCCTGAACTTCCGTCGCCGACCGGCCACGGATCCACCGCGCACGCATTCGGCCCATGCAGATGACGGACGGCCGACGCCAGATGAGCGACGCACCGCGCACCCATGAATCCCACTACTTGAGGAGAGATCATGTTCGAACAGCTCATCGCGCGGCTCAACGCGCAGCGAGCAGCCCACGCCGCCCAGATCGAAGCCCTCCGCACCGAGGGCACCGCGCTCGCCGCACGCGAGGTGATGACCGACGACGAGCAGGCTCGCTCGCTCGCCATCGTCACCGAGCTCGCCCAGGCGCGCAGCGCACTCGCCGAGGTCGACACCCAGCTCGCCGCCGTGCGCGCCGAGCAGGAAGCCGACCAGCGCTCGACGGAGCAGGCGCAGGAGCGGCACTCCACCGCCGCCGATGCCCCGCTCGCGCGAGTCGGTGCCGAGCCTCGCACGTACACGCGCGAGAACGACCGCCGCGGCATGGAGTTCGCGCGCGACGTCGTGCTGCAGTTCATGCGCAACGACGCCGGTGCCAACGAGCGCCTCGCCCGTCACATGTCCGAGGAGCGCGTCGAGCGCGAACGCGCCGGCCACCCGCTCGTCGAGCGCGCCGGCGGCACGGCGAACTTCTCGGGCCTCGTCGTCCCGCAGTACCTGGTCGACGAGTTCGCGCCGCTCGCCCGCGCCGGCCGTCCGTTCGCCGACGCCTGCCGCCACCACGATCTGCCCGAGACGGGTATGACGGTGAACATCGGCAAGGTCACGACCGGCTCGACGGTTGACGACCAGGCGGCGGAGCACGCCGCGGCGTCGGAGACCGACATCGACGACACCCTGCTCACGATCAACGTGGCGACCGCATCGGGCGCCCAGACCGTGTCGCGGCAGGGCGTCGAGCGTGGCGTCGGCGTCGAGGACACGATCGTCCAGGATCTCTTCGGGGCCTGGGCGATGAACCTCGACAGCAAGCTGCTCAACAAGGCGACCATCGGTCTCACGAACGTGGCGACCGCGATCACCTACACGTCGGGTGCGCCGACCGCCACTGAGCTCTACCCGAAGCTCATCGGCGGCGCGGCTGCGGTCGAGGCAGCGCTGCTGAACGTGATGCTCGGCGACACCATCGCCGTCATGCACTCGCGTCGGTGGTACTGGCTGCAGACGCAGCTGTCGTCGACGTGGCCGCTGTTCGGGCAGCCGGGCGTCGCGGCGCAGCTGGCTGGCGAGAACTTCGGTGAGCGGTACGGTGCGGGCTTCCGTGGCGTGCTGCCCAACGGCACACCGGTGATCGTCGACAACAACGTCGCGACGAACCTCGGCGCGGGCACCAACCAGGACGAGATCTACTTCGGCGCCCAGTCGGAGAACCACCTCTGGGAGGACCCGAACGCGCCCGTGCTCATCAAGGCCGAGCAGTCGCAGGCCAAGAAGCTCGACATCGACCTGGTCGTGTACGGCTACTACGCCTACACCGCGACGCGTCGCGCGCACGCCCAGAAGATCTCGGGCACCGGTCTGGTGGCACCCACCTTCTGATCGTGACCGGCCGGGGCGGGCATCCGCCCGCTCCGGCCTCCACGATCCCGACCCCCAACGGGAGGAGCCGCCATGGCGGAGAGCAAGAAGCCGGCCGACAAGGAGTTCGCCGGCAACCAGCGCAAGGAGTACCTCGACGGCCTGAAGGTCGAGCTCGCGGGATACAAGCGCTACGGCAACAAGGAACGCGAGGCCGACGTCCTCGCCGAGATCAAGCGCGTCACTGGCGGCCGCGGCAACGCCCAGTCGGCGAAGGCGCCCACGTCGAACGCAGCGAGCACACCGCCCGCGCAGGCGTGACAGGAGGACGGTATGCCCATCGACATCGGAACCCAGACGGAGGTCCAGTGGACCCGGGGCGCTGGGCATACCGTCACCCTCGCCGTCACCAAGCCCGACGGCACAACCCTCACGCCGGCACCCACCGTCACTGAGACGAGCGGCGTCTACAAGGCGACGGTTCCGGGGGCCCAGCCCGGGCGCTACGTACTGCACTGGACCGACACCACCGCGCCCACCACCACCTACACCGACACGCTCGAGGTGTGGCCGGCGGATCCCCGGTTCCTCATCAGCGTCGCCGACGCCGTGCAGGGTCTCAAGTGGACGCCGGCGCAGGTGGCAGCCGAGGCCGACAAGCTGCGCCTCTACATCGCGACCGCGACCGAGGTCCTCGAAGACATCGCGGGCGCGCTGCTCGCACGCACCGTCGAGCAGTACGCCGACGGCGGCCGCACCGGCGTAGCCCTCTGGGAACGCCCCACGGAGATCCTCTCTGTCACCGTCGACGGCACCACGACCGAGAAGTACATCCCGAACCTCAACGCCGCGATCGTCTACTCGAAGCCCGCCGGGTCGCGCTTCTCGCCCGGGATCCAGAACGTCGTCATCACGTACCAGACCGGGTCCGAGCAGACATCGCCGTCGGTGCAGCTCGCCGCGCGCGAGCTCGTTCGACACCTGATCCAGGTCGGGCAGCAGGCACTCAGCGGAGCGCCTTCCGAGCCGGTCGTGCTCGACCCACGCCAGACGTCGCTCACCAGGTCCGGCTTCGCCGTCCCGAACCGGGTCATCGAGTTGATCGGCAACCATCACGCACTGCCTGGGACCGCCTGATGCCCGCTCAGCTCGCGATCGCTACGCACCAGTACAAGCTCGCGATGTTCACGGCGGCGAAGGAACTGTGGGCCACCAGCAACCCGGAGTTCCTCGTCTGCTGGGGCAGGGTCGGCACCAACGTCCCCGATCAGTACGTCGAGTTCCACGGCGTCGACAACGTCGACACCTTCGCGACCATGGATACGAAGCGCACCGCAGAGGAGACGCTCAACCTCGAGGTCACCTGGTGGGTGACGAGGTTCGGGGATCCCGAGTTCGCGGGCCCCGCTGCCGAGGAGTACATGTACGCCCGCATGGCTGAGTTCGAGCGATACGTGCGCGTGACCAACACGACCCTCGCCGGCATCCTCGACGGGTTCAACGTCCGCCACACTCGCCTCACACGGCAAGCCACCGACGACGCCCAGGTCGAACGCGACAGCGTGCAGGGACGTCTCGCGGCCGCAATCACCATCTTCGAAGCCAAGACCCGCCTCACCAGCTAGGAGCCGACCGTGACCAAGCAGCTCATCCACCGCTCACCACTCGGCGAGCTGGAGATCCCCACCGTCCTCGAACCCGTCGCGGCCGGCGTCCCCTTCGAGGTCGACGACGACATCGCCGCCAGCCTCCTCGAACAGCACGAGCTCTACGAGCTCGCCAAGAAGCCCACCGTCCCCGAGCTCAAGGCGATCGCCGCCGAACGCGGTATCGACATCACCGGCCTCAAGAAGGCCGCCGACATCAGCGCCGCGATCGCCGCGGCCGACGCCGAGGAGGAAGGCGAATGATCCAGGCGGACTGCTCCATCGGTTTCAAGAAGGAGACCACGTACGGCACCGCCGTCACGGTCGACCGCTTCGCCGAGTTCACCAGCGAGACCCTCGACTTCGAGCGCACCTTCTACCAGGGCAACGGCCTGCGGCCGGGATCCCGGCTCGCGCGCTCCGGACGCCGCTCGCTGGTCAAGGACGGCGGCGCCGGCGACATCGAGCTTGAGGTGCTGTCGAAAGGCCTCGGCACTCTCTACGAGGCGCTCTTCGGGACCGCGACCTCGACGCTCGTCTCGGCCGGCCTGTACCAGCAGCTGTTCACGCTGCAGAAGACGGACTACCTGCCGTCCCTCACGATCCAGAAGGGCATCCCGCGGCTCGGCGCCGACCTCGTCGACGCCTACACCTTCAAGGGTGCGACGAACACCTCGTGGGAAATGTCGATGGGCAACAGCGAGGTCCTCAAGCTGAAGACCTCGTGGACGGCCCGCGAGGTCGACACCACCATCGCCTACGCGACGCCGTCGTACCCGAGCGCTGCCGAGCTGTTCAGCTTCATCTCTGGGCAGATCGTCATCGGTGGGGCCGTCACCGTCCCCACCGCCACGGCACTCGCGACGGGCGGCACCGCGGCCGGCAACATCCGCGACTTCTCGCTGTCCGTCGACCAGAAGCTCGACGACAACGGGTACAACCTCGGGGGCAACGGCAAGCGATCCCGCCGCGGCGCGGTGCAGCTCGCGGAGGTGAAGGGCAAGGTGACAGCCGAGTACGACTCGACAACGCTGCGCGACGCTGTGCGCGACCAGCAGCCGATCGCGCTCGTCGCCACCTTCGCCGCGGCCGCCGACATCACCGCGGGGCAGAAGCCGACCGTGCAGATCACCATCCCCGACATCCGGTTCGAGGGCGAGCTGCCCAAGTCCAACGGCGGCGACGTGATCACGCAGGCGCTGGACTTCACCGCGTTCGACGGCCTCGTCGCGGCGCACGCCCTGTACCTCGCAGTCCGCACCGCCGACACCGCCCTCTGACGATGCCACTCAGCGGGCCCGAGTTCGACATCGAGACGCCCCGCCTGAAAGAGGTCATCGACCGCCTCAAGGCGATCAACCCGAAGCTCGCGACTAACCTCCGTCGCGAGCTTCGGGCGTCAGGCGAGGAGATCATCGCGGCACAGCGGGCCGAGCTCGCCAAGCGCCCACCGCGAGTCGGCTCGTCGCAGAAGAAGCTCCGGCTCATCACGCCGCGCAACGGCGACAAGCCTTACTTCGCCTTCCGCCGTACCTACCAGCCGGGCGACACCCGCGAGGGCGGCGTGAGCAACCTGCGCGACCAGATCGCCGCAGGGCTGCGCACCCGCGTCGTCACCGCAGCATCCCGCGACGGCGTCGAGGTGAAGACCAACGGGCCGCGCGTCGGCGGCTCGAACATGGCGCGCGTCTGGCAGTCGAAGGAGTTCCGTCACCCCGTGTTCGGGAACGACAGCGAGTGGGCCGTCCAGTTCGGCTCCCCGTACTTCTTCGGCCCCGTCACCGACGAGCTCCGCAACAACATGCGCGACCGCATCACCCGTGCTGTCGACGACGCCCTCGCCGCCGCTGGCGGCTGACGAAAGGAACCCCCGTGAAGGTCAAGATCAACGTGCGCCTCGAAAGCGCACCCGCAGCCGAGGGACACACCCTCGTCGTCAAACGCCGCACCCGTGACATCGCGAACTTCCAGCGCGCGACCGGCTGGACGATGGAGCGGATGCAGAACGAGGTCAGCGAGGCCGACGTGCTCGGCATCCCCATCGCCACGTTTTTCGCGCTCACCAACGCCGGCTTCACGCCGGACTGGGACGAGCTGCTCGACCAGGAGCCCGACGCGTTCGAAGCGATCGAGGAGCCCGGAGACGAGAGGGAGGCGGAGGAACCCGCGGACCCTCACCAGCTCCCCGCGGATTCCGCTCCGGACGGCGACGCGCCCGCACCGGCTCAGGCGTAGTCGATCAGTTCCTCGCCGCGGAACCGTGGATCGAGGAACAGATCATGCGCCGGTTCGTGGGGATCGGGCACGTCTTCCATCACACCCTGCACGACATCGAGCAGCTGGAGCTCCACCACTGGCTGCAGCTCGCGATCGCGTACGACGAGCACGTCGAAGAGACCAAGCGGCAAGCGGCCAAGCACCGCACATCCCGCACGCCCATCCGCAGGAGGTGACGCCACATGGCATCGAGCTCCACCGACTTCACCGTCCGCATTCTGGGCGACGCGAAGAACGCGAACAAGGTCGTCGACCAGTTCGGCAACGACCTCGGCACCAAAGCCGGCGGCTGGGGCTCCATCTTCAAGAACGCCGCCGCAGTCGCCGGCGGCGCGCTCGCTGCGATCGGGATCGAGAACGTCGCCCAGAAGGTGGTCGACTTCGGCCAGCAGAGCGTCGACGCCTTCAAGGAGGCGGAGCAGTCGCAGGCCGAGCTCGAGCGGGCGTACGAGAAGTTCCCGGCGATCGCGGACGTCAATATCTCGAAGCTGCGCGAACTCAACTCGGCCCTGCAGGCCAAGACCGGGTTCGACGACGACCAGATCGCAGCCTCCCAGGCGACCCTCGCTCAGTTCGGCCTGACGGGTGAGCAGATCCAGAAGCTCACCCCGCTCATGCTCGACTACGCCACCAAGACGGGGAGTGACCTGACCACCTCCGCGGAGGCGATGGGTAAAGCGGTGATGGGCCAGGGGCGGGCGCTCAAGGCGGTCGGCATCGACTTCACCGACACGGGATCTTCGGCCGGCAACTTCGATCAGATCGTGTCCGGACTCGACGGCACCGTCGGTGGCCTGGCCGAGACGATGGGCACCACGGGCGCAGGCAAGGCCAAGATCCTCGAAGCGACCTTCGGAGACCTGCAGGAGAGCATCGGCGAGAAGCTGCTCCCCGTCATCACGTCTGTGCAGTCCTTCCTCATCACTGACCTCATCCCGGCGTTCTCGTCCCTCATCGGCTGGATCAGCGACAACGCGTGGGTGTTCGCCACCGTCGGCGGCGTCATCCTCGCGCTGCTCGTGCCTGCCATCTGGGCGTGGGTCGCGTCGATCTGGGCGTCGACGATCGCGCTCCTCGCCAACCCGGTCGTGTGGATCGCACTCGCGATCATCGCCCTGATCGCCGTGATCGTGCTCCTGGTGCTCAATTGGGACACCGTCGTCAAATGGATCACCGACATCTGGTCTGGATTCATCACCTGGCTGACGACGGGTCTCGCCAACCTCGGGCTCGCCTGGAATTCGTTCTGGGCCGGGGTCGGCCGGTTCATCTCGGACGCGTGGAACAACTGGATCGTCGCGCCCATCCGTACTGCTTGGACGTGGGTCCAGAACATCATCGCCCTCGGCCTCGCGGCGATCGACAAGATCTGGAAGGACACCTGGAACGGATTCGTCGGCATCCTCCGCGGCATCTGGAACAGCATCATCGGCTTCATCGAGGGCGGCGTTAATGGCGCGATCGGACTCATCAACAACCTGATCCGCGGCGTGAACGCCGTGGGCGGGGCGTTCGGTGTCCACATCGACCTCATCCCGAATGTGCATATCCCACGTCTCGCGACGGGCACGATCACTTCGGGCCCGATGCTCGCGATGGTCGGAGACAACCCAGGCGGCCGCGAGGTGATCGCGCCATACGACTCCTACGTGGCCGAGCTGCAGCGCGCGGCCGCGGCTGGCGCGCGGTCGGCGTCCGCGAACGGGCCGGTGAGGATCGCACGTGAGGATCTCGACTACCTCGCGGGGAAGACGGCGGAGATGCTGCAGCCGCGCATCGTCGCGGGTGTGCAGAAGCAGATTGCCGCGTTCGCCCGTTGACCGGGAGGGATGACCAATGCCGGTGACTCTCACCGCGGTGCTGCTATCGGCAGCGGATCCGCAGCCCGTCCAGATCGCACTCAACGGCGCACCGGCGGGCGCTGCGTTCACGGTAGTGGGCACCGCGCCGGACGGGTCGCGCTGGCCGGTGCCGGGCGGCGAGGGTGTCTCCGGCGGGTCGCAGATCCTGCTCGTTGACAACAGGTCGGCACTGAACACCCCCATCACGTACTCGGCACTGGTCGCCGGCGTCACCTACACGGCGGCGCCGGTGACCGTGACGTCGACCGACGTGGCCGTGATTCAGACCGTCGACGGGCTCACCGTCGTCGGTGTCGAGGTCGCGTCCGTGACAGAGCCGCGCAAGCGGACGATCCGATCGTCGACGTTCGAGATCGCAGGTCGCACCGACCCGGCGGCCCGCCTCGACGTCCCGGGCTCCGCTGAGTACTCGTGGGTGCTCGAGACGCAGGGCGCCGACTCTGCCGTGCTGGAAGAGATCCTCGACTCGGGGCGCCCGATCGTCCGGCGACTCTCTCCGGGTATGCGCGACCTGAAGTCGGTCGTTCTTGGCGTCGTGCTGGATTGGAGCGACGAGCTCCTGACGACGGGCGGTGACACCTGGCGGCGATGGAATCTCACGGTGCGGGAGATCTCGGACCCGCAGCCGTCGACTCCACTGGCAGCGTTCACGTGGGAGGACTTCGACGTCGCGGTCGCCGACCGGGTGTGGTCGTGGCACACCCTGTTCGCATCGCTCGCGGGGTGGGCGGCCACCAACGGCACGCTGTCGCTGGTTACGTCCGGTGGGTACTCGACGCCGAACTACGCTCGGGCGTCCGCGACGGCCGCCGCGACCGCCGTGGACATCTTCGAGTCCGCGTTCACCGCGGCCGCGGCCAGCCTCGGCGGACCCGTTGCGCCGGGCGACGTGATCACCCTCACCTGCCGGGTGAAGGGCACCGCGGGCCGGTCTGCGTCGGCGGGGATCAAGTGGTCGGGCGGAACTGTCGTGACCGGCGCCGCGGCCACGCTCACGGGTGCATGGCAGATGGTGTCGGTCACCGCGACCGCCCCTGCTGGAATGACCGGGCTGGCGTTGGGTGCCCGCATGGCGGCGACCGGAGTCGTCGCCGGGAACCTGCTCGAGTACTCGGCGCCCACCATCTCTCGTGGCGCGACCGTCCCGAACGGGACCTTTGACGAGCTCTTCGACACGTGGGATGAGTTCGACGCGGCCGATTGGACGCTGATCTGAGGGAGCGCGAGTGATCGCACTGACCATCGCGGCCGCCTGTATGTGGCGCGGCCTGACCTCCGAAGAGACAGACGCTGTCGCAGCCGAGGTCCAGACGCAGCTCGCAGCGATCGGGCTCGAAACGCTCACGGCCGGCGTCGCGCGCGACGTCCTCGAAGCGGCCATATCGACAGTGCTGGCGGTCACCCGCCCCGGCTGAAGGAGAGCGCATGCGTGATGGTGCCCCCGACGAGGTGATCGCCGGCGCATGCTTCTGGTACTCCCGCGTGACGTCGTGGCTCGGCGGCCGCCTGCTCGCCAGCACGGTACCGATCATCTCCGGCCGAGCAACAGGCAAGGTCGACCAGGAGGTCATCGAGGAGGTCTCGCTCACGGTCCCGCGGTTCGCAGCTGCCGCTGAGGGCGAAGACGTCGCCGATTGGCGTCCGGGAACGGACACCCTGCACCCGCTGGCCAGGTACGGGCAGGTGCTGGACGTGACCGTCGTGGTCGTCTCCGTGATCACCGGCACCGCGTGGGAGACGCGGGTAGGCCGTTACCAGGTCAAGGACTGGGATGACGACGACGCCGGCCTGATCTCAGTGAAGGGTGAGTCGTTGCTCGCGCGGCCGCGCGACGACAAGCTCACCGCGCCGACATCTCCGTCAAGCACCGCGACGTTCATCTCGGAGGCGAGGCGCCTGGCCCCGGCGGGCATGGGTGTGAGTTTCGAGGCTGGCCTCATCGATCGCGCGCTGCCGCAGGCGTTCGCTTGGTCGGAGTCACGACTGGATGCGTGGCGCGAGCTCGCCGCCGCCTGGCCGGCACTGCTGCGCATCGACCCGTGGGGGCAGGCGCGTTTCCGCGCCCCGCTGCCGGCCGTCCCGGCTCCGGTGATCACGCTCACGGATGGGGCGCGAGGCACACTAATCTCTGCGCCGCGCGCCGATTCGCGCGCGGGCGCGCCCAACCTGGTGGCCGTCACCACGCAGGGCTCGGACACCGCCGACGTCGTGGGGATCTCCGCGATCACGTCGGGTCCGATGTCGGTCAACGGGGACTACGGCATCGTCACCAAGAAGTGGTCCTCGGGAGCCGTCACGAATCTGGCGGAGGCGACCGCCGCGGCGAAGGCCGACCTCGATGCGTCATCCCGCCCGGCGCAGATCGTGCCGGCGCAGATCGCGCCGGATCCACGGCTCGAACTCGACGACCCTGTCGAACTGCTCCGCGAGGGCGACCAGCTGTGGGGCTACGTCACTGCGTACGACATGCCGCTGACTGCCGGCGACGGTGCGATGCGGGTGGATGTGGGGCTCACGTGAACGACACGAGCATCCTCAACATCTCGGGCCTCCTGGCCCGGGCTACAGCTCAGGGCCCGGGCCAGGAGGACGACACTGCGCTCACGATCACGGCACCCGTCCTGGAAGTGGATCCGGCGAAGGCGCGTGTACGGGTCGCGGTCCGAGGCGGAGACGTGTGGCTGCCGGCGATCGCCGCCCGCTACTCGGTGAGCTCACTGGCTCGCGTGCAGTTGGACCCGACCAGCGCGCGTCCGGTTCTCGTGCTCGGCGCAGTTTTTCCCCGCAAGCCGGCGGAGCTCGGCGCGGTCACGGCCACCGGATCCGGCACCGTCACGGTCACCGTCGCGGGAGTCAGCGCCACGATCCCAGCACCGCTCGGCACGTATAGCGTCGGGCAGTCCGCCTGGGTCATGCTCGACGATTGGGGCGCGCCCGTCATCGCGCTCGGCCCGTCGACCACCACCGCACCGGGCGGCGGCGGCGGCGCGGCACCAGGCGGCGGGGGGACGGTCTCGGCGACCGCCACCATCACCCCGCAGTGGTCGGGCACGTACCGAACCGGCTACGGCTGGGACTCCTGGAACACCACGCGCTATGGCGGCCGCAGCGACATCTACCAGGGCAGCGGCTTCAACTCCGGGTTGCTGATCGGGCTCGCCACCTACGGCGACCAGCTCGTAAACCTCGGCGCTGTCTCGATCGACGAGATCACGATGGCCGCGAAAAAGACCGACACGAACGGCCTGTCCGCAGCGCTCGCCGTGCAGGGATCCGCGCACGCCTCGAAGCCCGGCGGCGCCCCGTCCGGGTCCGGCGAGACCGCAGCAACGGGCACCATTGCGCCCGGCGCATGGGGAGGTCTCGCGTTCACCGCGAACATGCGGAACGCGTTCCGCACCGGTGCAGCCAAGGGGCTCATTGCTGTCGGTGGCGCCTATGGCGGGTTCGGCGGCACGGGCACGCCTGGGTCGTTCGTCCTGCAAGTCCGCTACACGAAGAACGTCTAGGAGAAGCCGATGTCGACCGACGTCAAGAAGCACACAACCCTGGCGCCCGGCGAGGTTCCGTCTCGTGCCGCGATCGCTGCCGCCATCCTGTCGATCAACGACGTCATCCCGGTTGCGAATTCGGTCGAGGCCAACCAGGTCGCGGCCGCCATCGGCGTCTACCCGGTGTTCGTCGCGCGCGCCGATGCACGCGGCCTGCACCGCATCGAGTACACGTACAACGGCACCGTGTGGCTGCCGTTCTCCGGAACCCTGCAGTTCGCCAACGACGCCGCCCGTGACGCGTGGACCACCTCGAACAGTGCGTACCTCGTCGCGGGGGACCAGTGCATCAGCAACGGCTTCGATGGCTGGTGGGACGGCACTGCCTGGATCCAGGACTACGGTCCCACCGCTCCGTCGTACGCGGCGGGCTGGTCCGATTACGTCGCGTCCGGGTGGACGGGCGTGAGGATCCAGCGTCGTAGTCGGATTGTGTTCGGCACAGGCGCCGCAGCAAAGGCGACGATCACCGCTGGCGAGACGCTCATGACGCTGCCCGTCGGTTCGCGTCCCTCAGCTCAGACCAAGGGCGTCAATGTGCACGTCACAACGGCAGGGCTGGTGATCGCTGGCGCAGCGGGGTCCGTCGCCATGGACCTCTCCTTCGCGTTCCCGGTCTGAACCAGAGAAGGGGATGCCGACGATGACGATCGAATCTCTCAACCCGCCGGCGCCGGTCGAGCTGACTGCCGAGGCAGCCGATGCTCTCCGCGATCTCGACGCGAGCGACGACCGGTCGCCCTCGGCGTACGTCCTCCGCCACGGTCAGCCGACGTGGGTCGTCGTCTCGTGCGAGGGCGTCATCGCCAACGTGCCCGAGTCGATGATCGAGCCCGACGGGAGGGGCGGGTTCCGTGCCGTACTCCTATAGCAACGGACGCGTCCCCGAAGCGGCGCTGGTGCAGCTGGATTCCGGCACCACCGGTCGCGGCCGCCACGTCTCCACCCCCGCTTCCGCGCTGCGGTGGTACCTCGTGCGCCGCGATGTGCAACGCGAGACGGGCGTCACGCTGCACATCTCGCCGGGCATGAACGCCTACCGCGACTACGACGAACAGGTCATCGGCCGCACCAACGCGTGCGCCGCCGGCAACTGCCTCGCTGCAGCCTCCGCGGGGTCGTCGAGCCACGGCGGCAACATGGCCTACCCGTTCACCAACTGGGTGCGGGTCGACGCCATGGCGTTCGACATCGGCGACTACTGGCGCATCCCGTGGGCGACGTTCAAGGGCATCTGCGAGCGGTACGGCCTCGAGGTGGGGCTGATCACCCGCGCCATCGCCGGGATCGACGAGCCCTGGCACATCATCGACCGCCGCCCGTACCAGGCGCTCGCCGAACTCGAGGCGCAGTACGGCGTGACGCTCACCCGCGGCGCCGACGGCGTGTACCGCCTCACCGAACTCACACCCGAACCCAAGGGAGACGACGCCATGCAGATCTTCGTGGCAACCAGCGACGGCGCTCAGGGCCTCATCCAGAAGGGCGTGTCGTACGTCCAGGACGCGGAGGGCCCGCTCCGGCCGCTGTCGACCGACGAGTACAACTCGTACGTCTGGTGGCGCGACAAGGGACAGCCGCTGCCCGTGCCCGTGCGCATCACGACCTGGTCGGGCGATCTCATCGAAGGCCAGGTGAACCGGTACGGCCTCCGTGAGATGGTCGGCGGTTCCGCCGCCGATCCGGTCAACAACAGCCGCCTGTCCGGGCGGATCCGGTTCTCGGCGACCGACGTCCGCGCGGCCGTCGGGGTCGACCCCGCCCAACTGGCCATCGAAGTCTGGAAGCACGGCATCCAGGCGCAGGACCAGAACGGCAACTGGATCCCCGGCGTCTTCTGGGAGGCGCGCGGCTACCTCGCATCCATCGCAGCACAGGTCGGCGCCACCTCCGTAGACGTCGACGAGGCGGCCCTCGCGACGCAGCTTGCGCCGCTGCTCATCGGTTCGCTGGACCGGCTCTCCGCGGAGGACGTCGAGCGCCTCGCCGTCGCGGCCGCCGACGAACAGGACCGTCGCGAACGGGAACGGCTCGCCCAGTGACGGCTCGTCAATCCCGGGTACCGCGGTGGGTGTGGCCGGCCGTCACGGCTACGGCCTGCATCCTCGCGACTGTCTGGGTCATGGCGGCCACTCGCATCGACGCGCCGACGGCGGCAGCCATCGGCGCGATCACCACACCCACCGCGACCGTGCTCGTCGTGATCCTGCAACGCACCCGCACGGCAGACCACGAGCTGCGCCCCAACTCAGGGTCATCCACGAAGGACCAGATGAACCGCGTCGAGGCGATGGTCAAGACCCTCGTCATCGAACAGGGCGACATGCGTCGCGACATCGGCGGCCTGCGAGCGGAGAACCGGGACGACCGGAAGGCCGCGGCCGACGATCGTCGTGCGGCGTCCGATCAGTTCGAAGAACTCCGCGGCTGGGTCCGCCGCATCGAGAAGCAACTCAAGGAGAATCCGTGAATCTCGAAATTCCCACCGCGCCGGCCGGCGTGCTCGTGCTGCTGGCGTTCTTCTCGCCGTACGCGATCGGCGCACTCAACGGTGCGCTCCCGTTCGTCAAGAAGGCGTGGCAGCGCAAGCTGGTCGCGGTCGTCGTGTCGCTCCTGCTCACGGCGATCGTGCTCGCGTTCTACTACCTGCTCACCGGAGACACGATCCCGGCGTGGCCGGCGCTCGTACTCCTGGTGCTCGTCGTCGCGACCTCGTCGTATGCACTGGTCACCAAGGACTCGGCCAGCAAGCTCGAAGCGAAGCTATCCCCGCCCGCCTGAGCGCCCCGTACGCGAACGAATCGGCCCCGCCTGCACTCCGTGTGCAGGCGGGGCCGATTCGTCGTGTCTACGGGGCGCGCAGCGGTCAGTGGTTGTTGAGGACCGCCCAGCCGAGAAGGCTGTCGATGCGGCGGATGTCGGCACCCTTCGTGAGCTTGACCTTGATGTGGCCAGCCTTGGTCCAGAGCTCGACCTCGGCGTCGCGATCGAGCAGCCCGCCAGCGTTCTCCGTCGACCACATCTCGATCGAGCTGTATGGCAGGGAGTAGATCTCGATCTTCTTGCCGGTGATGCCCTGCGCGTCGCGAACGATGAGTCGCTTCGTCGTGAACGTGGCCGAGTCGCGGAAGGTCTTGAACGACGCGACGGCGGACTCGCCCTCGACGAGCAGTTCGTTGACGTCGGCGGGCGTCGGGATCTCCTGCTGCAGCGTCCAGGCGAGGATGGCGGCGGTTTCGGCCATGGTGGAGCACTCCTGTGAGCTCGGGGCGCGGACCCCAATGCCGCGCCAGTGCGCTCACGCTACCGGATCACAAGCGGCGACGACCGTTTCCTGTGAGCTCACCCCAGTCGGCCTTTGGCGCGCCACCAGGGCCGTGTGCCGCTATGAATGCGTAGTGCACCCGCGCGCACGCTTCCCGCAGCGTCGTCGACCAGCCGAGCAGCTCGCCATCGAACGCCGCCTTGTAGCGCACCTCGGCGCCGCCGGCCACGCGACGCAGCTCCACGAGCCCGTACTCGAGCCCTGCCGGGTCGACCATCCGCCACACGCCGGTCGGGCCTTCGACAGCGGCCATGATCGGATGCCAGTCGGCCACGAGGAGAACCCCACTTCCTCCGGCCGAGATCAACCAGGTTACTCGCCGTCACCCTCGTCGTAGGGAGGGCCGTCGTGCAGCGTTGGCCCGCGGAACGCAGGCGGCATCGAGATCTTCACGACGGGCGCGATCACGTGCCCGCACGACGGGCACTCCCAACCGCCGTCGATGTCGCGCATGACGATTCCATCGCGGGGGCATCGCAGCTGTGCACCATCGTCGATCACGATCCCGAGGATACGTCGCGGCCGCCGGCGTGGGGCAAACGTGGGGCATGATCCGGCTTCACCGCACCCCACACCGCTACACCGCACTTCACTGGATAAGCCGCCGCACCAGGTGTTTTGAACGTCGCACGTCACGGCGCTACACGACGCTACACCAGTCCAGAGGCATTCACACGGAAGAGGTCATCAGTTCGAGTCTGGTATCGCCCACCACAACGAGACCCCCGGTTCGCCGGGGGTTTTCGCGTATCGGCGTCACGAACCGCCGACCGACTGCAGCTCGCCGATCATGCCGAACACCTGGTCGTCGAGCTCGACCTGCGCCATCACGACGCACGCACTGCCGTCGGGGTCGACGAAGAAGTCGGTGCCCAGTCCGCCCGACCACCCGAACCGGCCGCGACGCGGGCCGTCCGTCGCCACCGAGACGCCGAACCCCCATCCCGTGCCGTCCCAGAACCCGGGGAAGAAGCTGTCGGGCGTCTTGGCGGCGGCTGGCACCTGATCGCGCCGCAGCTCGTCCACGAGCGCACGGTCGACCAGGCTGCCGCTTCCCAGCGCGCGCAGGAACGAACGGAAGTCGGGCACCGTCGACACGAGCTCGGAGTGGCTGACGTCGAACGGCGGCGCGACGAAGAAGCCGGCTCCGGCGGGCTCGGTCTGCACGAACCCGTCCGTCGTGCGCCGGAACGCGGCGACGAGGCGGTGCTCCTGACCTGGCCGCACGGTGAACCCGGTGTCGAGCATGCCCGCAGGATCGAACACGGTCGTCCGCAGCACGTCCTCCGTGGAGCCGGCGCCCACCCTGGCCAGCAGGATGCCGAGGATTCCGAAGGAGTGGTGGTAGCGCCATCCCTCCCCCGGTTCGAACGCGAGAGGCAGCGCCGCCAATGCGTCGAGCCAGTCCTGCGCGCTCAGCGGCACCGGTTCGGGGCCGGCGTGGATGCCGGCATGGACCATCGCCGTACGCAGCGGCGAATCCGTCGTCATCATGCCGTACCCCGACGTGTTCGTGAGCAGGTGGCGCACCGTGATGGGCCGGCGCGCCGGACGGGCGTGCTCGAGCGGGGCGTCCGGATGCGCAAGGACGTGTGGCGAGCTCAGCTCGGGAAGCCACGTCGAGATCGGATCGTCCAGTGCGAGCACGCCGTCCTGCACGAGCCGCAGCGTCGCCACGGCGGTCACCGGCTTCGTCATCGACTGGATTCGGAAGACGGCATCCGGCGGCAGCTCATCGCCGTCCGGCGCGTCGAGTCCCACCGCGACGGGCTCGTCGTCGCCGTAGACGCCCACGGCACCGGGGATCGTCCCGGCAGCGACATGACGGGCGAGGAGGGCTCGCAGGGTCTCGGACACGCGGGCGCCTTCCGTCGGTGGGCTGGGCGCGCTCAGCCTAGCGCGGCTCGCCGACCACCCAGCCGTAGCGGCGGTGCAGCTCGGCGGCGACGCGGACGAACCGTTCTGCGTCGAGCGCCGCGGCCTCGCGACGCATGCCGTCGTGGTGCACGAGGTAGAACTGGTCGATGTCGACCCACGACGGCCGGCCCTGCGGATCCCACGCGCCGGATCCGATCGGCAGGAAGTCGCGGCGACCGTCATGCGCCTTGCTCGTGAGCTTGACGGCGTACACGGTGTCGGCGTCTCGCCTGCCGATCACCAGGACGGGGCGGTCCTTGCCGCGACCGTCGTTCTCGGCGTACGGCACCCACGTCCAGACGATCTCGCCGGCGTCGGGATCCGAGTCCCGCACCGGAGCGTACGTGATGCGCAGCTCGCCCTTGCGGGGCGGTGCGATCTCGCGCGTCGCGCTCGCGCCGTAGCGGCCGGGCCCGGACGCTCCTGCCGCCGGCCCAGGCGCCGTGGACGTCGACGGCCGGCGGGAGGGAAGGAAGGCGTTCAAAAGGGATGAGAGGATGCCGCGGGCCACGGGATCACGATAACGGCCGTGTGCGGCATCCCTCGCCACGGGAACGCCGAAGGGGCGTCGCAGCGGGGGGAACCGCGACGCCCCTTCGGGGTCAGGATGGACGGATCAGGCGCGAGCGCCCTCGAGGACGTAGCCCTCTTCGCCGTGCACGACCGTGTCGATGCCGGCGACCTCGTCCTCGTTCTTCACGCGGAACCCGATCGTCTTCTGGATCACCCAGCCGATGGCGTAGGCGAGCACGAACGAGTACACGAGCACCGAGACGGCGGCGATCGCCTGCACCAGCAGCTGCGTCAGGTTGCCGCTGTAGATGAGGCCCGTGCTGTTCGCGAAGAATCCCAGGTAGAGCGTGCCGAGAAGGCCGCCGACCAGGTGGATGCCCACGACGTCGAGCGAGTCGTCGAAGCCCCACTTGTACTTGAGCTCGATGGCCAGGGCGCACACGGCGCCCGCGACGAGGCCGAGGATGATCGCCCAGAACGGCGTGAGCGACGCGCACGCCGGGGTGATCGCGACCAGGCCCGCGACGGCGCCCGACGCGGCACCGACCGACGTCGGCTTGCCGTCCTTGATCTTCTCGACGATGAGCCAGGCCAGCAGCGCGGCGGCCGGAGCGGCGATCGTGTTCACGAACGCCAGTGCGGCCGTGCCGTCGGCGGCGAGCTCGGAGCCCGCGTTGAAGCCGAACCAGCCGAACCACAGGAGGCCGGCGCCCAGCAGCACGAACGGCGGGTTGTGCGGGACGTGCACGCCCTTCTGGAAGCCGAGGCGCTTGCCGAGGACCAGCGCGAGCGCGAGGGCGGCCGCACCGGCGTTGATGTGGACTGCCGTGCCGCCGGCGAAGTCGATCGCACCGACGCCGAACCACTCCTGCATGCCGTACGTGATCCAGCCGCCGTAGGCGAAGCTGCCGTCCTCGGCGAGGCCGAAGTTGAAGACCCAGCTGGCGACCGGGAAGTAGACGATCGTCGCCCAGATCGCGGCGAAGATCATCCACGAGCCGAACTTGGCGCGGTCGGCGATCGCACCCGACACGAGCGCCACCGTGAGGATCGCGAACGTCGCCTGGAAGGCCACGAAGGCCAGCGGCGGGTAGGCGGCGCCCTCCGGCACCTCCAGCAGGCTGGTGAGGCCGATGGCCGACCAGTCGATCGACCACGGCGGCACGAGGCCCTCGGAGCCCGGGAACGCGATCGCGTAGCCGTAGACGACCCACAGCACGCCGATGAGGCCGAGGGCGCCGAAGCTGAGCATCATCATGCTGATGACGCTCTTGGCCTTGACCAGGCCGCCGTAGAAGAATGCGAGACCGGGCGTCATCAACAGGACGAGCGCAGCCGCTATGAGCATGAATGCGGTGTTGCCTTGATCCATCTCGGTGGAGAACCTCTCTGCGGGGGACGCAGGATAGCGTCGGGTCCCCTCAGTGTCGCGAGGCGCCGTTTCCGCAGCGGGCCATCCCGTGTTTCCCGTCGGTTACACGGGGGCTCTCCGCGTAAACATCGTGTTTCGGCGCGCCGAAGGGCGGCCGTGAATCGAGAAGGAACCGGCTGGGGTCCGGCGCGGCGGACTCAGGCGAGAGTGGATGCCACGAGACGCGAGATCGCGCGCAGATACTTCTTGCGGTATCCGCCGGCGAGCATCTCTTCGGGGAAGACGAGGTCGAGCGAGGTGCCGGTCGCCCGGATCGGCAGCTGCGCGTCGTACACGCGGTCGATGAACGCGACGAACCGCAGGGCGGCGGACTGGTCGGTGAACGGCTGCACGTCGCGCAGGCCGACCACGGCGAGGCCGTCGATGAGCCGGATGTAGCGCGAGGGGTGCACGTGCGCCAGATGCGCGACGAGCCCGTCGAAGCCGTCGTCCGACACGAGACCCGTGGTGGCGGCATCCGCCACCGCCGCCTCGTACGCGGGAGCCGACAGCACCGCCGCATGGCCGTCGACCGCGCGGTGCCGGTAGTCGGTGCCGTCGATGCGCACGGTCTGGAAGCTCGACGCCATGGCATGGATCTCGCGCAGGAAGTCCTGGGCGGCGAAGCGCCCCTCGCCCAGGGCGTTCGGCGGCGTGTTGGAGGTCGCGGCCAGGCGCGTGCCCGAGGCGACGAGCTCACCGAGCAGCCGGGTCATCACCATCGTGTCGCCGGGATCGTCGAGCTCGAACTCGTCGATGCACAGCAGATCGGAGCCGCGGAACAGCTCGACGGTGTTCTGGTAGCCGAGCGCCCCGACCAGGGCGGTGTACTCGATGAACGACCCGAAGTACTTCCGGCGTGCGGGCATCGCGTGGTACACGGACGCCAGGAGGTGGGTCTTCCCGACGCCGAACCCGCCGTCCAGATACACGCCCGGCTTGATCTCGGGGCGCTTGGCGCGGCGGAAGAGCCCTCCCTTGGCCGGTGCTCCCCCGCCGGTGAACGCGATGAGGAGGTCCTTGGCCTCCTGCTGCGACGCGTAGGCCGGATCGGCACGGTACGTCGCGAAGGTCGCGTCGGCGAACTGGGGCGGCGGAACGAGGGCAGCCACCATCTCGGCTCCGGTGAGCTGCGGTGTGCGCTCCGTGAGGTGGACGATGCCGGTGCGGGTGGCGGAGACGGTCATGCGGGTCCTCTGTCGCGGTCTCACGCGGCCTGTGACGGCGTCTTACGCTGCGCGGCCGCGCGGGCACGTGGGAATCTAGGGTCGGAGTCGACGGTTCAACCCTAACCGTCAGCCCGTCCTCCGAATCCGCAGGAGAAGCCATGCCCGTCGAGATCGACACGTCGTCCGAGAAGTTCGCAGAGTACGCAGAGCCCGGCCGGCTCGTCAGCGGAGACTGGCTGCAGGCGCGACTGGGCGAGCCGGGGCTCGTCGTCGTGGAGTCCGACGAGGACGTCCTGCTCTACGAGACCGGACACATCCCCGGTGCCGTCAAGGTGGACTGGCACACCGAGCTCAACGACCCCGTCGTCCGCGACTACGTCGACGGCGAGGGCTTCGCGGCGCTGCTGAGCCGCAAGGGCATCTCGCGCGACGACACCATCGTCATCTACGGCGACAAGAACAACTGGTGGGCCGCCTACGCGCTGTGGGTGTTCTCGCTCTTCGGGCACGAGGACGTGCGCCTGCTCGACGGCGGCCGCGACAAGTGGATCGCCGAGGGCCGGCCGATCACGACGGATGCCTCGGACCCGGCGCCCACGGACTACCCGGTCGTCGCGCGCGACGACTCGCTGCTGCGCGCCTACAAGGACGACGTCCTGGCGCACCTGGGTGCCGGACCGCTCATCGACGTGCGCTCGCCGGAGGAGTACGACGGCTCCCGCACGTCTGCTCCCGCGTATCCCGAGGAGGGCGCGCTGCGCGGCGGGCACATTCCCACGGCGCAGAGCGTGCCGTGGGCACGGGCCGTGGCCGAGGACGGCGGGTTCAAGACGCGTGCGGAGCTCGACGCCATCTACCGCGGCGATGCCGGGCTCGCCGACGGCGACGCGATCGTCGCCTACTGCCGCATCGGCGAGCGGTCGAGCCACACGTGGTTCGTGCTGAAGCACCTGCTCGGCTTCGAGGACGTGCGCAACTACGACGGCTCGTGGACGGAGTGGGGCAGTGCCGTGCGCGCGCCCATCGTCACCGGGTCCGAGCCCGGCGTCGTCCCGGGGCGCTGAAGCCGGCATCCCGCGTGGGAGACTGGTCGCGATGACCGATGCACTTCCCGAACGCCTCGCCGAGATCCGTGAGGAGTTCCTAGAGCTCCCGGAGCCCGACCGGCTCCAGCTTCTGCTGGAGTACTCCTACGAGCTGCCGGCGCTGCCCGCGGAATACGAGGGGCATCCGGAGCTCGCCGAGCGCGTGGTCGAGTGCCAGTCGCCGGTGTACATCATCGTGGACGTCGACGACGAGGGCACCGTCGCCATGCACGCGACCGCTCCCGCAGAGGCTCCGACGACGCGAGGATTCGCGAGCATCCTCGCGCAGGGGCTCACTGGGCTGACGGCGGATGAGGTCCTCGCCGTCCCGGGCGACTACCCGCAGACCCTCGGGCTCACGCGCGTCGTCTCGCCGCTGCGGATCTCGGGCATGACGGGCATGCTCCTTCGCGCGCAGCGTCAGGTGCGCGCGAAGTCCGCGATCTGAGCCGGGTGCCCCCTACTCGCCGGTGAGGCCGCGGCGCTCCAGCCACGTCCGGATGGCGTCCGACCAGCGCTCCTGGTCGTAGTTCCACAGCTTCGTGTGGCGGGCGACCTCGAAGACCTGCAGCTCGACGAGGTCCGGCCGCGCCGCGGCGAGCCCGTGCGACGCGTCCGACGGGACGAACCCGTCGTCGTCGCTGTGGAGGATGAGGATGGGATGCCGCAGCTCGGCCGCCCGCGACACCACATCCAGCCGGTCGAGATCGATCGGCCCGCCGGTGCGGGCCAGCGGCGCCGCCCACTCCGACTGCAGCGCGCCGATCGCGAACCGGCTGACGGCCCCGGGGACCCGCTCGGCCCGCGCCTGGAACTCCAGGACGACGCGCCAGTCGACGACGGGCGACTCGAGGATGAGCCCTGCGATCACGTCGCCGTGGGCGGAGTTGAGCGACAGCTGCAGCGCGATCGCGCCGCCCATCGACCAGCCCATCACGATGATCCGCCGGGCGCCGCGGCGGCGCGCGAAGCCGACGGCGGCGTCCACGTCGCGCCACTCGGTGTCGCCCAGCGCATAGGTTCCGGTGCGGCTGCGCGGCGCCTCGCCGTCGTTGCGGTACGAGACGACGAGGGACGTGATGCCGAGGCTGTGGAACACGGGCACGGCGCGCAGGCACTCGGCCCGCGTCGTGCCGCGGCCGTGCACCTGGATGACCCAGGTCCCGCCGTCGCCCGCCGGGAAGAGCCAGGCCGGGCACGGGCCGACGGTCGAGCCGATCAGCTCCGGGGTGAACGGCAGGTGCAGCTGCTCGGGGCGATCGAAGTACCAGCCGCTGAACGCGGCCTCCGGCGCCAGTCGCGCGTCGGGCCCCACGTGGGTGAGCAGCTTGCGCTTGACGCTCGTCGCATCCTCCGACAGCACCGACCCGAGCTTCACGTAGTCCGCGGTCCCAGTCGTGAAGAGGCCGTAGCGGCCGGGCAGCTCGGTATCGGGGGTGCGCGAGAGGGTGATCGTCTGCGCCGCGGTGTCGAGTGCGAGGATGCGGGTGTCGGGCTGCCGCCGCGCGGGCGTGACGACCTTGCGGGCCATGACGACCGAGCCGGCGGCCAGCGCGCCGAGGGCGGCGGCCAGACCGAGGCTCAGCACCGCAAGCGCCGCTCGGACGCCGGCGACGTACGCAGGTGCGCGGGGCCCGCGCTCGGGCTGCGAGTCCCTCAGCCGGCTGCGAGTGGGTGTTGCGCCGCCTCTCGCGGCGCGCCTGGAGACGACCATCGAGGCATCACTCTAGTCTGTCCGCGTGGTTGAGCAGCGTCCCCCCGCGGCACCTGGCTCGTTCGAGCAGGCGGCCGCCGCGGTGCGCGCCATCGTGTTCCGCGACGACCTGACGGTCCGCGAGATCGCCGCGCCCCAGGGGCTCGCCCCGGACGCGCTTGCTATCGCCGGCGACGTGCGCTCGGGGGCCGGTGAAGGCGACTCCCCGTACGGCACCGGACGCCTCGTGCTGCTGCACGACCGGGACGAGCCCGCCCCCTGGAACGGGGCGTGGCGGATCGTATGCTTCGCGCAGGCACCGCTCGAGCCCGAGATCGGCGTCGATCCGCTGCTCGCCGACGTCGCCTGGACCTGGCTGACCGACGCCCTCGAGTCGCGGCGGGCTGGGTTCCACTCGGCCTCGGGCACGGCGACCAAGACGCTGTCGAAGGGGTTCGGGTCCCTGGCCGCAGAAGGCGACGGCGCACAGATCGAGCTGCGGGCGTCGTGGTCGCCGGAGGGCGAGATCGCCCCGCACGTGGAAGCATGGGCGGAGTTGGTGTGCATGCTGGCGGGTCTTCCGCCGGGCTCAGAAGGGATCGCGATGCTCGATTCGCGCAGGTCGCCGCGTGGCTGACTACGACGTCATCGATGACGCAGAGGGCGCCGCCGAGGCCGCGCGACGTCTCGCGGACGGGACCGGCCCGGTCGCGGTGGACGTCGAGCGGGCCTCGGGCTTCCGCTATTCGCAGCGCGCCTATCTCGTGCAGGTGTACCGCCGCGGGGCGGGCGTCTTCCTCTTCGACCCGCCGCCGATCGGCGACTTCCGACCGCTGGAGGACGCCATCGGCGGCGAGGAGTGGGTGCTGCACGCCGCGAGCCAGGATCTGCCTTCGCTGCGCCAGCTCGGTCTCGAGCCGCCGCGGATCTTCGACACCGAGCTCGCGGCACGCCTGCTCGGCCACGAGCGCGTCGGGCTCGGCGCCGTCGTGGAGGACACGCTGGGCATCACGCTCGCCAAGGCGCACTCCGCGTCGGACTGGTCGACGCGTCCGCTCCCCCAGTCGTGGCTGGAGTACGCGGCGCTTGATGTCGAGCACCTGGTCGACGTGCGCGACAAGCTCGCGATCGAGCTCGACGAGCAGGGCAAGACGGAGTTCGCGGTGCAGGAGTTCCAGGCGGTGCTCGAGCGCGAGCCCAAACCGCCGCGCGAAGAGCCCTGGCGGCGCCTGAGCGGCCTGCACACCGTGCGCGGCCGCAAGGCGCTCGCGATCGCGCGCGAGCTGTGGACGGCGCGCGAGGAGTACGCCCGCGAAGAGGACGTCGCACCCGGTCGGCTGGTCCCTGATCGCGCGCTCGTCGCGGCGGTGCTCGCCGACCCCAAGTCCAAGAGCGCATTGGCCGCCGTCAAGGACTTCACGGGTCGCGCCAGTCGCACCCAGCTGGACCGGTGGTGGGCGGCGATCGAAGCGGGCCGCGCCGTCACGCAGCTCCCGCTGGAGCGCGCAAGCGGCGGTGACACGCTTCCTCCGCCTCGTGCGTGGATCGACCGCAACCCCGAGGCCGACGCGCGTCTGAAGGCGGCGCGGCCGCTCGTCGAGAAGCGCGCCGAAGAGCTGCGCATGCCGACTGAGAACCTGCTCACCCCCGAGCTGCTGCGGCGCGTGGCCTGGGCGCCGCCCCAGCCGCTGTCGGCGGCATCCATCGGCGACGCTCTCGCCGAGCTCGGTGCGCGACGGTGGCAGATTGAGCAGACCGCACAGGTGATCGCCGATGCCTTTGTGGGTTCCGTGCAAGAGGCCTCGAGGGCGTCGGAGGCGGCTTCGTAGGTTTCCGCCACCCGATTCCGGCCGCTCCGCAGCCCCTCCTAGGCTGGCGTCATCCCTATTTTTGGAGGCAGAGTGGCCGAGATCTCGGACGTCTTCTTCGTCGATGGAATGCGCACCCCGTTCGGGCGCGCCGGCGAGAAGGGCATGTACTGGAACACCCGAGCGGACGACCTCGCCGTCAAGGCGACGATCGGGCTCATGGAGCGCAACCCGAACGTTCCCAAGGACCGCATCGACGACGTCGCGATCGCCGCGACATCGCAGACCGGCGACCAGGGGCTCACCCTCGGCCGCAGCGTCGCGATCCTCGCCGGGCTGCCCCAGACGGTTCCGGGCTTCGCGATCGACCGCATGTGCGCCGGTGCCATGACGAGCGTGACCACGATGGCCGGCTCGATCGGCGTCGGCATGTACGACATCGCCCTCGCCGGCGGCGTGGAGCACATGGGGCACCACCCGATCGGCGGCAACGCCGACCCGAACCCGCGGTTCGTCGCGGAGCGCATGGTCGACCCGGGCGCGCTGAACATGGGTGTCACGGCGGAGCGCATCTTCGACCGATTCCCGCACCTGACCAAGGAGCGCTCCGACCGCTTCGGCATGCTGAGCCAGCACAAGGCGCAGGCCGCCTACGACGCGGGCAAGATCCAGCCCGACCTGGTGTCGGTCGCGATCAAGGACGCCGAGGGCTCGTGGGGTCTGGCCACCGAGGACGAGGGCCGTCGTCCGCAGACCACGATGGAGGACCTCGCCGCGCTCAAGACGCCGTTCCGTCCGCACGGCCGCGTCACCGCCGGCACGTCGTCGCCCCTCACCGACGGCGCGACGATGTCGCTGCTGGCCGGCGGCGGCGCCGTCAAGGAGCTGGGCCTGCGACCCAAGATGAAGCTCGTGTCGTTCGCCTTCGCGGGCGTGCAGCCCGAGATCATGGGCATCGGCCCGATCCCGTCGACCGAGAAGGCCCTCAAGAAGGCGGGTCTGACGATCGACGACATCGGCCTGTTCGAGCTCAACGAGGCTTTCGCCATCCAGGTGATCTCGCTGCTCGACCACTTCGGCATCGCCGACGACGACCCCCGCGTGAACCAGTGGGGCGGCGCGATCGCGCTCGGTCACCCGCTCGCCGCCTCGGGCGTGCGCCTGATGATCCAGCTCGCGGCGCAGTTCGCCGAGCGTCCCGACGTCCGCTACGGCCTCACCGCGATGTGCGTGGGTCTCGGCCAGGGCGGCTCGGTCATCTGGGAGAACCCGTTCTACGACGGCAAGAAGCGGAAGTAAGGGCAGCGCAGGAATGACGAACTACGACGACATCGACTTCTCGCCGATCCTCGCGCTCACCGAGGGCGAGGTGATCACGCACTCCCGCGTGCGTGACATCCGCCTCGCCTCCGGCAAGGTGCTCGCTCTCATCACGCTCGACAACGGCCGCGACCACACGCGGCCGAACACGCTCGGGCCGGCCACGATGTTCCAGCTCGGCGAAACGCTCGACGCGCTCAAGGCGCGCGCCGCGGCGGGCGAGATCCAGGCGGTCGGCATCACCGGCAAGCAGTACATCCTGGCCGCCGGCGCCGACCTGAGCGACATCACGAAGGTCGGATCGAAAGACAACGCCCGCCTCGTCGCACAGCTCGGGCACAAGGTGCTCGGCAAGCTCGGCGACCTCGGCGTGCCGACGTTCGCCTTCGTCAACGGGCTCGCCCTCGGCGGCGGCCTCGAGATCGCGCTCAACAGCGCGTACCGGACTGTGGATGCCTCGGCCGCGGCGATCGCGCTGCCCGAGGTGTTCCTCGGCATCATCCCGGGCTGGGGCGGCGCGTACCTGCTCCCGAACCTCATCGGCATCGAGAACGCGCTCGAGGTGGTCATCTCGAACCCGCTCAAGCAGAACCGGATGCTCAAGCCCCAGCAGGCCTTCGACTACGGCATCGTCGACGCCATCTTCCCGGCGGCGAACTACCTCGAGGACTCTCTGAACTGGGCCGACGGCGTGCTGACCGGCAAGATCAAGGTCGAGCGCAAGAACGAGCCCGGCAAGATCGAGCGGCTCACCAAGTGGCCGATCGCCATCAAGATGGCGCGCGGCATGCTCGAGTCCAAGATCGGAACGGTCCCGAAGTCGCCGTATGCGGCGCTCGAGCTGCTCGACAAGGCGAAGAGCGGCACGAAGGCGGAGGGGTTCGCCCGCGAGGACGAGGCACTGGCGGAGCTCGTCACGGGCGACCAGTTCGCGGCGTCGATGTACGCCTTCGACCTGGTGCAGAAGCGCGCCAAGCGCCCGGTCGGCGCTCCCGACAAGGAACTCGCCAAGAAGGTGACGAAGGTCGGCATCATCGGCGCCGGCCTCATGGCGAGCCAGTTCGCGCTGCTGTTCGTGCGCAAGCTGCAGGTGCCGGTGCTCATCACCGACCTGGATCAGGCGCGCGTCGACAAGGGTGTGGCGTACATCCACGAAGAGATCGGCAAGCTGGAGGCGAAGGGCCGTCTCGACGGCGACAGCGCCAACAAGCTCCGTGCGCTCGTCACGGGCACGACCGACAAGAGCCTCTACGCGGACTGCGACTTCGTCATCGAGGCCGTGTTCGAAGAGGTGGGCGTCAAGCAGCAGGTGTTCGGCGAGATCGAGCAGATCGTCGCCGAGGATGCGATCCTCGCGACCAACACCTCGTCCCTGTCGGTGGAGGAGATCGGCGCGAAGCTCGCGCACCCCGAGCGTCTCGTCGGCTTCCACTTCTTCAACCCGGTGGCGGTCATGCCGCTCATCGAGATCGTGAAGACGCCGCACACCGCCGACGCCGCCCTCTCGACGGCGTTCGTGGTCGCGAAGAACCTCGGCAAGAACGCGGTGCTCACCGCCGACGCGCCCGGGTTCGTCGTGAACCGCCTGCTGGCGAAGGTCATGGGCGAGGCGGCGCGCGCCGTGTACGAGGGCACGCCGGTCGCCGACGTCGAGAAGGCGTTCGCCCCGCTCGGGCTGCCGATGGGCCCGTTCCAGCTCATCGACCTGGTCGGCTGGAAGGTCGCCGCCCACGTGCAGGACACCATGGTGCACGCCTTCCCGGAGCGCTTCTACGCGAACGAGAACTTCCACGCGCTCGCCGAGCTGCCCGAGGTGGTCGAGAAGGACAAGGGCGGCCGCGTGACCGGCTGGACCAAGGCGGCGGAGAAGCTGCTCAAGCCGGCGGTGGGCTCTTCGCCCGCGTCGGCCGAGACGATACTCGCCGGCGTCCAGGACGGCCTCGCGCAGGAGATCAAGCTCATGCTCGACGAAGGTGTGGTGCCCGAGGTCGAAGACATCGACCTGTGCCTCATCCTCGGTGCCGGCTGGCCTTTCATCGACGGCGGCGCGTCGCCCTATCTCGACCGCGAGGGGGCGTCGCAGCGCGCGTTCGGCGACACGTTCCACCACCCGCCCATCCGCGGCATCGCGAGCTGACGCTCACGTGACACGGTGACCCCGGGCGCTCGCCCGGGGTCACCTGCATTTCGGCGCCCGTGCGTCAGGGCGCGGCGGGCTGGGCGGCACGGACCCTGAGATCGCGCGCGAGGCCGTCGCGCTGCTCGATCACCAGACGGTGCAGCGCGGCCGGGGCATCGTCGTTCCCGGCGAGCCATGCGTCCACGTCATCGAGCGAGTCGGACGAGGGGAACAGTCCCACCACGAGCCGCCGGGCGATCTCGATGCTCCGCGACGCCCACGTGGGGCGGATGCGGGCGAAGTAGTCGTCGTCGAAGCCCGCGATGAGATCCCGCCTGTCCCCGGCGCGCACGCCGGCGATCGTCGCGGCCAGGTGGTCGTTGGTGAGGCTGCTGTCCTCCCACGCCGCGTGCCACGCGGCCGCGCGCACCGCGGCGTCGGGGCGGGCGGCCAGCGCCGTCCGATATGCGACATGGCCCTGCGCCGACGGGTCGGCGGCGAGCTCGGCGTCGGCGTCCTCCGGCGATGCGTGTCCGGTCGCCGCCAGCGCGATGAGCCATGCCCAGCGCAGGTCGGGATCCAGCGCGAGGCCGGCGGGAGCGGGCGTACTGCCGTCGAGGATCGCGTGGATCTCGTCGGCTCTCGCCGCCGAGCGCGCCGCGGCTGCACCGACGGCGCGGGCCCACGCGAGCTGCGCGTCAGACCCCGGAGCCGCCTGCCACAGGGCGCGCCAGCACGTCTGGAGCCAGGCGTCCGCGAGCGTCCCGCGCGCGTCGGCGGCTGCGTAGTGCCCGATCGCCAGGTGGGTGTGCGCGAGGGCGTCGGCGAGCAGCGCGACGTTCGACTCGTGCGTCGCGTGTCGCGCCACGATGTCCACGAAGCGGCCGACCGGCAGGTCGCCGTCGCGCGTGGCGTTCCACAGGGAGGCCCAGACAACGGCGCGGGCCACAGGGTCGTCGAGGGACGAGAGGTGCGCGGCTGCGGCATCCGTCGAACGCGCGTCGAGGCGCACCTTCGCGTAGGTGCTGTCGTCGACGTTGGGCAGCACGAGGTCGACGTCACGCCCCGTCTCCCCTGCCAGCGGCGTACGCGCCTCGAAGACGTCGACCTCGACGCCGCCCTGCCGAACGAGACGACCGTCGACGAGCGAGAACAGCCCGCACGTGAGGCGATGCGGGCGCGGATCGGTCTGTGTCAGCACCAGCTCGCCGTCCGCCGCGCGGTCGACGGCGATCTCTGAGAGCCCGCTGGTCTGCAGCCACGCACGGCTCCACGCCGCCAGATCGCGACCGGACTCGGATTCGAGGGCCGACAGCAGATCGGGCAGCGTCGTGTTGCCGAATTCGTGGTCGGCGAAGTAGCGTCGCGCGCCGCGGAAGAAGGCGTCCTCGCCGACGAACGCCACCAGCTGCTTCAGCACCGACGCCCCCTTCGCGTAGGTGATGCCGTCGAAGTTCAGCTTGGCCGCTTCGAGGTCGGGGATGTCGGCGACGATGGGGTGCGTCGTGGGCAGCTGGTCCTGCACGTACGCCCACCCCTTTCGCCGGCTCGCGAAGGTCACCCACGCGTCAGGGAACCCGCCTGCGGCGACGGCGGCGTGCGCGCCCATGAAGTCGGCGAACGACTCCTTCAGCCACAGGTCGTCCCACCACCGCATCGTCACGAGGTCGCCGAACCACATGTGCGCCATCTCGTGCAGGATCGTGTTGGCGCGCCCCTCGTGCTGGGCTGCCGTCGAGGCGCCCCGGAACACGTAGGCCTCGGTGAAGGTCACCAGTCCGGGGTTCTCCATGGCGCCGAGGTTGTACTCGGGCACGAAGATCTGGTCGTACTTGCCCCACGGATACGGGTAGGCGAACGCCTGCTCGAAGAACTGCAGCCCGCGCCGAGTGATGTCGAGGATCTCGTCGGCGTCGAGGTGCGCGGCCAGCGAGGCACGGCACAGCACGCCCAGCGGCACCGGACGTCCGCCGCCGTCCCAGACGCCCTCCACGCGGTGGTACGGCCCCGCCGCGACCGCCGTGATGTAGCTCGACAGCGGCAGCGTCTCGGCGAACCCGACGCGCACGCCGCCCGGGACGCCGTCGCGTCCCGTCTCGGCGCCGCCCGAAAGGATCTGCCACCCGTCGGGCGCGCTCACCGTGAAGCGCCACCGGGCCTTCATGTCGGGCTGCTCGAACACGGGGTACACCCGGCGGGCGTCGGCGGGCTCGTACTGCGTGTAGAGGTAGACCTCGCCGTCGACCGGGTCGCGGAACCGGTGCAGGCCCTCGCCGGAGGTGCTGTAGCGCCCGTGCGCCCGGACCGTCACGACGTTGTGCGCCTGGAGTCCGTCGACGCGGATCCGGGCTCCGTCCCACTCGACGTCGCGCGGCGCGCCGTTGACGGTCACGCTCTCGACGGAGGCGCCGATGAAGTCGATCCACGTCGTCTCGGTCGTCGCGTCGAACGTCAGTGTGGCCGTGGTCGGAAAGGTCTGCACCGCGAGGTCGCGGGCGTCCCGCACGTCGAGGTCGACCTCGACGGTGTCGAGGCGGATGGTACGGGCGCGGGCCGCCGTCTCGTCGCGGGTGAGATTCGCCGAGGTCATGTCCCCCATGCTTTCACGCGGCACCCGTGTTAGCTTCTGAACATGTTCAGCATGGATGCCGCAGCCGCGAGTCCCCCGCTCACGAAGAGCGAGCGCACGCGGGCGAAGCTGCGCGAGATCGCCCTGGTCTCGTTCCGCGAACGGGGCTACGACGCCACGACCATCCGCTTCATCGCCGAAGAGGCCGGCGTCTCGGTGGGCACCACCCACTATCACTTCGCCACGAAGAACCATCTCGTGCAGGAGCTGTACCTCGACGTGCAGGAGAAGCATCGGCGCGCCGCGCAACCGGGGCTGGCGGCATCCACTGATCTCGTCGACCGGCTCGCGGTCGTCTACCGCACCGGCCTCGACCAGCTCACGCCGTTCCACGCGCACGCCCCGGAGTTCCTGTCGGCCGCGGTCTCGCCCCGGTCGCCGATCAACCCGCTGTCGGACGATTCGGCCGAGGCGCTCGGCATCACGCAGGAGCTGTTCCGCGAGGCGGTCGAGGGGGCCGCGGGATCGCCGCTCCCGGACGAGTTCCGCGCGGCACTCCCCCGGGCGCTCGTGCTCGCTCACCTGCTGCTCGCGCTGTTCTGGGTCTACGACCGGTCGGTCGGGCAGGAGCGCACGCGGGCGCTCCTCGACCGCGGACTGCGACTGCTGCGCCTGGCACTGCCGCTCACTCGGATGCCTCTGCTGCGCAAGCCGCTCCAGGAGCTGCTCGACCTCGTCGGATCCGTCGGGGTCTAGCCGCGGTCGTCGCGCGAGAACGTCGGGATGATGGGGATCTCGGTGGTCTGCGCGCCCCGCGCGACGGGGATGCGGGTGCCCAGCACCTGCGCCACCACGTCATGGGCGATCTTCGATGCCGTGAGTCCCGCGTCCTCCAGGATCTGCTCGCGGCTCGCGTGATCGATGAACTCGTCGGGGACGCCCAGCTCGTCGACGGCGGTGTCGACGCCCGCCTCGCGCAGCACCTGCCGCACGCGCGTGCCGATGCCGCCGACGCGGATGCCGTCCTCGATCGTGATGACGAGGCGATGGGATGCCGCCAGCTCGACGATCGACGGCTGCACGGGCACGACCCACCGGGGGTCGACCACGGTGGCGCCGATGCCCTGTGCGCGCAGACGGTCGGCGACCTCGACCGCGATGTGCGCCATGGGGCCGATGCCGACCAGCAGCACGTCCGGCGTGTCGGAGCGGACGAGGACGTCGACGCCGTCGGGCAGACGTTCCAGCGTCGGGATCTCGGCGCTCACGCCGCCCTTCGGGAAGCGGATGACGGTCGGTGCGTCGTCGACGGCGACCGCCTCGCGCAGCTCTTCGCGCAGCCGCGTCTCGTCGCGCGGGACCGCGATGCGGATGTGCGGCACGATCTGCAGCATCGCCAGATCCCAGATGCCGTGGTGGCTCGGTCCGTCCGGACCCGTCACGCCGGCACGATCGAGGACGAATGTGACGCCGGCCTTGTGCAGCGCGACGTCCATCAGCACCTGGTCGAAGGCGCGGTTCATGAACGTGGCGTAGATGGCGACGACGGGGTGCAGGCCGCCGAACGCCAGCCCGGCGGCCGAGGCGACAGCATGCTGCTCGGCGATGCCGACGTCGTAGACGCGGTCGGGGAAGCGCTGGGCGAACGGCAGGAGCCCCGTCGGGCGCAGCATGGCAGCCGTCATGGCGATGACGTCGGCGCGATCCTCGCCCACGGCGAGCAGCTCGTCGGCGAACACATCCGTCCACGCCGTTCCGCCCGAGCTGCCGAGGGCGGCGCCGGTGACGGGATCGATCTTGCCGACGGCGTGGAACTGGTCCGCCTCGTCCTCGAGCGCCGGCGCGTAGCCGCGGCCCTTCTCGGTGATCGCGTGCACGATGACCGGTGCGCCATAGGACTTGGCGAGTTCGAGGGTCTCCAGGAGCGCGGTCAGATCGTGGCCGTCGACCGGTCCCAAGTACTTGATGTCGAGGTTCGAGTACAGCGCGGCGTTGTTGGTGAAGCGCGAGAGGAACCCGTGCGTGCCGCCGCGGATGCCGCGGTACATCGCACGCCCGGCCGGTCCGAACCGGCGGAACAGCGTGTCGGAGCTGCGGTGGAGCGTGCGGTACGAGTCGGCGGTGCGCACCCGGTTGAGGTAGCGGGCCATCCCGCCGATGGTCGGTGCGTACGAGCGGCCGTTGTCGTTCACGACGATCACGAGGTTGCGGTCGTTGTCGTCGGAGATGTTGTTGAGCGCCTCCCACGTCATGCCGCCGGTGAGGGCGCCGTCGCCGACGACGGCCACGACGTGGCGGTCCTTGCGACCCGTGCGGGTGAGCGCGCGCGAGACGCCGTCGGCCCAGCTGAGCGAGCTCGACGCGTGCGAGGACTCGACGACGTCGTGCGGGCTCTCTGAGCGCTGCGGATAGCCGGCGAGGCCGCCGCGCGTGCGCAGCCCCGTGAAGTCCTGGCGTCCGGTCAGCAGCTTGTGGACGTACGACTGGTGTCCCGTGTCGAACACGATGGGGTCGTTCGGCGAGTCGAACACCCGGTGCAGGGCGATCGTCAGCTCGACGACGCCCAGATTGGGGCCGAGGTGGCCACCGGTGCGAGACACGTTCTCGACGAGGAACCCGCGGACCTCGTCCGCCAGTTGCTCCAGCTGATCGATGCTCAGGGCATCGAGGTCACGGGGCCCGGTGATGGACGACAGCAACGACATCCCCGCTCCTTTCCCGGCCCGGACGGGCCCTGTCAGTCTACCCGCGGCATGACGAAGGACCGGGTGCCGAGGCACCCGGTCCCCCGTGAATCCGCTGTCAGACGAGCGACCGCAGCACGTACTGCAGGATGCCGCCGTTGCGGTAGTAGTCGGCCTCACCAGGCGTGTCGATGCGGACCACCGCGTCGAACTCGACGGTCTGCTTGCCCTCGGGCGAGAACTCGCTCGGCTCTGCCGTCACGTGGACCGTCTTCGGGGTCACGCCCTCGTTGAGCTGCTCCAGGCCCGTGATCGAGACGATCTCGGTGCCGTCCAGGCCCAGCGACTTCCAGCTCTCGCCGGCCGGGAACTGCAGCGGCACGACGCCCATGCCGATGAGGTTCGAGCGGTGGATGCGCTCGAAGCTCTCGGTGATGACGGCCTTGACGCCCAGCAGGCTCGTGCCCTTGGCAGCCCAGTCGCGCGACGAGCCGGAGCCGTACTCCTTGCCGCCGAACACGACGAGCGGCGTGCCCTGCGCCTGGTAGTTCATGCTCGCGTCGTAGATGTACGACTGCGGGCCGCCCTCCTGCGTGAAGTCGCGCGTGAAGCCGCCCTCGACGATCTGGCCGTCGTTCACGGCGGCGACGAGCTCGTTCTTCAGGCGGATGTTCGCGAACGTGCCGCGGATCATGACCTCGTGGTTGCCGCGACGCGAGCCGTAGGAGTTGAAGTCCTTCTGCGCGACGCCGTGCTCCGTGAGGTACTGCGCGGCCGGCGTGCCGGCCTTGATGTTGCCGGCCGGCGAGATGTGGTCGGTGGTGACCGAGTCTCCGAGCGTCGCCATCACACGGGCGCCCGAGATGTCGGCGACCGGCGTCAGCTCCATCGACATGCCGTCGAAGTACGGCGCCTTGCGGACGTACGTCGAGTCGGCATCCCACTCGAACACGGGGCCTTCGGGCGTCGGCAGGTTCTGCCAGCGCTCGTCGCCGTCGAACACCGTCGCGTACTGCTTGATGAACTGCTCACGCGAGATCGACGTGTCGATGATCTGCTGAACCTCTTCGGGCGACGGCCAGATGTCCTTCAGGAAGACGTCGTTGCCCTCGGTGTCCTTGCCGAGCGCGTCGGTCTCGAAGTCGAAGTTCATCGAACCGGCCAGCGCGTACGCCACCACGAGGGGCGGCGAGGCGAGGTAGTTCATCTTCACATCGGGGCTGATGCGGCCCTCGAAGTTGCGGTTGCCCGAGAGGACGGCCGTCACGGCGAGGTCGTTCTCGTTGATCGCGGCCGACACCTCTTCGATGAGCGGACCCGAGTTGCCGATGCAGATCGTGCAGCCGTAGCCGACGGTGAAGAAGTCGAGGCCCTCGAGCGCCTTGTCGAGCCCGGACTTCTCGTAGTAGTCCGTGACGACCTTCGAGCCCGGGCCGAGCGTCGTCTTGACCCACGGCTTGCGCTTGAGGCCCTTGTCGACCGCCTTCTTGGCGAGGAGGCCGGCCGCGATCATGACCGACGGGTTCGACGTGTTGGTGCACGACGTGATGGCCGCGAGCGTCACCGCGCCGTTGTCGAGGATGTAGGCCTCGCCGTCGGGCGTCGTGACCTTGATCGGCTTGGAGGCCGACGCCGGCGCGCCGCTGTTGATGTGGACGGGGCGCGTCGACGGCTCCTCCTCACCGGGCACCTGGCCGGGGTCGGACGCCGGGAACGAGTGCTTGGACTCGAGGTCGACGATGTCGTCGCTCGTGGACGGGGTCGCGTAGTTGACGATGTCCTTCTCGAACTGCGCCTTGGCCTCGGACAGCAGGATGCGGTCCTGAGGACGCTTCGGGCCGGCGATCGAGGGGACGACCGTCGACAGGTCGAGCTCCATGTACTCGCTGAAGTTCGGCTCGTTGGCGGCGTCGTGCCAGAGGGACTGCTCCTTGGCGTACGCCTCGACGAGCGCCACGGCGTCCTCGTCGCGACCGGTCAGGCGGAGGTAGTCCAGGGTGACGTCGTCGATCGGGAAGATCGCGGCGGTCGAGCCGAACTCGGGGCTCATGTTGCCGATCGTGGCGCGGTTGGCCAGCGGCACCGAGGCCACGCCCTCACCGTAGAACTCGACGAACTTGCCGACCACGCCGTGCTTGCGCAGCATGTCGGTGATCGTCAGCACGACGTCGGTCGCGGTGACGCCGGCGGGGATCTCGCCGGTCAGCTTGAAGCCGACCACGCGCGGGATGAGCATGGAAACGGGCTGGCCGAGCATGGCAGCCTCGGCCTCGATGCCGCCGACGCCCCAGCCCAGGACGCCGAGGCCGTTGACCATCGTCGTGTGCGAGTCGGTGCCGACGCACGTGTCGGGGTAGGCGCGGAGCACACCGCCCACCTCGCGGTCGTAGATGACCTTCGCCAGGTGCTCGATGTTCACCTGGTGGACGATGCCGGTGCCCGGCGGGACGACCTTGAAGTCGTTGAACGCCGTCTGGCCCCAGCGCAGGAACTGGTAGCGCTCGCCGTTGCGCTCGTACTCGATCTCGACGTTGCGCTCGAGGGCGTCCTCGCGGCCGAACAGGTCGGCGATGACGGAGTGGTCGATGACCATCTCGGCGGGCGAGAGCGGATTGATCTTGTTGGGGTCGCCGCCCAGGGCGGTGACCGCCTCGCGCATCGTCGCGAGGTCGACGATGCAGGGCACGCCCGTGAAGTCCTGCATCACGACGCGGGCCGGCGTGAACTGGATCTCGGTGTCGGGCTCGGCGTCGGGGTTCCACGAGCCGAGCGCCTGGATCTGCTCCTTCGTCACGTTCGCGCCGTCCTCGGTGCGCAGAAGGTTCTCCAGCAGCACCTTGAGGCTGAACGGGAGCTTCTCGTAGCCCTCGACCGTCGCGATGCGGAAGATCTCGTAGTCGGTACTGCCGACCGTCAGGGTGCCCTTGGCACCGAAGCTGTCAACCGTGGACACGTCTGTCTCCTTCGTCGGCGGCGGGAGCTGGCCGGAACCCCGGCATCCCCATCTTCCCCCGCCGCGAGGCCCTCGGCTAGTGAGGTCGCCCTAAACCCGGCAGGGGAAATTTATCTTGATGTCAAGATAAATGTATCACTCGTCGGCGGGGCTCGCGTCCGCCTCACGGCGTGGGTACAGCGCCCGCACGGCGAGCCAGGTGACGGCGACGAGAGGCGCGAACAGCGGCAGCCCCATCACCAGCTTGAGCGTCCCGAGCGCGGTCACGTTGCCCGAGAAGTAGAGCGGGAGCTGCACGATGAGGCGCGCGGCGAACAGGCCGGCCCACGCGATCGACAGCCAGAAGAACACGCGGCGCTTGCGCTTGTCGGCGCGCCACGCGGTGCCCTCCCCCATCAGGAATCCGACGGCCAGGCCGATGAGGGGCCAGCCGATGAGCGCCGACACGAGGAAGGCCGTGCCGTAGACGGTGTTGGTGAGGAACCCGGGGATGAAGCTGTCCTCGCCGCGGCCGGTCCACAGCGACAGCGCGGCGGCCGCGGCCGCGGCGACGAGGCCGCCGATGGCGGCGCTCGCGGACTGCCGCTGGATGAGGCGCACGATGGTGAAGACCGCCGCGAGCCCGACCGACAGGCCGAGGCTGAGCAGCAGGTTGCCCGAGCGCACGTCGGGGTCGGGGTCGTATGTCGCGGTCCAGACCACGAGGAAGACGACGCCGGGGAGGACGGATTCGAGGATGCCGCGCCAGCCGCCCATGGCGGCCCAGACGACGTGCCCCGTGCTCTTGCCCGTCGTCGGGTCCAGTCCTGCGCGACGCGCGGCGCCGCCCAGGGCCGCGCCGAGGATCTCGGACGCAGACGCCGGCGCGTCGGGCGGGGTCGCCGACGGACGATCGCCCGTGGACTCGGGCGATGCGTCGTTGGGGCGCGAGGTGTCGCTCACGCGGTGCCCGGCGTGGCCGGCATCTTCAGCGGGATGAGGTCGCGCGGCGGCATGGGCGATCCGCCGCGCACGACGACGATCGAACGGAAGAGGTCCTCCACGGCGGCCGCGGCCTCGACGTCGGCGGTCGCGGCGCCGCCGATCACGCCGCGCAGGAACCAGCGCGGTCCGTCCACGCCGACGAAGCGCGCGAGGCGCTTGCCTGCGGTGGCCTCGGGCCCGGCGACGACGGGGACCTCGGCGAGCAGCTCGGGGCCGAGGGGCCCCTCGCGCTCTTCGACGCGGCCGCCCTGCTGGCGGATCTGCTGGCGGATCTGCTCGCGCGTCTCCTCCCACAGCCCGGCCGAGCGCGGCGCCGCGAACGGCTGCACCTGCAGCGTGGACCCCGAGTAGTCGAGCCCGACGGCGACGATGCGCTTGGTCTGCTCCTCGACCTCCAGGCGCAGGTTCAGGCCCTCGCGGGGCAGGATCTTGATGCCGCCGAGATCGATGTAGGGGCGGACCGGGTTCGCCTCGGACTCGTCGAACGGCCCGGCCGTCGAGCGGTCATCGGGCGCGATCTTGCGAGGGCCTTCGGCCGGCGTGGGGTCTGTCATGCGAGGACTCCGTCCTTCTGGTAGCCGGTCGAGCCGAAGCCGCCCTCGCCGCGGACGCTGTCGGGCAGCTCCTCCACGGGGATGAAGCGGGCCCGGGGCACCGGCATCACGATGATCTGTGCGATGCGGTCGCCGACCGCGATGTCGTGGGCGTGCTCGCGGTCGGTGTTGAGCAGGATGACCTTGATCTCGCCGCGGTAGCCGGCGTCGATGGTTCCGGGGGCGTTCACGACGGTGATCCCGTGCTTCGCGGCCAGGCCGCTGCGCGGCACCACGAAGGCGACGTGCCCGTCGGGCAGCGCGATGCGCACGCCGGTGCCGACGAGGGCGCGGGCGCCGGGCTCGAGGCGCACCGCCTCGGCGGCGACGAGGTCGGCTCCCGCGTCGCCCGGGTGCGCGTACACCGGGACGTCGGAGGCGATAATGGGGACGTCCACCGTTTCAGTCACCCAATGAGGGTAATGCAGAACACAGCGCGCAATGCCGGGCCCGCAGCGGCCACCGCCGGGGGTGCTCCGGCGGAGCGATATCGAGAGCGGCTCGGGCCGTCGCTGTGGTTCCTCGTGGCCGCGGCGCTGGCCGGTCCCATGGCGGCGCTGGTGTTCACGCCGATCGACACGACGGTCGCCCTCGTCATCGGCGCGGCCGTCAGCGTGCTGGTCATCGCGCTGCTGATCGTGGCGGCGCCGCTGGTGCGGGTCGACGGCGGCGAGCTGCGTGCCGGACGGGCGCACATCGATGTCGGCCTTCTCGGCGATCCGGCGGTGCACGTCGGCGACGACGCGCGCCACCAGCGGGGCGCGGGACTGGATCCCCGTGCGTGGCACCTCATCCGCGGGGGGATCGACGGCGTCGTGGTCGTACCCGTCGTAGATGCAGACGATCCGACGACCGCGTGGGTGATCTCCTCGCGGACGCCGGATCGGCTTGCTGCCGCAGTGCGGCGGGCTCAGGTCAGGCAGCGCACTCCGCGCAGATAGGTCCGTCTGCGCTCTCGTGGTCGAGCTGCGAGCGGTGCTTCACGAGGAAGCAGTTCGCACAGGTGAACTCGTCCTCCTGAGCGGGAAGAACGACGACGTCGAGCTCGAGGTCCGAAAGGTCGGCTCCCGGCAGCTCGAAGCCCGACGGGTTGTCGGCGTCCTCCACGTCGACCGAGCCGGAGAGCTTGTCGGGAACTCGCTCCTTGAGCGCTTCGATCGACTCGCTGTCGTCCTCGGTCTTGCGGGGGGCGTCGTAATCGGTGGCCATGCGTGAAGATCTCAACTTCCGGGGTATCGCGGTTGCGCTCGCCCTTACGGGCGGCGATAGTTTGCACGACGGCTCTGGTTTTCGCAAATGCGGAGTGCCGGCTTCGCACCGTGCGTTCGCGTGAAACTCGCGCCACGCGTGGGATATTCCCGGCCCACGCTGCGGCCTGTGACAGCATGGGCGGGACAGCTGGAAGGGGCGTTCGCATGGAACAGCTCAAGGTCATCGGAACCGAGGACGACAAGCTCATCCTGGCGACCGAGTCGGGCGACAGATTCTCGCTCGATGTCGACGACGTGCTGCGGGTGGAACTCCGCAAGGCGCGCCGCGACCGTGACCCCGAGGCGCAGGCGCCGCGGCCCAGTCCCCGCGAGATCCAGTCGCACATCCGCGCGGGTCTGTCCGCACGGGAGGTCGCCGAACTGCTCGGCGCCCGCGTCGAGGACGTGGAGCGCTTCGAGGGACCTGTCCTCGCGGAGCGCGAGCACATCGTCGGGCAGGCGCTGGCGGTCTCGGTGCTGCTGGGCGGCGATTTCGACAGCGACGGCCAGTCCACCTTCGGATCGGCGCTGCGCGTGAAGCTCGCCGAAGCCGGGGCGTCCGGTGAGCGGTGGACAAGCTGGAAGGAACCCACCGGCTGGATCGTGAAGCTCGAGTTCACCGCCGGTGAGATCGACCACGACGCCCGCTGGGGATTCGATCCTCGCCGCAGCACGCTGAGCCCGCTGAACTCGGACGCGATCCAGCTGTCACGTCAGGGATCCCTTCCGGACGGCCTCATCCCCCGCCTTCGGGCGCTCGACTCCGTGCACCCGAAGGACGACTCGCGCTTCGACAGCGGCGCGTTCGGTCCCCGCCGCCTGCCCGACGCCGACCTCGAGTCGCCCGATCTGCCGGCGCCCGCCGCACCCGCGGTGCAGGAGGCCGCGATCAAGCGCGCGACCGAGCCGACGGTCGTGACCTCGGCCGAGACCGCGGACCTGCTCGAGGCGCTGCGTCGCCGTCGCGGCCAGCGCGAGCCGCTTCCCGGCGCAGAAGAGGTCGCCCCGACGCCGCGCTCGTCCGCACCGGTGGCGTTGTTCGACGCCCTCGAGCCGGGGTACGACGAATCTTCCACCGACGACGAGCCCGCCACGACCGACTATCAGGCGCCCTCCCCCGCCGCCGTCGCGGAAGCCGGCCGGCGCAAGGGCCGCACCTCGATGCCGTCGTGGGACGAGATCGTCTTCGGGGCGCGGACCGAGGACTGAGTCAGGCGAACGCGCCGAGCCGGACCAGCGGCACGGTGCGCTCCTCATCGGTGAGCGACCCGTGCTGGCCGATCATCTTCTGCGGCGCCTTGTCGGCCAGGCGGTCGTCGTAGTACGCGATCCCTGCGCGCGGTGCGACGACCACGTCGCCGATCCGGTCGCGCACGTCGGCCGCGACGGCACCGAGCAGTCCCGACGCGATGAGCTCCTCGCGTGAGAGGACCCACGATCGGGATGCCTCGGCCTCGCGCCACCGGGCCAGGACCGCTTCGGCCTCGCCGGGCTCGGCATACAGGTGCAGCATCCGCGGTTCGCCGCCGATGAGGCGAACGCCCGCGACCAGTTCGTCGCCGTCCTGCAGCAGCACGTGGCGGTGGCGGGGCACATCGATCATGCCGTGGTCGGACGTCACCACGACGCCGGTGCCGCGATCGAGGGCCTTCGAGAGCGCGCGGGCCGCGGCATCCACCGTCTCGAGCGTCGCCACCCACTCGTCGGACTCCCACCCCCGCTTGTGGCCGACCGCGTCGAGGTCGGGGGCGTACAGATAGACCAGCGAGCCCGCGTTGCGCGCGGCGAGGTCGGCGGCGACGCGGACGCGCTCGTCGAGGTCGTCCGCGGCGTGGAACTGCGCGTCGCCGAGGGTGGCGGCGGTGAAGCCGGTGCCGGCGTACTCCCGGCGCGAGACCGCGAAGAACGGCCGGCCGAGGCTTGCCGAGAGGGGCGTCGCGCGCTGGAACGACAAGGGCAGACCGTCGGTGTCCCAGCCGCGCAGCTGGTTCACGACGTCGTCGGTGCCGGGCACGCGCGTGCGGTAGCCGACGATGCCGTGCTCGCCCGGGAGCGTGCCGGTCAGCAGAGTCGTGAGCGCCGCGGCGGTCGTCGACGGGAACACCGTGCGTGCGGCATCCCTCTTGGTCTTCGCCTCGGAGAGGAAGCGCGCGTGCCCGGCCCGCTGGGCGAGGTTGTGCGCACCCAGACCGTCGAGCACCCAGACGATCGCGCTGCGGGCCGGTGCGAACCACTCGGATGCCCCCTCCAGAGCCGCCGCCATCTCGGGGACGACACGGCTGAGGCTCCGGGCGCGCGGCGGGTCCGCGGGTAGGCTGAGTGACATCGGGGCCAGTCTCGCACACGCAGCCGCGCCCTTCTCTCCCGCCGTCACCCGAGGCTTCCAGGTCACATGCCCGCATCCCGCACCGACTCCTCTCCCGCCGACCACGGACGCATCGAGGACGTCGACGTCTCATCCGAGATGCAGACGTCGTTCCTCGAGTACGCGTACTCGGTGATCTACTCGCGCGCACTGCCCGACGCGCGCGACGGACTCAAGCCGGTGCAGCGCCGCATCCTGTTCCAGATGGCCGACATGGGACTGCGTCCCGACCGCGGCCACGTCAAGAGCGCGCGCGTGGTCGGCGAGGTGATGGGAAAGCTGCACCCGCACGGCGACGCCCCGATCTATGACGCGCTCGTGCGCCTCGCCCAGCCGTTCTCGCTGCGTGTGCCGCTCGTGGACGGGCACGGCAACTTCGGCTCGCTCGACGACGGCCCCGCGGCGCCGCGCTACACCGAGGCCCGACTCGCCCCGCCCGCGCTCGCCCTGACCGAGAACCTCGACGAGGACGTCGTCGACTTCATCCCCAACTACGACGGTCAGTTCCAGCAGCCCGAGGTGCTTCCTGCGGCCTTCCCGAACCTGCTCGTCAACGGCACGACAGGCATCGCGGTCGGCATGGCGACCAACATGGCGCCGCACAACCTCATCGAGGTCGTGGGGGCGGCGACGCATCTGCTTCAGAACCCAGAGGCGACCGTCGAAGAGCTCATGGAGTTCGTGCCGGGTCCGGATCTGCCCGGGGGCGGCATCATCGTCGGCCTCGACGGCATCAAGGATGCGTACACGAACGGCCGCGGCAGCTTCCGCACGCGCGCCAAGGTGTCGATCGAGTCGCTCGGGCCGCGCCGCACGGGTCTCGTCGTGACCGAGCTGCCGTATCTCGTCGGCCCCGAGCGCGTGATCGAGAAGATCAAGGACGCCGTCAACGCCAAGAAGCTGCAGGGCATCGCGGACGTCACCGACCTCACCGACCGCCACAAGGGCCTGCGCCTGGTCATCGGCATCAAGACCGGGTTCGACCCGCAGGCGGTCCTCGACCACCTCTATCGCCTGACGCCGCTCGAGGACTCGTTCAGCATCAACAACGTCGCGCTCGTCGAGGGGCAGCCGCAGACCCTCGGCCTGCGCGAGCTGCTGCGCGTCTACCTCGACCACCGCATCAGCGTCGTCACGCGCCGCAGCCGCTACCGCCTCGAGCGCCGCAAGGAGCGGCTGCACCTCGTCGAGGGCCTCCTCATCGCGATCCTCGACATCGACGAGGTGATCCAGGTCATCCGCGCCTCGGACGACGGCGAACAGGCACGCACGCGCCTCATGGACGTGTTCGACCTGTCACAGCCGCAGGCCGAGTACATCCTCGAGCTGCGCCTGCGCCGGCTCACGAAGTTCTCGCGCATCGAGCTCGAGACCGAGCGCGACAACCTGAAGGCCGAGATCGCACAGCTCGAGGAGCTGCTCGGCAGCGATGTGCTGCTGCGCGCCCAGGTCGCGAAGGAACTGGATGCCGCGGCCGAGGCCTTCGGCACCCCTCGGCGCACGCTGCTCCTCAACGGCGGCCCCGTGCAGCCCCGCTCGCGCGCGGCCGCTGCCGTGGCCGACCTGCAGATCGCCGACTCCCCGTGCCGCGTCTTCCTCTCGGCGACGGGGCGCATGGTCCGCGCCGAGCTCGACGCCGATGCCCCGGGCGGCGGCATCGTCGCCCCGGCGCGCCGGTCCAAGCACGACGCCGTCCGCTCCGCCGTCGACACGACGACGCGCGGCGACATCGGCGCCGTCACGAACCTCGGACGCCTCGTGCGCTTCTCGCCCGTCGACCTGCCGTCGGTGCCGGGCAACTCCGTGCAGCTCGCCGCCGGCACGCGCGTCGACCAGTACCTCGGGCTCGGCTCGGGCGAGCATGTCGTCGCCCTCGTCCCGCTGACGGATGCGCCGCCGATCGCCCTCGGCACGGCGCAGGGCATCGTCAAGCGCGTCGCAGCGAGCGAGATCGGCAGCAAGCACGACATCGAGATCATCACGCTCAGGGACGGCGACCGCGTGATCGGCGCCGCGCCCGCCTCCGACGGGGCCGAACTGGTCTTCGTCACCTCGGACGCTCAGCTGCTGCGGTTCGACGCCTCGTCGGTGCGGCCGCAGGGCCGCTCCGCCGGCGGGATGGCGGGCATCCGGCTGACGGACGGCGCCACCGTCATCGCGTTCGACGTCGTCGGCCCGACGGCCTTCGACGCCGTCGTCGTCACGGTGGCCGGGTCGACGAGCGCCCTGGCGGGCACCGATGCGGGCAGCGCCAAGGTGTCGCTGTTCAGCGAGTTCCCCGCGAAGGGCCGCGCGACCGGCGGTGTGCGCGCGCAGCGACTGCTGAAGGGCGAGGACGCCCTGACACTCGCGTGGGTCGGCTCCGACCCGCGCGCCGTGGGCGCCGACGGCGCCACGCGCACGCTGCCCGAGTCCGGCGCGAAGCGCGACGCCTCCGGCACGCCGCTCGACGGCGTGATCGGCGCCGTGGGCACCGGCATCCGCTGATCACGAAAGAGAGGCGCACCGGTCGAACCGGTGCGCCTCTGTCGTGCGCGATTCGCGGCGACGGGTCAGGCGTCGATGCGCTCGCGCACCAGACGGTCGCTGGAGTCGATGATGAACTCCTTGCGCGGTGCGACGTCGTTGCCCATGAGCAGTTCGAAGACGGATGCCGCGGCCTCGGCGTCCTGCATCCGGACGCGGCGCAGCGTGCGCCCGGCGCGATCCATGGTCGTCACCGCGAGCTGGTCGGCGTCCATCTCGCCCAGGCCCTTGTAGCGCTGCACCGGCTCCTGCCAGCGCTTGCCGGCCTTCGTGAGCTTCGTGAGCAGGGCGTGGAGCTCTTGCTCGGAGTAGGTGTAGATCGTCTCGTTCGGCTTCGAGCCGGGATTCATCACGACGACGCGGTGCAGCGGCGGCACGGCGGCGTACACGCGGCCTTCGTCGATGAGCGGACGCATGTACCGGAAGAACAGCGTGAGCAGCAGCGTGCGGATGTGCGCGCCGTCGACGTCGGCATCGCTCATCAGGATGATCTTGCCGTAGCGCGCGGCGTCGAGGTCGAACGAGCGCCCTGATCCCGCGCCGATCACCTGGATGATCGCGGCGCACTCGGCGTTCGAGAGCATGTCGCTGATCGACGCCTTCTGCACGTTGAGGATCTTGCCGCGGATCGGCAGCAGCGCCTGGAACTCGCTGTTGCGCGCCAGCTTGGCCGTGCCGAGCGCCGAGTCGCCCTCGACGATGAACAGCTCGGACTCGGCCACGTCGTTGGAGCGGCAGTCGGCGAGCTTCGCGGGCAGCGACGAGGACTCGAGCGCGTTCTTGCGGCGCTGCGTCTCTTTGTGGGTGCGCGCCGAGATGCGCGCCTTCATCTCGGAGACGACCTTGTCGAGCAGCAGCGCGGTCTGCGCCTTGTCGTCGCGCTTGGCGGAGGTGAAGCGCGCCGTCAGCTCGCGCGTGACGACGTTGGTGACGATCTGCCGCACCGCGGGTGTGCCGAGCACCTCCTTCGTCTGACCCTCGAACTGCGGTTCGGGCAGACGCACCGTGAGCACGGCGGTGAGGCCCGCGAGGATGTCGTCCTTCTCGAGCTTGTCGTTTCCGACCTTGAGACGGCGGGCGTTCTGCGCCACCTGGTCGCGCAGCACCTTCATGAGCCCCTGCTCGAAGCCCTGCTGGTGCGTGCCGCCCTTGGGGGTGGCGATGATGTTGACGAACGACCGTGAGACGGTCTCGTAGCCGGTGCCCCAGCGCACCGCGATGTCGACGTGGCACTCGCGCTCGACCTCGGTCGGCAGCATCGCGCCCGACGGCTGCAGCACGGGCACCGTCTCGGTGAAAGACCCCGTGCCTGTGAGGCGCCACGTGTCGGTCACGGCCGTGTCGGGGGCGAGGAAGTCGGCGAACTCCGAGATGCCGCCGTCGAAGCGGTAGCTGGTCTCGACCGGCTCCTCGGTCTCGCGTCCGGGACGCTCGTCGCGGATGACGATCTCGAGGCCCGGAACGAGGAACGCCGTCTGACGTGCGCGCTGCTCCAGCTCCTGCAGGTTGAACGTCGCGTCCTTCGTGAAGATCTGGCGATCGGCCCAGTACCGGATGCGCGTGCCGGTGGCGCCCTTCGGGGCGCGGCCCGCGACGCGCAGCTCACTGCGCTCCTGGAACGGCGTGAAGGCCGACTCGGGGCTGCCGTTGGTGAAGACGCCCGGCTCGCCGCGGTGGAACGACATGGCCCACGTCTTGCCGCCGCGGTCGACCTCGACGTCGAGGCGCTCCGACAGTGCATTGACGACCGACGCGCCCACACCGTGCAGACCGCCCGAGGCCGCGTACGACCCGCCGCCGAACTTGCCGCCGGCGTGAAGCTTGGTGAAGACGACCTCGACGCCGGAGAGGCCGGTGCGGGGCTCGATGTCGACCGGGATGCCGCGCGCGCGGTCCTGCACCTCGACGCTGCCATCGGCGTGCAGGATGACGTCGATGCGCGTGCCGAAGCCGCCGAGCGCTTCGTCCACCGCGTTGTCGATGATCTCCCACAGGCAGTGCATGAGGCCGCGCGAATCGGTCGAGCCGATGTACATGCCGGGACGCTTGCGGACGGCTTCGAGCCCTTCGAGCACCTGGAGATGATGGGCGGAGTACTCGGCGGTCACAATCTCCCATCGTAATCGGGGCGCCCGAGACCCTCGCGCCGACACGCTCCCCACGGCACCAGCGCTACGCGCACAGCGAACTGGCAGGCGTCAAGGGCATTCTCCCCGCTCCGGCGTGGTTGTATTTCTTGACCGATACGGATGTTCTACGTACACGAGGAGGCACCGAGATGAACACGCTATCGACACCCACCGAGACCGCCGCCGTCCTCGAGTACCGCCTCACGGCGATGGATCGCTGCGACTCGTGCGGCGCCCAGGCTTACATCGCCGCCGAGGTCAACGGCACCGAGATGCTCTTCTGCGCCCACCACGGTCGCAAGTACGAAGAGAAGCTGCGCTCGGTGGCGACATCGTGGCACGACGAGACGGCGCGCCTCTCGGAGTGACCCGCTCCGCCGCGCGTCAGCTCTCGTAGACGCGAGGCACCAGCGGTGACACGCGCACCGCGATCTCTTCGCCGATCGTGCCGATGAGCTCGGCGAGGTCGGTGCTGGACCCCTCCCCTTGCAGGCCCGGTCCGAACACCGTGACGGTGTCTCCCACGGCGGCGCCGGGCCAGGTCTCGACGACGGAGCGCGTCTCGCCGACGAGCTCCAGTCGTCGACGACCCTCCGCCGTTCCCACGTGCGCACCCGTGCCGGCCAGTGACGTCGGCAGCCCGTCCAGCGCGCCGATCCCGAGCTCCGCCGCGTCGCCGTGCACGGCGGTGACCTCGGCCTCCAGCCGTGCGATCGGTCGCAGTCCGAGGTCCCCGGCCGACGGCCCGCCCGCCGAGCGGATGCCGTAGCAGAACGCACCCACGCGCACGAGGTCGTACCGGAACTCAGGCCGCGCGAACGACGCGGCACTGGCGGCCAGATGACGGACGGGCGGGTGGATGCCGGCGGCCGCGGCCTCGTCCAGCGCCCACTCGTACACCGTGCGCGCGTCGTCGTCCTCGGCGTCCGATGCCTCCGCGATATGACTCCAGACGCCGACGACATCGATCGCGCCGTCCGCCTGCAGCTGCGCGGCCCGTCGCACGAACGCGGGCCAGGCCTCGGGCCGCACGCCGTTGCGGTGCAGCCCGGTGTCGATCTTGAGGTGCACCCGGACGGTCGCGCCGGCGTCGCGTGCGGCATCCCCGAGTTCTTCGAGCAGCTCCGCGTCGCCGATGCCGAGGTCGAGGCCGGCGCAGATCGCGGTGTCGAGGTCGTCGCGCGAAGCGGCGATCCACGCGAAGACGCGCGGGCCCGAGCCGACGACGGCGCGGACCGCCGCCCCGGTGCGGGTGTCGAACGCGCCGAACCAGTCCACGCCAGCGGCCGCCGCCGCGCGCACCACCGGGTCCAGGCCGTGCCCGTAGGCGTCGTCCTTCACGACGAGCATCAGCTCGGCAGGTGCGACGGTGTCGCGCACGCGGTCGAGGTTCGCCGTCAGCGCGGTCAGGTCGACATGCAGTCGCGCGGTCACGGCGCCTCCTCGCGGATCGTCCGCAGGCCGACCGTCGTGATCAGCTCGGACGGCAGCAGTCCCGTCGCGCGCACCCAGTCCGCCAGGGAGGGCTCGCCCGCGGACGCGTCGCCGAGGAACAGCGCCTCAGCGCCACGCCGGACGACGGCATCCCGGATCTCGACGACGCACACGTCCATCGCGACGCGTCCGACGATCGGGTGCCGCTCCCCCGCGATCGCCACGTCGACGGCGCCGCCCAGTGAGCGGACGATGCCCTGGGCGTAGCCGCCGGTCACCAGCGCGACGCGCGTGTCGGCCGGGGCGCGGAACGTGAACCCGTAGGACACGCCCTCGCCCGCGCGGAGGTCCTTGACCGACAGCACCGTGCCGGTGAGACGCAGAGCGGGGGTCGTGCCCGGTGCGACGCCGAGCAGTTCCTCCCCGCCGAGGACGGACGCGGGCGTCGCGCCGCCGACCTGATCGTCGGGCCTGAACCCCTCGGCCTCCAGCACGCCCCGGACGAGCTCGGCATCGTGACCCCAGGCATCCGCGTCGAAGATCGACGGAGAGAACGAGTGGATGCCGCGGGCCCGTGCCGCGCGGGCGTTCGCGGTCAGCGCCGACCGCGAGACACGGGCGACGGGGGCGCTGCGGGGTCCGGTTCCGGGCGTCGACATGTCGTGCCCAGAGATAGCGGAACTCACGCCTCTAGACTATCGGGGTCCCCGAACCGAACCCGGAGCACGCATGTCTTCTCAGGGCCTCGCCCTCTCGAACCGCCTTCGCTACCTCGCCTGGCGCGTCCGCCGCATCGACATCGGATCCGTGCTGGAGCGCGCGAAAGAGACCGCGCACGAGCACGGCAAGTGGACCCCGGCGGTGGTGGTCGACATGCTGTGGTCGGCCGGGTTCAAGCAGGTCGGCTTCCAGGACTACGTCGACTACGACTTCGCGATCCTCAACCGCGCCGAGCGCGCCACGTATATGACGCACCCGGTGTCGAACGAGCTGTCGCAGAAGTACGACCACCCCGACTACCGCGGTCTGTTCCAGGACAAGATCGAGTTCGACCGCACGTTCAGCGAGTTCCTCCGCCGTGACTGGATGGTCGTCGAGGAGGGCAACGCCGACGAGGTGCGCGCGTTCGCCGAGAAGCACGGCACCATCGTCACGAAGGAGCCCGTCGGCCAGGCCGGAACCGGCGTCCACCGCTACCACGCGGCCGACATCTCGGAATGGGACGCCTTCCACCGCGGCCTGCTCGATCGCGGCGAGCTGCTCATCGAAGAGGTCATCCGTCAGCACGCCGACCTTGCAGCGGTCTGCCCGGGCACGGTCAACACGACGCGAGTGACCGCGTTCTTCGACGGAGAGAAGACGCACATCCTCGCGATGGCGCAGAAGTTCGGGCGCGGCGCGGTGAGCGACCAGATGACGTTCGGCGGCTTCTACACGATGCTCGACGAGGACGGCCATGCGGTCGGGCCGGGGTACGACTCGCACGCGCACGTGCATGTCACCCACCCCGACAGCGGGTTCGTGATCGCCGACTTCCAGCTGCCCATGATCGACGAGGTGAAGGCGTTCGTCGACCAGGTGGCTCGCGTCGTGCCGCAGGTCCAGTACGTCGGCTGGGACATCGTGGTGACCCCTGACGGCCCCGTCCTCGTCGAGGGCAACTGGGGCGCGGGCGTGTACGAGAACAAGCCCAGCGTCACCGGCATCCGCACCGGCCACAAGCCGCGCTACCGCGCCGCCATCGGGTTCTGAGCCCGCATCACGTGCGGAGGCGGGAGCGTCCCGCGGCGACCAGGATGAGTCCCGCGACCACGGCCCCGGTCCCCGCGCCCACCGTGTTCCAAACCACGTCCTGAAGGTCGGGCACGCGTCCCGGGATGCGCGACTGCGCGTACTCGACGGCGAACGAGACGGCGAAGCCCACCACGGGTGCCAGCAGCCACAGCCGGCGCCCCAGCAGCAGGGCCACCGCCGCGCCCAGGGGGATGAACAGGAGCGCGTTGAGCAGGCTCTCCAGCTGCGGCGTGGTCAGATCCACGACGAGCGGCCCGAGCCAGCGGTCGGCCGCTGCCAGGAAGACGCCGCGCGCGGGAGCGACGATCCGGCGCGGAGCGAGCGTCAAGGCGAGGACGAGCGCCGACGCGAGCGCGGAGAGGAAGAGCCGGGGTGCCAGGGTGGACTCGCTGCGAGGTGTGGTCATCCTCACACCTCACCCCAGCCGATGTTGCGTGAGCGTATGCATCCGCTCCGTCGGCTCAACGGAGAAGGCGCGGCACCCCGAGGGGTGCCGCGCCTCTCTATCCCGTGACGCCTCAGACCGCGCGAACGACGCCGAGCGGCGTCGACTGGTGGCCCTGGCCGAGCGGGTTGTCTTTGAGGATGGCGACGAGCTGCTTCTCGCCGGCCTTGTCGAGCGTCGAGCCGAGGATGTTGCCGCCGAGGTCGTTGATGTCGACCACCGCGACCTCGGGGACGCCGCCGAGCAGCGCCTTGAGGTGCTCGGCCACCTCGCGCGGACGCTCCGGCCCGAGCACGACCGCCTTGTTGTACGGCGGGATGGTCCCCGACGTCGGGCCGTCGATCGCGCGCGCCTTGTCGCCGGCGATGCGGTAGAAGTCCCCCTTGCGACCGAACAGCTTCGTGACCGCCGACACCGCCGCCGCGAAGAGGATCCGCAGGGTGCCGCACTCGCGCAGCGCCATCTCCATCGTCTCGGGCATCCCCAGTCCGATGCCGTACGGCGTGCGGGTCACGTACTTCGAGAGGAAGAACGCCAGCTTGCGCGGCTTGATGTCTTCCACGAGGTACGAGCGTCCCTGTGTGATGGCGACGATCTTCTCGGTCACGAACAGCAGGTCACCGTCGCGCACGACGTCGGTCGCGTACTCGCGGACGAACTCGTCGAGGTCGTCGCCCGGCATCACGACCCGGGTGCGGATCGGGATGCGGGCGAACGACGACCCTTCGACCTGGACGGTGAGCGCCTTGCCGGCGTTCGCCTCACTCACTCGAGGTAGTCCCGCAGCGACTGCGAACGCGACGGGTGACGCAGCTTCGCCATCGTCTTCGACTCGATCTGGCGGATCCGCTCACGGGTCACCCCGAACGTGTCGCCGATCTGGTCCAGCGTCTTGGGCTGGCCGTCGCCGAGTCCGAAGCGCATGCGGATCACGCCCGCCTCACGCTCCGAGAGCGAGTCGAGGAGCGACTCGAGCTGACGCTGCAGCATCGTGAAGCCCACGGCATCGGCGGGGACCACGGCCTCGGTGTCCTCGATGAGGTCGCCGAACTCGCTGTCGCCGTCCTCGCCGAGAGGCGTGTGCAGCGAGATCGGCTCGCGACCGTACTTCTGCACCTCGATGACCTTCTCGGGGGTCATGTCGAGCTCGCGGCTGAGCTCCTCGGGCGTGGGCTCGCGGCCCAGGTCCTGCAGCATCTGGCGCTGGACGCGCGCGAGCTTGTTGATGACCTCGACCATGTGGACGGGGATGCGGATCGTGCGGGCCTGGTCGGCCATGGCGCGCGTGATCGCCTGACGGATCCACCACGTCGCGTACGTCGAGAACTTGAAGCCCTTGGTGTAGTCGAACTTCTCCACCGCGCGGATCAGGCCCAGGTTGCCCTCCTGGATGAGGTCCAGGAACTGCATGCCGCGACCCGTGTAGCGCTTGGCGAGCGAGACCACGAGGCGCAGGTTCGCTCCGAGCAGGTGACTCTTGGCGCGCTGGCCGTCGCGGGCGACCCATTGCAGGTCGAGCCCGAGCTGCGAGGTCTTCTCGGCCGCCGACATGTGCGACAGCTTCTCTTCGGCGAACAGACCCGCCTCGATGCGCATCGCGAGCTCGACCTCTTCGGCCGCGTTCAGGAGCGGCACCTTGCCGATCTGCTTGAGGTAGTCCTTGACCGGGTCGGCGGTGGCGCCGGTGATCTGCGTCGAGTAGACGGGGACGTCGTCCTCATCGCTCGACGTGATGACGATCGCGCCGGTGGGCAGCGGCTCGGTGAACGCAGGCTTGGTGCTCTCCTCGTCCTCCTCCTCGTCCTCGCCGGAGGCGTCGTCACCCGACGCCGTCTTGCCGCCCGTCTTGGCGTCCGTCGCCTCGGCGGACTCGTCGTCTGCGGCCACGTCCTCATCGGCGTCGAGTTCGACGTCCTCGTCGAGCTCTTCGACGTCGTCCTCGAACTCGTCGTCCGACTTCTTTGCGCGCTTGGACGCGGTCTTCGGCGCAGCCTTCGCCTTCGTGGCGCCCTTCGCTGCGGGAGCCTTCTTGGCGGCTGTGGTCTTGGTCTCGTCCGACTCGGTGTCCTTCGCGGCCGAGCGAGCCTTGGTGTTCGTGCCTGGAGTCACGTTTCGCCTTTCACCGGTCGACGCGCTCGGCGCGTCTCCGGTCGGTTTCGGACACTAGTAAGACCCTTGTCAAGTCCCGAGCTTCGCAGAGTGCTCTCGAAGACGGTTGACAACGGGTCAGAGCGTCTAGTATCTCATACTTGCCGTGCGCCGCCAGCATCGCCCCGCCAAGGCCGGCGCACCTCCATGCAGGAGACAACGCGCAGGCGGGAACCAGAATTCCGCGCGACGGCGACCGCGGAGGCCGCGCGCCGTCAGGAGCCGCGCTTGTCGTCCTCGCCGGGGCGCGTCGCCAGGAACCGCTCGAGCTCGGCAGCGAGTTCGTCCGCGCTCGGCAGATCGCCGGTGTGGATCATCGGCGTCGCGAGCGTGGAGCCGGCCATATAGGCGTCATAGCGCTCCTCGAGACCCTGGACCATGCGTGCCAGCTCGTCGCTGCCGTCGATCTGCTCGGTCACCTTCTCGAGGTACTCGCGGTTCTCGTCGCGCAGCTCATCACCGGCGAAGACCAGTCCGGTCGCGACGGTCAGGCTGTCGAGCGCGGCGAGGGCCGCGGCGGGGTACTCGGAGTCGCCCAGATAGTGAGGAACGAGCAGCACGAACCCCGCGACCCGCACGCCCGCCTCGGCGAGACGGTACTCCAGCAGGTGACCCGCCGTCGCCGGAACCTGCGTGTGCGGCTGCCACACCGAGTGCGCCTCGGTGAGCTCGGTCCGCGTGCCGCTCACCGTCGTGCCGATGGGACGCGTGTGCGGCACCGGCATCGGGATGGCGTGCACCCACGTGACCGTCGACACGCCGTACAGCTCGGCGAGCTCGAGGACCGCCGCGGCGAAGGCGTCCCACGCGAAGTCCGGCTCATAGCCGGCGAGCACGAGGAACGGCTGGCCGAGCGAGTCGTGGGCGAACGAGAGCTCGAGCCGGGGCGGACGGTAGTCGGTCAGGTGGTCCTTCTCGAAGGCGACGATCGGGCGCCGTGCGCGGTAGTCGAGCAGCGTGTCGTTCGAGAACACCACGAGCGGCGACGGGGACAGGTCGTCGCGCACATAGTCGATGACACGGCTCACGGCGCTGCCCGCGTCGGTGAACCCGGTCAGGGCGATCACCAGCGGCAGACCGCGCGGTACCGGGGGCGCGGAGACCGCGCGCTCGAACAGCGGGCCGGAGAAAGGCATGGTTCCATGCTACGAGTCGTCGGCGGGGCCGGGGTCGAGGTTTCGCGCTCAGAGCGAACACGCATGCTCCGTAGGATGGACACCATGTCGTTCCCCGACCTCGAGTACCGCACCACCCCCGTCCGAGAGTCCGAAGCCGACGCACTCCTGCTGGCACTGCCCCCGATCGAGGGGGACGGCGCTCCTGACCTGTCCGACTGGCCGGGACTGCGCGACGCACTGTCAGCTGTCGGCTTCAGCGGTGCGACCGGGTCTTTCCTCCGCGTCTATGCGCCCGAGGCGACGACGCTCCCGCTGGCCGTCGTCGGCACGGGTGCGGATCCGGATGCCGCGGCTCTGCGTGATGCCGTCGGCGCCGGCATCCGCTCGCTCACGGGGTACACGACGGTCGCCGTCGCCGCACCGCTCGCCGACCCGGCGCTGTGGACCGCGGCCGCGGAGGGCGCGGGCCTGGGGGGGTACCGGTTCGACGGCTACAAGTCCGAGGCGCCGAAGGCCCGCGCTTCGCGCGTGCTCGTGCACGGCACCGCCGAGCCCGACGAGAGCGCGCTTCGGCTCGCCGTCGAGACCGCGGCCTCGGTCGCGCTCGTGAAGGATCTCGTCAACATCCCGGCCGAGTGGCTCGGCCCGGCAGACGTCGCCGATAAAGCCGCCGAGGCGGTCGCCGATCTGCCCGTGCAGGTCGAGGTGCTCGACGAGGAGGCGTTGCGCGAGCAGGGCTTCGGCGGCATCCTCGGCGTCGGCCAGGGGTCGGAGCGTCCGCCGCGTCTCGTCCGCCTCGACTATGCGCCCGCCGGCGCCACGCGCCACGTCGCGCTCGTCGGCAAGGGCATCACGTTCGACACCGGCGGGCTGTCACTCAAGCCCGCGGCTTCGATGGTCGGCATGAAGTACGACATGGCGGGTGCCGCCACCGTCCTCGCGGTGCTTCGAGCCGCGGCATCCGTCGGCGCCCCCGTCCGCGTCACCGCATGGCTGTGCGTCGCCGACAACATGCCCTCCGGCGGGGCCATCCGTCCCGGCGACGTGCTGCGTCTGCTCGACGGGACGACGGTCGAGGTGCTCAACACCGACGCCGAGGGGCGCCTCGTGCTCGCCGACGGCATCGCCGCCGCGAGCCGCGAGCACCCGGACGTGATCGTCGACGTCGCCACGCTCACGGGCGCCATCCTCGTCGCGCTCGGCACCCGTCACACCGGCGTCATGGGCGATGACGACGCCGTCGCCGACTATCTGGCGGCGGCGGCCGAAGCCGGTGAGCCGGCGTGGCAGCTGCCGCTTCCGTCGCACATGGTGGAGGAGCTCGACTCCCCCATCGCCGACCTGCAGAACGCCAAGATCGGCGATCCCGCGGGAGGCTCGCTCTTCGCAGGACTGTTCCTGCGTCATTTCGTCGGCCGAACGGGCGACGAAGCCGATGCCCCGCGAATCCCGTGGGTGCATCTCGACATCGCCGGCAGCGGGCTCCACAAGGGCGCACCGTACGGCTACACCGACAAGGGACCGACTGCCGCGACCGTGCGCAGCCTGATCCGCTTCGTCCTTGACCTCGAAGAGGAGGCACGATGACCGACCACACCTTCGATCTCGTCGTTCTGGGCGGTGGCAGCGGCGGCTACGCGGCTGCGCTGCGGGCCGCGGAGCTCGGCAAGACCGTGGCGCTCATCGAGAAGGACAAGGTAGGCGGCACCTGCCTGCACCGCGGCTGCATCCCCACCAAGGCGCTCCTGCACGCCGCCGAGGTGGCCGACGGCGCACGCGAGGCAGCCGCGTACGGCATCCGGGCGACGCTGGAAGGCATCGATCCTCGGGGGGTGCGCAGCTACCGCGAGGGCATCGTCGCAAAGAAGTACAAGGGACTCGAGGGCCTCGTGAAGGCGCGCGGTATCACGGTCGTGGCGGGCGAGGGCAGCCTCGAAGCCGGCCCCGCCGTCCGTGTCGGCGACGACCTCTACCGCGGCACGGACGTGATCCTCGCCACAGGCTCGTACAGTCGCACGCTGCCCGGCCTCGAGATCGGTGGCCGCATCCTCACCAGCGAGCACGCGCTCGAACTCGACGAGATTCCGTCGAGCGTCGTCATCCTCGGCGGCGGCGTGATCGGCGTCGAGTTCGCGAGCGTCTGGCAGTCCTTCGGGGCGCAGGTCACGATCGTCGAGGCGCTCGATCACCTCGTACCCAACGAGGACCTCGCCCTCAGCAAGGCTCTGGAACGCGCGTACCGGCGTCGCGGCATCCAGTATTCGCTCGGCGTGAGATTCCAGTCCGCGACGCAGACGGCGGATGCCGTCACGGTGACCCTCGAAGACGGCAAGACCTTCACCGCCGACTACCTGCTCGTGGCCGTCGGCCGCGGTCCTGCAACGGCAGGCCTCGGCTACGAGGAGGCGGGCGTCGCCCTCGATCGCGGGTTCGTCGTCACCGACGAGCGGCTGCGCACCGGCGTTCCGCACGTGTGGGCCGTGGGCGACATCGTGCCGGGCCTTCAGCTGGCGCACCGCGGATTCCAGCAGGGCATCTTCGTCGCCGAAGAGATCGCCGGCCTGTCGCCCGTCCTGATCCCCGACACCCAGATCCCGAAGGTCACCTACAGCCATCCCGAGGTCGCCTCGGTCGGACTGACCGAGGCGCAGGCGTCCGACCGGCTCGGCGCCGACGGCATCGTCGCCTACGAGTACAACCTGGCGGGCAACGGCAAGAGCGAGATCCTCGGCACGAGCGGCATCGTCAAGGTGGTCCGCCAGAAGGACGGGCCGGTCCTGGGCGTGCACCTCATCGGCGATCGCGTCGGCGAGCTGATCACCGAGGGCCAGCTCGCCGTCGGCTGGGAGGCGCATCCCGAAGACATCGCGCCGTTCATCCACGCGCACCCCACTCAGTCCGAAGCGCTCGGCGAGGCCTTCCTCGCCCTCGCAGGCAAGCCCCTGCACGCGCTCTGACCCTCGCGCCCGCCCCCGATCACTAAGCTAGATCCGATATTCATTCAGAAGGAGACTTCCTCATGAGCACATCCGTGGTCCTCCCCGCTCTCGGAGAGAGCGTCACCGAGGGTACGGTCACCCGCTGGCTCAAGAACGTCGGCGACACGGTCCAGGCCGACGAAGGCTTGCTCGAGATCTCCACGGACAAGGTGGACACCGAGATCCCCTCGCCGGTGAGCGGCGTCATCGAGGAGATCCTCGTGCAGGAGGACGAGACCGTCGAGGTCGGCGCCGTGCTCGCGAAGATCGGCGACGGCTCCAGCGCCCCCGCCGCAGCTCCGGCCCCCGCGGCCGCCGCGGCCGAGGCCGCGCCCGCCGCCCCGGCGGAGCCTGCGCCCGCCGCTCCGGCGCCCGCTGCAGAGGCCGCCGCGCCTGCGGCCGAGGCTCCCGCTGCTGCTCCGGCCCCCGCGGCCGGCGGCACCGGCAAGGAGGTCGTGCTGCCCGAACTCGGCGAGAGCGTCACCGAGGGCACCGTGACCCGCTGGCTGAAGCAGGTCGGCGACGAGGTCGCCGTGGACGAGCCGCTCCTCGAGATCTCGACCGACAAGGTCGACACCGAGATCCCGTCGCCGTTCGCCGGCGTGCTGCAGGAGATCCTCGTGAGCGAGGACGAGACCGTCGAGGTCGGAGCGGCGCTCGCCCGCATCGGCGAGGCCGGCGCAGCGACCGCGGCTCCGGCACCCGCCGCCGCTCCGGCACCTGCCGCCGAGGCGCCGGCTACTGCTCCGGCTGCCGCCCCGGCTGCGGCGCCCGCGCCCGCTCCCGCCGCTGCGCCTGCTCCGGCTGCGGCACCCGCCCCTGCCGCAGCGTCCGCTCCCGCGGCTGCGCCCGCCCCGGCTGCGCCGGCACCCGCTCCGGCGCCGGCCGCCGCTCCGGCGCCCGCCGTGGTCGCCGACGATGACGCCGTCACGTACGTGACCCCGCTCGTGCGCCGCCTCGCCCAGCAGCAGGGTGTCGACCTCGCGACGGTCAAGGGAACCGGCGTGGGGGGCCGCATCCGCAAGGAAGACGTGCTCAAGGCCGCCGAGTCGGCTGCCACCCCGGCCGCTGCGGCACCTGCAGCCGCCGCCGCGCCGGCGCCCCTCGAGGTCTCGCCGCTGCGGGGTACGACGCAGCCCATGTCGCGCCTGCGCAAGGTGCTCGCCTCGCGCGCCGTCGAGTCGATGCAGTCGACGGCGCAGCTGACGACGGTGGTCGAGGTCGACGTCACGAAGCTCGCGAGCTTCCGCGACAAGGTGAAGAACGACTTCCTCGCGAAGACCGGAGACAAGCTGTCGTTCCTTCCCTTCTTCGCCCTGGCCGCCGCTGAGGCGCTGCAGGCGTACCCGGTGATCAACTCGACCGTCGACGGCGACCAGATCGTCTACCCGGCGACCGAGAACCTGTCGATCGCCGTCGACACCGAGCGTGGCCTGCTCACTCCGGTGCTGCGTGATGCCGCGACGAAGAACCTGGCTCAGATCGCCCACGAGATCGCCGACCTCGCCGCGCGCACGCGCGACAACAAGCTGAAGCCGGACGAGCTCGCCGGCGGCACGTTCACGCTGACCAACACGGGTTCGCGCGGTGCGCTGTTCGACACGCCTGTCGTGTTCCTGCCGCAGTCGGCCATCCTCGGCACGGGCGTCGTCGTGAAGCGGCCCGGCGTCGTGACGGTCGACGGCAAGGATGCGATCTCGGTGCGCTCGTACGTGTACCTCGCGCTGTCGTACGACCACCGGGTCGTCGACGGTGCCGACGCCGCCCGCTTCCTCGGCGCGGTGAAGGCCCGTCTGGAGGCCGCGGCATTCGAGAGCCAGCTCGGCATCTGATCCGCGACGCGGACAGTCACGGCTGCTGCGCGACGTCATGGACGTCGCGCAGCAGCCATTTCTCGTCTATGCGCACGATCACCACGAGCTGAGCCGCGGCGCCGCCGTCGGCAGCATCGACGCGCAGCACGGCGACATCGCCGAAGTCGTCGAGGAGTGTGACGGTGCGCTCCGACGAGGTGAGGTCGATCGCGCCGGAAGCACGCGCGACGGCCCGCGGGTCCACCGCCACGTCAGAGAGGCATGCCTCGTCCCCCGCGCAGGCTAGGCGCGCATCGAGCAGCGCCCCGGTGTCCGCGGCGAGATCGGCCGGCGCATCGGCGGTGGACGCCGGCATCGCCTCACCGCCGCTCGCGTCGACGACATCCGACCCGCTGGTGGCGGAGGTCGTCGGCGCGGCCCCGGTTGCCGGTCCGCCGCTGCCGTCGGCCGTCGCCGGACCGCCACCCGGCCACAGCGCGCCGGCGGCGAGCACCGCCGCGGCGACGGCTCCGCCGACGATCCACGGCATCCGCCGGGACCCCTTGGCCTCCCCCGCGTCCGCCCGTCGACCGCTCCACCGGCGCCACACGGCGGTCGTCGCCTGGGACACCGAATCGGCGAGGTCTGCATCCACTCCGTGCACCAGCGTCTGCCAGAGCGAACGCGGCGCCTCGGGTTCCGGCGCACCGCGGTCGGCCCGCGCCGCCGTGGCGACCTCGGCCGCTGCTCGCGGGCCGAGGATCGTCGTCCCGAGCGGCTCCGGTGTCGCCAGTGCGAACAGGGCGTCTTCGGCGGCTGTCAGGTCCGTCGCCGAGAGGCGCTCGGCCGCGACCGCGCGCAGCGCGATGTCCCACGTCCGGCGCAGCGCGGGCTCGAGTTCGAGCGACGCCATCGCCTCCGCCGCCGCGTCGCGTGCGCGCGAGGGTGAGGCCTCCGTCGCGAGCACCGGCCGTCCGCCGTCGTCCAGCCACCACTCCCCGACGGTGTCGGGCCTCGCCACGAGCTGCGCGCACCCCCGCAGCAGACTCACGCCCAGGGTGACGGCCTCCCCCGCGGTGAGCGGGAGCCGTGCGGCCCGTCGGCGCAGGAAGTCGTCGAGCCGTTCCACGCACACCGGCAGCACCACGTCGTGCCCGTCTCGGCGCCGTGCCACGTCGACCGGGGCCAGCACGTGGCCGTGGGGGTCGGCATCCCATCCGCCCCAGTCGTCACCGAACTGGTCCGCATCCACGAGCAGGCGCATCGCGCCGTCCGCCTCGCGGGCGAGCACACCCGGCCACGGCGCATCCTCCTTCGCGCGCACGGTGCGGACCGGGCGGTAGGGAGCGCCGAGCAGGCTGTCGTCGGTGGTCACGCACCCAGTGTCCGCGCGCGCCGGGGCGATCTGCGGTGTGAGGGGCGGATCTGTGGATGACGGCGACCGGAGTCCCGCTGGGGAGGAGCCGAGGCAGGCCTCTCCGAAAAGGTAGGCTGGAACGTATGGCCGCGCGCAGTTCCGCACCCGAGAAGAGCCCTGGCTTCTTCTCCCAGATCCGTACCCTGTACACCTTCACGCAGAAGGAGTTCCGCTGGCTGCCGTATCTGCTCGGCGGCATCCTCCTGGTCGGCGCCGCGATCGGCGTCGGCATCGGGCTGCTGATCCCCCCGGTGGCGATCTGGAGCGTCATCCTGTGGGGCATCACAGGTCTCATGCTGGGCATCCTGGCGTCGATGATGACGATGACGCGGCTGTCGACGCGGGCGATGTACAAGAAGATCGACGGGATGCCGGGGGCCACGGGTCACGTGCTCTCGACCTCGCTCGGACGTGCCTGGCAGGCCAGCGAGATGCCCGTCGGCATCAACCCCAAGACGCAGGAGGCCGTCTATCGCGCGGTCGGCAAGGGCGGCGTCGTGATCGTGGGCGAGGGCGCCCGCGGGCGCCTGACCCGCCTCGTGAACGACGAGCGGGCCAAGGTGCAGCGCGTCGCCGCGGGCGTGCCGGTCACCGTGCTGTACGTGGGTCACGGCGACGGTGAGGGCGAGGTGCCGATCGCCAAGCTCGCCTCGACCATCAAGGCGCTTCCCAAGAAGATCGACCGCACCACGCAGGCGGCGGTCATCAAGCGCATCGAATCGGTCTCGCAGTCGCTGACGTCGCTGCCCATCCCGAAGGGCATCGACCCGACCAAGGCCCGCGCTCCGCGTCCGCGCTGACCTTTCCCTCGACGGCTCCACGTCGCGCTCGGCACTGCGCCGGGCGCGACGTCGTCTTCGGGGCGAAGGCCACGCGCGCCGGAAGCCGGGTCAGGCGCGCAGCAGCACCGTGCCGGCCGCCTTGTCGTGCAGACCACGGTGGTCGGCGTCCCAGATGACGGCGGGGATCACCACGATCAGGAGCGCCGTGCGGATGATCGGCCGCCACACCCCTACCCAGGCGCCGTCGAGCCGCACCAGGCGAAGCCCGAAGAGCCGGTGCCCGGGGCTCCCCTGCAGCGTCGGAAGGAACACCAGCTGGATGGCGGCGAACAGCGCGAGGATCGCGAGCGGGTCCCAGCCGAAGAACCCCGAGATCAGGTAGGCGGCGCCGTAGTCGATGAACAGCGCGCCGACGCGACGGCCCAGGTGCCCGATCGAGCCGCTGCCCTCTTGAGGGAGTCCGAGCCGTTCGCCGGGATAGTCCTGAGTGCTCTGCGTCACTTCTCCAGCGTACCCAGGCCGCCGTAACATCCCCGAAACACAAGTGATACTGCCGGGCAATGCCCTGCAGGTACTTTGCCAAGGAGCCCGACCCGCACGGGCGGATCCGAATGCCCTACCTCTGGAGTCTTCATGTTCAAAGATTCATCCGAGGTGCTGAAGTTCATCAAGGACGAGGACGTCAAGTTCCTCGACATCCGTTTCACGGACCTTCCTGGCGTGCAGCAGCACTTCAACATCCCGGCCTCGACCGTCGACGAAGAGTTCTTCACGGTCGGCCAGCTGTTCGACGGCTCCTCCATCCGAGGCTTCGCGAACATCCACGAATCTGACATGCAGCTCATCCCCGACGTGTCGACGGCGTACCTCGACCCGTTCCGCGAGGCGAAGACGCTCATCATGGTCTTCGACATCTACAACCCGCGCAACGGCGAGATCTACTCGAAGGACCCGCGCCAGGTGGCCAAGAAGGCGGAGAAGTACCTCGCCTCGACCGGCATCGCCGACACCGCGTTCTTCGCTCCCGAGGCCGAGTTCTACATCTTCGACGACGTCCGCTACGAGGTGAAGCAGAACTCCAGCTTCTACTCGGTGGACTCCGAGGAGGGCGCGTGGAACACCGGTCGCGTCGAAGAGGGCGGCAACCTGGCCAACAAGACCCCGTACAAGGGCGGCTACTTCCCGGTCTCGCCGGTCGACAAGACGGCGGACCTGCGCGACGACATCAGCCTGCGTCTCATCGAGGCGGGTCTGCACCTCGAGCGCGCGCACCACGAGGTGGGCACCGGCGGTCAGCAGGAGATCAACTACCGCTTCGACACCATGGTGCACGCGGCCGACGACATCCTGAAGTTCAAGTACATCGTCAAGAACGTGGCCGAGGAGTGGGGCAAGGTCGCGACCTTCATGCCGAAGCCGCTGTTCGGCGACAACGGCTCGGGCATGCACACGCACCAGTCGCTGTGGCTCGAGGGCAAGCCGCTGTTCTACGACGAGAAGGGCTACGCGCAGCTCTCGGACGTCGCCCGCTGGTACATCGGCGGCATCCTGGCGCACGCGCCGGCACTGCTCGCGTTCACCAACCCGACGCTCAACTCCTACAAGCGACTCGTCAAGGGCTATGAGGCGCCGGTGAACCTGGTCTACTCGGCCGGCAACCGCTCGGCGGCGATCCGCATCCCGATCACGGGCTCGAACCCGAAGGCCAAGCGCATCGAGTTCCGCGCGCCGGACGCCTCGGGCAACCCCTACCTCGCCTTCGCGGCACAGCTGATGGCGGGTCTCGACGGCATCCAGAACCGCATCGAGCCGCACGAGCCGGTCGACAAGGACCTGTACGAGCTTCCCCCCGAGGAGGCGAAGAACATCCCGCAGGTGCCGAACTCGCTGCTCGACTCGCTCGAGGCGCTGCGCGCCGACCACGAGTTCCTGCTGAAGGGCGGCGTCTTCACGCCGGAGCTCATCGAGACCTGGATCGAGTACAAGATCGAGAACGAGATCCAGCCGCTCAACGCGCGTCCGCACCCGTTCGAGTACGAGCTGTACTTCGGCGTCTGACGTTCCAGCACCGCAGCTCCTGCACGACAGAAGAGGCCCCGGGCAACCGGGGCCTCTTCCGTCGGTGGGTGGGACGGACGCGGCGCCCGGTGGGCGCGTAGGCTGGACGGACGCGTCCGCACCTCCCCGACCGAAGGCGACGACGATGCCTCCCCGCACCTCCGCGACGACGCCTGCGCGCCGCGTCCGTCCCGCGAAGGCGGCACCGCGACGGCGGCGGTCCCGTCCTGCGCGTGCACGCACGCGCAGGCGACGGGTGCGGCTCGCGTGGGCGATCGCGGTGCCCGTCGCGCTCATCGCCGCGTTCCTCGTGGGCACCACGCACCTCGCGCGATCGCTCGACCAGACCTTCCCCGACTACGGATCGCACGTCTCGGTCCCGGCCGTGGCCGGGTACCGGGCCGAACAGCTCCAGAACGCGTGCACGATCCTCGCCGCCGGACGGGATCTCGGGTTCGACGAGCGCGATCAGACCATCGCGGTGATGACGGCGATGGGCGAGTCGTCGCTGCGCAACATCGACTATGGCGATTGGGAGACCAGCGGCCAGACGAATCCCGACGGCACCCGCACCACGTCGATCGGCCTGTTCCAGCAGCAGGATTCGTGGGGTCCGCGAGAGGCACGCCTGGATCCGTACACCGCCGCAGCCGTGTTCTTCCGTGCCATGGCGGAACGGGTTCCCGATCGTGCGGGACTCGAGCCCACGCTCGTCGCACACCGGACGCAGGTGAACGACGATCCGCTGCACTACGAGCGCTTCTGGGACCGTGCCGTCCGTGTGGTGGCCGCGGTCAGCGGCGCACCGCTTCCGGGTGACAGCGCCGACGGCATCCCGCAGTGCCCGGTCTCGTGACGCGGCCTGTGACGTGAAGGATGCCGGGGGCCGCGGCATCCCCTATCCGTAGAAGAGCTTCTCGAAGACGCGGCGTGCGCGACGCGTCGCGCCGAGGTAGTCCTCCTCGACGCGCGTGGCCGATCGTGGCGGGTACTCCAGGAGGCGCCCGATGCCGTCGAGCCGGTTGCGGTCGACGGGGAGCACGTCGCTCGTCTGGCCCGACAGCAGCGTGTTCGCGGAGCGCAGCCGGCTCGCCAGTCGCCACGCCGCGGCCAGCCGGTCGGCGGCGTTGGACGGAACGAGCCCGGCATCGACGGCTGCCTGCAGGGCGTCGAGCGTCGAGGTCGTCCGCATCGCCGGAACCTCATGGGCGTGCTGCAGCTGCAGCAGCTGCACGAGCCACTCGACGTCGCTCAGCGAGCCCGGACCGAGCTTGAGATGCCGTGAGGGGTCGACGCCCTGCGGCAGGCGCTCGCTCTCGACGCGGGCCTTGATGCGCTTGATCTCGCGCACCGCGGTCGGGTCGATCTTCTCGGGGTAGCGCACCTGATCGGCCAGCTCCATGAAGTCGCGGATCAGCTTGACGCTGCCCGCGACGCCGCGCGCCCGCAGCAGCGCCTGCGCCTCCCACGACAGCGCCCAGCGCCGGTAGTACTCCGCGTAGGCGTCGAGGGACCGCGCGAGCGGGCCGTTGCGTCCCTCGGGCCGCAGATCCGCGTCGAGCTCGAGGGGCACCCGGTGGTCCTCGGAATGCGTGCGCAGTCCCGCCACGAGCTTGAGGGCGAGCTCGTGCGCGCGCTGCGGGTCGACGCCGTTGGCACGGTACACGTACATGACGTCGGCATCCGATCCGAAGCCGAGCTCGGCGCCGCCGAACCTGCCCATCGCGATGACCGAGAAATCGAGCGACTCGTCCTCCGGCGGCACGACGTCCCGTCTCACCGCCCGCAGGGTCGCCTGGATGGTCACCTCGGTGATGGTGGTGAGCGCCTCGGCGACCTCCTCGATCGTGACCGCGCCGAGGATCGCCGCCAGCGCGAGACGCAGCTGCTCACGGCGCCGGAGCGCGCGGACCGCCCGCATCGCGTCGACGAGGCCGGCGTGGCGCGTCTGGATCGCGCGCGCCTCCTCCTGCAGCGCGAGTCCCGACCGCGGGCGCAGCAGCTCAGGGTCGTCGAGCCAGGCGGCGGACTCGGGGATCCACTCCATGAGCTCGCCCACATAGCGAGACCCCGACAGCACGCGCGACAGACTCTCGGCGGCGCCGGACGAGTCGCGCAGCATCCTCAGGAACCAATGCGTGTCGCCCAGGCGCTCGCTGAGTCGCCGGAACGCGAGCAGTCCGTAGTCCGGGTCGACACCGTCGGCGAACCACCGGATCATGACCGGCATGAGGTGGCGCTGGATCGTGGCCTTGCGGCTCAGGCCGCTCGTCAGCGCCGCGATGTGACGCAGCGCTCCTGCCGGGTCGGCGAAGCCGATCGCCGCGAGCCGGTCGTGCGCCTGCTCGGTCGACAGCACGCGCTCATCGGCGGGAAGCGCCGCGACCGCCGACAGGAGCGGGCGGTAGAACAGCCGCACGTGGATGTCGCGCACCTCGCGCTTGACGGATTCCCACAGGTCCCACACGCCCTGCCCGGTGTCGGCGAGGCCGCTGGCCCTGGCGAGCACGCGCAGGTCGTCCTGCCGCCCCGGCATGAGGTGCGTGCGGCGCAGGTGGCGCAGCTGCACCCGGTGCTCGAGCAGGCGGAGCACCCGGTAGTCGCGTGAGAAGGCGGAGGCCTCGGTCCGGCCGATGTAGCCCTCCGCGACGAGCGCGTCGAGGGCGTGAAGCGTGCCGCGCTGGCGGATGCGATCGTCGGACAGGCCGTGGACCAGCTGCAGAAGCTGCACGGTGAACTCGATGTCGCGGATGCCGCCCGGCCCGAGCTTCAGCTGGTACGGGATGTCGGACGCCGGGATGTGCTCGGTCACGCGCTCGCGCATGCGCTGCACGCTGTCGACGAAGTTCTCGCGCGCCGCGCTCGTCCACACCTTCGGCTGCACGGCGGCGATGTACTGCGCGGCCAGTGCCGGGTCGCCGGCGATCGGGCGCGCCTTGAGCAGCGCCTGGAACTCCCAGCTCTTCGCCCACCGCTCGTAGTACGCCACGTGGGAGTCCACCGTGCGGACGAGGGCGCCCTGCTTGCCCTCGGGGCGCAGGTTGGCGTCGACCTCCCACAGCGGCGGCTCGATCTCGACCCCGGAGATGCCGCGCATGGTCTGCACCGCCAGCCGCGTGGCGATGTCGACGATGCGGCTCTCGCCGTAGTCCGCCATCGCCTGTTCCGACCCGCCGGCGACGAAGATGACGTCGACGTCGCTGACGTAGTTGAGTTCGCGCGCACCCGTCTTGCCCATGCCGATGACGGCCAGACCGGTCTGGGCGACCTGCTCGCGCGGGAACAGTCCCGCGCCGGCCGCGCCGCCGGACACCCGCGTGCGGGCGACCGCGAGGGATGCCTCCAGCGCCGCACCCGCGGCATCCGCGAGTCGCGCGGACACGGCCGCGATCTCGTCCACCGGCGACGGGCTCAGCAGGTCGTAGGCGGCGATCCGCGCCAGCAGGCGCCGGTACCGCACGCGCAAGGACACCCACGCGCTCTCGCCGCCCTCGGCAGCGAACCCGTCCACCGCGCCGACGGCGTCCAGCATCGACGTGCGCAGCTCGTCCTCGGTCGGAAGCCGCACACCCGCGTGGACCAGCTCATCGAGCTCGGCCGGATGGCGCGAGAAGAAGTCGCCGAACCCGGTGGAGGCCCCGAGGAGCGCCCACATCGCCCGCCAGGCGCCAGCATGCCGGTGTGCGCGCTGCACGGCCTGGTCGTCGCGACGTGCGAGCTTGGTGACGGCGTGCAGCGCCTCGTCGGGATCGGCTGCGGTCGCCGCGCTGTCCAGGACCTCCTGTCGAGGGATGCCGGTCAGCTCGGTGAGCTCGTCGAGCAGCTGTTCGGCATCGCCGAGCCGGCTGAAGCCGACGCGCGCGAGCGGCGTGAGGGAGCCGGACCGGTCGCTCGCACTCATCCGTCAGACGGCCTCAGAGCAGTTCGAGGTTGCTCTTGAGCTCGAAGGCGGTGACCTGCGAGCGGTACTCCTGCCACTCGCGGCGCTTGTTCAGCAGCACGTGGTTGAAGACCTGCTCGCCGAGCGTCTCGGCCACGAGCTCGGACTCCTCCATGTACTCGAGTGCGTGGTCGAGGCTCGCCGGGAGCGGCGCGTAGCCGAGCGCGCGGCGCTCGGCGTCCGTCAGCGACCACACGTTGTCTTCGGCCTCGGCCGGCAGCTCGTACTCCTCCTCGATGCCCTTGAGGCCCGCAGCGAGCATCAGCGCGTAGGCGAGGTACGGGTTGGCGGCGGAGTCCAGCGCACGGTATTCGACGCGCGAGGACTGGCCCTTGCTCGGCTTGTAGAGCGGCACGCGCACGAGCGCGGACCGGTTGTTGTGGCCCCAGCAGATGAAGCTCGGCGCCTCGTCGCCGCCCCACAGGCGCTTGTACGAGTTGACGAACTGGTTCGTCACGGCCGAGATCTCGTTGGCGTGGCGCAGCAGGCCGGCGATGAACTGCCGGCCGACTTTCGACAGCTGGTACTGCGCGCCCTCTTCGTAGAAGGCGTTCACGTCGCCCTCGAACAGTGACATGTGCGTGTGCATGCCGCTGCCCGGCTTGCCGGTCATCGGCTTCGGCATGAACGTCGCGTAGACGCCCTGCTCGATCGCGACCTCTTTGATGACGGTGCGGAACGTCATGATGTTGTCGGCCGTGGTCAGGGCGTCCGCGTAGCGCAGATCGATCTCGTTCTGGCCGGGTCCGCCCTCGTGGTGGCTGTACTCCACCGAGATGCCGAGGTCTTCGAGCATGCGCACGGACCGACGACGGAAATCGTGGGCGGTTCCGCCGGGCACGTTGTCGAAGTAGCCGGCCGAGTCGACGGGCTCGGGGCCGTCGGTGCCGTACGACGACGACTTGAGCAGGTAGAACTCGATCTCGGGGTGCGTGTAGAACGTGAAGCCGGCGTCGGCGGCCTTCGCCAGGGTGCGCTTGAGCACGTGGCGGGGATCGGCGACCGCGGGCTGGCCGTCGGGCGTCGTGAGGTCGCAGAACATGCGCGCGGTCGGATCGATCTCGCCGCGCCACGGCAGGATCTGGAACGTCGTGGGGTCGGGGTGCGCGAGCAGATCCGACTCGTACGAGCGCGTCAGGCCCTCGATGGCCGAGCCGTCGAAGCCCAGTCCCTCTCCGAAGGCGCCCTCGACCTCGGCCGGCGCGATCGCCACCGACTTGAGCGTGCCGATCACGTCCGTGAACCACAGTCGCACGAACTTGACGCCTCGTTCTTCGATGGTCCTCAGAACGAAGTCACGCTGCTTGTCCATCGCGTCCTCTCCGGTGCCCTGATCCGGCCCGCTCGCCCTGTGAGCGGGGTCGAAGCCAGACTACTGGTCGGCGTCGGACTCGTCGGACACGGGGGCGCTCCCCCACGAGTCCTCGCGGGCCTCCTCGTCGGCCCACGCCCGCGAACGCTCGCGGATCACGTCGGGGGCCTTCGCGGCCTCCTCAGGAGTGTCGAACGGGCCGGCGCGGTCGGGCGCGGGCGATTCGAAGCCCTTCTCGACCTCGCCGGTCTTGAGGTTGTACCAGTACTTCTCGCTGCCGTCCGTCATCGTGCGCTCCTCGGATCGCGGGGCTGGCCGTCAGGACGATCCTACTGACGCCGGCTCCGGTTCGGCGGCGCGTCGTGGATAGGCTGAAGGCATGGCATCTGACGCGGCACGCGCCGTCGGCGTGGACATCGGCGGCACCGGCATCAAGGCCGGCATCGTGGACCTCGAGCGGGGCGAGCTCATCAGCGACCGGGTCAAGGTCGCGACGCCGGCCGGGGCACACCCGCCGGATGTGCTGGCAGCCGTCACCGAGGTGCTGTCGACGCTCGGCGTCGCCGATGACGAGTCGGTCCCGCTGGGCGTGGCGTTCCCCGCGATCGTCAAGAACGGGCGCACGCTGTCGGCGGCGAACGTGTCGGACCAGTGGATCGGCTTCGAGGCCGAGAAGTTCTTCGAGGACGGCCTCGGCCGCGACATCCACTTCGCGAACGACGCCGACGTGGCCGGCGTCGCCGAGGTGCGCTACGGCGCCGCGAAGGACCAGCCGGGCCTCACGATCCTCACGACGCTCGGCACCGGCATCGGCTCCGCGCTGCTGTACGACGGCGTGCTGGTCCCGAACTCCGAGCTCGGTCACGTGCAGCGGGCGAAGCACGGCGGCGACGCCGAATCGTATGCCGCCTACTCGGCGATGGAGCGGCACAGCCTGTCGTGGGAGAAGTGGGCGAAGCGCCTGCAGTGGTACTACAGCCACATCGAGTTCCTGTTCAGCCCCGACCTGTTCGTGGTGGGCGGGGGCGTCTCGAAGCACGCCGACCAGTTCCTTCACCTGCTCGATCTGAAGACGCCCATCGTCCCGGCGGTGCACCGCAACAACGCGGGGATCATCGGCGCGGCGGCGCTCGCCCGCGGCTGACACCGCGCGGTCGCCACGCGAGCGAGGGGCGAATGGGCCGGCCTGTACGCCGGGTTCTGTCCGGGGGCGCGAGCCCCGTGGACGGTCATCTCTCTCGGCGACACGTTGCCGTGCCGCTCCAGCGGCCTACCCGGGGACTCGGCGGGCCGCGTCGTCATCCCCTGTCTGGCCTTGCTCCGGGCGAGGTTTGCCGTGCGGGTCGTGTCACCACGACCCCGGTGGTCTCTTACACCGCCCTTTCACCCTTACCCGGCCGAAGCCGGGCGGTCTGCTCTCTGTGGCACTGTCTCGCGGATCGCTCCGGGTGGGTGTTACCCACCGCCCTGCCCTGTGGAGCCCGGACGTTCCTCGGCGCGGGAGTCCCGCGACGCGACCGTCCAGCCGACCCATTCGCGTCTCGGAGTCTATCGCCGCGGGCTGTGACCCCGCTCCGCGTCAGTCCTTGAGGGCGGTCTCGGCGATGCGCACGTCGAGCCGGAAGTCGAGCGGAAAGCCGCCGAACAGCAGGCGGCCCGCGGATGCCGCGGCCTCGCTCACCGCCTGGGCGGCGGCATCCGCGTGCTCTTCGGGCGTGTGGACGATGACCTCGTCGTGCAGGAAGAACGCGAGGTGGGGCCGGCGCGCGAACACCGGACCCGACCGCGGCGCTGCCTTCGCGGGATCGACGGGCGGCATCGCGGCCAAGCGGGTGCGCAGGTCTGCGAGCCACGCGAGCGCCCACTCGGCCGCCGTCCCCTGGACGACGAAGTTGCGGGTGAACCGGCCCCGATCGCGCGCCCACCGCTTGGCGCGCGTCTCGTCGGATCGGGATGCCTCCGCCTCCGTCGCCCGCGACTGCAGGGCCGACCAGTCCGACGAGGGCGCCGGTGACGTCCGGCCCAGCCACGTCGAGACGACGCCGCCGTCCTCGCCGGTGCGCGCCGCCTCGTCGACGAGCCCCATGGCGCGCGGATACGCGCGGCGCAGCCGCGGCACGAGTCGTCCGGACTCCCCCGTCGTCGCGCCGTACATCGCGCCGAGCAGGGCGATCTTCGCCTCCTGGCGCGAGGCGACCGCCCCGCTGTCGACGATGCCCGCGTAGAGGTCGCGGCCGCGCGCGGCGGCGGCGAGCGCGGTGTCGCCCGACATGGCCGCCAGCACGCGCGGCTCGAGCTGGGCGACATCGGCGACGACGAGCCGCCACCCGGGGTCGGCGCGCACGGCCTCACGCAGTTGCCGTGGCAGCTGCAGGGCGCCGCCGCCCGACGACGCCCACCGCCCCGTGACCACGCCGCCGGGGATGTAGACGGGCCGGAAGCGGCCGTCGGCCACCCATTCCCCGAGCCACGACCAGCCGTTCGCCGAGAGAAGTCGCGAGAGCTTCTTGTACTCCAGCAGCGGTTCGATGACGGGATGCCGCTGCTCGGCCAGTTCCCATCGGTTGGTCGATTCGACCAGGACACCGACGCGATGCAGCGAGCGCAGCAGCTTCGGCTGCGAGTCGAGGCTCGCCGACGGATCGCCCAGCGCCTCGCGGACGCGGGCGGCGGCCGCTGCGAGGAGGGCCGGCTGTCCGCCGGCGAGCGGGCGCTCCCCCAAGGTCTCGACCAGGATCCGGTCGTGCACGGCCGCGTCCCAGGGCAGCCCGGCGGCGCGCATCTCGACGGCCACCAGGGCGCCCGCCGACTCCGCCGCCGTCAGCAGCCGGAGCCGGCCGTGGTCGCGCGCGCCCGCGACGACGGCGCGCTGGCGCGAGAACTCGAGCAGCGCATCGTCGGCACCGTCGGGCAGCCCGGTGCGCTTGGCGGGACCTTCGAGCTCGAACAGGGTCGGCGTGTCGTCATCGGGCACGTGGGGTGCGGCATCCCACCCGTTCGCACTTCGGAGGGGCGCCTCGCGGTCGACGAGCGCCGAGTCCCGCAGGATCGCGTGACACAGCCGCAGGTCGTGGCACCGTGCGACGCGCACCCCCGCCGCGAGAAGCGGCGCGTACCACCGGGCGGTGTCGTTCCAGACCCACCGCGGAGCGTCGGCGGCCTCGAGCTCGGCGATCCAGGAGGCGAGGTCGCCCTCGTCGAGTTCGACACGACGCGACTCACCGCCATCGGCGTCGAGCAGCAGTGCGGTCGCACCGTGCGGAGCGCGACCCAGGACGACCCAGGCGGGTGCGTCAGCGGCGTCCACGACGAGGGCGACCGGAGCGGCTCACAGCCCGGACTCCCCGTCGCGGACGAGGATGCAGCCGCACTCCGGGCAGTACACGACCGCGTCCTCTGCAGCCTGGCGCAGCACCTGCAGGTCGGTGCCGGCGAGCACCATGTGACAGCCCTCGCACGTGCGGGCCCGGAGGAACGCGGCACCCGCGCTGCGGGTGGCGAGGCGGTCGTACGCGGCCAGGAGCTCGGCGGGAACGGTACCCGCGATCGCGGCGCGGTCGCGTTGCGCGGCCTCGTAGGCGGCGGTGGCCTCGGCCACGGCGCGCTTGCCGTCAGCGCTGAGCTCTGCGCCCTCGGCGTTCGTCGTGGCGATCAGCGCCTCCTGCTCGGCGACGGCCGCCTCGGCGGACTCGAGTCGTTCCATGACGGCCAGCTCGGCGTCTTCGAGGTCGCTCTTGCGGCGCGCCAGCGACGCGAGCTCGCTCTCGAGGCTCTGCGCCTCCTTGGGGTTGGTGGAGGCGGCCAGGCGCGCGCTGTCGCGCGCGGCCCGGGCCTCGACGACCGCGACGTCGGACTCGATGCGCGAGAGCTCCGTACGGATGTCGTCGCGGGCGCCCAGGCGGACCGACAGCTCCTGCGAGAGCTCTTGGCGCCTGCCCAACAGCTCCTGCACCCGCGCGGCCTGCGGCGGGTTCTTGCGCGCATGGTCGGCCTGTCGGATGCGGGCGTCGAGCTGCGCGACCTCGACGAGGCGGCGCTGGTCTGCGGGGCTGGCGTTCACGGAACAAACCTATCGCGGGGCGTCGACGCCGCGAGCGGTGAGGACTAGCATTCGACGACCGGCCCTTCCGATGACGAAAGGTGCGAACGATGGGTGTCCTCCGTACCAAGTCCGTCGAGCAGTCGATCGCGGACACCGACGAGCCGGAGTACCGGCTCAAGAAGTCGCTGACGGCGCTCGACCTGACGGTGTTCGGCATCGGCGTCGTGATCGGCGCCGGCATCTTCACGCTCACCGGACGCGCCGCGCACGAGGTCGCAGGCCCCGCGATCGTCATCAGCTTCGTGGTCGCCGCGATCGCGTGCACGCTGGCGGCGCTCTGCTACGCCGAGTTCGCGTCGACGGTGCCGGTGTCGGGGTCGGCGTACACCTTCTCGTACTCCTCGCTCGGCGAGCTGTTCGCCTGGATCATCGGCTGGGACCTGATCCTGGAGATGTTCCTCGGCGCGAGCGTCGTCGCCCAGGGATGGAGCGCGTACCTCGGCACACTGCTCGCCCAGCTCGGCATCCCGATCCCCGCCGAGATCGGGTACGGCGGCACGGTCGACCTCATGGCCATCCTGCTGGTGCTCGTCCTCGGCGGACTCATGACGTTCGGGATCAAGGAGTCGCTGCGGGTGAACCTGGTCCTGGTCGCGGTGAAGATCTTCATCGTGCTCTTCGTGATCGTCGCAGGGCTGCTGTTCGTCAACCCCGCGAACTGGTCGCCCTTCGTGCCGGATCCGGCGCCGCGCGAGGCCGCGACCGGGCTCAGCCAGCCGCTCCTGCAGTTCTTCGCGGGTATCGAGCCGACGGCGTTCGGCGTGGGCGGCATCTTCGCCGGCGCGGCACTGGTGTTCTTCGCCTACATCGGGTTCGACGTGGTCGCCACGACCGCCGAGGAGACCCGCAATCCGCAGCGCGACATGCCGATCGGCATCATCGCCTCGCTGCTCATCTGCACGCTGCTGTACTGCGCCGTGGCGCTGGTGGTCACCGGCATGGTCCCGTATCAGGATCTCGATCCCGCGGCCGCGCTCGCGAACGCGTTCGCCTTCCACGGGGCGACCTGGATGGCGACGCTCATCTCGGCGGGAGCCGTCGCCGGCCTCACGACCGTCGTGCTCACGCTGCTGATCGGGGCGACGCGCATCATCTTCGCGATGTCGCGCGACGCGCTGCTGCCGATGGGGCTCGCGAAGGTGCATCCGCGGTTCCGCACACCGTGGGTGATCTCGATCGTCGTCACCGTGATCGTCGCGGTCGTGGCCGGCTTCACGCCGGTCGGCCTGCTGGAGGAGATGGTCAACATCGGCACGCTCTCGGCGTTCGTGCTGGTCTCGGTGGGCGTCATCGTGCTGCGACGCAAGCGCCCCGACCTGCGCCGCAGCTTCCGCGTCCCGCTCAACCCCTGGCTGCCTGGCCTGTCGGCGGCCATCTGCGTGTATCTCATGGTGAATCTCACCGTCGAGACGTGGTTGCGCTTCCTGGTGTGGCTGGTGCTCGGATTCGCGATCTACTTCACCTATTCGCACCGGCACTCGCGCGTCGGGCAGCCCGGCTACGAGGAGTTCGCCCTGCCCCACGTCGTCTCGCACGAACGCGAATCGGACGAGGACGGCCGGTGAGCGGCATCCACTGATCAGAAGAGTGGGCCCTGCCGGGATCGAACCGACGACATCCACGGTGTAAACGTGGCGCTCTACCAGCTGAGCTAAAGGCCCTCGCGGTCAGTCTACGAGGTGCGTCCGCTGGCTCCCGAACTCGCTAGGCTGGCAGATGGTGCGTTGTGGCGGGCAGACAAAGCCCGCCCCGCTCCGGTAGCGATTCCCTGGCACGATCTGCCAGACGACGAAAGGTCTTCTGTGACTGTCAACGATCAGGATCCGTACTCGCAGGACTCCCTCGACAGCGATCCCGACGAGACCTCCGAGTGGCAGGAATCCCTGCAGCAGCTCGTGCAGGCCAAGGGCCACGGTCGTGGCCGCGAGATCATGCTGAGCCTGCTGCAGACCTCGCATGAGCTCCAGCTGAACGTGCCGCAGGTGCCCACCACGGACTACATCAACACGATCGCGCCCGAGAACGAGCCCGAGTTCCCCGGCGACGAGGAGCTGGAGCGCCGGTACCGCCGCTGGATCCGCTGGAACGCCGCCATCACGGTGCACCGTGCGCAGCGCCCGGGCATCGGCGTGGGCGGCCACATCTCGACGTACGCGTCGTCGGCCGCCCTGTACGAGGTCGGCTTCAACCACTTCTTCCGTGGCCTCGACCACCCGTCGGGCGGCGACCAGGTGTTCTTCCAGGGCCACGCCTCCCCCGGCATGTACGCCCGCTCGTTCCTCGAGGGCCGCCTCGGCGAGGACGACCTCGACGGCTTCCGGCAGGAGAAGTCGCACGCGCCGCACGCGGTGCCGTCGTACCCCCACCCGCGCCTCATGCCGGACTACTGGCAGTTCCCCACGGTGTCGATGGGCCTGGGCCCCATCAACGCCATCTACCAGGCTCAGGCCAACAAGTACCTCACCAACCGCGGCATCAAGGACCTGTCGGACTCGCACGTCTGGGCGTTCCTGGGCGACGGCGAGATGGACGAGGTCGAGAGCCGCGGGCAGCTGCAGGTCGCCGCGAACGAGGGACTCGACAACCTCACGTTCGTCGTCAACTGCAACCTGCAGCGCCTCGACGGCCCGGTCCGCGGAAACGGCAAGATCATCCAGGAGCTCGAGGCGTTCTTCCGCGGTGCGGGCTGGAACGTCATCAAGGTCGTGTGGGGCCGCGAGTGGGACGACCTGCTCGCCCGCGACGACTCGGGCGCCCTGCTCAACCTCATGAACGTCACCCCCGACGGCGACTACCAGACCTACAAGGCCGAGAACGGCGCGTACGTCCGGGAACACTTCTTCGGCCGGGACGAGCGGGCCGCCGCGCTGGTCAAGGACTACTCGGACGAGCAGATCTGGAACCTCAAGCGCGGTGGACACGACTACCGCAAGGTGTACGCGGCCTTCAAGGCGGCCGTCGAGCACAAGGGCCAGCCGACCGTCATCCTCGCCAAGACCATCAAGGGCTACGGCCTGGGACCCCACTTCGAGGGCCGCAACGCGACCCACCAGATGAAGAAGATGACGCTCGAGGACCTCAAGCACTTCCGCGACGGCATGCAGATCCCGATCTCGGACGCGCAGCTGGAGGCCAACCCGTACCTTCCGCCGTACTTCCACCCCGGCGAGCAGGACGAGACCATCCAGTACATGCTGGACCGTCGCCGCAGTCTCGGCGGCTACCTGCCCGAGCGCCGCAGCCACCACGTGCCGATCTCGCTTCCCGGCGACGAGGCGTACGCGCTGCCGAAGAAGGGCTCGGGCAACCAGGAGATCGCCACCACGATGGCCTTCGTCCGCCTGCTCAAGGACCTTCTGCGCTCGAAGGACTTCGGCCACCGCATCGTGCCGATCATCCCGGACGAGGCGCGCACGTTCGGCATGGACGCGTACTTCCCGACCGCGAAGATCTACAACCCCAACGGTCAGCACTACACGTCGGTCGACCGCGAGCTGCTGCTGGCCTACAAAGAGAGCCCGCAGGGGCAGATCGTGCACGTCGGCATCAACGAGGCCGGCGCGATGGCGGCCTTCACCGCCGCCGGCACGTCGTACGCGACGCACGGCGAGCCGCTGATCCCGGTGTACATCTTCTACTCGATGTTCGGCTTCCAGCGCACGGGCGACGCGAACTGGGCCGCCGGCGACCAGATGGCGCGCGGCTTCGTGGTGGGCGCGACGGCCGGCCGTACGACGCTGACCGGTGAGGGCCTGCAGCACGCCGACGGCCACTCCCCGCTGCTCGCGTCGACGAACCCGGCGACGGTCGCCTACGACCCGGCGTACGGGTACGAGATCGCGCACATCGTGCGCGCCGGCCTCGACCGCATGTACGGCGGCAACCACCCCGACCCGAACGTCATGTACTACCTCACGGTGTACAACGAGCCCCTCGTGCAGCCGGCCGAGCCGGCCGATGTGGACGTCGACGGCATCGTGCGCGGCATCCACCGCATCTCGGTCGCCGAGGGCGAGGGTCCGCGCGCGCAGATCTTCGCGTCGGGCGTCGGCGTGCCGTGGGCACTCGAGGCGCAGCAGCTGCTGCGCGACGACTGGGGCGTGCAGGCCGATGTGTGGTCGGTCACGTCGTGGTCGGAGCTGCGCCGCGACGGCCTCGCCGCCGACGAGCACAACTTCCTCTTCCCCGGCGAGGAGCCGCGCACGGCGTACCTCACCGAGAAGCTGAAGGATGCCGCCGGCCCCGTGGTCGCCGTGAGCGACTACATGCACGCGGTCCAGGACCAGATCCGCCCGTGGGTGCCGAACCGCTACGCCACGCTGGGCGCCGACGGCTTCGGCTTCTCGGACACGCGCGCCGCCGCTCGCCGCTTCTTCAAGATCGACGGTCCGTCGGTCGTCGTGCGCACGCTCCAGGCGCTGGCCGAGGAGGGCGCGGTCGACCGCGGCCTCGCCGCCCAGGCGATCGAGAAGTACCGTCTGCACGACGTGACCGCCGGGACGAGCGGGAACGCGGGCGGCGAGAGCTGATCCGCGGATGGGCAAGCCTGTCGAGGTGATGGACAAAACCGAGACGCTGGCGTGGCTGCGTCGCATCTCGGGCGACATCGCGACCGTCACGATCAAGCGCCTCGAAGACACGCTGCCCTGGTACGCCGAGATGCCACCGGCCCGACGCTCCGCCGTCGGGCTGGTGGCTCAGGCAGGCATCACGTCGTTCATCCAGTGGTACGACGACCCCGGCTCCACCCCCTGGATCGCCTCGGACATCTTCGCCGCGGCTCCCCGTGAACTGCTGCGCAGCGTCAGCCTGCAGCAGACCCTGCAGCTCATCCGCGTGACCGTCGAGGTCACCGAGGAGCGCGTCGCGGGCAAGGGCGACGACCTCCGCGAGGCGATCCTGCTGTACTCCCGCGAGGTCGCGTTCGCCGCGGCGGACGTCTACGCGCGCGCCGCAGAGGCACGAGGGCTGTGGGATGCGCGGCTGGAGGCGCTCGTCGTCGACTCGATCCTCACGGGCGAGGCCGACGAAGAGCTGCCCAGCCGAATCGCCGCGCTCGGCTGGCACGGCCACGGCGAGGTCGCGGTGCTCGTGGGGACGACCCCCGCGCAGTTCGACGTCGACCAGCTGCGCCGCACCGCGCGCAAGCTGGGCGTCGACGTGCTCATCGGCGTGCAGGGCTCGAGGCTCGTTCTGGTCGTCGGGCGCGCCGAGCCGTCGGCCTCCGACGACGCGGCCACCGACCTGCCGTTCGCCGAGATCGCCAAGCGCCTCGAGCCGGGGTTCGGTGCCGGGTACCTCGTTCTCGGACCGACGGTGCCGGCGCTCGTCGACGCCAGCCAGTCCGCACGTGCGGCGCTGGCCGGCTTCGCCGTCGCGCGGGCGTGGCGTCACGCGCCGCGCCCCGTCGAGGCCGACGACCTGCTCCCCGAGCGTGCGCTCGCGGGCGACCCGCTTGCCAAGCTGACCCTCGTGGAGCGGATCTACCGCCCGCTGCAGTCCCACAGCGCCGACCTCGTATCGACGCTGTGGGCGTACCTCGACAACGGCCGCTCGCTCGAAGCGACTGCGCGCGAGCTGTTCGTCCACCCCAACACGGTGCGCTACCGCCTGAAGCGCGTGTCCGAGGTGATCGGGTGGGACGCCACGGGACCCCGCGAGGCGCTCATCCTGCAGACGGCGCTGATCCTCGGATCCATCGGGACGGATGCCACCCGCCGGCGTCCGACGGCCGCCAGGCGCGGTCCGCTCTGACTCCCCGTGTGGGACGCGCACAAAGGTCCGCGCAATTCTTGTGACGGTGTCGCCAGAACCCGCGTCCTGATCCTTGGCAGGATGGAACGGTGCGTATCGCTGTCTTCCCGGGGCAGGGCTCCCAGTCCCCCGGCTTCCTGACTCCCTGGCTCGAACTCGACGGCACCGCCGATCGGCTGGCGCAGTACTCCGAGTGGTCGGGTGTCGATCTCGTCGCCGCCGGCACCGAGTGGGACGCCGACCGGATCCGCGACACCCAGGTGGCGCAGCCGCTCATCGTCGCCGCCAGCCTGCTGTCGTGGAACGCGCTCCCCGACCGTTCGGGCATCGCCGGTGTCGCCGGCCACTCGGTGGGCGAGTTCGCCGCCGCGGCGGCGGCCGGCATCCTGAGCGAGCAGGACGCCCTCACCCTCGTCGGCATCCGCGGACGCGCCATGGCCGAGGCCGCCGCGGCCGCCGAGACCGGCATGAGCGCCGTGATCGGCGGTGACGAGGCCGCCGTGCTCGCCCGTCTCACCGAGCTCGGACTGGCACCGGCCAACTACAACGGCGGCGGACAGCTCGTCGTCGCGGGCGCCGTCGAGGCGCTGAAGTCCCTGGCCGCGGAGCCGGTCGCCGGCACGCGCGTCATCCCGCTGCAGGTCGCCGGCGCGTTCCACACCCACTACATGACTCCGGCTGTCGAGGCGCTCCGTGCCGCCGCGGCAGAGGTCGCGGCGTCCGACCCGTCCGTCACCATCTGGACCAACCGCGACGGCTCGGCGGTCGCGTCGGGCGCCGCGTTCGTCGAGCTGCTGGTCGACCAGGTCGCTTCGCCGGTGCGCTGGGACCTGTGCATGACGTCTTTCGCCGACGCCGGCGTATCGGGCATCGTGGAACTGTCGCCGGCGGGCACGCTCGTCGGGCTCGCGAAGCGCGCGCTGCGGGGAACCCCCGCCGTGGCCGTGAAGACACCCGACGACTTGGAGGCCGCCGCCGCACTGGCGGCCGTCGACGCCTGACCGGAGAGAAGCATGACCCGCACCCTCGTCCAGCCCACCGGGGCCGCTCACACGCGCATCTACGCCTTCGGCGCCGCCCGCGGTGAGGTGGCCGTTCCCAACGAGGACCTCATCGGCCCGATCGACTCGAGCGACGAGTGGATCCGCCAGCGCACGGGCATCGTGACCCGCACGCGTGCGGTGCCCGAGACGGACGCCATCGATCTCGCGACGGATGCCGCCCGCGAGGCGATCGAGCGCTCCGGTGTCGACCCGAGCAAGGTGGACGCCGTCATCGTCGCGACCATCAGCAACCCCAAGCAGACGCCGTCGGTCTCGGCCATCGTCGCGGACCGCGTGGGAGCCAACCCCGCCGCGGCGTACGACGTCAACGCCGCGTGCGCCGGATTCGCCTACGGCATCGCGCAGGCCGACGCGCTCATCCGCGCCGGAGCAGCCCACTACGCCCTGGTGATCGGCACCGAGAAGCTCAGCGACGTCGTCGACCCGACCGACCGGAGCATCTCGTTCCTGCTCGGCGACGGCGCCGGCGCCGCGGTCGTGGGTCCGAGCGACACCCCCGGCATCGGCCCGACCGTGTGGGGCTCCGACGGCTCCAAGGCCGACGCCGTGGGCATGAACCACACGCTCACCGAGTTCCGCGACGGCGTCGCCCCGTGGCCGACGCTCCGCCAGGAGGGCCCGACGGTGTTCCGCTGGGCGGTGTGGGAGATGGTGAAGGTCGCACGTCAGGCGCTCGAGGAGGCCGGGGTCGAGGCATCCGATCTCGCCGCCTTCGTCCCCCACCAGGCGAACATGCGCATCATCGACGAGTTCGCCAAGCAGCTGAAGCTGCCGGAGAGCGTCGTCATCGCCCGCGACATCGAGACCACGGGCAACACCTCGGCCGCGTCGATCCCGCTGGCCACGCATCGCCTGCTCGAAGAGCACCCCGAGCTCAGCGGCGGACTCGCGCTGCAGATCGGCTTCGGCGCGGGACTCGTGTTCGGCGCCCAGGTCGTCGTCCTCCCGTGACGCGGCGAACGGCGACTCTAGACTGATTCCCGGCCCGTCCGGGCACCGCACAATCCCTGAAAACAGGCCCCTAACAAACAGGAGAATCCCATGGCATTCACCAACGACGAGGTCCTCGCCGGACTCGCCGAGCTCATCACCGACGAGACGGGCATCTCAGCCGACGAGGTCGCGCTCGAGAAGTCGTTCACCGACGACCTCGACATCGACTCGATCTCGATGATGACGATCGTCGTCAACGCCGAGGAGAAGTTCGGCGTGACGATCCCCGATGACGAGGTCAAGAACCTCAAGACCGTCGGCGACGCCGTCACCTTCATCACGTCGAACCAGGCGTGAGTCCTGTGGGGCATCGCCCCACACCCCGGCTCGCTGACGCGAGGCCATCCTCCGGTGGGGGCTGCGGCCCCCACCGGCATGAACCCACGAGGATCTAGAACGACATGAGCAACTCCCGCATCGTCGTGACCGGCATCGGCGCCTCGTCGCCGCTGGGCGGCACGGCACCCGAGAGCTGGTCCGCGCTCCTGGACGGCGTCTCCGGCACCCGCACCCTCGAGCACGACTGGGTCGAGCAGCACCAGCTGCCCGTCACTTTCGCGGCAGAGGCCAAGGTGCGCCCCGACACCGTGCTCGAGCGGCCGATCGCCAAGCGCCTCGACCCGTCGTCCCAGTTCGCGCTCGTCGCGGCGATGGAGGCGTGGGCGGATGCCGGCAGCCCCGAGGTCGAACCCGAGCGCCTGGGCGTCGACTTCGCGACCGGCATCGGCGGCGTGTGGACCCTCCTGGACGCGTGGGACACCCTGCGTGAGAAGGGTCCGCGCCGGGTGCTCCCGATGACGGTCCCGATGCTCATGCCCAACGCCGCGGCGGGCAACCTGTCGCTGCACTTCAACGCCCGCGCCTATGCCCGCACCGTCGCCAGCGCGTGCGCCTCCAGCACGGAATCGATCGTGAACGCCATCGAGCACATCCGCGCGGGCTATGCCGACGTGGTGATCGCCGGCGGCACCGAGTCGGCCATCCACCCGATCACGATCGCGGCGTTCGCCTCGATGCAGGCGCTGTCCAAGCGCAACGACGATCCGGCGACCGCGTCGCGGCCGACCAGCATCGACCGTGACGGCTTCGTCATGGGCGAGGGCGCCGGCGCGCTCGTGCTCGAGACCGAGGAGCACGCCCGTGCCCGTGGCGCGAAGATCTACGCGGCGGTCGTGGGCGGCGGCGTCACCGCCGACTCGTACCACATCACCGCGAACGACCCCGAGGGCCTCGGCGCCGCGCGGGCCGTGAAGCTCGCGCTGGAGATGGCGGATGCCGCACCCGGCGACGTCACCCACATCAACGCGCACGCGACCTCGACGCCGGTCGGCGACCCGAACGAGTACACGGCCCTGAAGGCGGTGTTCGGCAACCGGATCGACGACATCGTCGTGTCGGCCACCAAGGCGTCGACCGGGCACCTGCTGGGCGGCACGGGTGCGCTGGAGGCGATCTTCACCGTGCTGGCGCTGCGCGACCGCGTCGCTCCCCCGACGATCAATCTCACGACGCAGGATCCCGAGGTGCCGTTCCGCGTGTCCGGCACGCCGACTCCGCTCGGCGACGGGCCGCAGCTCGCGATCAGCAACTCGTTCGGCTTCGGCGGGCACAACGCCGTCGCCGCGTTCGCGTCGGTCTGAGGAATCCGCTCGACCGCCGCGCAGACGACGAAGACGCCCCCCGGGAAGCCGCCGGGGGGCGTCTGTCGTGTCAGGCGGTGGTTCGCGGTCCCGCGGCCCGGGATTCATGGCCTCCGAGCCTCGGTAGTGGCGCCTCGCACCGCCTGCGCCTGTGTCACCCCACGTTCATGTCACCCTCAGCCCACCTTGTGCAGCCACACGACGGGGGCGTCGTCGCTGGCGTGGCGGAACGGCTCGAGCTCCTCGTCCCACGCCGAGCCGAGCGCGACCTGCAGCTCGCGGCCGAGCTCGAGCGGATCGTTGCCCGCGATCTCCATGGCGTACCGGATGCGGTCCTCGCCGATGACCACGTTGCCCGCGGTGTCTGTCTGTGCGTAGTGGATGCCGAGGCCCGGTGTGTGAAGCCAGCGACCGCCGTCACTGCGGGGCGTGGGATCTTCGGTGACCTCGAAGCGCAGATGCTCCCAACCGCGGATCGCTGTGGCGAGGGCGGCGCCGGTACCGGCCGCCCCCTCCCAGTAGAACTCGGCACGACGGCTGCCGGCGAGGACAGGCTGGTCGGCCCAGTCGAAGCTCACCGCGCGGCCGAGGGCACGGCCCACTGCCCACTCCAGGTGGGGGCACAACGCTCGTGGCGCGGAGTGGATGAAGATCACCCCACGCGCCTGTGTTGTCGCCATGATCTCTCCGTTCGTCAGGTGCGTCTTCCCCTACGACCTGAAACGGGTTCATGGCTGCTGTTCGGTTGTGCTGCCGCCATTATCGCCGAGAGGGCGGGGGAATCACAAGACTGTGATTCCCCCGCCCTCTCAGAACGGGGTGCGGAGGCTCAGGCCTCGCTCATGGCCTGGACCTCGGCCTTGCCCTTGGCGGCGTAGTAGGCGGCGCGAGCGGCGTCACGTCGCGCCTGCTCGGCCTGGCCCGCGTCGAGCACTTCCTGCGCGACCTCGAACTGCGGCGCGGTCGGCACACCGTGGTACTTCTCGATGTAGGCGTCCAGCTCGGGGCCGGACTCCCACGAGGTGATGAGGCAGTAGCGGGGCTCGGTGCCGTCGTGGTGCACGGCGTGCCACAGACGCTGCGTGTCGACGATGAGCTGGGCGCCGGCGGGCAGCGCCACGCGGTACTCGATGCTCGGGTCCGTGCGGTTCTCACGCAGCACGAAGTAGCTGTTCTTGTCGTCGGTGAGGTTGAAGAAGCCGCGCACGACCCAGCCGGTGCCGTCGGGGTTGAGGCGGTTGTTATCGTCCTGGTGCAGGTTGTACAGCGCGTCGGCGTACGAGTTCGGCTGCAGCTCGATGATGCGGCAGCGGCCCACGTTGGCGCCGGGCTCCTGCGCGCGACGCGTCAGCGTCGGGGCCTTCTCGGTCTGCTCGGGGATCCAGACGCCGTCCTTGTCGGTACGCGGCGGCGTGTGGTTCCAGAAGCCGTTGCACTCGATCTCGCCCTTGGCCGAGGCCAGCGGTGCGAAGCGGGTGTCACCCGACGACTTCCAGTCGACGTACTCGATCGACAGCCACTCCTGCGGGTCGATCTCCTCGTTGTAGGAGTCGAGCACCACGAAGCCGGTCTCATCGAGAGCGGCGGACTTGATGTAACCCATGACGAATCATGCCTTTCGGTCAGTGAGCCAGCACGTTTTAACAGGCTCAACTTAGGCAAGCCTACATCGGGCTCTTCGGGGGCTCCGGTGGCCCGGCCGTGAATAACCGGAGGCCGCCCGTCGCCCGGCTCGCCGCGGCGCCGGCCTCCTAGACTGGAACGGCTATGGTCACTGCCACGAACGTCGACGCAACTGCTGTCAACACGGTCGGGTGGCTGTCAGCCGCGGACTGGACGATCGTCGTCCCGGTCTATCAGCGGCAGTACCGGTGGGACATCGGCGGGTGCGAGCAGCTCCTGGCCGACATCCGCGCGGTGGCAGACCTCGACGACCGTCACATGCACTTCATCGGGTCCATCCTCTCGTCGGCCAGCGGTGAAGGTCCGGACGCCGAGCTCGTGCTGATCGACGGTCAGCAGCGGACGACGACACTGATGCTGCTCGTGGCGGCGCTGCACCACACGGTGCGTGAGTCCGACCCCGCCCTCGCGGACGAGCTGCAGCGGGTGCTCGTCCACTCGCATGACGCGACGCGCACCAAGCTGCGCCCGCACCGCGCGTGGGCCTCCGTCTTCGAACGGGTCGTCCTCGACCTGCCCCTCCCGCCCGGCGAGCAGCGCGATTCGCGGTTCGACGACAACTACGCGTTCTTCCGCAGTCAGATCAGCGTCGACGAGGCAGCCCACATCTGGCGCGGTCTGCAGAAGCTCGAGCACGTCGCGATCACCCTCGGCGCGGGAGCGAACGCGCAGCAGATCTTCGAGAGCCTCAACTCCACCGGCGAGCCGCTGCGCGACCACGAGCTCATCCACAACTACGTGCTGATGGGGCTCACGCACGCCGAGCAGCGAGAGGTCGAGTCCGACTACTGGCAGCCGATCGAGCAGAACACGGGTGACGCGATCGCCGAGTTCTGGCGCCAGTACCTCGTCATGCGCGCGGGCCGCGAGGTGACCGTCGTGGGCGGACGCGGCGTGTACGACGCGTTCCGCGCCGAATTCCCGCGGCTCGAGTTCGCCGACCTCATCGCGCACGCCGACGAATGGCGCGCGTTCTCGCGTGTGTACCGCGTGCTGCTGCATCCGGATGAGGCGACGGATGCCGTCCTCGCGCGCCACCTCGGCTACCTCAGCACGTTCGGCTCGGGCATGTATCCTCTCGTGATGCGGGCCTACCGCGACTACGAGCTCCGCGCGATCGGGCGCGACGAGCTGATCGAGACCCTCGAGATGGTGCAGTCCCTGCTCGCCCGTCGATCGGTGGTCGGGACCGGGACCGACCGGCTCGTGGCGCGCCTGTGCCGCGCGCGCGAACAGGGGCCTGCGGCGCTCGTGTCGGCGATCTCGCGGATCACGCCGTCCGACGAGCGCGTCGCGGTCGCGCTCAAGTACTCCGAGCTCCCGCACGCCGCCTACCTCCTGGGCCGGATCGCCGGGGTCGACGACGTCTCGTCCCTGGACGTGGAGCACATCTTCCCGCTCGCGCCCGGGGACGGCTGGTCGGGCGACGGCGTGCGCGAGTGGTCGTCGTACAGCGACGACGAGCAGAACAGCCATCGCGCCCTCGCGAAGACCATCGGCAACCTGACCGTGCTCGAGGAGGACCTCGCGCTGCGCGCCTTCGACCGTTCGTTCCCCGAGAAACGCGAGCTCTACGCACGCAGCGCGGTGCCGATCACGGCCGACCTCGCTGCTCTGCCGTCGTGGGGCACGGCGGCGATCGCCGAGCGTTCGGCCCGGCTCACCGAGCGGTTCGTGCAGGTGTGGCGCCGCCCCGGCGGTCCGGCCATCGACGACGACGGGCTCACCCCGATCCTGGACGCCGTGCGCCGTCGCGGCTGGCCGGCCGGCTGGCACCGGGAGTGGTCGTACGTGGAGTACTGCGGCGAGCACTGGGAGGTGCCCGACGTCAAGTACCTCTTCAACCGCGTCTTCAAGCGCCTGTGGGCGGACGCACGGGAGGCCGTCGTCGCGTACAGCGCACGACGAGGCGGACCGGTGTACACCGCGCAGTCGTGGAACGGTCAGTGGGACCGCCTCGACGACGAGCACTCGCTCTACATGGGGTGGGACTCCAGCTACATGCTGGCCGCCGTCCAGGGGGTGCTCGAAGAGGCCGGTCTCGCGCCCGAGGTCTTCGTGAAGTACTCGTACATCGGCGCCGCGATGTGAGAGAGGGAGTGGATGCCGGGCCCCCGGCATCCACTCCCCCTCTGTCGTTCGGACTACTCGAACGCCACAGTTCTACTCGAAAGCGACAGTGGCGTTCTCGTTGTTGAGGACGATCACCGGAGTGATCGCGGGGTGGCCGGCCGCCTGGATCTTCGCGAGGTCGAAGCGCAGCAGCGGGGTGCCCGCCGTGACCTTCTGCCCCTTCTCGACCAGGGTCTGGAAGCCGTCGCCCTTCATGTTGACGGTGTCGATGCCGACGTGGATGAGCAGCTCGGTGCCGTCTTCGAGCACGAGGGCCACGGCGTGGCTCGTGTCGAAGGTCGCGCCGATGGTGCCGTCCGCGGGGGCGACGACCGTGTCGCCCGTCGGCTCGATCGCGAGACCCGGGCCCATGATCCCCTGCGCGAACGTGGCGTCGGGCACCTTCGAGAGCGGCACGACCCTGCCGGTCAGCGGCTGGCGCAGCGTCACCGTCGCCGTGGCGGTGTCGGTCAGCACCGCAGTGCTTCCCGACGCGGGCTCGACGGCGGGCTCGGGCGTGGCGCCCTGCGGCGCCTCGGCCTGCCCGTTCATGATCGCCTCCATGGCGTCCTTCACGAACTGCACGTTCGTGCCGTAGACGACCTGCACGGACTTGCCGCCGGGCTTCATCGTCCCGGCCGCGCCGGCGCGCTTGAGGGCGGCGTCGTCGACCTTGCTGACGTCGTCGACCTCGAGCCGCAGGCGGGTGGCGCAGTTCTCCAGGTCCGTGATGTTCTCCTTGCCGCCGAGGGCGGTGAGGAACCGGCCGGCCGTCACGAGGTACTTGTCGTCGGTCGACGAGGTGTCGTACTCGGTGCCCTGAGACAGGGTGTCGTCGTCCTCTCGGCCCGGCGTCTTCAGGTTGAACCGCTTGATGAGGAAGTAGAACACCCCGAAGTAGATGAAGAACCAGAACACGCCCATCACCGGGATGAGCCACGGGTTCTGCGCCATGGGGTTCATCCACCCGAGCACGAGGTCGATGAAGCCGCCGGAGAATCCGAAGCCCATGCGCACCGGCAGGATCTGGCTGATCGCCATCGAGATGCCGGTGAACACGGCGTGGACCACGTACAGCAGCGGGGCGACGAACATGAAGGCGAACTCGAGCGGCTCGGTCACGCCGACGAAGAACGACGAGATCGCGCCGCCCAGCAGGATGCCGTACGCGATCTTCTTCTTCGTCGTCTTGGCCGTGAGGTACATCGCCAGCGCCGCGCCGGGGAGGCCGAACATCATGACCGGGAAGAAGCCGGTCATGTACTGACCCGTCACCCCGTACGTGCCCTCTCCCGCCAGGAAGTTGTTGAGGTCGTTGATGCCGGCGACGTCGAACCAGAACACCGAGTTGAGCGCGTGATGCAGGCCGACCGGGATCAGCAGGCGGTTGAGGAAGCCGTAGATGCCCGTGCCGAACGGTCCGAGCGTCACGATCCACTCGCCGAACGTGACGAGGCCGGTGTACACGAACGGCCACACGAAGAACAGCACGATCGCGACCACCAGCGAGAAGCCGGCGGTGACGATGGCGACCGAGCGCTTGCCCGAGAAGAACGACAGGGCGTCGGGCAGGCGGGTGTCCTTGAACTTGTTGTAGCAGTAGGCGCCGATGAGGCCGCAGATGATGCCGACGAACACGTTCTGCACCTTGAGGAACGCCGGGTCGACCTCGTTCACGTCGCCCGCGCCCGTGAACAGCATGACGGTCTCGGGCTTGAGCAGCGTGGTGACCGTCAGCCACGAGACCAGGCCCGCCAGCGCCGAGGTGCCGTCGGACTTGTTCGCCATGCCGATCGAGATGCCGACCGCGAACAGCAGCGCCATGTTGTCGAGCAGGGCGCCACCGGCGGCGCCCAGGAACGCCGAGAAGATGTTCGCGCCGCCCGTGGCGCTGCTGATCCAGTAGCTGATGCCTGACAGGATCGCGGCGACCGGCAGCACAGCCACCGGGAGCATGATCGATCTGCCGAGCCTCTGCAGGAACTTCATTGTTGCCTCCATCGAGGAGTCAGGGACAGGTTGCTGTCGATGACGCTACAGCCAACGGAGGGACGAAGTCAGTAGCAGTCCCCCCGAAAGTTAGGGGACTGAACGAAATGGTTCCGACAAAGACGCCGGACGCCGCTGTCCGAAGAGCAGCGGCGTCCGTATCGGTAGGGCGGGTGGGACTTGAACCCACGATCGTCGGGTTATGAGCCCGCTGCCTTGACCAGCTTGGCCACCGCCCCGCACGCCTGCGTGCGTCTCGAGCCTAGCGTTTGCGGCGGTCGGGGTCGTCTGCGGGATCCTTGACCCGCGGCTCGGGCCACACCTTCGACACGGCCTCGGTGACCTTGACCGACCCGGTGCGCGGGTGGGCGGCATCCGCCGGTCCGCCGTGGCTGCCGCGCTGGATCGGCAGCTCCTGGCTGTCGCTCACGACCTGCGGGTGATGGCGGGCGAGCTGGAACACGCCCCACACCGCGATCGCGCCGACGACGCCGAACGAGATGAACACCCACAGCGGGGCGCCGGCAGCCTCCTGCAGGATCGTGAGGCCGATGATGATGGCGACGATCGGATCCACGACCGTCAGCCCCGCCACGACGAGGTCGGGCGGACCCGAGGCGTAGGCGCTCTGCACGAAGTACGCCCCGACGATGGCGGCCACCAGGAGCGCGCCGAGACACGTGAAGGTCAGCCAATCGAAGTCGGAGGCCTTGATGCGCTCGATGATCACCTTCGCCAGCGTCGCGACGAAGCCGTAGAGCACGCCGGCGGCGATGATGTAGAACAGCGGCCCGATCCGCTTGCGCAGCCAGATCCACAGTCCGGTGAAGACGATGGCGACGATCGCCAGCAGCACCAGGATCGTGATCAGCTCGGTGTTCGACACCGGCTTCTCGGTCGCGAAGAGCGCGGCGATCGCCACGAACACGAAGATGCCGCCGACGCACGCGCTGATCGCGATCAGCGACCGCTTCGTCGGCTTGTGCCCGCTGATCTGCGCATTCAGCAGCGTCGTGATCACGAGCGCGATCGCGCCGAGCGGCTGCACCACGATGAGGGGTGCGAAGGCCAGCGCCGACAGCTGGCACACGATCGCCAGGCCCAGCATGACGGTGCCGATCACCCACGACGGACGGGCGAGCAAGCGCAGCAGATGGCTGAACTCGAGGCCGCTGCTGCCGGAGGAGCCGGTGAGCCGCTCGACCTTCGTCACGCCGCGGTGCTGGTACTGCGCGCCGAAGGACATGAACACCGCGCCGAGCAGCGCCAGCGGGATGCCGATGAGGATTCCGGGGTTCTGGAAGGCGCCGACGAGCTGATCGCCGACGTCCCCGAGCTCATCCGCAGTCCACACCACCCTTCGACACTAGCCGGAGGTGCCGCTCGGTAGGCTCAAGGCGTGGCTGTTCTTCCGATTCGCATCATGGGCGACCCCGTCCTGCACTCCCCCGCGTCGCCGGTCGGCGAGATCACGGACGAGATCCGGACGCTCGTCGCCGACATGTTCGAGACGATGGATGCCGCACCCGGCGTGGGCCTGGCCGCTCCGCAGGTGGGCGTGCCGCTGCGGATCTACACGTACACGTACGCCGACGACGACGGCAACCCGTGGCGCGGCGTGATCATCAACCCCGAGCTCTGGATGCGCCCGACCGAGCCGGGTGCCCCCGATCCCGACGACGAGTCCGAGGGCTGTCTGTCCTTCCCTGGCGAGCGCTTCCCGCTGCGCCGCTCGGACGAGGTGCTCGTGACCGGCATCGATCTGGAGGGCGAGCCCGTGCGCATCCAGGTCGACGGCTGGCGCGCCCGGATCATGCAGCACGAGTTCGACCATCTCGACGGGATCCTCTATGTCGACCGCCTCGACGACGGCGACTGGAAGACCGTCCAGAAGATCGCGCGCAAGCGCGGCTGGGGTCGGCCCGGCAGCGCCTGGACGCCGGGGATCGACGACCTCGAGGCCTGATCCCACCGCCCGCTCGATACCCTGCCGGGGTATGTCGTAGAGTGGTGCGCACGCAGGACCGTGCGCGCAGCGGGAGGAGAGTGGATGCCGCATCCCCACGTCCTCCTTCGGCCACGGCTCGCGCCGCTCGTCGTGCGTCTCGCACTGGCCGCCGCCATCATCGCCGGGCTGTTGGGCATGCACGTCATGATGACGCCGAGCGCACACGCGGCCCATGCCACCTCGGCAGCGGCACCGGCGGCCGTCGCCGAGCGGTCCGACGCCTCGCACCATGACGCGGCGTCGGCCGTGACGCCGAACGCGGCCGCGGACGCGACGGTGCCCGCGCACGAACTGGGCCCGCGCGGCACATCCGCCGGGTGGGCCGTCGCCTGCGTCCTGGCGCTGCTGCTGACCGTGCTCGTCGCCGCGCGCCCGCTCGGATGGTGGCCGACGTCGCGCCGCGCACCCGTGTGGACGGCGGCGGGCCGCGCCGCGCGGTGCCTCGGACCGCGGCATCCCTCGTCCCTCATCGCCCTCTGCATCAGTCGGACCTGATGCGGCCCCCGCCCGGCACATCGCCGGGCCAGGCGCCGCCGCGCATCCGCGCGGACATCAGACACCGAATGGAAGAGAGACCGATGAACACCCCTACCCGCGCGCTGCTCGCAGCGCTCCCCCTCGTCGCCGCCCTGGCACTCGCCGGCTGCGCCGCAACCACGGACGACGGCGACATGCCCGGAATGGACCACGGCAGCGGGGGCCATACCGAAGCATCCTCCACGGCCGCGACGCCGGCGGACGTCATGTTCGTGACCATGATGATCCCGCATCACGAGCAGGCCGTGGAGATGGCAGACCTGGTGCTCGCGAAGGACGGCGTCGATCCCCGGGTCGTCATGATCGCGGAGCGCATCCAGGCAGCGCAGGGGCCTGAGATCCAGGTCATGCAGGGCTGGCTCGAGGAATGGGGCGTCGATCCGGGGACGGCCGAGGGCATGGAGCACGGCGACGGCATGATGTCGGCAGACGACATGGCCGCCCTGGAGGCGGCGGACGGCGCGGCGGCCGGGCGACTGTTCCTCGAGCAGATGGTCGTGCATCACGAGGGCGCCGTCGAGATGGCGCAGGACGCGCTCGACGACGCGGCCGACCCCGATGTGCGCACGCTCGCGCAGCAGGTGATCGACGACCAGTCGGCCGAGATCGCCGAGATGCAGGAGCTCGCGGCACAGCTGTGACGGCGGGGCGTGGGGGCCGGACACGCCGGCTCCCTCGCCCCGGCGTGTCAGCGAGCGGACGCGTCTGCGCGCCGGTTCTGGCGGTCGACCCAGCGGCGCAGCTCCACGTCGGCTCCCGGCGGCGCCTGGGCGATGACGTTCATGCCCTGGCGCACGAGGTGCGTCCCCACGCGGACCGGCCCCCACACGCGTGCCGTGGTCAGCGCGCCGGTATCCACGTCGCGCACCTGCACCTGCGTCGTGTCGGTCGCGGATCGGCGCTTCGCCTTGCCTGCGACGTGCTGCACGACGAGCACGGGGAGGCCGTGCGCCGACGCCGTCGCGAGCACCGTGTCGAGGTCATGGGCCGCCCACTGCCGGCGGATGGCTCGCACGACGACCAGCGCGACCACGACGACGGCGATCGTCGCGACACCCGTCGGCACGACCCACAGGCTCGCGACGGCGAGCAGCGCCGACCACGGCACGTTGCCTCGGAACGCCAGGAGGATCGCGGCGAGAGACGGCACGAGCGCCAGGAAGAGCCAGGGAGCCGGCACCGAGACGGCGAACATGGACGGCTGCTGCCCGAACAGGACCATCACGCCCACCCACGCCACGACGCCGGCATAGACCGCCAGCACCGTCAGCAGCACCGCCGAGCGGTAGATCGGCCGCGGCGCGGGCACGGATCCTTCGACCGCGACGAGCGGCGAGGACTTCGCGCGACCCGGCATGACACCCCTCGATGAATCGGACGGAGTCGTCCTGAGAACGAAGAAAGCCCCGGGGGTGGAGCCCCGAGGCCTTCGCTCCCCCACTTGGACTCGAACCAAGAACCTATCGGTTAACAGCCGATTGCTCTGCCAATTGAGCTATGGAGGAATGTTCCGCACTCTCGTGCGGGCAACCAGTCCATACTAGCAAAGCTCGAGCCGTGCTCATGACCATCGACGCCATTTCACGAGCCGACGAGGCGCCGGTCGGCATCCGCGCTCGGCGTCCACAGCAGGTCGTTCGTGCCGTGCCCGTACGCGACCGGGTGGCCGCCGCGCAGCACGAGGACGTCGGCATCCAGTTCCTTCACGACCTCGGGTTCGTTCGTGACGACGAGAGCGGCCATGCCGAGCTCGCGCCGGCGCCGCAGGATCGCGTCGCGCGCCGCCTTGCGCACCTCGACGTCCATGTTGGCGAACGGCTCGTCGGCGATCAGCACGCGCGGCTGCAGCACCAGGGCACGGGCGAAGGCGACGCGCTGGCGCATGCCGGCGCTCAGCTCGTACGGATACTTCGCCGATGCGCCCAGCGGCAGCATCATCTCGTCCAGCAGCGAGGCGATCCTCACCGCCAGCCCACGGGGGCTCACCCGCCGGTCGCGGCTGGTGATCGGCTCGCCGATGACCTCCGAGACCGTCAGACGTGCGGGCAGCTGCGCCCCGGCGGACTGCGGCAGGTATCCGGCGTAGTAGGTCAGGTAGCGATGGGCGCGTCCCGGATGCCGCACCGAGACGCCTGCGACGGTGCCGGCCCCGCCGACGACGGTCAGGCCGTGCTCGTCGGCGCCGGCGAGCACCGCCGCCAGGGAGGACTTGCCGGACCCGGTCGGGCCCATGACCGCGAGGGTGCCGCCGTGCGGCACGCGGAAGGTCACCCCGTCGACGACGCGCTGCGCCGGCCCGCCTCGTCCTGCCCGGGCGATCGACAGATCCGAGCAGTCGATCGCCATCTCTGCATCTCGTCGGCGAGCCATTCCCTCATCCTGCCCTGCGGGGCGCGCACGCACCAGCCGACGCCGCGCATGGATCGCCGCAGCGGATCAGGACGCCTCGTCGACGATCGTCTGCCGGCGGGCGTCGAGCTCGCGCAGGCGCAGGCGGATGCTGCGCCCTTCTTCGGAGTCCGCCGGCACCCGCTGGATGGCGCCGAGCAGTTCGGCCTTCTCGCGATCGAGCCCCCTCAGCACCAGGCGGCGCAGCAGATCGCTCGTGGAAGCGACGGCGGCGTCGTCGTCGAGCGCCGGGAAGTTGCCGGCGAGCAGCTCGGCCGCCAGCGACCGATACGGCTCCCGCACGGTGGCGACGGCATCCACCGACCATCCGGGGCGCTGCATCGTCGCCGACGCGCCGGCCACGGCGACCCGCACCGCATCGAGCGGGGGCAGCCGGAACGGCAGCTCGAGTGCTCGGGCAACGAGTGACGGATCCATCCGGTGGCCGAACTGCAGCACACCCATGAGGGCATCGCGCTCCAGCGCGGCCTCAGGCGTGCGGGGCAGCGTGGCCAGAGTCACGCGCAGCGCACCGTCGTCCGACGGCTCGCCGGCGCCTGTTGTCGGCTGGGGGTCGCGGCGCCGGTCGTCGCGTGCGCCGCCCCGGCCGGCGCGCTCAACCTCGCGACGCACGTCCTCGGTGTCCATGCCGAGGCGCCGCGCGAGCACCCGGATGTACTCCGGCTGCAGCAGCGGATCGCGCAGTTCGGCGACCACGGGCGCCGCGGTCCGCAGCGCTCCGACGCGCCCCTCGACGCTCGCGAGGTCGTAGCCGCCGATGCGCTGGTCGAGCACGAACTCCACCATGGGGACCTTGGTCTCCAGCAGCGCCCGCACCGCCCCGTCGCCCCGGGCCAGGCGCAGATCGCATGGATCCAGCCCTTCGGGGCCGGTGGCGACGTACGTCTGCGCGTTGAACCGCTTGGCGTCGGCGAACGCGCGCAGTGCGGCCTTCTGGCCGGCCGCGTCGGGGTCAAAGGTGAAGACGACCTCCCCTGCGGTCGAGTCGTCGCCCATCACGCGACGCAGCACCGTGATGTGGTCGGCGCCGAACGCCGTGCCGCACGTCGCGATCGCCGTCGTGATCCCGGCGAGATGGCACGCCATGACGTCGGTGTAGCCCTCGACGACGACGACCCGGTGCTCGCGCGAGATGTCGCGCTTGGCGAGGTCCAGGCCGTACAGCACGTTCGTCTTCTTGTAGAGCGTCGTCTCGGGCGTGTTGAGGTACTTGGGGCCGTTGTCGTCGTCGTACAGCTTGCGCGCGCCGAATCCGATCACCTGGCCCGTGACGTCGCGGATCGGCCACACGACGCGGCCGCGGAACCGGTCGTAGACGCCGCGCTGGCCCTGCGACACGAGCCCTGCCGACGAGAGCTCCTCGTCGGTGAAGCCCTGGGCGCGCAGAGCCTTGGTCATGCCCTCCCAGCCCTTCGGCGCGTAGCCGACGCCGAAGTGCCCGGCGGCACCGGCGTCGAAGCCGCGCTGCCCGAGGAAGCGCCGCGCGGTGTCGGCCTCGGGCGTCATGAGCTGACCACGGAAGAACTCGGCCGCCGCAGCGTTGGCGGCGAAGAGGCGTGCACGGCCCGTGTGCTCGGGTGCAGCGCCTCCGTCCTCGTAGTGGAGCGCGTAGCCGATGCGGCCGGCCAGGCGCTCGACGGCCTCGGTGAAGGTCACATGGTCCATCGCGCGCAGGAACGAGTACACGTCGCCGGACTCACCGCATCCGAAGCAGTGGTAGAACCCCGCCTGCGGCCTGACGTTGAAGCTGGGGCTGCGCTCGTCGTGGAAGGGGCACAGGCCCTTGAGCGATCCGACGCCGGCCGACTTGAGCGCCACGCGCTCTCCGATGATGTCGGCGATGTTCGTGCGCGCCTTGACCTCGTCGACGTCGGCCTGACGGATGCGCCCCGGCATCAGCGACCCCCGCGTGACGCCGACGCCGGGTGCGCAGGCACGTCCATCGGTCGCGCGCCGGGCGACCACACTCCGACGGATGCCGCGTCCACGGGCGCGACGAGGCTGCCGTGCCACGCGATGGCGAGCTGGTCGGTGAGGCTCGCGACCTGGTCGACGACGACACGCCGGCGGGAGGCATCCGATTCCGCCGCCGCGAAGTCCTGCGCGTGGATGGCGTCCAGCGCCTCCGGGCGCTCCCACAGCGCGGACGCGAGGCGTTTGAGCACCCGGCGCTGCTCCTTGTAGAGGTCTTTGCGGCCCTCGATCGACACGACCGCGGCGCCGATGATGCCCTTGAGCACAGCCATCTCGGCCTCGACGATGCGGGGCACGACCAGGTGGCCCCGATAACGCGTGAGCACCGCGAGGTCGTACGACTCCCGCGTCGCCGTCGTGGCGGCCCGGGCGAAGCGCCCGATCAGGTCGGACGTGAGGTTCTTGAGGCTCGCCAGCGCCGCCCGCGTGCCGTCGAACGCGTCGATCCACTCGGGCATGCGGGTGAGCCGGAACAGCGCGTCCTCGAGCTCGTCGCGGGCGAAGTCGAAGCCGACCCACGACTGGATCGCCGTGAGGAGCGCCTCATGCTCGCGCGGGTCGACCAGACGCGCGGGGTCGAGGTATCCGTTGACGATGGCGTCCTCGAAGTCGTGCACCGAGTACGCGATGTCGTCCGAGAGGTCCATCACCTCGGCCTCGATGCAGCGCACGCGGCCGGGCGCGTCGGCGCGCAGCCAGCGGAACACGTCCTCGTCCTCGGGGTACACGCCGAACTTGAGCCGCCCGCCCGGGTCGGGAAGCGGGTGGTCGGCCGTCCACGGGTACTTGCACGAGGCGTCCAGGCTCGCGCGCGTGAGGTTCAGGCCGAAGCTGCGGCCGTCCGCGTCGATGACCTTGGGCTCCAGACGCGTGAGGATGCGGAGCGTCTGGGCATTGCCCTCGAAGCCGCCGACGTCCTCTGCCCACTCGTTGAGCGCACGCTCGCCGTTGTGGCCGAACGGCGGATGCCCGAGGTCGTGGCTCAGGCATGCCGTGTCGACCACGTCGGCCGCGAGGTGCAGCGCGGTCGCGAGCTCGCGACCGACCTGCGCGACCTCGAGCGAGTGCGTCAGGCGGTTGCGGGCGAAGTCCGCCGGGCTGGCGGGGCTCAGGACCTGCGTCTTGGCGGCGAGGCGCCGGAGGGCCGCCGAGTGCAGCACGCGCGCGCGGTCGCGGGCGAAGTCGTCGCGCTGCGAGCGGTGGCGTTCGGCGTGGAAGCGTGCGGCATCCGCGTCGTCGTACCCGAAGGGCCGTTCCGACGCGCCGGCGGCGTCACCCGCCACTGTGGTCGAGTTCCGCTTCGGCGAGGGCGATGGATGCCTCCGCCCCGAGCTCGCGCGAGTTCAGCCAGCCGTCGGGCAGGGCGGGGCGCTTCGGCGTGCCGGCACGGCCGCGCTGGCCCTCGGCCGCCGCACCCGGATAGGGCGCGTCCAGGTCGAGGGTCGACAGGAGGTCGTCGATCTCGGCGAGGCTGGACGCGGTCGCAAGGCTCGCACGCAGCTCGCCGCCGACCGGGTAGCCCTTGAAGTACCAGGCGACGTGCTTGCGGATGTCGCGGCACCCGCGCCCTTCGTCGTCGAAGAACTCGACGAGCAGCTCGGCGTGACGGCGGAACGCAGCGGCGACGAAGCCGAGCGTCGCGTCCACCGGCTCTGCGGGCGCAGCCTGCGGACCGCCCAGCGCGCGGGCGAGGTCTCCGAACAGCCACGGGCGGCCGAGGCAGCCGCGCCCCACGACGACGCCGTCGCAGCCGGTCTCGGCCATCATGCGCGCCGCGTCGTCGGCCGACCAGATGTCGCCGTTGCCGAGCACCGGCACGCTCGTGACGGTCTCTTTGAGCTTCGTGATCGCCGACCAGTCAGCGGTGCCGGAGTAGAACTCGGACGCGGTGCGGGCGTGCAGCGCGACGGCCGCCACCCCGGCGTCCTCGGCGATGCGTCCCGCGTCGAGGTAGGTCAGGTGGTCGCCGTCGATGCCCTTGCGCATCTTCACGGTGAGCGGGATGTCGCCGGCGGCGCGGGCGGCGCGGGTGACGATCTCACGGAACAGCCCGAGCTTCCACGGCAGCGCCGCTCCCCCGCCCTTGCGGGTCACCTTGGGGACAGGACAGCCGAAGTTCAGGTCGATGTGGTCGGCGCGGTCCTCTTCGACGAGAAGGCGCACCGCCGCCTCGGTCGTGGCCGGATCCACGCCGTAGAGCTGGATGGATCGCGGCTTCTCGGACTCGTGGTGGGTGATGAGCCGCATCGTGGTCGCGTTCCGCTCGACCAGTGCGCGCGTGGTGATCATCTCGCTCACGTACAGCCCCGCGCCATACTCGCGGCACAGCCGGCGGAAGGCGGTGTTGGTGATGCCCGCCATCGGCGCGAGCACCACGGGGGCGTCGAGTTCGATGGGCCCGATGCGCAGCGTGCGTTCGGGAGCGAGAGCGGTCGTCACCCCTCCATTCTCTTACAGGAATCCTGCCCTTGGCTGAACGCGAAGGCTTAGCCTGGGGATATGACCGAGGCCACCGCGACGGACCTTCGCCAGATCTCCTTCCAGACCGCCGACGGAGGCACCGCGACGCTCGCGGATTACGGCGATCAGGTGCTGCTCGTCGTGAACGTCGCCTCCAGATGCGGGCTCACCCCGCAGTACGAGCAGCTCGAGGAGCTGCAGCGTGCGTACGCCGACCGTGGATTCACGGTGCTCGGCTTCCCGTGCAACCAGTTCATGGGCCAGGAGCCCGGCTCGATCGAAGAGATCCTCGAGTACTGCTCCGTGACGTGGGGTGTCACGTTCCCCGTCTTCGACAAGGTCAAGGTCAACGGCGGCAGCGCTGCACCGCTGTACAAGGCGCTCAAGAAGTCGAGGGACGCCGAGGGCGCGCGCGGCCCCATCCTGTGGAACTTCGAGAAGTTCGTGGTCACGCCGGATGGCGGCATCCACCGATTCCGTCCCACCGTGAAGCCCGACGACCCGGCCATCGTCGAGGTCATCGAGTCGAACCTGCCGCGCTGAGGCAGCACGCACAACGGCCCGCCGCGATGGATCGCGGCGGGCCGTTCTGATGTCTGGGCGTCAGGCGACGGCTTCGTCCGCCTCGGCGGGTTCACGGTGCTCGGCCCACACCTGACGGACGATCTGCGCGAAGGCGTCCGCGGGCTGCGCGCCCGACACGCCGTACTTGCCGTCGATCACGAAGAACGGCACGCCGTTGATGCCGTACGCGCTTGCCTGTGCCTGGTCGGCGCGGACGGCATCCAGGTAGCGGCCGCTCTGCAGCGCGTCACGCGCCGCATCGGCGTCGAGGCCGACGTCCGCGGCGAGTGCGACGAGCTCGTCCTCGCGGCCGAGGTGGCGACCCTCGGTGAAGTAGGCGGCCATGAGGCGCTCCGCCAGCTCGTGCTGCCGGCCCTGCTCCTTCGCGAAGTGCAGCAGCTCGTGCGCCTTGACGGTGTTGGTGTGCTTGAGCAGGTCGAACCGGTACTCCAGCCCGGCGTCAGCGGCGACGCCGGTGACGCGCTCCAGCATCTGCTGCACCTGCTCGCGCGGCATGCCCTTGTGCTTCGCCAGGAAGTCGAGCTCGTCGCCCTCGAAGTCCACGGGCGTGTCGGGCGAGAGCTCGAACGAGTGGAAGGTCACCTCGACGGCGGGGGCGTCCTCATCGGTGGATGCCGCGGCCAGGCCGTTCTCGAGGTTGCGCTTGCCGATGTAGCACCACGGGCAGGCGATGTCGCTCCACACGTCGATCTTGATGGCGTCTGTCATGTCAGGCACAACCGCTGCGGCGGAGCGATCTATTCCGCCGCATGCGCCGAGGCGGCGTCGGGCGTGTCGACCGCGCCGCCGAACCGGCGGTCGCGCCCCAGGTACACGTCGATGCCGTGCCACAGGTCCGCGCGTGTGAAGTCCGGCCACAGCGTGTCGAGGAACACGTATTCGGCGTACGCGGACTCCCACAGCAGGAAGTTCGAGGTGCGCTGCTCGCCGCTCGAGCGCAGGAAGAGGTCGACATCGGGCATGCCAGGCTGATACAGCCGCCGCTGGATCAGCTTCTCTGAGACGGCGGACGGCTTCAGCCGGCCGGCGGCGACGTCATCGGCGATCGACCGCATGGCGTCGACCAGTTCGACCCGCCCCCCGTAGTTGACGCACATCGTGAGGGTCAGCACGTCGTTGCCTGCCGTGAGGCGCTCGGCGAACTGCAGCTCCTTGATGACCGAGCCCCACAGCCGCGGCTTGCGGCCGGCCCACTGGATGCGCACGCCCCACTCGTTGAGCTGATCGCGTCTCCGGTGCAGCACATCGCGGTTGTATCCCATGAGGAACCGCACCTCGTCGGGCGACCGCGACCAGTTCTCGGTCGAGAACGCGTACACCGACAGGTGCTTCACGCCCGCCTGGATGGCACCGGCGACCACGTCCAGCAGCGCCGCCTCGCCCGCCTTGTGTCCCTCGATCCGCGTCAGCCCCCGGCGGTTCGCCCAGCGCCCGTTGCCGTCCATCACGATCGCGACGTGGTTCGGCACGGCGCCCCTGGGGTAGGCCGGCGGGTACACCCCCGTCCAGTCGAGGGGGCGGTACGGCACCGCATCGCGGTGCGTGTAGGGCTTCGGAGTCACCGGTGGCCTTCCTGCGGGGCTGTCGCGACGTGAGAGAGCGAGCGGATGCCGCGTTCCAGATGCCACTGGGCGTACGCGGCGATGAGACCCGACGCCGCCGCCGTCGAGCCCGGGGCGGCGGCATCCACCACGTCCCACTCCCCCGCCATGAGCGATTGCAGGAGTGCGACGGTGGAGGCGTCGACCCGTGCGGCGCCGACCGGTGCGCAGTCGCGGCACACGATGCCGCCTTGCTGCGCCACGAACGTGTCGTGCGGTCCGGTGCGCCCGCACCGTGCGCACTCGCCGAGGCCGGGCGCCCAGCCCGACAGCGCCATGGCCCGCAGCAGGTACGAGTCCAGCACGCTGCGCGCCGCGTGCTCGCCGCGCGAGAGCGCGCGCAGACCGCCGACGAGCAGCAGGTACTGCTGCGGCGTCGCCTCGGCCTCGTTGAGCCGGTCGGCCGCCTCGACCATCGCGTGCGCCGACGTGTAGCGGTCGTAGTGCGCGACGATGTCGGCGCCGTACGACCCGAGCGACTCGGCCTGCTGCACGATGTCGAGCGAGCGGCCCTGGTACAGCTGCACATCGGCCACCATGAAGGGCTCCAGGCGGGAGCCGAACCGCGACGACGTGCGGCGCACGCCCTTCGCGACAGCGCGCACCTTGCCGTGACGACGGCTGAGCATCGTCACGATCCTGTCGGCCTCACCCAGCTTGTGGGTGCGCAGGACCACGACTTCATCGCGGTAGGTGGGCACACGACCATTATCGCCGTGGGCGCATCGTCGTGGCGTCGCCCGCTCCGGGCGCCGCCACGGCGAGAATGGAGGGGTGAACGAGCCGGTCTTCGTGATTCCGCTGTGGGCGGACCTCACCGCCGTCGGCCTCGGCGGCATCCAGGGGGCGCTGTTCGCGTCGGGATTCCGCGGTCAGCGGCGACTCGACATGCTGGGCGTCGCCATCATCGGCATCGTCGTCGGCATGGGCGGCGGGCTCATCCGCGACCTCCTGCTGAACGTGGCGCCGACGACGCTGCAGAGCAACTGGTACCTGCTGACGGCGACGGGTGCGGCGTTGTTCGGGATGCTGCTGGCCGGGCTCTTCCAGCGCCTCAACGCCGTCATCGTCGGGCTCGATGCGCTCGTGATCGGCCTGTTCGGCGCCTTCGGCACCAGCAAGGCGCTCGTCCTCGGTCTGCCGCTGGTTCCCGCCGTGTTCGTGGGCGTCTGCTCGGCCGTCGGCGGCGGCATCCTCCGCGACATGATCATGGGCCTGCCCGTCGCGATCATGCACGTCGGCTCGCTGTACGCCGTGGCCGCCGGCGCAGGATGCCTCGTCCTCGCCTCCGCGCACGAACTGGGCGTCAACATCGTCGCGGCGGCCATCATCGGCATCATCGTGACGGCCGTCATCCGCCTGCTCGCGGTGATCTTCGACATCTCGCTGCCCGAGCAGCGGGCGCTCTACCGCCGCAAGGTGGCCGTGGAGACCTCGACGATCCCGATCGTCAAGCCCTGAGGCATCCCCTCAGCCGACGACGCCATCGGCGGACGTCGGCGGGCGAACACCGACGGGTGCACGCGGGGATCGCCCGCGCACACCCGTCGACGGTCAGCGCTCAGACGCCCGCGAAGGCCTCGGAGCGCTCCCGCGTACGGATGGCGCGGTTCACGCCCGACACGATCGCCTTGAGCGATGCGGTCGAGATGTCGGAGTCGATGCCGACGCCCCACAGGCGCTCGCCGTCGACCTGAAGCTCGATGTAGGCGGCCGCCTGCGCGTCGCCGCCGGCGCTGAGCGCGTGCTCGACGTAGTCGTAGAGGGTCACGTCGAAGCCCTGGGCTCGGATGATCTCGAGGAATGCCGCCACCGGGCCGTTGCCGCGGCCGGACTCGTTGCGTCGCTCGTCGCCGTCTCGCAGCGTGATGTCGAGCTCGACGTCGCCCGACAGGTCGCTGCGCGTGCTGGTGGCCAGCAGCTCGAAACGGCCCCAGCGCTCGTCGGCGACCTCCGACGGCAGGTACTCGTCGGTGAAGATCCGCCAGATCTGATCGCTCGTGACCTCGCCGCCCTCCGCGTCGGTCTTCGCCTGCACGACCCCCGAGAAGTCGATCTGCAGCTTGCGCGGCAGGTCGAGCGAGTGGTCGGTCTTCAGCAGGTACGCGACGCCGCCCTTGCCGGACTGCGAGTTGACACGGATGACCGCCTCGTACGAACGGCCCAGGTCCTTCGGGTCGATGGGCAGGTACGGCACCGCCCACTCGATCTCGTCCACGGTGACGCCGGCCTCGGCCGCGCGCGCCTCCATCGCCTCGAAGCCCTTCTTGATGGCGTCCTGGTGCGAGCCGCTGAAGGCGGTGAACACCAGATCGCCCGCCCAGGGGCTGCGCTCGTGCACCGGCAGCTGGTTGCAGTACTCGACGGTGCGCTTCACGTGGTCGACGTCGCTGAAGTCGATCTGCGGGTCGATGCCCTGCGTCAGCAGGTTGATGCCGAGCGCGACCAGGTCGACGTTGCCCGTCCGCTCGCCGTTGCCGAAGAGGCACCCCTCGATGCGGTCGGCGCCGGCCATGTACCCGAGCTCGGCGGCCGCGATCGCGGTGCCGCGGTCGTTGTGCGGATGCAGCGAGAGGATGATGTTCTCGCGGTGGGCGAGCCGGCGGCTCATCCACTCGATCGAATCCGCGTAGACGTTGGGCGTGGCCATCTCGACGGTCGCCGGCAGGTTGATGATGACCTTGCGATCGGGCGTCGGCTCGAAGACCTCGATCACCTGGTTGCAGACGTTCAGGGCGAACTCGAGCTCGGTGCCGGTGTAGCTCTCGGGCGAGTACTCGTAGAAGACCTTGGTCTCGGGAATGCGCTTCTCGAACTCGCGGCACAGGCGAGCGCCCTCGAGCGCGATGTCGATGATGCCCTGCTCATCCGTGCGGAAGACGACTTCGCGCTGGAGCACGCTCGTCGAGTTGTAGAGGTGGACGATCGCCTGCTTGGCGCCGGCGATCGACTCGTACGTGCGCTCGATGAGGTGTGCGCGCGCCTGCGTCAGCACCTGGATGGTGACATCGTCGGGGATCAGGTCCTCTTCGATCAGCTGGCGCACGAAGTCGAAGTCGGTCTGGCTCGCCGACGGGAAGCCGACCTCGATCTCTTTGTAGCCCATCTTCACGAGCAGGTCGAACATGATGCGCTTGCGCTCGGGGCTCATCGGGTCGATGAGCGCCTGGTTGCCGTCGCGCAGGTCGACGGCGCACCAGCGCGGCGCGGTCGTGATCCGCTGATCGGGCCACGTGCGGTCCGGCAGATCCACGCGGATCTGCTCGTGGAACGGGCGGTACTTGTGGACCGGCATGCCCGAGGGCTTCTGGGTGTTCTGCATGATTCGTCGCTTCTCTCGTCGCCGACGCCCCGAGTGGGGCTGTCGATGCCTGGGGTTGCGGGCCAACAAGAAGCTCCGCGACGAGGAAGGCCCTAGAACGAGGTCTCGTCGCGGCGGCTAAGAAGAAGGAGCCCGCCGAAGCGCATGCCCTCAGGCTACACCCGCGATCGCCGCCTGCGCGAACCGGGACCGATCGGGATGCCGCGCACGCGGTTGTGAGACGATCCGTGTCGCGCCGACACCTGCAGGGTATGAGACGTCTCGTCAGGCCGCTCGGCATCGTCGCCGCCGGCGCCCTCGTCCTCCTCGCCGCGACGGCGTGCGCCACCTCGTCCTCGGGTGCGGGCACACCGCATCCGTCGCTCGGAGCGGTCACGCCGGTGCCTCCGCAGGGCGAGGTGACGGCGACAGGAACCGTGCTCGACGCCGGCGGCGACGTCCGGCTGTGCCTGGGCCCCGTCGCCGAGTCCTTCCCGCCGCAGTGTTCCGGCATCCCGCTCGAGGGCTGGTCGTGGGACGGCGTCGAGGGCGCCGAGACCTCCGGCGACACGACGTGGGGCGCGTATGCCGTGCGCGGCACGTACGACGGCGAGTCGTTCACCGCCACGCAGCCGCCGGTCCTCCTGGCGCTGTACGACCCCATCGCCCTCCCCGATCCGACGGATGGGAAGCCCGGGGCGGGTGACGACGCCACGCTCGCCGCGATCCAGGCCGAACTGCCCGGCCGGCTGGGCGACTCCTACCTGGGCTCGACGCCGCAGGACGGCTGGCTGTGGGTCGACGTCGTGTGGGACGACGGCACCTGGCAGGACGCCGCGGACGCGGAGTACGGCGCCGACCTCGTCGTCGTCCGTTCGGCGATCCGCGACATGGACGGCTGAGCGCGAGGGCTCAGAAGCCGAGGCGTCCGAGCTGCTTCGGATCGCGCTGCCACTCCTTCGCGACGCGCACGTGGAGCTTCAGGAACACCCTCGTGCCCAGCAGCGGCTCGATCTGCGCGCGAGCGCGCGTGCCGACGTCCTTCAGCCGCGAGCCCTTGTGGCCGATGATGATCGCCTTCTGGCTGTCGCGCTCGACGACGATGTTCGCGTAGACGTCGGTGAGGTCGCCGTCCTCGCGCTCGGCGATGTCTTCGATCGTCACGGCGATCGAGTGCGGCAGCTCGTCACGCACGCCCTCGAGCGCGGCTTCGCGGATGATCTCGGCGACGCGGTCCTCGGTGGACTCGTCGGTCACGACGTCCTCGGGGTACAGCGCGGGGCCCACGGGCATGAGCGCCAGCAGCTCGTCGCTCAGGACGTCCAGCTGCTCCCGCGTGAACGCCGACAGCGGGATGACCGCCGCCCAGTCCTCGCGCAGACTGTCGACCTCCATGAGGCGCTCGGTGATCTGATCGCGCGAGGCCGCATCCGTCTTCGTGACGATCGCGACCTTCTTGGCGCGGCCGTAGCCGTCCAGCGACTCCGCGATGCGACGGTCGCCCGGTCCGACCTTCTCGGTCGCGGGGACGCAGAATCCGATCACGTCGACGTCGCCCAGCACCTGCTCGACGAGGTCGTTGAGTCGCTGGCCGAGCAGGGTGCGCGGCTTGTGGAGACCCGGCGTGTCGACGATCACGAGCTGACCGCCGGGGCGGTTCAGGATGCCGCGGATCGCGCGCCTCGTGGTCTGGGGCTTGTCGCTCGTGATGGCGACCTTCTCGCCCACGAGCGCGTTCGTGAGGGTCGACTTGCCGACGTTCGGGCGGCCGACGAACGTGACGAAGCCGGAGCGCCCGTCGGCGGAGCCGGCAGGCGCATCGGACGGCGGGGTGCTCGGGTACTCGGTCACGACGTCTCCTCCTTCTTCGGCAGCCGGATCTCGCCGGACCGCGGGTTCACGATGCGGATCTCGCCGGTGCGCGGCGAGCGGCCGGGATCGGGCGCGGAGGCGCCGCGCTCGACGAACACGGTCGAGATCCCCCGGCCACGGCCTCGCGAGGCTCCGCCGGTCATGACGAGACCGGCGTACTCCGCCGTCGCGCCGGGCTGCGGAACCCGGCCGAGCGCCTTGCCGAGCAGGCCGCCGATGGAGTCGACGTCCTCATCCTCGAGGTCAAGCCCGAACAGGTCGCCGACCTCGTCGAGGCCGAGCCGCGCGCTGACGCGATAGTGACCGGGCTCCAGCTCGGTCACCTCCGCGGCGCGGGGGTCGTACTCGTCCGAGATGTCGCCGACCAGCTCCTCGATGAGGTCCTCCAGCGTCACGAGCCCCGACACGCCGCCGTACTCGTCGACGACCAGGCACACGTGCACGGCGTCGCGCTTCATCTGCTGCAGCAGGGTCTCGGCCTTCATCGACTCCGGCACGAACACCGCGGGCCGCGCGATGCGTGCGATGGGGGCGTCCCGCCAGCCGGACTCGTCGCGGAACCCGAACTGCACGAGGTCCTTGAGGTAGAGCACCCCGACGACGTCGTCCGCGTCGTCGTCGACGATCGGCACACGCGACACGCCCTTCTCGAGGAAGATCGTCATCGCCTCACGCGTCGAGGTCGAGGCATCCACCGTCACCATGTCGGTGCGGGGCACCATGACGGCGCGCACGAAGGTGTCGGTGAAGTCGAACACGGAATGGATGAGCTCACGGTCGTCCTGCTCGATGAGCTCGTTCTCGGCGGCCTCGTCGATGATGCTGAGCAGCTGCTCCTCGGAGGCGAAGGACGAGCCGCGCGACCCGCCAGGCGTGATGCGGGTCCCGATCACCACGAGGCCGTGCGCCAGCGGGCCGAGGATGATGCGCACGCCGCGGATCACGGGAGCTGCGCTGCGCAGCAGGCCCTTGGCGTGCAGGCGGCCGACGGTGCGAGGGCTCGCGCCCACGACGACGTAGGACACGCCGGTCATGAGCACCGCGGCGGCGAGCATCGCCCACCAGATGTTCGAGAACAGCAGCGTGAACGCGACCGTGACGAGCACGGCCGCCGTCGTCTCGGCCAGGACGCGGATGAAGAGCACGGCGTTGCTGTGCGCCTCGGGATCGGCGGCGATCCGCTGCAGCGCGTTCGCGTTGCGGCCGCCGGCACCGAGTTCGGACAGGTCGGCGCGCGAGGTCACGCCGAGCGCCGCGTCGATCGCGACCATCAGCGCGCCGAAGGCGAGCAGCAGCGCCGCCGCGACGAGGAGCAGGGCAGCGGTCATGCGCGGGGTCGTCGGCGTTCGGACGCCTGGAACGACGCGATGAGCTCGCGCTGCAGGCCGAACATCTCGCGCTCCTCTTCGGGCTCGGCGTGGTCGAAGCCGAGCAGGTGCAAAAGCCCGTGGGTGGTGAGGAGGATGAGCTCGTCGAGCGTCGAGTGCTTCGCGGCGACGGCCTGCGTCTCGGCGACCTGCGGGCACAGCACGATGTCGCCGAGGAGACCGGCCGGCGTGGGCATGTCTTCGGTGCCGGGGCGCAGCTCGTCCATGGGGAAGCTCAGCACGTCGGTCGGGCCGGGCTCGTCCATCCACTGCACGTGCAGCGCCTCCATGGCGCCCTCGTCCACAAGCAGGATCGCCACGTCGGCGTCGGGGCTGACGTGCAGCTCGGCGAGATTGTGCTCCATGAGACGCAGCAGCACCGCCTCGTCGACGGCGATGCCCGACTCGTTGCCGATCTCGATGGTCATGAGCGTCCTCGCTTCGGAAGGTGGTCACGGGGGCCGCCGGAGCGCGGCATCCCCGCGCGCCGCTCGGCGCGGTTGGCGAACTCGGACGCCTCGTCCCGCTCGCGGCGGGCGGCCAGACGCAGCTCGTCGTACTCGCTGTACGCGTCGACGATGCGCCCGACCAGGTTGTGGCGCACGACGTCGTCGCTCGTGAGGTAGGCGAAGTGGATGTCGTCGATGTCCTTCAGGACGCGCGTGACGAGCCGCAGCCCCGACGCGCCCTGCGGCAGGTCGACCTGGGTGATGTCGCCCGTCACGACCATGCGCGTGCCGAAGCCGAGCCGCGTGAGGAACATCTTCATCTGCTCGGGCGTGGTGTTCTGCGCCTCGTCGAGCACGACGAACGAGTTGTTCAGCGTGCGGCCGCGCATGTACGCCAGCGGTGCGACCTCGATGGTGCCCGTCGCCATGAGCTTGGGCACGATCTCGGGGTCCATCATCTCGTTGAGCGCGTCGTACAGCGGCCGCAGGTACGGGTCGATCTTGTCGGTCAGGGTGCCGGGCAGGAACCCGAGCCGCTCCCCCGCCTCGACGGCCGGACGCGTGAGGATGATGCGGTCGACCTCCTTGCGCTGCAGGGCCTGCACCGCCTTCGCCATCGCGAGGTAGGTCTTTCCTGTGCCGGCAGGTCCGATGCCGAACACGATCGTGTTCTCTTCGATCGCATCGACGTATGCCTTCTGCCCGAGGGTCTTGGGGCGGATCACGCGTCCGCGCGACGACAGGATCGCCTCGCCGAGCACCTCCGAGGGGCGCGGTCCGCCGTCCGAGCGGAGGATGCGATTGGATGCCGCCACGTCGGCCTCGCCGAGCGCGTGCCCGGCCTGGGTCATCGCGAGCAGCTCGTCGACGAGCGAACGCGCCGCCGCGACGGCGTCGGCCTCGCCGGTCAGGGTGATCTCGTTGCCGCGCACGTGGACGTCGACGCCCGGATGCTCCTTCTCGACGACGCGCAGCAGGCGGTCCTGCGGACCGAGCAGCTGCACCATGGCGACGCCGTCGGCGTAGACCCGGTCGGTGACGGGATTGTCAGCAGGGTGTTCAGGCACCGAGGCTCTTCTCATCGAGTCCGCCTGCCAGGACGTGCGCGTGCACGTGGAAGACGGTCTGGCCCGCGTGCGGGCCGGTGTTGAATACGAGGCGGAAGTCGCCGTCGGACAGTTCGGCGGCGACGGTGTTGGCGAGTCCGACGAGCTCTGCCATCAGGTCGGGGTCGGCTGCGGCGAGCTCGACGACGTTGCGGTACTCCTGCGAGCGCGGAAAGACCACGACGTGGACAGGAGCCTGCGGGGCGATGTCTTTGATCGCGACCGCGTTCTCGGTCTCACCGACGAATTCGGCAGGGATCTCTCCGTTCAGAATGCGGGTGAAGATCGAGGGTTCGGTCATGCGGCAAGTCTACCGACGCGGCCCCCGAGCGGGCCCAGGGGCCCACGCAGCCGGTTCACCAGCGTCCGAGGAGCGTGCTCACGACGGCGAGGGCGGCGGGTCCGGCGGTCGAGGTGCGCAGCACCGTGTCGCCCAGACGCACCGGCCGTGCGCCGCCCGTGGTGAGGGCGCCCAGCTCTTCCGGTGCGATCCCGCCCTCCGGTCCGACCACGAGCACGATGTCGCGGCCGTCCGCGGCGTCCAGCGCGAGGTCGCTCAGCGCGTCCTCGGCCGTCGGCTCCAGGACGAGGACGAGGGATGCCGCGGCCCGCTGCACGAGCGCGGCGGTGGTGGTGAGCTCCACGACATCGGGCAGCCACGCGCGGTGAGCCTGCTTGGCCGCCTCGCGGGCGATCGTCGCCCAGCGCGCCCGGCCCTTGGCGGCCTTGGCCGCGTCCCACCGCGACACGCTGCGCGACGCCTGCCAGGGCACGATCTCGTCCACGCCGAGCTCGGTCGCCGCCTGGACCGCCAGCTCGTCGCGGTCCCCCTTGGCCAGCGCCTGCACGAGCACGACGCGAGGGCGGGGGGCGGCGGCATCCATCCGCTGCTCGATGCGGACGACCACCTCGCGGGGCGCGACGGACTCGACCCTGCCCGTCAGCCACGCGCCGCGGCCGTCGCCGAGGGTGACCTCCTCGCCGACGCGCACGCGGCGGACGGTCGCGGCATGGTGCGCCTCGGTGCCCGTCAGCGTCACCGCGTCGCCGGCCGCGGCCGTCGCCGGCTCGTCGAGGAGGAAGTGCAGGGCCACGGATCAGCCGTTCCGGAAGCGGTCGCGCAGCTTCGAGAAGAGCCCCTGGTGGAACTCCGCGAGCTTCGGGGCCGGAGCCTTCGTGCGCTTGGCGAACTCCTCGATGAGGGCGCGCTCCTTGTGGTCGAGCCGCGTCGGCGTGACCACGTGCACGCCGACCTTGAGGTCGCCGCGCTGCGAGCCGCGCAGCGGTGTGATGCCGCGGCCCTTGACCGTCAGGACGTCGCCGGCCTGCACGCCCGGGCGCACCTCGAGGTCGACCGGACCGTCGAGCGACTCGATCGTCGTTGTGGTGCCGAGGATCGCGTCCGGCATCGACACCTCGAGCGTCGCGAGCAGGTCGTCGCCGTCACGGCTGAACACCTCGTGCGGCGTGACGGTGACCTCGATGTACAGGTCGCCGTTGGGACCGCCCGCGGGACCGACCTCGCCCGAGCCGGGCAGCTGCAGCCGCAGGCCCGTCTCGACGCCGGCGGGGATGTCGAGCGACACCGTGCGGCGCGAGCGCACGCGTCCCTGCCCCTGGCACGTGGCGCACGGGTATGGGATGGTCGTGCCGTAGCCCTGGCATACGTTGCAGGGCTGGGTGGTGACGACGTTGCCGAGGAGGCTCCGCACCTGGCGCTGCACGTGACCGGTGCCGTGGCAGATGTCGCAGGTGACAGGGGTGGTGCCGGGTTGGCAGCACGAGCCCTCGCACGTCTCGCACAGCACCGCGGTGTCGACCTCGATGTCGCGGTGCACGCCGAACACGACGTCGCCGAGCTCGAGGGTGACGCGCACGAGGGCGTCCTGGCCGCGCTCGCGGCGCGAACGGGGTCGCCCGCCGCGTGCGCCGCCGGCCGCGCCGAAGAAGGTCTCGAAGATGTCGCCGAACCCGCCGAAGCCGCCGGCTCCGCCGCCGAACGGCGAGTCGCCGCCGCCCATGTCGTAGCGGGCGCGCTGATCGGGGTCGCTCAGGACGTCGTACGCATGGGTCACCAGCTTGAACCGCTCGGATGCCTCCTCACCCGGGTTCACGTCCGGGTGCAGCTGGCGCGCCAGGCGCCGGTAGGCCTTCTTGATCTCGTCGGGGGTGGCGTCGCGTGAGACGCCGAGGACCTCGTAGTGGTCAGCCACTTTCGCCTTCCTGCCGCGGCCGGGCCGCGGGATCGTGTCTGCGCGTGTGTCAGCGGGAGGGATCGTCCTGCTCGAGCATGCGCGTGAGATAGCGCGCGACGGCACGGACCGCCGCGAGGTTCGTCGGGTAGTCCATACGCGTCGGCCCCAGCACGCCGACGCGGGCACGGGAGCCCGTCGCGTCGTAGTCGCTCGTGACGACGGATGCCTCGCCCAGCCCGAAAGGCTCGTTCTCGCGGCCGATGCTGGCAGCGAGGCCCTGTTCGTCGGCGACCATCTCGCCCATGAGGCGCAGCAGCGTCACCTGCTCCTCGATGGCCTCCAGGAGCGGGTAGATGCTGCCGCGGAAGTCGGACTCGCGCCGCGCCAGGTTGGCGCTGCCGGCCATCACCAGCTTGTCCTGGCGGAACTCCTCGAGCTCCTCGGCGACCGCCCGCACGATCTCGTCCGTCGCGCGCACGTGGGCCGGCGCCTGCGCGGACGGCGCCGCGAGGCGGTCGGCGATGCGCTGCAGCCCGTCCCGCACCGGGCGTCCGACGAGCAGCGTTCCCAGCTCCGCCCGGATGCGTGCGAGGTCGGCGTCGTCGAACTCGTCGCCGACGAACGTCAGCCGCTGAGACACGCGGCCGGTATCGGTGACGACGATCACGAGCATGCGGCCCCCGCCGAGCTGCACGAGCTCGACGTGCGTGACGTTCGCGCGGGCGAACGACGGGTACTGCACGATGGCCACCTGGCCGGTGAGCTGCGTGAGCGCTCGAACCGTGCGGACGAGCACGTCGTCCAGGTCGCCCGAGCCATCGAGGAACGACGCGATCGCCGCCCGCTGTCCGGGGCTCAGCGGGCGCAGCTCGGCCAGGTGGTCGACGAAGACCCGATAGCCCTTGTCGGTGGGCACGCGGCCCGAGGACGTGTGCGGGGCGACGATGAGGTCCTCGTCCTCCAGCAGCGCCATGTCGTTGCGGATCGTCGCGGCCGACACGCCGAAGGCGTGGCGCTCGACGATGGTCTTGCTGCCGACCGGCTCGCGCGTGTCGACGTAGTCCTGGACGATCGCGCGCAGCACCTGCAGACCTCGCTCGCTGACCATCCCGCCTCCTCGCCTCGCCGTGGACGCCATGCACTGGCACTCGCATGTCTGGAGTGCCAATTCTATCCGATCGGCATCCGGTCATCGCCGAGCGCGCGGCGCGAGTCGGCGCAGCCTCCGTCAGTCGGTGAGCGCGCGCACGACGGCATCCGCGAGCAGCCGGCCGCGACGGGTCAGCACGATGCGGCCGCGCACGGCGTCAGCGCCCTCGATCAGTCCGTCCGCGATGAGGGCCGCCACCGCATGCCGGCCCTCCCCGAGCAGCTCCGACACGTCGAGCCCCTCGCGGATGCGGGTGCGCAGCAGCACGCCCTCGAGTGTCCGGGCCGCGGCATCCGGGATCTCTCGTCCGGCACCGGGCGACTCTCCCGCCGCCAGCCGCTGGGCGTACGCCGCCGGGTGCTTCACGTTCCAGAAGCGCACGCCTGCCACGTGGCTGTGGGCGCCGGGACCGAAGCCCCACCAGTCGGCGCCGGTCCAGTACGACAGGTTGTGCTGCGAGCGGTGCTCGACGCCGCGCGACCAGTTCGACACCTCGTACCAGTCGTAGCCGGCCGCTGCGAGCAGGTCGTCGGCGAGCTCGTACATGTCGGCCTGCAGGTCGTCGTCCGGCGCCGGCACCTCGCCGCGGCGGATCTGACGTGCGAGCTTCGTGCCGTCCTCGATGATGAGCGCGTAGGCCGAGACGTGGTCGGGCTGCAGCGTCACGGCGGTCTCGAGCGACGCGCGCCAGTCGTCCAACGACTCGCCGGGTGCGCCGTAGATGAGGTCGACGCTCACGTCGAGCCCGGCCTCACGCGCCGCGGCCACCGCCGTGCGCACGTTGGCGGGATCGTGCGTGCGGTCGAGGGCCGCCAGCACGTGCGGGACGGCGGACTGCATGCCGATCGACAGCCGCGTGACCCCCGCAGCAGCGAGCTCGTGCGCGACGGCGGGCGAGACGGTGTCGGGGTTCGCCTCGACCGTCACCTCGGCGCCGTCGGCCAGGCCGAACGCGCCGCGGACGCCGTCCAGCATGCGCGCGAGGTCGCCGGGGGGCAGGAGTGTCGGCGTCCCGCCGCCGAAGAACACGGTCGTCGCCGGGCGCAGCCCGCCCGCCGCGCCGAGCACCGACGTGGCCAGGCCGACCTCGCGCAGGAGCGTGTCGGCGTACTGGTCCTGCCGCGCGCCGCGCAGCTCGGACGACGTGTAGGTGTTGAAGTCGCAGTACCCGCAGCGCACACGGCAGAACGGCACGTGCAGGTACACGCCGAACGGCACGGCGGGATCGACGTGGATGCCGTCGGGCAGGGCTCCGTCCGTCGGCATCGGATCGCCCAGGGGCAGGGCGGAGCCCATCAGCGTCCCGCCTTCACGCGGGCGTCGTGTACAGCGGCGAGATGGCGCGCAGGTACCGGGTGAACAGCTCGCGCCGGCGCCGCTTCGTCAGTCCCGGCAGCACCTTGTACAGGAGGCCGTGGGGAGCATCGAAGGCGCGCACCGTGAACCACACCTCGTCGTTCTCGTACCACTCGAGCATGAACGACTCCTCGCCGCTGACCACGGAGTCGCCCACGGTGCCGAGGGCGAATCCCACGCGGCGGGGCTCCTCGATGGCGAAGATCACGCGCAGCTCCGCGTCGGCCTTGAGGCCCTTGACGCGGCCGTGGACGCGCACGGTCGTGCCCGCGCCGACGTAGGGCGTGCCGTCGGCGTCGAAGCGCTGCTCGGCCTCGGACCGGCTGGGCGCGATGGGGTTGCCTTCGGCGTCGAACCCGACGCCCAGGTACGCGGGCCCGGACGCGGGGCGGACGTCCGTGACCTCCAGTCCGGCACCGCGCTGCGCGGTCCACGACATGAGGGCTTCGGAGGCGGCCCGGAAGCGCGTCTCGCCGCTGCCGATGCGCCACGACTCCTCCGCCGGGATGCTGCGCTCCGGCGGATACTGCATCAGGTCGGGCGCCTGCGTCGCCCCGACGGCGGCGTAGTCGACGGTGTCGTCCCGGAAGGTTCCTCGACGCATGTGAACCAGCCTACTTGGCGCCCTTGCCCTCGACGTCGCCCGACAGCGCGGCGATGAACGCCTCCTGGGGCACCTCGACGCGGCCGACCATCTTCATGCGCTTCTTACCCTCCTTCTGCTTCTCGAGCAGCTTGCGCTTGCGCGTGATGTCACCGCCGTAGCACTTGGCCAGGACGTCCTTGCGCATGGCGCGGATGTTCTCGCGCGCGATGATGCGGGCGCCGATCGCCGCCTGGATCGGCACCTCGAACTGCTGACGAGGGATGAGCTTGCGCAGGCGCTCGGTCATCATCGTGCCGTAGGCATACGCCTTGTCGCGGTGCACGATCGAGCTGAAGGCGTCGACCTTGTCGCCCTGCAGCAGGATGTCGACCTTCACGAGGTCGGACTCCTGGCTGCCTGCGGGCTCGTAGTCGAGGCTCGCGTAGCCCTGCGTGCGCGACTTCAGCTGATCGAAGAAGTCGAAGACGATCTCGCCGAGCGGCATGTTGTACCGCAGCTCGACGCGCTCCTCGCTGAAGTACTCCATGCCGAGGAGGCTGCCGCGGCGCGACTGGCACAGCTCCATGACGGTGCCGACGTAGTCCTTCGGCAGCAGGATCGCCGCCTTCACCATCGGCTCCGAGACCGACGCCACGCGGCCGTCCGGGTACTCGCTGGGGTTCGTGACGGTCACGTGCTCGCCCGTGTCGGTGGTGACCTCGTACACCACCGACGGCGCCGTCGTGATGAGGTCGAGGTCGAACTCGCGCGACAGGCGCTCGGTGATGATCTCGAGGTGCAGCAGTCCCAGGAACCCGCAGCGGAAGCCGAAGCCCAGCGCGACCGACGTCTCGGGCTCGTACTGCAGCGACGCGTCCGAGAGCTTCAGCTTGTCGAGCGCCTCACGCAGGTCGGCGTAGTCGCTGCCGTCGATCGGGTAGATGCCCGAGAAGACCATCGGCTTGGGGTCGGTGTACCCGGCCAGGGCGTCGGTGGCGGGCTTGCGGGCGTTCGTGATGGTGTCGCCGACCTTGGACTGGCGGACGTCCTTCACGCCGGTGATGAGGTAGCCCACCTCGCCCACGCCGAGCCCCTTCGTCGGGATCGGCTCAGGGCTCGACACGCCGATCTCGAGCAGGTCGTGGGTCGCCTTGGTCGACATCATCTGGATGCGCTCGCGCGGCTCCAGCTTGCCGTCGACCATGCGGACGTATGTCACCACGCCGCGGTACGAGTCGTACACCGAGTCGAAGATCATCGCCCGGGCCGGGGCATCCGCGTTCCCCTTCGGCGCGGGGATCTGCTCGACGATGCGGTCGAGCAGATCCTCGACGCCCATGCCGGTCTTGCCCGAGACGCGCAGCACGTCGTCGGGCGAGCCGCCGATGAGATTCGCGAGCTCGGCGGCGAACTTCTCGGGGTCGGCCGCGGGAAGGTCGATCTTGTTCAGCACCGGGATGATGTGCAGGTCGTTCTCGAGCGCGAGATACAGGTTCGCGAGCGTCTGCGCCTCGATGCCCTGCGCGGCGTCCACGAGCAGGATCGCCCCCTCGCACGCGGCGAGCGAGCGACTGACCTCGTAGGTGAAGTCGACGTGGCCGGGCGTGTCGATCATGTTGAGCGCGAAGGTGCCGTCGGCGGTCGCCCACGGCATGCGCACGGCCTGCGACTTGATCGTGATGCCGCGCTCGCGCTCGATGTCCATGCGGTCGAGGTACTGGGCGCGCATGTCGCGCTCGGCGACCACGCCGGTGATCTGCAGCATGCGGTCGGCCAGCGTGGACTTGCCGTGGTCGATGTGGGCGATGATGCAGAAGTTGCGGATCAGCTCAGGAGGGGTCGCAGACGGCTCGAGAGGCTTCAGGGCGCGCGGTGACATGTCCAGACGATTCTACGGGTCAGGATGCCGGGCACCCCGCGAACCGTTCACTAGCCTGGCTGCATGACGGTTCAGGTCGTGCTCGTGCACGGCATCCGGACGTCCGCCACCATGTGGCGCGCGCAGGTGGAGTACCTGCGGGCGCGCGGCAACCCGGTCGTCGCCGTCGATCTTCCCGGTCACGGGGCGCGCATGGCGGAGACGTTCACGCTGGACGCCGCGTTCGCGACGATCGACGAAGCCGTGCGGGATGCCGCCAGCCGCGGCCCCGTCCTGCTCGTGGGCCACTCCATGGGCGGACTGCTGTGCATCGAGTACGTCGGGCAGGAGGACCGTCCGCCGGTCGACGCCTTCATCGCGGCATCCTGCACCGCGATCCCGCGCGGTGTCGGACTGGCGACCTACCGCATGCTGGCGCGCGGGTTCGACTCGCTCCCCGACCGCGGCATGTGGCTCACCGACCGGGTGCTCGACCGCACCCTGCCCGCCGAGACCCGTGCCGACTTCGGCGCCGGCGGATACGCGTTCGACACGCAGGACGTCGCGCTGCGGAGCCTGTCGGTGCTCGACTTGCTCGCGGCGCTGCGCCGCATCGACGTGCCGCTGTGGTTCGTGAACGGCCAGTTCGACCAGCTGCGCGTCAACGAGCGCCTCTTCGTCCAGGTCGCGAAGAATGCCGAGCTCATCGTCGTGCCGCGCACGAGCCATCTCGTGACGGCCATGCGACCGCGGGTCTTCAACGCCGTGCTGGGGCTCGCGCTCACGACGCTCGAACAGACCTGATAGAATCCTTGTTTGGCTTGCGTGTGGGTTCGTCCCTCACGACCGCCGCGAGGCGCCCTCTCTCGCCGAACGGCATCATCAAACCGATTCACCTCCGAACGAAAGAACCGTCGACACGTGGCGAACATCAAGTCGCAGATCAAGCGCAACAAGACCAACGAGAAGGCCCGCGAGCGCAACAAGGCCGTCAAGAGCGAGCTGAAGACCGAGGTGCGCCGCACCCGCGAGGCCATCGCCTCGGGTGACAAGGCTGCCGCCGAGAAGGCGCTGAAGACCGCGTCGAAGAAGCTCGACAAGGCCGTCAGCAAGGGCGTCATCCACCAGAACCAGGCCGCGAACCGCAAGTCGGCGATCGCGAAGCAGGTCGCCGCGCTCTGACGCAGCGTCCGCTCCTCCGAGCTTGAAAAGGCCCGTCCCGCAAGGGGCGGGCCTTTCTCGCGTACAGGGTGGCGAGGATCAGGAGCCGTAGGGCGCGCGGGTGGCGATGACCGTGATCATGCGCTCGAGGGCGAACACCGCGTCGCGCGAGCCGCCCTTGACCTCGGCATCCGCCCGCGCCGTCGCCTGGATGGCCCGCCCGAGGCTCTCTTCGTTCCAGCCGACGAGGTCGCGCCGCGCGCGGTCGATCTGCCAGTCCTTCATGCCCAGGCGCGAGGCCAGCGCAGCCGACGACTCCCGCGTGCCCGCGACGCGCGCCATCGAGCGCAGCTTCATGGCGACGGCGGCCACCAGGGGAACGGGGTCGGCGCCCGAGGCGAGGGCGTGACGCAGCGCGATGAGGGACTCGCCGTAGCGTCCCGCGATCGCCGTGTCGGCGACCGTGAACGCGGACGTCTCGACGCGTCCGCCGTAGTAGCGCTCCACCACCTGCTCGGTGATGTCTCCGGGGACATCCGCGATGAGCTGCTGGCACGCGGCAGCGAGCTCGGTGAGGTCGTCGCTGAAGGCCGACACGAGGGCGCGAAGCGCCGGCGGCGCGATGCGCTTCTTGGCCGCCTGGAACTCGCCGGCGGCGAAGTCGTAGCGGTCGGAGTCGCGCTTGATCGCGGGGCACGCGATCTCGACACCGGACCCCTCACCCGCCCGGATCGCGTCCAGGAGCTTCTTGCCGCGAACGCTCGCCCCCGTGTGCCGGAGCACGACCGTCGCGCCGTCCTGCGGCGTGGCGAGGTACGACACGGCCTCGGCGAGGAACGCGTCCGAGCACTTCTCGACGCCGCTCACCCGCACCAGGCGCGGCTCGCCGAACAGGGACGGCGACGTGACGGCGAGCAGAGTGCCCGCCGCGTAGTCGTCGGCGCGGAGGTCGGTGACCTCCAGGGTCGGATCCTCCGCCCGCAGATACTCCCGCACACCGGCGATCGCGCGCTCGGCGCACACCTCCTCAGGACCCGACACGAGGACGATCGGCGCGGGCTGCGGAGCGCGCCACGACAGCTGAGGGATGGCGCTGCGCGGGGCCTTGGAAGCGGGGCGACGCGCAGAAGATGCCATACTCCCAGCCTACCGAGGCCTCCGACATGGCATCGCGTCAGCCGCCGCGCTCGCGCCACACCGCGGCCCCGGTGCGGCCTGCCCAGACCGCGACGAGTCCGTCCTGGTCCGTCCGGGCAGTGCGCGCCCCGACGTCGTCGAGCACCGCCAGCGTCTCGTCGCGCGGGTGGCCGTAGTCGTTGCCCGCCCCGACCGTGATGAGCGCGACCGCGGGCGCGGCGGCGACATAGAGGGCGGCATCCTGATCCGCGCTGCCGTGGTGGGCGACCTTGACGAGCGCGTAGGGCGGGTCGAGCACGCCGGACGCGAGCAGCGCGCGCTGTGGTGACGCCGAGAGGTCGCCGAGCAGAAGCGTCGCCGGGATCGTGCCGCCACGGACGTCGAGGACCACGCTCGAGTCGTTGCCCACGCCGAAGGCGCGGCTGTCGCGCTTCGGCCACAGGACGCGCCACGTCGCATCGCCGAGCGCGCCCGACATCCCGGCCGACGCCTCCACGGGACGGGCGCCGGCATCGGCGAGCGAGCGCACGACGGCCGCGCCGACGCCGTCGACGGGGCCGTGCAGCACGGTGCCGACGCGACCGACGACCGCCGGCACGCCGCCGCGGTGGTCGAGATCGCCGTGCGTGAGCACCAGCAGATCGATGCGCGTCACGCCGACGCGGTCGAGGCATGCGGTCAGCGCTGCGGGCTCCGGGCCCGTGTCGACGAGCGCGACCGTCCCGGCCGAGCGCAGCAGCACCGCGTCACCCTGACCCACGTCGCAGGCGAGCACGGCCCATTCGCCGGGGATCGTCCACCGCCCGGCCACCGTCGTGAGCGCGGCCGAGCCGAGCGCTCCGCCGACCACCAGGCACACCACGACGACCGATCCGCCGCGCAGCACCCGTCGCCGACGTGGACCGCCGCGCGGCAGCACCAGGATCGCGCCGATCGCCGCCCCGACGGCGGCGAGAGTAGCGGCACCCGGCCAGCCCTCCAGCCACGGCAGGGCATCGGCGGGCAGCGAGGCGACGGTGGCCGCCGATGCGGCGATCCATGAGGCAGGGAGCCACGCCAGGGCTGCGAGCCCGGACTGCAGCCAGGGCACGGGCGCCGCCAGGCAGGCCGCGAGACCGAGGACCGTGGCCGCCGGTGCGGCGGGTTCGGCGAGCAGATTCGCCAGCACGCCGTACACCGGCACCGTCGGCTCGATGAGCACCAGCAGCGGCCCGCACGCGAGCTGAGCGGCGAGCGGGATCGCCAGCGCCAGGGCCAGCGCGCGCGGCATCCCTCGCGAGAGCCCGGTGGCGAGCGGGCGTGCGAACAGCAGCAGAGCGCCGGTGGCCGCCACCGACAGCGCGAAGCCGAGGGATGCCGCGAGCCACGGATCGAGCACCAGGAGGAGCGTCACGGCGAGCGCGAGGATGGCCACGCCGGCTCCCGTGCGACCGAGGAGCACCGCGATCATCGCCACCGCTGCCATGGCCGCCGCGCGCACCACGCTCGGCTCGGGCGTCACGAGGATGACGAAGCCGACGAGCACCGCCAGGCCGATGCCGACGCGCACCCCGCGTGACGCGCCCAGCAGCGCGGCGAGGCCGAAGGCGATGCCGACGACCAGGGCGCAGTTCGCCCCGGACACGGCCGTGAGATGCGAGAGCGACGATGCCTTCATCGCGGCGTCGAGCTCGGGGGAGACGGTCGAGGTGTCTCCGACCGCGAGGCCGGGCACGAGCCCCGCCCCCTCACCGGGCAGTCCGGCCACGGCGGCGACCAGACCGTGACGCAGACCCGCTGTCGCGGCCGCGATGCCGCTGGGAGCCGCTGTCACTTCCACACCGCGCGAGGCCCACACCGTGACGACGGCGCGCTCCCCCGGCCGCCCGGGGGTCACGCTCCCACGCGCGATGACCTCAGCACCCACATCCAGCCTCTCGGGGTGCTCGACGTCATGCGGCGAGACGCGCACGACGACCTCGACGTCGGACGCGCGGCGCGCGGAGCCCGCGGCGATGGCCGACCCGCGGGCGTCGAAGGCGAGCGAGCCGTCGGCGCGGCGCTCCACCTTGCCCACGACGGTCGCCGTCACATCGACCGCCCGGCCGCCCGACAGCGCGGCAGCCTCGACCTGCGTGCGCGCCGGCTGCGCCACGGCCACGTGCGATGCGGCGGCAGCGGCAGCGGCGAGCGCCAGGATCGCGACCAGCGGCGCGGCCGACAGGCGGGACCGCGGCATCCCTCTCGGCCGGCGCATGGCGACGACCACGACGACGGCGGCGACGGCGATCCACAGGACCAGCGCCAGCGCGGCAGACCACGTCGGCAGGAGGATCGCCGCGGCGGCGACCGCCCACGCCGCCGCCGCGACCGGTGCGAGCCGCAGCCTGCGAGCGAGCGTCATGTCACACCGTGACCAGGTCGCGCAGCGACGAGAGCATCTTGTCGCCGATGCCCGGCACCGCGAGCAGATCGTCGACGCTCGTGAAGCGCCCGTTGTCGTCGCGCCACGCGATGATGCGCTCGGCCAGCGCGGGACCGATGCGCGGCAGCTCCTCCAGCTGGGACGCGTCGGCGGTGTTGAGATTGATCCGCCCGTCTGCGGTGGCGGAAGCGCCCGCGGACGCCGGAGCGCTCTCGCCGATGCGGGGAACCGGCAGCTGCTCGCCGTCGGCGAGGACCCTCGCGAGGTTGACCGCTGCCCTGTCGGCGTCGTCGGCGAAGCCGCCGGCGGCCGCGACGGCGTCCACGACGCGGGAGCCCGCCGGCAGCACGTACAGGCCGGGGGCGCGCACGGCTCCCGACACGTGCACGTAGAGATCCGCCGTCTCCGTCACGATGCCGGTCGGGGTCGCATCGATCGAGACCTCCTCGGCAGGCGTCAGGGCGCCGCGCAGGATGCCGATGCCGACGGTCACCGCGAGCGCCGCGACGACGAGCACGACGGCCGCGCCGACGCCGAGCCTCCGGCGCGGTGAGGCGGCATCCGTCACGACCTCGGGGTTGGCGGGCTCACCGGACGTCACGCCGCCACGCTAGGCGCCGCCGCGCGCTGCCGGACGGCGCGTGCCCGGGTCTGTGGACACGGGTGCGGCTGCGCCCCCTGTGGAGGACGCACGGCGTTCGCGCCGGCGCGAACGAGCGATGCCGTACCCGCGGGTGCAGGCACGGCATCGCTCATCGCATGGCAGCGGTCACTTCGTGGAGAAGCTCACGACCTTCGGCGGGCGCACGACGGCGCGCACGATCTCGCGGTCGCCGAGCGCGCGGACGACCTTCTCGTCGGCGCGAGCGAGCCGCTCGAGCTCGGCGGCGTCGATGCGGGCCGACACCTGCAGCGTGCCGCGCACCTTGCCGTCGATCTGCACGACCGCCGTCACGCGCTCCTCGACGAGGAGTGTCGGGTCGGCGGTGCGCCAGGGCACCAGGCCGACGAAGCCCTCGTAGCCGAGGATCTCCCACATCTCCTCCGCCGTGTGCGGGGCGAACAGATCGAGGACCATCGCCGTGACCTCGGCCGCCTCGCGCACCGCCGGGTCGGCGGGGCCGGCGCCCGAGTCGATCACCTTGCGCGTCGCGTTGACGAGCTCCATCAGGCGCGCGACGACGACGTTGAACTTCGTCTGCTCGACCAGTCCCGGCGCATCGGCCAGCAGGCGGTGCGTCACGCGGCGCAGCGACTCGTCGCCGTCGGCCCACACCACGTCGGGTGTGCTCGTCACGTCGTTCGCCACGCGCCAGGCGCGTGCCAGGAACTTCTGGGCGCCCGTCGTCGACACGTCCTCCCAGTTGATGTCGTCCTCGACCGGGCCGGCGAAGACCATGGCGACGCGCGACGCGTCGGCGCCGGGGTCGACCATGCTCGAGGCGAACTCGACGAGGTTGCCCTTGGACTTCGACATCTTCGAACCGCCCAGCAGCACCATGCCCTGGTTGATGAGGCTCGTGAACGGCTCGGTGAAGTCGATCAGGCCCATGTCGAACAGCACCTTCGTGATGAAGCGCGCGTACAGCAGGTGCAGGATCGCGTGCTCGACGCCGCCGATGTACGAATCGACGGGCGCCCAGCGGGCGGCCTCGGCCGAGGGGAACGCCTCGGTGTGGTCGTTCGGCGCGAGGAAGCGCAGGAAGTACCACGAGCTGTCGACGAACGTGTCCATCGTGTCGGGGTCGCGCAGCGCCGGCTCGCCGGTCTCGGGATCCGTCGTCTGCATCCACTCGGTCGCAGCGCCGAGCGGCGACGTGCCCTTGGGCTTCAGGTCCAGGCCGCGTGCATCGGGCAGCTCGAGCGGCAGCTGGTCGTCGGGCACGGGGACGATGCGTCCGTCCTGCGTGTGGATCATGGGGATCGGCGTGCCCCAGAAGCGCTGGCGCGAGATCAGCCAGTCGCGCAGGCGGTACGACTTCGCCGCCCGTCCCGTGCCGGCCGCCTCGAGCTGCTCGATGATGCGCGCGATCGCGTTGCGCTTCGAGAGCCCGTCGAGGGGACCCGAGTTGATCAGCCGGCCCTCGCCCGTCAGCGCGACACCGGTCTTGGCGGGATCGAGGTCGGCGAGCGACTCGAGCGGACCCGGATCCAGCGGCACGCCCTCGTCGTCGAGCTCGATCACGGGGATGGCGCCGGTGATGGATGCCGTCGTGTCGACGACCACCTTCACCGGCAGGTCGAAGGCGCGGGCGAAGTCCAGATCGCGCTGGTCGTGCGCCGGCACGGCCATGACCGCGCCGTGGCCGTAGTCGGCCAGCACGTAGTCGGCGGCCCAGATCGGCAGGCGGTCGCCGTTCACGGGGTTGATCGCGAACCGGTCGAGGAACACGCCGGTCTTCGGGCGGTCCGTCGACTGCCGCTCGATGTCGGTCTCGCGCTGCACCCGCTCCAGGTAGTCCTGGAAGCGCATGCGCACCTCGGCGCTCGAGCCCGCCACGAGTTCGGCGGCCAGGTCGCTGTCGGGCGCCACGACCATGAACGTCGCGCCGTACAGCGTGTCGGGGCGCGTCGAGAAGACGGTGACCTTCTCGGCGCGGCCTTCGATCTCGAAGTCGATGTCGGCGCCCACCGAACGGCCGATCCAGTTGCGCTGCATCCGCAGCACCTTCTGCGGCCAGAAGCCCTCGAGCTGGTTCAGGTCGTCCAGCAGGCGGTCGGCGTAGTCGGTGATCTTGAAGTACCACTGCGTCAGGTTCTTCTTGACCACCTCGGCGCCGCAGCGCTCGCAGTGGCCGTCCACGACCTGCTCGTTGGCGAGCACGGTCTGGTCGTTGGGGCACCAGTTCACCGGGCTGGCCTTGCGGTACGCCAGGCCGCGCTCGTACAGGCGCTGGAACAGCCACTGGTTCCAGCGGTAGTACTCGGGGTCGCTCGTGTGCAGGATGCGCGACCAGTCGTACGACGAGCCGTACTCGCGGAAGCTCTTCTTGTGCTGCTCGATGTTCGCGTAGGTCCACTCGCGCGGGTCCGAACCCGCGCCGCCCTTGATCGCAGCGTTCTCGGCTGGCAGCCCGAACGAGTCCCAGCCGATCGGGTTGAGCACGTTGTAGCCGCGGTGGCGCCAGAAGCGCGCCACGACGTCGACGTAGGCGTAGTTCTCGGCGTGCCCCATGTGCAGGTCGCCCGACGGGTACGGGAACATGCCGAGCACGTACTTGCGGGGCCGCGTGTCTTCGGGGCCGCCGGCACGGAAGGGGTCGGCCTCGGCCCAGCGCGCCTGCCACTTCTGCTGGATCGCGTACGCGTCGTAGCCCTCGGCGGGCGCAGTGGTGTCGGAAGACATGGTCTGACTCACGTGGGAAGTACCAATCCTGGGATGCCGGAATGCGGGCGCGACGCAGAACGCGCCGCCCAGCGCACCTTCCAGGTTAGCGGACCGGCCGCCTCACCAGCCCGGCGGAAGGCTCGCGCCCAGGGCCGCGAGAGGTCCGCGCGCCTTGAGCCCCACCTCGGCCACCTCGGCTGCCGCATCCGAGCGCCAGGTGATGCCTCCGCCTGCGCCCACGTATGCGCCGTCCGGGTGCACCACCACGGAGCGGATCACCATGGCGAGGTCCAGTGCCCCGTCCTCGCCCACCCAGCCGAAGCATCCGGCGAAGACCCCGCGCGGCGCGCGTTCGAGGCGCTCGAGGATCGTCATGGCCGACAGCTTCGGCGCCCCCGTCATCGACCCCGCGGGGAACGTCGCGTCCAGCAGTACGCCCACCGTCGTCTCCGACGTGAGCACGCCCGACACGGTGCTCACGAGCTGGTGGACCGCCGGGTACGACTCCACCTCCAGCAGGGCGTCGACCCCGACCGTCCCGGCCTCGCACACGCGCGACAGGTCGTTGCGCATGAGGTCCACGATCATGACGTTCTCGGCGCGCTCCTTCTCGTTCGCGCGCAGCTCGGCGGCCAGCTCGGCGTCGGCGTCGGCATCCGCACCGCGCGGCCGCGTGCCCTTGATGGGGCGCGTGCGCACGCGGGGACCGGTGACGCCGGGCACGACCTCCAGGAACTGCTCGGGGCTCGCGCTCAGCAGCGCGACGCGACCCGAGCGCACGAATCCGCCGTGGTGAGCCGGCGTCGCGGCCCTCAGCCGCAGATACGTCGCGAGCGGGTCGACGGCACCGGACACCTCGAAGCGGGTGGTGAGGCAGAGCTGGTACGCGTCGCCCTCGCGGATCGCATCGCGGCACTCCTCGATGAGCGCGGCGTACTCGTCCGGGGTGTGCCGGGCGTGGGCGACACCGCGCGAGGGGACGCCCGCCGTTCGGGGAGCAGGATCGGATGCCGCCGTCAGGGCGATCGCCGTGGCGAGCCGCGTCGCGTCGTCCGGCGCGGCTCGCACGGTCATCCGCCGGGCCGCGTGGTCGAAGGCGACGATGCGCTCGGCCCGGAGCCACAGCGAGGCAGCGTCGGCGTCGCGTCGCGCCGGCGCCCCCGCGCGCTCGGCGGCCTCGTCGTACCCCCACCATCCGACCCATCCGCCGCGGAACCCGGTGCCGCTCGTCGGGTCGATCGTGGTCGCACGGACTCGCCGGGAATCGTCGGGGACGCCCGTGCCCATGAAGCTCAGTCCTGCGGCCGCGTCCGGCCCGGCATCCAGCCAGAACGCGTGCGGTGAGTCGGCGAACAGCGTCACGAACGCGTCTGCCGGGTCGACCCATCCCGGCACATCGACCGCGACGAAGACCTCCGACATGTTCCCAGGTTAGAGGGGCGGCAGGCGCTCTAGGCTCGTGCCGTGAACGAGTTCCTCACGTGGCTGCTCGACGCCGTCCAGAGCGTCGACCCCCTCGTCAGGACGCTCCTCGCGGGCGTGGCGATCATGCTGGAGACGAGCGTGCTCATCGGGCTCGTCATGCCCGGCGACACGGTCGTGATCGTGGCCGCGACCGCCGTCTCGTCGCCGCTGGAGGGGATCCTGCTGGGCGTGGCGGTCGTCGCCGGTGCGATCGCCGGCGAGAGCATCGGCTTCTGGCTGGGTCGCGTGCTGGGTCCGCGCATCCGCCATTCGCGGCTCGGGCGCTGGATCGGCGAGGATCACTGGGCGCGCTCCGAGCGGTACCTGCAGAGGCGCGGCGGTCCCGCGATCTTCCTGTCGCGCTTCCTGCCCGTCCTGCATTCGCTCGTTCCGCTGACCGTCGGCATGAGCGGGTACTCGTACCGCCGGTTCCTGGCGTGGACGCTCCCGGCGTGCGTCATCTGGTCGACGCTGTACATCTCGGTCGCCGCCGCCGCGGCCGGCACCTACCGCGAGCTCGCCGACCAGCTGCACTACGCCGGCTACATCTTCGTCGCGGTCATCGCGGTGTTCCTGGTGCTGGTGTTCGTGGCCAAGAAGGTCATCGAGCGGAGCGAGCGCAAGCACCTCGAGCACGACCCCGTCACGGACGGCTCGGCCGGAGCGCCGACGCCGGACGTGAAAGACTGAGGGGGATGTCCGACACCGACACGTCCACCCCGCGCGCCAAAGTCCTGTGGCTCGCGCGTCTGGAGTACCGGTTTCACGCGTGGCGCGAGCGTCGTGCGCGGCGGCGTGGCCAGACGCCCACCGTCACCCCGTTCCCGGGCTATGGTGCGCCCGACTGGGTGCGTGTGCTCGGCCGCGTCATGATCGTTCCCCCCGTGAAGCCCGTCGGCGAGGGCGAGTACGCGGCGGTGCGCGGCTGGCGCAGCTTCGTGGCCGTGCCGATCGGCTACGCCCAGGTCACCGTCACCATCGCGGGCGTCGCCCACGAGGTCGTGGCCGACCGCGGCGGTGTGATCGACACCCGCATCCCGGCGCAGCTCGAGTCGGGCTGGCAGACGTTCACGATGTCGGTCGAAGGCGGCGAGCCCGTCGAGACGCGGGCGTTCATCGTGTCGCCCGACGTGCGGTTCGGGGTCGTCTCGGACGTCGACGACACCGTCATGGTGACGGCGCTCCCCCGCCCCCTGCTGGCGGCCTGGAACTCGTTCGTGGTCGACGAGCACGCGCGCCAGCCGGTGCCGGGCATGGCGGTCCTGATGGAGCGCGTGGTGCGTGAGAACCCGGGTGCCCCGCTCGTGTACCTGTCGACGGGGGCGTGGAACATCGCCCCGACGCTCATGCGCTTCCTGAGCCGGCACGTCTTCCCGCCGGGCGCGATGCTGCTCACCGACTGGGGGCCCACGCACGACCGGTGGTTCCGCAGCGGTCAGGCCCACAAGCTGTCGAACCTGCGTCGGCTCGCGGAGGAGTTCCCCCACGTGCGGTGGCTGCTGATCGGCGACGACGGGCAGCACGACGACGCGATCTACACGACGTTCACGGACGAGCACCCCAAGCAGGTCGTGGCTGTCGCGATCCGGCGTCTGTCGCCTGCCGAAGCGGTGCTGGCGGGCGGCCGCACCGCGGTCAACGACCACGCCGCCGCCGCCGTGCCGTGGGTGAGCGACGAAGACGGCGCCGGGCTGCTCGAGCGCCTGGAGGACGTCGGCGTCGTCGGCGCCGCACCGGCCTGACCCCCGGCCGCCCGGACGTCGGAGGCCGCGCGTAGGCTGACTGGCATGTGCGGACGCTTCGTGGTGGCCAGTGCCGGATCCGATCTCGTCGGCGTGCTGCGCGTCGACGTCGAGGGCGACGACCTGCCCGAGCCCTCATACAATGTGGCGCCGACCGATCGCGCGGCGATCGTGCTCGACTCGGCGAAGACAGAGCCGCCCACGCGCCGCCTCGAGTCGGCGCGGTGGGGCCTCGTCCCCTCGTGGGCGAAGGATGCCAAGATCGGAGCCCGCGCCTTCAACGCGCGTGCGGAAGAGCTCGAAGACAAGCCGATGTTCCGCAGCGCGCTCGAGAAGCGCCGCGCCGTGGTGCCCACGTCCGGCTATTACGAGTGGAAGACCGTCGACGGCGTCAAGACCCCGCACTACATCCATCCCGCCGACGGCGAACCGCTGTTCCTCGCGGGCCTGTACGAGTGGTGGCGCGACAAGACGAAGGGCGACGACGACCCCGAGCGGTGGCTGCTGAGCTTCACGATCCTCACGCGCGATGCGATCGGGCACCTCGGGTCCATCCACGATCGCATGCCGCTGTTCCTGGATCCCGACCACGCGGACGCCTGGCTGGATCCCACCACCGACAATGTGCGGGACGTGCTCGACGCGGCGATCGACGCCGCGCCGTCGCTGGCCGACACGCTGGACGACTACGCCGTCTCGAAGGCGGTCGGGAACGTGCGCAACAACTCGCCGGAGCTCATCGAGCCCGCGGAGGACTGAGCCGTCCAGGGGGCGCGGATGAGCCGCGCGTATCCTCGAACGGTGACGATCGCTCCCCCGGCCCCGACGGTGCTCGCCGCCCGAGAGTGGCGTGAGCGCGAGGCAGAGCACACCGAGCGCGCACGCGCGCTGACGCGCGCGCACCGCGAGCGCGCGGCCCGGCGGGAACCGCACCCGGTCGAGGACTTCCTGTTCACGTACTACTCGTACAAGCCGGCGATCCTGCACCGCTGGCATCCCGGCGAGGACGTCGAGCTGACGGATGCCGCGCGCGATCCCCGCGCGCAGTGGCGCTGGTACGCGGCCGGCCGCTCCCCCGACTCGCTGGTCGTCGACGGTGCCGCGCTCCGGTCCGCGCGCGGCACTCTCATCGCGAACGTCGGGACGATCGTGCGGGCCACAGCGGGTCGCACCCCCGGCTTCGGGTGCTTCGGTCTGCACGAGTGGGCGATGGTGTACCGGCAGCGCGAGCACCGGCATCCCGTTCCGCTGCGCCTCGGGCAGGACGCGACCGACGCCGTCGTCGAGGCGCACGACCTCCGCTGCACGCACTACGACGCGTTCCGCTTCTTCACCGCCGAGGCGGTGCCGCGCAATCGTGAGGCGCCCACCCGCGAGCGTCAGCCGGCACTCGAGCAGCCCGGCTGCCTGCACGCCGGGATGGATCTGTACAAGTGGGCGGTCAAACTGGGGCCCCTCGTTCCCGGCGATCTTCTGCTGGATGCCTTCGAGCTCGCCCGCGACATCCGCGTGCTCGACATGCAGGCCTCGCCGTACGACCTCTCGGCCTGGGGCTACGAGCCGGTGCGCATCGAGACGGCCGAAGGAAAGGCCGCCTATGTGCGCGCCCAGCGCGGGTTCGCCGAGCGCGGTCAGGCGCTGCGGACGAGGCTGCTCGCCATCGTCGACGCCTGACGGTCAGCCCGCCGGCGCGCAGTCGCCGCAGGGCACGAGTCCGCGCCCCTCGGCGGCCAGGCGCAGGCGCAGGGCCGTCACCCGCTCCGCGGCGTCTTCGAGGCGGGCCGCCGGCAGGGCGCCGGATTCGACGGCTGCGACGATCGCGTCGACGGTGCGCGGTCCCGTGTCGGGCGTCGAGAAGACGACGGTGAGCACGAGATCGTTGCCCGCGGCGAGCGCGGCGACCGCGTTGGCGGCGGGATCGGCATAGCGCGGGTCGCCGGAGGCCTGCAGCATGCCGAGGTCGTCGGTCACAGCGATGCCGTCGAAGCCGAGGTCCTCGCGCGCGATGCGATGCCACTCCGCCGACAGGCTCGCGGGAGCCGGATCGACGGCGGTATAGGCGAGGTGCCCGAACATCAGCATCGGCGCATCGGCATCGATCCCGGCCGCGAACGGCACTGCCTCGGTCGCGCGCCACTGGTCGTACGGCATCGCTGTCGCGGGGATCGTGGCGTGCGAGTCCGCTGCCGTCGCCCCGTGTCCGGGGAAGTGCTTGAGAGTGGATGCCGCAGCCCCCGCCTCGCCGCGGACCGCCGCCGCGACGCTCGATGCGGCGGCATCCGGCGTGGTGCCGAGCACGCGGCGGTAGATGAACGACGCCCGATCGGCGGTTTCGTCGGCGACGACACCGAAGTTGACGCCGATCCCCGCGCGTCGCACGAGCGCCGCTCGACCTGCGAAGGCGTCCTGGACGGCAGCCGGCGGGGCGCCCTTGAGCGTCAGCGCGGATGGGAACGCGTCCCACGGGAGGCGCGAGACGTCGCCGCCCTCCTGATCGACGGCGATGAGCGGCGGGAGCGCGGGATCGAGGGTGAGCGCCGCCGTGAGGGCGCGGAGGGATGCCTCGTCGCCGGGGACGTTCGCGCCCATCAGCAGGAAGCCGCCGATGCCGGTGGACTCCATGTAGGAGCGCAGAGCCGCGGCATCCGTCGTCGGGATGTGCCCCATGACGACGCTCGCTGCACGCTCGCGCACCGACATCGCCGCGACGCGGGCGGCCGCCGCTTCGCGCACGGCATCCGGTCGCGCGGGCTCGACCATGACGCCGGCGCCCGCCTCACGCGCTGCAGCCGGCGCTGCGGGCGCGCCGCCGACGCCCAGCGCGGTCGCGACCACGGCTGCGAGCACCACGCTCGCCGCCGCTGCCCGTCGCCCTGCTCTCACCCGTCCAGCCTAGGCTCCGCGGCCGGCTCAGTGCCGGGCGAGGAGCGCCCCGGCATCCGTCCCCGCGGGCAGGACGCCGTACTGCGCGGCGCGGTCGTGGCCGAGCCGCGCCGCGATGAACGCCTCGGCGGCGGACGAGGGCGCGTGGCGGAGCATGAGCGATGCCTGGAACGCGAGTGCCAGGCCCTCAGTGAGCCGTCGCGCCTGCGCGGCTGCCTCGTCGGCGTCAGCGGCCGACAGACGCTGCAACAGGGCGAGAGTGCGGTCGACGTGGGCATCGAGCAGGCCATCGACCCCCGTCGTGGTCGCCAGCTCGTCGGCGAAGGCCGCGGCCGAATCGGGATCCCGGAGCGCGCGCAGCACATCCAGCGCGATGACGTTGCCCGAACCCTCCCAGATGGCCATCACCGGCTGCTCGCGGTAGCGGCGTGCGAGCGGGAAGGACTCCGTGTAGCCGTTGCCGCCGAGGCACTCCATCGCCTCATAGGCGTGATGCGGTCCGCGCTTGCAGACCCAGTACTTCGCGACGGGCGTGGCCAGGCGTCGCAGGGCCGTGTCGCGGTCGGAGGCGTCGGCCTCGAAGAGCTGGGCCAGGCGAAGCCCCGTCAGCATCGCGGCCTCGTACTCGAGCGCGAGGTCGGCGAGGACCGACGTCATGGCGGGCTGATCGACGAGCAGCCGGCCGAACGCCGCACGTCCGCGCGCGTGCCATACGGCCTCGGCGACCGACTGGCGCATGCCGGCCGCAGTGCCGAGGACGCAGTCCAGTCGTGTGCGCTGGACCATCTCGATGATGGTGCGCACGCCGCGTCCCGGCTCGCCGAGGAGGAACCCGACGGTGCCGTCGAACTCGACCTCGGACGAGGCGTTGGAGCGGTTGCCGAGCTTGTCTTTCAGTCGCTGGATGCGGAACGTGTTGCGCACGCCGTGCGGCAGCACGCGCGGCACGAACAGGCATGACAGGCCGTCCTCGACGCCGCCGTCGCGCGTCTGCGCGAGCACCAGGAACGCGTCCGACATCGGCGCCGAGCAGAACCACTTGTGGCCGGTCAGCTCGTACGCGTGCCCGCCCATGGCCTCGCCGACAGTCGTGCCCGCTCGCACGTCCGAGCCGCCCTGCTTCTCGGTCATCGCCATGCCGACGAGCGCGCTGCGCTTCTCGCCGCCGAGCAGACGCGGTTCGTACTCCCGCGACAGCAGACGTGGCATCCACTCGTCCGCGATCCATGGAGAGCCTTCGATCGAGGCGACCGCCGCGTGCGTCATCGACACCGGGCACGCATGGCCCGGTTCGACCTGGGCGAAGAGCATGAACATGGCGCCTCGGGCGACGGAGGCTCCGGGGCGCGGGTCCGCCCAGGCCGAGGTGTGCGCGCCGCGGGCCACCGCGTCGCCGATCACGCGGTGGTACGACGGGTCGTACTCGACCTCGTCGATGCGGTTGCCCCAGCGATCGTGCGTCTGCGCCACCGGGCTGTGGACGTTCGCCCGCTCGGCGTCGCGCTGGAAGCTTGCCGACCCGACCAGCGCTCCCGCCTCGTGCAGCGCCTCGTCCGCCCACGCGGCGCCGAATCCGCGCACCGCCTCCGTGAGCGGCACGTTGACGGCGTACTCGTCGAGGTCGACGCGCCAGGGAGCCTGGTTCTCGACGCGATGTGTGGCGCTCATGGGCGCTCCGCATCGCCCGCCGTCGCCAGCGCGTACTGCTCGCGCGGGCTGAGCGGCGCACGCGTGACGATGTCGTGGATGAACGCGAGCTTGTGGCGCACCGGCGCGACGATCGTGAACGGATACAGATCGCCGAAACCCATCGAGCGGTTGATGCGGTTGAAACCCTGCGACATCCACTCCCAATCGGTCAGCAGCCGCTGGATCGGCTCGCCCTCGTACGAGCCCAGGGGCACGACGTCGGTGTCGCGCAGGTTCGTGACGGCTGCGTCGAGATGGATGCCGATGACCGCGGCCGTCTGCAGGGTCCCGGTGATGTGCAGATAGTGCGCGAAGGTCTCGGCGAAGTCCTCCCACGGGTGCATCGTCGCGTACTCCGAGATGAACGACTCGTGCCAGTCGGCGGGCGCCCCGAGCTTGTAGTGGCGCTGCAGCGCGTCACGGTAGCTCGCTCGCTCGTCGCCGAACAGTTCGCGGCAGCGATCCCACAGGGCGGGCTCGGTGAGCAGCACGTTCTGGTAGTAGTGCCCGACCTCGTGGCGCAGGTGCCCGAGGATGGTGCGGTACGGCTCACCGAGCTTGACCCGCAGCGCCTCGCGGCGATCGTCCAGACTCTCCGCCAGGTCGATCGTGATGATGCCGTTCGCGTGGCCGATCGTGACCCGCTGACCGTCGGAGAGACTGGAGATGAGGTCGAACCCGAGGCCGCCCTTCTGGACGTCCCAGCCGACGATCGGCAGCCCGAGGTCGGCGAGCTGCAGGAGCAGGCGCCGCTTGGCCTCCTCGGTCTTCGCGAGCTTCTCGAGCGCCACCGTGTCGTCGGAGGCGGGACTGCGGCGCGTCAGGCGGCACGAGAAGCAGCGGCCGGCCGGCGCGTTCTCCCACACGAGCCAGTTGCACGCCCACTCGCGGTTCGAGCAGGCGTACCAGATCTCGCCGTCGATGACGGCCTGCCCGTGATGCAGCCCCTGGAACTCGCGCGACGGCAGGTGATACCCGATCTCGGCTTCGCAGTTCGGACACCGCAGGGTGTCGAGGTAGACGAAGTGGCGGCAATGCGGACAGCGGGGCTGCGAGCTCACCGTCTCACCGTAGCGTGCCGGGTGGGCACGCGGCCGTGCGACAGGTCACGGCGACGGCGTGACGGGCACGCGCAGCAGCAGGTCGTCCTGCGGCCCGGGATCGCCGCGTCCGTCGGTGTTGTTCGTCAGCACCCACAGCGAGCGGTCGGGAAGCGCGACGACGTCCCTCAGTCGCCCGAACTCTCCGGCGAACGCCGCGACGGGCTCGCCGGCGACCGCACCGTCGGACGTGTCGACCTGCCACAGCCGCTCGCCCCGCAGCCCTGCGACGAACAGTGTTGCGCCGACGGCGGCGAGACCGCTCGGACTGGCCTCGCTCGTCGCCCACTGCGCCACCGGGTCGACGTACCCGTCCCGCTGCGCGATCCCTTCCACGACCGGCCAGCCGTAGTTCGCTCCCGGTTCGATGCGGTTGAGCTCGTCCCACGTGTTCTGCCCGAACTCGCTGGCCCACATCGTGCCGTCGGCCGTCCAGGCGATCCCCTGCACGTTGCGGTGGCCCATCGACCAGACGCGCGTGCCCCACGGGTTGCCGGGAGCGGCGTCGCCGTCGGCGGTGAGCCGAAGGATCTTGCCGCCCAGCGCGTCACGCTCCTGGGACGACTCGGAACGGCCGGCATCGCCGGTCGTGACATACAGGTAGCCGTCCGGGCCGAACGCGAGGCGCCCGCCGTCGTGATTCGTCGCCTTCGGGATGCCGTCCAGTACGACGTCGGCCGCGCCGAGCTCGAACGCGCCGGGGTCGCCGACGAGCGGCATCCGCACGACACGGTTGTCATCGGCGGCCCCGAAGTACGCGTAGAGCTCGGGCCCGTCCGCCCTGTCACGCAGCGCGAGGCCGTGCAGACCGGACTCGCCGCCCGGGACGACGCCCGGCACGATTCCCACGGTGCGCAGCACGCCGTCCGGTGTCAGCTCGAGGACGGCGCCGTCGTCACGCTGCGAGATGAGTGCGCCGCCGTTGTCCAGCGGCACCACGGACCAGGGAGACGCGAGCCCCGAGCCGAGCGTGGCGACGTCCGGCGAGACCCTCCACCAGCCCGTCTCCGCGGTCGCGGAGGGCGACGGAGCGATCGTGGGGGCGACCGTCGACGGTGCGGGCCGGGGCTCCGACGCCGAGCATCCGGTGGCGAGCGCCGACGCCAGGACGAGGCATCCGATCGCCGCGAACCGGAGCCGAGGCCTCATGTGGCCGCCACGGCGGCCTCGAGCGCGGCGAGGTCGATGCGGCGCATGCGGAGCATCGCCTGCACGGCGCGGTGCGCGATCTCGGGATCGGGATGCCGGATCAGCTCGACGAGGCGGTCGGGGATGATCTGCCACGAGAGCCCCCAGCGATCCTTGAGCCACCCGCACGGCTGCTCCTCGCCCCCGTCGGCGACGAGGGCGTCCCAGTAGCGGTCGACCTCGTCCTGGTCACGGCACGACACGTACAGCGACACCGCCTCGGTGAAGGGGAACTGCGGACCCGCGTCCATACCGAGGTAGTCGCGCCCGCCGAGCCGGAAGCGGACGTGCATCACCTTGCCGCCCATGCCCGGAACCTCGTCGGGATAGCGATCGAGGGCGAGGATCTCGGAGTCGGGGATCAGCGTGGTGTAGAACGTGACGGCCTCTTCGGCAGTGTCGTCGAACCACAGGAAGGGTGTCACGTCGGTCATGCCTCCCACCCTCCCGGACGCCTCCCGCGCGCGCAACGGGGCATGCGACGTCCGGATCAGGTCGGCGTCGCGGGAAGCCTCACCGTCACGCGCAGTCCGCCCTCGGGCCGTCCGGCGAGGGCGATGGTGCCCTCGTGCGCCTCGGCGATGCTCTTCACGATCGCGAGCCCCAGCCCGACACCCGCGTGCTGGTCCCCGCGCGTGCGCTCACTCCCCCGCTGGAACGGCTCCGTCAGGGTTCCGACGAGCATCGGGCTGAGCAGGGGGCCGGTGTTCTCCACCGTGAGCTGCGCGTACGCACCGTCGCGCGCGGTCGCGACGTCGACGGCTCCGCCGTCGGGCAGATTGTGGACGATCGCGTTGTGCACCAGGTTCGCCACGAGCTGCCGCAGCAGCGCCGGCGAGCCGAGCACCGCCACAACCTCGCCCGACGTCGAGATCGACACATGCCGCGCCTCGGCGACCGGCAGCAGCGTCTCGACGGCATCCTCCGCGACGAGCGACAGGTCCACCGGCTCGCGCACGAACGCGCGCTGCTCGGCACGGCTGAGCACGAGCAGCGCCTCGGTCAGGTCGATCGCACGAGCGTTCACGAGGCGCAGTCGTTCGATGAGCTCGTCCGCGTCGCGGTCCGGATCGCTACGGGCGACGTCGAGCAGCGTCTGCGTGATCGCCAGCGGAGTGCGCAGCTCGTGCGATGCGTTCGCGGCGAACCGGCGCTGCTCGTCCACGTGCGCCTGCAGCCGGTCGAGCATCGTGTCGAAGCTGTCGGCGAGCTCGCGGAACTCGTCGTCGGGTCCCTCCAGCTCGATGCGGTGCGACAGCGAGCCCGCAGAAGCACGGCGCGTGGCATCCGTGATCCGACGCAGCGGGGCGAGCATGCGCCCCGCGAGGATCCAGCCGCCGACGAGCCCGAACGCGAGCAGGGCGACCAGCGCCCACGCCGCGCGCGGAACGAACGCCCGCTCGAGGTCGCCGCGATTCGGGATGACCGGCCCAGGGCCGCTGAAGTTGCCGTCGGGCACGTAGCGCAGCAGGAACACCCAGACGACGGCGAGCAGCAGCGCGCCGGCGACCATCAGGAACCCGGCGTAGCTGAGCGTGAGCTTGAGCCGGACGCTCATGCCCCGCCGCCTAGCCAACGCCCGCCTCGTCCTCCGTCTCGATGCGGTATCCCACTCCCGGCACCGTCGCGATGACCCAGGGCTCGCCGAGGCGCTTGCGCAGCGCAGACACCGTGATGCGCACCGCGTTCGTGAACGGATCGGCGTTCTCATCCCACGCCCGCTCCAGCAGGTCCTCGGCGCTCACGACGCCGCCCTCGGCGGCCACGAGCACCTCCAGCACGGCGAACTGCTTGCGGGTGAGCGCGATGTGACGGCCGTCGCGGAACACCTCGCGGCGGAACGGATCCACGCGCAGCCCGGCGAGCTCCCGAACGGGCGGCCGGCTGTGCGCACGCCTCCGGTCGAGTGCGCGCAGGCGCAGCACGAGTTCCTGCAGCTCGAACGGCTTGGTCAGGTAGTCGTCGGCCCCGAGCTCGAAGCCCGAGGCCTTGTCGTCGATCCGGTCCGCCGCCGTCAGCATGAGGATCGGGATGCCGGTCCCCGACGCGACGAGATGCGCGGCGATGTCATCGCCCGAGGGTCCGGGGATGTCCCGGTCGAGCACCGCGATGTCATAGGCGTTGACGCTCAGCATCTCCAGCGCCGTGTCGCCGTCGGCCGCGACATCGGCCGCGATGGCGGCCAGCCGCAGACCGTCACGGATGGCCTCCGCCATCAGCGGCTCGTCCTCGACCACCAGCACGCGCATGCCTCGATGCTACGAGGCGGCGCATATCGTCCGTGTAGCGAAAACCTCATACGCTCCGGCAACGCGCGCGCGAGTGTGCTGATGTCATGCACAACTCCCCTCGCCCGACGCGACTGCGTCGCACCCTCGTCGGTCTCGTCATCGCGTTCGCGCTGGTCATCGCCGCCGTCGTGGGGCTCGTCGCGTACCGTTCCGCCTCGGCTGCCGCGCCCACCCCCGCCGGCGGAGGCACGGCCGAGGTCGATGAGACTCGCGACGGAGCGGTCACCGAGGCCGACGGCATCCTTCCCGAATCCGCCGGCCCGTTCGACGACGGCTACCCGGGAGTCGCGCGGCTGCAGCCGGCGCTGCTCGACGCGCTGCGCCGGGCCGCGACCGACGCCGCCGCGCAGGGCATCGACATCCGTGTCAACAGCGGCTGGAGGTCGGCGGAGTATCAGGAGCAGCTGCTGCGGGAGGCGATCGCGCAGTACGGCTCGGAGGCCGAGGCCGCCCGCTGGGTGGCCACGCCCACCACCTCCGCGCACGTGGCGGGCGACGCCGTGGACATCGGCCCGTACGCCGCAGCCGACTGGCTCATCGCGCATGGGCAGGACTACGGTCTCTGCCGCACGTACGACAACGAGGCGTGGCACTTCGAGCTGAACCCGGATGCCGTCCGGAATGGCTGTCCGCGGCCCTACCGCGATCCGACGGAGGATCCCCGCATGGCAGGCTGACCGGCGCCGCGGGAGCACCGAAAGCAGAAGGCCGCCCGATCGGGCGGCCTTCTCTCGGTGGACCTGAGGGGACTCGAACCCCTGACCCCCTGCATGCCATGCAGGTGCGCTACCAGCTGCGCCACAGGCCCTCACCGTTTCCCGCTCTCGCGGGGCAACTCGTCTAGCTTACAACACTCCGAAGGGTGCTCCGAACCACGGTCAGTCTTCGGCGGCCGCCCGCGCGGGAAGCTGGATCGGGACGACCGGGCAGTCCTTCCACAGACGCTCCAGGCCGTAGAACACGCGCTCCTGCTCGTGGAAGACGTGCGCGACGAGGTCGCCGAAGTCCAGCAGGACCCAGCGGGACTCCTGCCGGCCTTCACGGCGCAGGCGCTTGTGGCCGGCCTCGAGAAGCTTCTCTTCGATCTCGTCCGCGATCGCGGCCACGTTGCGCTCGCTGCGGCCGGTCACCAGCAGGAAGATGTCGACGAGCGGCAGCGGCTCGGAGACATCCAGCGCGATGAGATCCTCGCCGCCCTTCGCGTCGGCCGCGGCCGCCGCGATCTGCAGCATGTCGAGCGACTGCGGGGTCGCGGTCATCAGAAGACTCCTGTCACGAAGGCGAGGATGAGGACGCCCACCAGGGCGAGCGCGAGCACACCGGCGGTCACGGCGAGCGACATCATGAGCTTGCCGCCCTTCTCGGGCGCCGGCGGCTTGATGACCTCGCCGGGCATCTTCACCGTGCTCACGGCGGCGCTCGCGGCGATCGGCGTCGGCGACGAGTGCACCGGCAGCTCGCCGTCGACCAGCGTCGCGTCGATCTCCTTGCCGTCGGCGGTGCCCTTCGCGTGTCCCGTCGAGCCGAGACCCTCGGGCAGGTTGAACGTGCCTGTGACGATGACCTCGCCCGTGGCGGTGACCGGCGCGACGAGCCCCGACACCTCGGGAGCCTGCGACACGATGAGCGCGCTGGGCAGCGCGATGGCCCCGGTGGTGCGCGAGAGCAGCTGGTCGAACGACGGCGGGATCTCGGGGGCGTGCTCGGGCTCGCGCGCCGGCTCGGTCTCGGACTCGAGCAGTCCCGCACCGAGCAGCGGGCTCACGACGGCCTTCTGCTCTTCGGCGAGAGGGCTCTCGACGCCGGCGAGGGCGGAGTCGAACGCGTCGATGCCGGTCCGCTCTTCCTTCAGCGGCTGCATCCACGACACCTCAGGGGCCGTCGGAGCGGTGGCGGGGGCCGCCGCGACGGGAGCAGGTGGCTCCTGCTCGCTCTCGCGCGGGATGCCGAACAGCGCGTGCATGCCGCTGTCGGTACTGACCTCGCCCGTCGCGGGCTGCTCGACGAACAGCGACGGCGTCGGCTCGGGTGCGGTTGCCGCAGCGGGCTGCGGCTGGGTGAACACCGGGTGCTCGACAGCGGGCGCGGGCGCCGGCGCCGGATCCGGGGCGGGTGTGTAGGCGAACGCCGGCGCTCCCGTCGCGGCGGCGTGCGCGGCGACGACCTCGGGCGTGATCACCGGCACCGAGGCCGTGCGGATGCGCTCCTGCTGACGGGCCTGGCGGCGCGTCAGAGGCGACACGCCGAGGTCGACGCTCGCGTCCGCGACGGGCGCGGGCGGGACGGCGGCGGGCTCGGCCGGCCGCGGGAACGGGGCGGCCGGAGCGGGGACGACGGCCGCGGGCGGCGGCGTGGGCGCGACGAACTCGACGGGTGCGGGGGCCTCGGGCGCAGCGTCGGCGGTCGGAGCCGCGGTGATGACGGGCGTCGAACCGGTGTTCCGCAGCTCGCGGATCTGCTTGCGGGTGAGGGCGGGCGTTGCCGGTTGCTCGGGTGTACTCATTCCTTGCTCCGGTAGAGATGATGCTTCGCAATGTATTGGACGACCCCGTCGGGCACGAGGTACCACACCGGGTGTCCTCGCTGCACCCGATCACGGCAGTCCGTCGACGAGATGGCGAGGGCGGGGATCTCGAGCTGACTGACGTCGTCGCTGGGCAGGCCGTCCGTGTTCAGCACGTGTCCCGGGCGAGACACCGCGACGAAGTGGGCGAGATCCCACAACTCATCATGGTCTCTCCAACTGAGAATTTGCGCTATGGCGTCTGCGCCCGTGATGAAGAACAGCTCCGCGTCGGGGCGCTGGGCCTTCAGATCGCGGAGCGTGTCGATGGTGTACGTGGGTCCGTCGCGGTCGATGTCGACGCGACTCACTGTGAAGCGGGGATTGGATGCCGTCGCGATGACGGTCATCAGGTAGCGGTGTTCGCTCGGCGAGACGTCGGCTTTCTGCCACGGCTGACCGGTAGGCACGAAGACCACCTCGTCGAGGTCGAACCACTGGGCGACCTCGCTCGCAGCGACGAGGTGCCCGTGGTGGATGGGATCGAACGTCCCACCCATGACCCCGATCCTCGAGGCCTTCACGCCGACCATGCGGACTGCCTCAGTGGCCGTGCCCCGCTCGCTGGACGTCGTTGGCGTGGGCCTTGGCATATGCCTCGGCCTTCTGCGAGTGGCGGTTGGCCACGTTGCGGTACGACAGCGTCACCATCGCGAGCGCGCCGAAGACGACCAGCGCCACGATGCCGTAGCCGACCGTCTCGAGGGCGACGTTGCCGGTGTGCTCTGCCTCTTCGGCGGCGATGGCGATGATCGTGGCGAGTGTCATTCGGGCTCCGTTTCGGGTTCGCCTCTGGGGCGCGGGACTGGACCAGTCTATTCCGTCACGCGCGGACTTGTCCGGCGCCGCGCGCCAGCCACTTCGAGCTGGTGAGCTCGGCCAGGCCCATCGGACCGCGCGCGTGCAGCTTCTGCGTCGAGATGCCGACCTCAGCGCCGAACCCGAACTCGCCGCCGTCGGTGAAACGGGTCGAGGTGTTGGCCATCACGACGGCCGAGTCGACTTCGGCGAGGAAGCGGGCCTCGCTGGCGGCATCCCGCGTCACGATCGACTCCGTGTGGTGCGTGGAGTACCGCCGGATGTGGTCGAGTGCGTCGTCGAGATCGTCGACGACGCGCATGGCCAGGTCGAGACTCAGGTATTCGGCGGCCCAGTCCTCGTCGGTCGCCGGCGTGACGCCTTCGGCCAGGCGAGCGACCGCCGGATCGCCGTGGACGGTGACGCCGCTCTGCTGCAGCGCGGCCACCACGGGGCCGACGAGGCGTTCGGCGGCACCGCGGTGCACGAGCACGGTCTCGACCGCGTTGCACACGCTCGGCCGCTGCGTCTTCGCGTTGACGACGATGTCGCGGGCCCACTCCAGCGGCGCGGTCTCGTCGAGCACGATGTGCACGACACCGGCGCCGGTCTCGATCACGGGCACCGAGGACTCCGTGACGACGGTCTCGATCAGCTGGGCGCTGCCGCGCGGAACCAGCACGTCCACGATGCCGCGTGCGTGCATGAGCTCACGTGCGCCCTCGCGGCCGAACTCGTCGACGGTCTGGATCGCCTCGGGGTCGACGCCGCGCTCCGCGAGGGCCCCGCGCATGGCGCGCACGAGGGCCGCGTTGGTGAGCTCGGCGGCCGTCCCGCCCCGCAGCACCACGGCGTTGCCGGAACGAAGTGCCAGCGCGGCGATGTCGACGGTGACGTTGGGACGCGCCTCGTAGATCGAGCCGACGACGCCGAACGGCACCGCCACCTTGGTGAGCGAGACGCCGTTGTCGAGCGTCCGCTCGTCGAGCACGCGGCCGACCGGATCGGGAAGCGCCGCGATCTCGCGCACGGCGGCGGCCAGCGCTCCCACCCGCGGCTCGTCGAGCCGCAGGCGGTCCTGCAGGGCGACCGACAGGCCGCTCTCACTCCCCCGCCGCAGATCCTCGGCATTCGCGGAGACGATGTCGGCCGACGCCTCCTCGATGGCGTCGGCGATCGCGAGCAGCGCCTCGCGCTTGTCGGCGTCGCCGAGCAGCCCGATGCTGCGAGAGGCGTCCTTCGCCAGGAGCATCCGTTCGCGGGCCGTGGTGGCGGTGGTGGTCATCCGCCCAGTTTAGGACGGCGGCAGGGCCTGAGGTCAGCCGATGCGCACGGCGCCGGTCACCGGCGTCGCGACCGGTTCGGGGTTCGGCGCGAACCACGTGCCGATGTCGTCGCCGGCGAGCGCCTCGCCGACGAGATCGGCGCTCGTGACGAGGACGCCGATCCCGGATGCCGCCGCCAGGCGTGCCGCCGAGACCTTGGTCGCGGCACCGCCGGTGCCCACGCTGTTGACCACGACGGAGCCGAACTCGAACCCGTGCAGGTCGTCGCCGAACGCGACATGCGGGATCGGCAGGGCGCCGGGCTCGTCCGGCGGCCGCGTGTACAGGCACTCGATGTCGCTCAGCAGCACCAGCGCGTCGGCCCCGATCAGCTGGGCGACGAGCGCAGCGAGCCTGTCGTTGTCGCCGAAGCGGATCTCGTGCGTGGCCACCGTGTCGTTCTCGTTGACGACCGGCAGGATGCGCAGGCCCAGCAGGCGCTCCATCGCGCGGCGCGCGTTCTCACGGTGCGTCGCGTTCTCGAGGTCGCCGGCGGTGAGGAGCACCTGCCCCGCGACGATCCGGAAGGGTCGCAGCGCCTCCTGATAGCGGTAGATCAGGATGTTCTGCCCGACGGCGGCCGCGGCCTGCTGCGTCGCGAGGTCGGTGGGACGCTCGTCCAGCAGAAGGAAGGGCATGCCGGTCGCGATGGCGCCCGACGACACCAGCACGACCTCGGTGCCTCGCCCGTGCGCGGCGGCCAGGGCGTCCACGAGCGGGCGGATCTTGTGCGCGTTGTCGCCGCTGATGGACGAAGACCCGACCTTGACCACGACGCGGCGCGCGGTGGGGATGTCACCGCGCTCGCGAGCGCTCACTCGTCGCCCTCGTCATCCCAGTCGGGGCGCGGGCCGCGCTCGGCGAGGCGCTCGGCCTCGAGCTCGGCGCGTGCCTCCGCCTTCGCGTCCATCATGTCGTGGTACATGTCGCGCCGTTCGGACGTCGTCCGTCGTGTGCTGCGCAGCAGGCGGGGGTCGGTGCCGCGCGGCGCCGTCATCAGCTCCGCCGTGGACGACACGGACGGCTCCCAGTCGAAGACGATCCCGTCGCCCTCGCCGATGACGACCGTCGCGCCCGGAACGGCGCCGGCACGGTACAGCTCGTTCTCGACGCCCAGCTTCTCCAGGCGGTCGCCGAGGTAGCCGACGGCCTCCTCGTTCTGGAAGTCCGTCTGCTGCACCCACTTGAGCGGCTTGTCGCCGAGGATGCGGTACACGTTGCCGTACGTCCCGCCCTCCACGCGGATCGTGAACTCCTTGTCGGCGCCCTTCGGGCGGATCACGATCCGCTCGGGCGCCGGTGCCGCGGCCTGCTCGGCGCGGTGGGTCGCCACGATGTCGGCGAGGGCGAAGGTGAGCTGGCGCAGTCCCTCGTGGCTCACGGTCGAGATCTCGAACACGCGGAAGCCGCGCTCCTCGAGATCCGGCCGCACGAGATCGGCGAGGTCCTTGGCCTCGGGCACGTCGACCTTGTTGAGCGCGACGAGCTGGGGACGCTCCAGGAGCGGGAGCTGGCCCTCGGGCACCGGGTACGCGGCGAGCTCCGCGAGGATGACGTCGAGGTCGGTCAGCGGGTCGCGGCCGGGCTCGAGCGTTGCGCAGTCGAGGACGTGCACGAGAGCCGTGCAGCGCTCGACGTGGCGCAGGAACTCCAGCCCGAGCCCCTTGCCCTCGCTCGCCCCCTCGATCAGCCCGGGGACGTCCGCGACGGTGAACCGCACGTCCCCGGCCTGCACGACGCCCAGATTCGGGTGCAGCGTCGTGAACGGGTAGTCGGCGATCTTGGGCCGGGCGGCCGAGATCGCCGCGATGAGGCTCGACTTGCCCGCTGACGGGAAGCCCACCAGGGCCACGTCCGCCACCGTCTTCAGCTCGAGGAGGACGTCGCCGGTCCATCCCGGCGTCCCGAGCAGCGCGAAGCCGGGCGCCTTGCGCTTCGGCGTGGCCAGGGCCGCATTGCCGAGTCCGCCGAGTCCGCCCGGGGCGGCCACGAACCGCATGCCGGGCTCGATCATGTCGACGAGCGTCTCGCCGTTCACGTCCTTCACCACGGTTCCGACCGGAACGGGGAGCTCGAGCGACTCTCCCGCGGCGCCGGAGCGGTGATCGCCCATGCCGAAGCCGCCGTTGCCCGCGGAGCGGTGCGGCGAGTGGTGGTACGACAGCAGGGTCGTCACCTGCGGGTCGGCGACCAGCACGATGTCGCCGCCGTGGCCGCCGTTGCCGCCGTCCGGGCCGGCGAGAGGCTTGAACTTCTCGCGCTTGACCGACACGCAGCCGTTGCCGCCCTTGCCCGCGCTCAGATGGAGCGTCACGCGATCGACGAACGTGACCATGCGGTCCCCCTCAGGCCTGGGTGCTCCCCAGAGTAAAGGGAAGGGGCGAGCCGAAGCCCGCCCCCTCCTCGAAGTGTGTGTGAAACCGGTGGACTACTCCGCCGCCGCCACGATGTTGACGACCTTGCGGCCGCCCTTCTGGCCGAACTCGACCGAGCCCGCGGCGAGCGCGAACAGCGTGTCGTCGCCACCGCGGCCGACGTTGGCGCCCGGGTGGAAGTGCGTGCCGCGCTGGCGGACGAGGATCTCGCCGGCGTTGACTGCCTGGCCGCCGAAGCGCTTCACGCCGAGGCGCTGAGCGTTGGAGTCACGACCGTTGCGGGTGGAGCTTGCGCCCTTTTTGTGTGCCATCTCTGCGTCTCCTGTGGCTTACTTGATGCCGGTGACCTTGACGCGCGTGAGGTCCTGACGGTGCCCCTGGCGCTTCTTGTAGCCGGTCTTGTTCTTGAACTTCTGGATCACGATCTTCGGGCCGCGCTCCTCACCGAGCACCTCGGCGGTCACGGTGACCTTCGCGAGCTTGTCGGCATCGGTCGTCACGGCGTCGCCGTCGACGAAGAGCACCGCGGGGAGCTCGATCTTGTCGCCGACCTTCGCGGCCTGGCGGTCGAGAACGACGATCGTGCCGACCTCGACCTTCTCCTGCCGGCCGCCGGCGCGCACAACTGCGTAAACCACTTCACACCTGTTTCTTCTGGGAGCACGCGCACGCGCTCAGGACGTCAACGAAGACTTGGTGCGGATGTCTCGACGCACCAAGGGTCTACTTTACCAGATGCCGGAACAGTCCGCGAAAGCGCACGACGTCGTGTCGCGCCACGCATGAATAGTATCTGGACGTGACGATCCTGATCGACGACCCCCGCTGGCCCGCCCACGGGCGGCTGTGGGCTCATCTCGTCAGCGACGAGTCGGTCGCCGAGCTGCACGCGTTCGCGCAGGCGAACGGCATCCCGCGCCGTGGTTTCGACCTCGACCACTACGACGTGCCCGAAGAGGCGCACGCCCGGCTGATCGCGGCCGGCGCGGTGCACGTCGACGGCCACGAGCTCGTGCGCCGGCTGATCGCGTCGGGTCTGCGGGTCAAGGCGCGCGACCGGCACTGACGGCGCTCACGCGGCCGCCGACATCTCCAGCACCGCCGCGGCACGTGCGGGCCCGTCGAAGGCGCGAACGGCCTCCCCCAGCCTCTGGGCGCGCTGGTGGACGACCTGATCGGCCAGGAGCGCGACGATCGCCGCCCGGATCCGCGCCGGATCGGAACGGCGCGACATCGTCAGCCCCACCCCGGCGCGCGCCACGGCTCGTCCGACGCGCGGCTGATCCGACGTGCCGTCCAGGGGCAGCGCGAGCACCGGCACACCGTGTGCCAGGGCGGCGAGCGTCGTGCCGTGCCCGCCGTGACCCACCACGACCGAGGCGGACGGGAACAGCTCGTGGTGGGGCATCCACCCGCGGACCTCGACCGCGCGCGGCACGCGCAGCTCGTCCGCAGAGACCGCGGGGCCCAGCGTCGCGACGACGCGGACGTCGAGGGTCTCCGTCGCGTCGAGCACGCGCTGCCACGTCGGGACCAGGTCGGGGAACCGGAAGGTGCTGAGGCTCACGACGACGGTGGGCTCCGACGGCGTCGCGGCCACCGCCGCCGTCATGGGGCCCGCGTACACGACCGCTCCCGGACGCGCCGACAGGGCCGGCTGCGGCGCGAACGGCACGACGAGATCGGGGACGGATGCCACGACGATGGGCATGGCGTGCGACCGGGCCGCTCCCACCCGCATGCCCTGCACCCATGCGACCGCACCGAGGGCGCGCATGCCCGACGCCAGGAAGCCGTGCAGCGTGTGCTCGAGCACGGCGTAGCGCCGCCCCATGCGATCGAGCGTGTCGAGCACGCCGATGAGCAGGCAGTCCACCACCACGACGTCGGCGGGGTGGTCCACCAGGAACGACACGGTGTCGTCGGCGATGCCGTGGTCGAACACGAGCCGCAGCAGCCCGCGCGGTCCCGTCTGCAGCACGAAGTCGGGGGCGCTGGCGTAGGGCGTGAACGGCAGCCCGGCCTCGCGGTAGGCAGCGGCCTGAGAGTCGTGGCCCAGCACCCGCACATCGTGGCCGCGCTGCTGGAGGGCGCGCGCAATCGCGATCGTGGGCATGCGGTTTCCGCCGCCGTCCCACGTCACGAACACATAGCGCGCCATGGCGCCTCCCCAGGTCCCCGCCGCCCAGAATAGCGGCGGAGGACCCGGGGCGACAGTGCGCGCCGCGAGGGGTCAGTCCTCGGCGGGTGTGTGGGGCACGGGGGTCCCGGTGAGGGCAGCGGTCGTGACGCGACGCCGTGAGCGGCCCTGGCCGGGTGCCTTGGGCTCGGGAAGGGCGTTCAGGACGGAGTCCAGCAGCATGTCCTTCTCGGTCTTCGGCTTGGACTCCTTCTTCGCCGACTCCGCCCGCTTCTTGCGCGGCTTCTTGGGGCGCTCGACCGGAGCGGCCTCCTCCGCGGGAGCGGCCGGGGCCGTCTCGTCGGCGTGGTGGATCGTGGAGGCCGCGATCTGGGCGAGGGCGGACTTCATGCCCTCGGTGATGACGTGCGTGCCGGTCGAGCCGTTCGACGCCGGCGGCGTGCTGCCGCCGCCGCGCGGACGACGGCCGCCCGACGGAGCCGTGCCGGCGCCGGGGGCACGGTGCTTGACGACCGGGTCGTGGTGGACGATGAGCCCGCGGCCGGCGCAGACCTCGCACGGCTCGCTGAAGGTCTCGAGCAGGCCGAGGCCGAGCTTCTTGCGCGTCATCTGCACGAGACCGAGAGAGGTGACCTCGGCGACCTGGTGCTTCGTGCGGTCGCGGCTCAGGCACTCGACGAGCCGGCGCAGCACGAGGTCGCGGTTGGACTCGAGCACCATGTCGATGAAGTCGACCACGATGATGCCGCCGATGTCGCGCAGGCGCAGCTGGCGGACGATCTCCTCCGCCGCCTCGAGGTTGTTCTTGGTGACGGTCTCTTCGAGGTTGCCGCCCGAGCCGACGAACTTTCCGGTGTTGACATCGACGACGGTCATCGCCTCGGTGCGGTCGATGACGAGCGATCCGCCCGAGGGCAGCCACACTTTGCGGTCCAGCGCCTTCTCGATCTGCTCCGTCACGCGGAACTCGTCGAACGGGTCGTGGTCGCCCTCGAAGCGCTCGACGCGATCGAGCAGGTCGGGAGCCACCGACTCCAGGTATTTGGTGATCGTGTGGTACGCGTCCTCGCCCTGGATGAGCATCTTCGAGAAGTCCTCGTTGAAGACGTCGCGGACGATCTTGACGAGCAGGTCCGGCTCGGAGTGCAACAGCGCCGGGGCCTGGATCGTCTCGACCTGCTTCGAGATGTGCTCCCACTGGTTGGTGAGGCGCTGAACGTCGCGGGTCAGCTGGTCCTCCGTGGCACCCTCGGCGGCCGTGCGCACGATGACGCCCGACGACTCGGGAAGGACCTCCTTGAGGATCTTCTTGAGGCGTGCACGCTCGGTGTCGGGCAGCTTGCGCGAGATGCCGTTCATCGCACCGCCGGGGACGTACACGAGGTAGCGGCCGGGGAGCGAGATCTGGCTGGTCAGGCGCGCGCCCTTGTGGCCCACCGGGTCCTTCGTGACCTGCACGAGCACGCGGTCGCCGGTCTTGAGCGCCAGTTCGATGCGGCGGGGCTGATTGCCCGTCTCGACGGCATCCCAGTCCACCTCGCCCGAGTAGAGCACGGCGTTGCGGCCGCGGCCGATGTCGACGAACGCGGCCTCCATGCTGGGGAGCACGTTCTGCACGCGACCGAGGTACACGTTGCCGATGAGCGAAGCGTCCTGGTTGCGGGCGACGTAGTGCTCGACGAGCACGTTGTCTTCCTGCACGGCGATCTGGATGCGCCCGTTGCGCGAGCGCACGATCATGACGCGGTCCACGGCCTCGCGACGCGCGAGGAACTCGGCCTCGGTCACGACCGCGCGGCGACGGCCGGCCTCGCGGCCGTCGCGGCGACGCTGCTTCTTCGCCTCCAAGCGCGTGGAGCCCTTGATGCGCTGCGGCTCGGTGATGAGCTCGACGGCGCGCTGGCGCGGCTGCGAGGGCTCCGAAGTGGATGCCTCGTCCCGGCCCTCTCCGCCACGACGACGGTTGCGGCGGCGCGACGAGCCCGAGGCGGCCGCCTCGGCCTCCGGCTGCTGCTCACGGCCCGGGCGAGCCGGAAGCGGCGTGATCGCGGGTGCGTAGAAGTGCAGGTCGGTCGACACGGCCGACACGAACACCTCGGGCAGCAGGCCCAGGCTGACGGCGGTGGCGGGGCCGCTCGGCTCGGGCGCTGCCTCGGGCTCCGTGGCAGGAGCGTCCGCAGCGGGAGCGTCCGCGGCGGGAGCGTCCGCGGCGGGAGCGTCCGCGGCGGGAGCGTCGGCGTCCGGCATGTCCGACTCGGACTCGGGCGCTGCGGTCTCGGACTCGGGCGCCTCGGTCTCAGCGGGCTCGGTCTCGCCGGCGGCCACCTCGGTCGGCTCCCCCGCTTCCACTGCGGCAGCGGGTTCGGCGGCCTCGGTCGATTCCCCCGCCTCGGCGTCGGGCTCAACCGCGCGGACGGGTGCGGCATCCCCCTCGCCGGCGTCGGCGGCCGACGCCGCGGGCGCCTGAGGCGCGGAGTCCGCGTCTAGCGGCGCGTCCGATTCGTTCTGAGGGGTGAATTCTGCATCGGTTCCATCGGCCATCACTGGCGTACTCCTAGCGGGACGACACCGCGCGTCGCCCGGCGAAATCTCGTGCGGCGCCGCCCATGCCCTCCGGACGGGGCGGTGCCGCGAACTCACTCGGTCTGCAGCGGAGGTCCGGCGCTAGGCGGAGGCTCGCGCTGCCAAGGGCATTCGTCGCCCTGAAGTCTTCTGGTGATGATCGTTGCGGCGCGGCCGCTCGTCATCGACCCCTATTATCGCACTTCCCCCGGCAGAATGCCCATTCGCGCCGCGCCGCGGGTTTCGCACGGCCGCGGGCTGGGCATCCGCGCAGGCGCCGATGCCATAATCCGAGCATGGTCACATCCCCCGCCGAGCGCCCCGAGGCGCGGACGCACTACGCCCTCGCCCTCGTGCTGATCGTCGGCGGGCTGCTCGGCCTGCTGGCGTCCTTCGCGCTCACGATGGACGACATCAATCTGCTCAAGAACCCCGACACCGCGTTGACCTGCAACCTGAACGCGGTCGTCAACTGCGGCAAGAACATCGAGTCGTGGCAGGGCAGCATCTTCGGGTTCCCCAACCCGATCCTGGGTCTCATGATGTTCCCCGCGCCCGTCGTCGTGGGATTCGCGCTCCTCGCGCGGGCGCGGTTCGCAGGCTGGTTCTGGTGGATCTTCAACGCCGGCCTGCTGTTCGCGATCGCGTTCGTGTACTGGCTGGCGTTCCAGAGCATCTTCGACATCGGCACGCTGTGCCCGTGGTGCTCGCTGGTCTACCTGGTGACCATCCCGATGTTCCTCGGCGTGACGGTGCGCAACCTTCGCGCGGGACTGGCCGGGCGCGCGCTCCAGAAGTTCGGCGACGCGATCTCGGGCTGGGTGCCGCTCATCGCGATCGCGGGGTACGTCATCATCTTCGGCGCCGCACAGCTGCACCTGAACATCCTCGCCACGCTCTTCTGAGCCGGGTCCTGACGCACAAGGCCGGGGCGCCTCCTCACGGAGACGCCCCGGCCTTGTGCGTCGAGCCTCAGAACCAGATGTCGAGCTCGCGCGCCGCCGACTCGGGGCTGTCGGAGCCGTGCACGAGGTTCTGCTGCACCTTGAGACCCCAGTCGCGGCCGAAGTCGCCGCGGATCGTGCCGGGCGCAGCCGTCGTCGGGTCGGTGGTCCCTGCCAGCGATCGGAAGCCCTCGATCACGCGGTTGCCGGCCAGACGGATGGCCACAGACGGACCCGACATCATGAACTCCACGAGCGGCTCGTAGAAGGGCTTGCCCTCGTGCTCGGCGTAGTGGCGCTCGAGCGTCTCGCGGTCGGGCTCGACGAGGCGGATGTCGACGAGGGCGTACCCCTTCGCCTCGATGCGGGCGAGGATCGCGCCGGTGAGGCCGCGCGCGACGCCGTCGGGCTTGACGAGGACGAGGGTCTCTTCGGTGGCCATGGGAGTCTCCGTTCGGATCAGACTTCTTCGGGGCTGTCGGGGGATTCGGCCGCGAGCCTTGCGTTGCGCCGGTCGAGAGCGGCCCCCTTGATGGTGGCATACCCGTACATGACCCCGAAAATGACGGCGACGATCGCGAAGGCCGGCACCAGGAACGCCCCCAGCAGCACCACGCCCTGCAGCGCCCATCCGACGACGATGCCCCAGCGGTACCGCGTGACGCGCGTCGTGGCGACCATCAACACGGCCACGACGACGCCCGCGACGATGCCCCACCACGGCTCGATCCCGTCCGGGAACGCCTTCAGCCCGTACACGACGAGTCCGCCGAGGAACGCCACGATCGACTCGAAGCCGAGCACGATCGTCGCCAGCGACTCCTCCGCGCCCCGCGCACGCCGTACGCGGACCCGCTGCTCGGCTCCCGCTGATCCGGGGCCGGTGGGCTCCGAGCCTGTCACTCGCTCCACCCCGCCTTCCAGTCCTCGGCGGCCGACAGCGTGAGCGCCTCGCCGGCGAGCACGACCGAGCCCGCGATGACGACGGCGCGACGATCGGATGCCGCCGCCCAGGCGCGCGCCGCGTCCGCGGCCTCCGCCAGATCGCGGTGCACCGACACGCGCAGGTCGTGGGCCTCCGCGAGGTCCGCGATCGCGTCGGCGTCCTCGGCACGGTCGGAGTCGGGAGAGGTCGCGAACACGTGCGCGGCGACCGGGGCGATCGCGTCCACGATGCCCGCGGCATCCTTGTCGGACAGCACGCCGAGCACCACGCCCCATTCGTCGAAGTCGAACGACTCCCGCAGCGCGCTCACGAGGGCGCGCGCACCGTGCGGGTTGTGCGCGGCATCGACGAGCACCGTCGGCGCCGCACCGACCAGCTGCAGCCTGCCGGGCGAGGTCACCCCGCCGAGGCCGTCCGCCAGCACGTCGCCCGCGATCGGCTGTGCGCCGCCGCCGACGAGCGACTCGACGGCGGCGATCGCGAGCGCCGCGTTGAACCCCTGGTGCGCGCCGTACAGCGGCAGGTACTCGTCCTCGTACGTGGCGGCCAAGCCGCGCACCGTGATCTGCTGCCCGCCCACCGCGAGCCGCTGCTGCGCGAGCGCGAAGTCCGCGCCTTCGAAGGCGATCGACGCGCCGCGCGCGTCGGCGGCGGCCCGCAGCACGGCTTCGGCGGCGGGAACCTGCCGGGCCGAGACGACGGCCGCGCCGTCCTTGATGATCCCGGCCTTCACCGTCGCGATCTCGGCGATGGTATCGCCCAGACGGTCGGCGTGGTCGAGGTCGATCGGCGCGAACACCGCGACGTCGCCGTCCGCGGTGTTCGTCGAGTCCCATGCGCCGCCCATGCCGACCTCCAGCACGAGGACGTCGATGGGCGCATCCGCGAACGCCACGAACGCCAGCACCGTCAGCAGCTCGAAGAACGTGAGCGGCGCGTCGTCCGCGGCTTCGAGCTCGGCATCCACGATGTCGACGAACGGCACGATCTCGTCCCACGCGTCGGCGATCGCGGCGTCCTCGATGGGCTCGCCGTCGATCATGATGCGCTCGGTGAAGCGCTCCAGGTGCGGACTCGTGAAGAGCCCCGTGCGCAGGCCGTGGGCGCGCACGAGACTCTCGATCATGCGGCTCGTCGAGGTCTTGCCGTTGGTGCCGGTGACGTGCACGACGCGGTAGGTGCGCTGCGGGTCGTCGAGCAGCTCGAGCACGCGGCGTGTGCGCTCGACACGCGGCTGCACCCAGCGCTCGCCCTGCCGCTGCAGCAGCGCCTCATAGACGGCGTCGGCCCGACGCCGGTCGCGATCGCTCATGCCGATCCCTCCGCCTTCGTGACGGCCACCGTGAACTCGCCGCGGTTGGCGAACGTGCCGGCGGCGAAGGTGGCCTGGTGGTCGTGGCTGTCGACGAGCGCGTCGGGTGCGACCAGCACGGCGTGCTCGACGGCGAGCGTCTCACCCGCGACATCCGCAACGTCGAAGGCCGACTGGACGGCGGCGCCGTCCTCGGCGTCGTCGAACACCAGCGTCAGGCGGATGCGGTCGCTCACGTCGAAGCCGGCCGCCTTGCGGGTGTCCTGCACGGCACGGATCACGTCGCGCGCCAGACCCTCGGCCTCCAGCTCGGGAGTGGTGGCGGTGTCGAGCAGCACGAAGCCGCCGCCTGCGAGCAGGGCGATCGCCGTGCCCTCGTCGACGCCGCCCGCCTCGAGGGTGAGCTCGTACTCGCCCTCCTGCAGTGCGACGCCGTCGACGACGACGACTCCGTCGACCTCTTCCCAGATGCCCGACTTCGCGCCGGCGATGACGTGCTGCACCTGCTTGCCGAGGCGGGGGCCCGCGGCGCGGGCGTTGACGCTCAGCCGCTTGCTGATGCCGTAGCGCGCCGACAGGTCGTCGGCCAGCTCGATCAGCTCGACGGCCTTGACGTTGAGCTCATCGCGCAGGATGCCGTCGAACTGGCCCAGGGCGGCGGCATCCGGAACCGCCACGGTGAGGCGCGGCAGCGGGAGACGCACGCGGCGCCCCTCCTTCTTGCGCAGCGCGTTCGCGACGCTCGACACCTCGCGCACCGCATCCATGGCGCTGCGGATGTCGGCGGCGCCGGGGAACTGCGACGCGTCCGGCCAGTCCTGCAGGTGGACGCTCCGCCCGCCGGTCAGGCCCTGCCACACCTTCTCGGACACGAGCGGGATGAGCGGCGCGGCCACGCGCGTCAGCGTCTCAAGGACCGTGTAGAGCGTGTCGAAGGCTTCGCGGCTCTTCGGATCGTCGGACACCCCCAGCCAGAAGCGGTCGCGCGAGCGGCGGATGTACCAGTTCGTGAGCGCCTCGGTGAAGTCGCGCAGCTTCGCCGCGGCGAGTGTCGAGTCGAGGACGTCGAGGTCGGCGGCGACCTCCCGCACGAGGTCGCCCGTGAGCGCGAGGATGTAGCGGTCGAGTACGTCCGTCGAATCCGTGCGCCAGGAGGCCTGGTACCCCTCGCCGCCGGCGCCTCCCGCCGCGTTGGCGTACGTCGCGAAGAAATACCACGCGTTCCACAGCGGCAGCAGGAACTCGCGCACGCCGGCGCGGATGCCCTCCTCCGTGACGATGAGGTTGCCGCCGCGCAGCACCGAGCTCGACATGAGGAACCAGCGCATCGCGTCCGAGCCGTCGCGGTCGAACACCTCGCTGACGTCGGGGTAGTTCTGCAGCGACTTCGACATCTTCAGCCCGTCGCTGCCGAGCACGATGCCGTGGCACGACACGCCCGTGAACGCCGGACGGTCGAACAGCGCGGTCGACAGCACGTGCATGACGTAGAACCAGCCGCGCGTCTGGCCGATGTACTCGACGATGAAGTCGGCCGGCGAGTGCTCGTCGAACCACTCCTGGTTCTCGAAGGGGTAGTGCACCTGGGCGTAGGGCATCGAGCCGGAGTCGAACCACACGTCGAAGACGTCCTCGATGCGCCGCATCGTCGAACGCCCGGTCGGGTCGTCGGGGTTCGGCCGCGTCAGATCGTCGATGAACGGACGGTGCAGGTCGACCTCGCTCTCCGCGTTGCGCGGCAGACGTCCGAAGTCGCGCTCGAGCTCTTCCAGCGAGCCGTACACGTCGATGCGCGGGTGCTCCGGGTCGTCGCTCTTCCATACCGGGATCGGCGAGCCCCAGTACCGGTTGCGGCTCACCGACCAGTCGCGCGCGCCCTCGAGCCACTTGCCGAACTGGCCGTGCTTGACGTTCTCGGGCACCCACGTGATCTGCTCGTTGCCGGCGAGCATGCGGTCCTTGATGTCGGTGACGCGCACGAACCAGCTCGACACCGCGCGGTAGATGAGGGGGTTCCGGCACCGCCAGCAGTGCGGGTACGAGTGCTCGTAGCTCGCCTCGCGCAGCAGGCGCCCCTGCTGGCGCAGCAGGCGGATGAGCGGGCGGTTGGCGTCCATCCACAGCTCGCCGGCGACCTCGGTCACCTGCGGCAGGAAGCGTCCGCCGTCGTCGAGGCTCATGATGAGCGGGATGCCGGCGGCCTCGGTGATCCGCTGGTCGTCCTCGCCGAAGGCCGGGGCCTGGTGCACGATGCCCGTGCCGTCGCCCGTGGTGACGTAGTCGTCCACGAGGATGCGCCAGGCGTTCTGGGTGCCCCAGACGGCGGCATCCGCGTAGTAGTCGAACAGACGGTCGTACGCGACGTCCTCGAGCTCGGCGCCGAGCAGCGTCCGCTCGACGGCCTCACGCGCGGCCTCGGCCGACTCGTAGCCGAGGTCCTTGGCGTAGCCGGCGAGCAGCTCCTCGGCGAGGAGGTAGCGATGCGACTCGGCCTCGGCGTGCTCGTCGTCGCGGTGCACGTCGGCGGCGCCGTTCGAGCCGCCGGGCACGACGACGTAGCGGATGTCGGGGCCGACGGCGAGCGCGAGGTTGGTCGGCAGAGTCCACGGCGTCGTCGTCCACGCGAGAGCGCGCACACCGGTCAGGCCCAGCGCCTCGGCCTTCGCGCCGACCAAGGGGAACGTGATCGTCACGGAAGGGTCCTGACGCATCTTGTACACGTCGTCGTCCATGCGCAGCTCATGCGCCGACAGCGGCGTCTCGTCGCGCCAGCAGTACGGCAGCACGCGGTGGCCCTCGTAGGCCAGGCCCTTGTCGTAGATGGTCTTGAACGCCCACAGCACGGACTCCATGTACGTGAGGTCCAGCGTCTTGTAGCCGCGCTCGAAGTCGACCCAGCGCGCCTGGCGGGTGACGTAGTCCTCCCACTCGCGCGTGTAGGCGAGCACCGACTCGCGCGACTTCGCGTTGAACGTGGCGATGCCCATCGCCTCGATCTCGCTCTTCTCCGTGATGCCGAGCTGCTTCATGGCCTCCAGCTCCGCCGGCAGGCCGTGCGTGTCCCAGCCGAAGACGCGGTCCACCTTCTTGCCGCGCATGGTCTGGAACCGCGGGAACAGGTCCTTCGCGTAGCCGGTCAGCAGGTGGCCGTAGTGCGGCAGGCCGTTGGCGAAGGGCGGTCCGTCGTAGAACACCCACTCCTCGGCGCCCTCGCGCTGGGCGATGGAGGCCCGGAAGGTCTGGTCGGCCTCCCAGAACGCGAGCGTCTCCTGCTCGATGTCGGGGAAGCGCGGGCTCGGGACGAGGGGGGCAGGCGCCGCGTCGGCGGC
>NZ_JAEUAW010000011.1 GCF_019511665.1 Microbacterium jejuense
CAGCTGTGTATAAGAGACAGGGGTGGGACCGCCTCGACCCGCTCGGCGTGCTGTTCGCCCTCGGCGCCGCCGGCAGCTGGGCGTTCTACATCCTGGCCTCGGCGCGGGTGGGCCGGGCGTTCCCGAAGCTCGACGGCCTCGCACTGGCGATGACGGTCGGCGCGCTGATCTCGCTCCCGCTCGGGATCGTGGATGCCGGACCCGCCCTGTTCCGCATCGAGATCGTGGCCCTCGGCGCAGCCGTCGCGGTGCTGTCGTCGACGATCCCGTACGCGTTCGAGCTGATCGCGCTGCGACGCCTGCCGGCCGCCGCGTTCGCGATCCTCATGAGTCTCGCGCCGGCCACGGCCTCGCTCGCCGGGTTCATATTCCTCGGCCAACATATGACGTGGCTGGAGCTCGCCGGCATCGCCCTGGTGATCGCGGCGAGCATCGGCGCGGTGCGTTCGTCGGCCCGTGCCGCACGCGAGGCGGCCGAGCCCATCGCGTGAGCCCGACCGTCAGGGCCCGCGATGCGCGACCGTCAGGCGCCGCGCGGCGGCGCCGTCGAGCCCCGGACGTTGAGCGTGGGATTCAGCACGACACGGTGCACGGGACGCGTCGGGTCTTCGAGGCGGCGCAGGACGAGGTCGACGGCGGCACGGCCCACCGCGAGGCGCGGCGGGGCGACCGCAGTCAGCGGCGGCGTGAAGATCTCGGCGACCTCATCGTCGTACGCGACGACCGACAGGTCGTCGGGCACCGAGATGCCGCGGTTGAGGGCGAGGTCGACGAACGCCATCGCCTCGGGGTCGGAGTGCACCAGGATCGCCGTGACGCCGTTCGCCAGCGCGGCGTCCAGAGTCGAGTCCACGACGGCCGAGAAGTCCGGGCTCGTCCGCGGCGGCAGGCTCGTCTCGAACTGGTCGGCCGGCGTCAGGCCGAGCTCGGCGCACGCCGCGTGCCAGCCCGCCGCGATCTTGCGAGACGTGGGCGAGTCGCGCGCGATGATGAGGCCCACCCGGCGGTGACCGAGCGAGGCGAGGTGGCGCGCGGCCAGGACGGCGCCGAGCGCGTGGTCCGTGGTGACGTTCTCGACAGGGCTGCCCTCGGGAAGAAGCACGGCGTCGCGCTCGACGAGCACGCTCGGCAGGCCGCACTCGGCAAGCCACTGCACGACGTCCTGCGCGTGGGGCGTGTCCGTGTTGGGGGCGAGCACGAGCCCGCGGACGCCCTCGGTGTGGACCAGGCGCTCCAGCACGGGCCGCTCGTCCTGCAGCTCGTACGAGGCGCCGCGCACCACGACAGGCATGCCGTGACGGGCGGCCTCGGCCTCGGCGCCGCGCACGACGGTGGGGTAGTAGAACGTCAGCGACGGCACGAGCATCGCGATCGAGCCCGCTCGGGCGGGCGCGACGGCGCCGGAGTCCATGTCGTCCAGCGACCCGGCGGCCGGGACGGCGCCGCCGTGCACGCGCACGAGCAGACCCTCGCGCTCCATCTGCGCGAGGTCGCGGCGCAGCGTCACGGGCGCGACCCCGAGCTCGTCCATCAGCTGAGCGACCCGCACGGCGCCGTCGCGCTCCAGCGAGGCCAGCACGTGGGCGCGCCGTTCGGCGGCCAGCAGTGCCGGTGTCTGGTCGGTCATCGCGTGTCCTCCGCGTTCGTCTGGTCCAGTTCTACCGTGACCGCGATCGCGTCGCGGTCAGTGACGTCGAGATCGAGCCGCGTGAGCTTCGCGCCCCAGACGCTGGTCAGGACGGGATCGTCGAGTTCGCGCACGACGAGCGAGGCCTCGACGCCCGCGGGCCACGAGATGCGCACCGGCGTCGCGCCCTCGAGCGGCGTCACGGCGACGGCATCCCCGTCCCGCACGACGTCGCCCGCGAGCAGCAGGCGCACCTCGGTGCGGCGGGTGCCGGCGCCGCTCGTGGACGCGTGCGTTTCGTCTCGCTCGTTCCTCGCTCGCTCAACGACCGGGATCTGGCTCGTCGCGCGCGCGGCGGGGGTCCAGGCGTCCGAGACCACGACCCGCCCGGCGGCCCGCTCGAGACGCACGGTGCGGTGCCACGGCCCCACTCCGGGGTAGGCGCCCGACAGCTCGGCCGAGAACACCGAGTCGTCGCCGATCGAGGCCTCGACCCCGGATGCCGCGAATTCGGCGCCGGGCGGCTGCTCGCGGCCGTCGATCACGGGCACGTTGTGCCAGCCGCTCTGCATGGTCCAGATGTCGTACCGGTCGGGGCCGAAGGTCTGCAGCGTGTAGGTCGGGCGCCCGGCATCCACCACCACCGGCACGCCGTCGGACGCGACGATGAACGAGCCGACGTCGTTGTGGTTGTGGTGCTCGCCGTTGTGCCCGCCCTTGGCCGCCATCGTGAGCCCGCGGGCCGTGCCGCCGTGCGAACGGGCGAGCAGCACCTCGGTCGACGGCAGCCACACGTCGCGGGGGAAGGGCGAGGAGTCCTGCGCCGCCGCGATCCACGCGGGATCGGTGATGCCGCGCAGCAGCCGGCCGAATCCGGGGTGCTCGATGGCCGCGGGCGATCCGGGCGTGCGGTGCGCGGCGGCGTGGGCTGCGGCATCCCGATCCCCCGCGGCGATCGCGGCGCGGTGGAGGGCGTGCCACGGCTGGGCTGCCGACACGCGCGCCTGCCCGTCGGCGAGGTTCAGGTACCAGTCGGCGCCGAGGTGCATGCGGTGGGGGAAGGCCACGGTCTCGCGCAGCGCGGTGATGCCCGACGCGTCGAGCACTCCCCCGGTGGCGTGGCGGACGACGTCGAGGGCCTCCAGTGCGCGGCATGCGCCGTTCCACCAGTACGCGTAGCCCTCGTCGATCGCGCCGTCGTCGGGCAGCACCGACACGTAGCGGTCGATGCCCTCCAGCGCGAGTGCGACGATCGCGGCGCGCTCGTCGGCCTCGGCGGGGTCGTCCAGCAGGCGCAGGGCGGCGACGAGCACGTTGCCGTGGATCCAGGGGTTCCAGTTGTGCACGTCGCCGTCGAGCCCGAGCCAGTGCCAGTCGCGGCGCCGGGTGAACGGCTCGAAGATGCGCACGCGCATCTCGTAACGGACGCGGGAGCGGATGCCGGGGTACCGGGCCTCGAGTCGGTCGCCGATCAGCTGGTCGACCCAGGCGAGGAGGCTCGCGACCTCGCCGGCGCCGAGGTCGAGGTACGGGGCGGTGACGACCGGCAGCACCGAGCCGCGCTCGCGGAAGGCGTCGTCGTGCGCGGGCCAGCACCACGAGCTCTGCTCGCAGAACAGCCACACTCCGTCGAGAACCTCGGCGAGGGAGCGGGGTCCGCGGACGGGGTCGTCAGCGAGCACGGCCGCCGCGACCGCGGCGCGCGAGAGGCGTCGCTGGCGTTCGTAGAGCACGCTCTCCCAGCCCTCGCGGTCGCCGTCGTCGTGCAGGCGCGCGGCCGCCGACGCGAGGGGCACCGGCCACGGCTGGTCGAGGTCGGCCTCGGCGCGCTCGAGGATGCCGCGGATCGAGACCGGGTCGGCGGAGCCGCCCGGACCCCACACGGAGCGGTCGTCCGCCGTCGCGACCGGCAGCGCCTGCGAGGGCGGCGCGAGCAGGCCGGCGAGGGCGGCCGCGAAGCCGGCGGCATCGGTGCCCGCCTGACGTTCGTACGTCTCGGCCAGGCGGCCGCGATAAGCGGGGGATGCGGCATCCAGAACGGTCAAAAGGATCCTCCTCATCGATTCACCATATCGCTAAGCGATCACAAACGATCATAACGAATCCAAAACAGTCTTGCAATGAACGAAATGGATTGCTACAGTCCCAAACGTTCGCTCTTCGAGGAAGCAGCGGCGACACAGCAGCAAGAAGATCGAGGGAGATCCCAGTGACGTTCCAGCAGCCCGGCACATCCGCACGTCTCGCGGTGGGCGCCGACTGGTCGCGGGACGAATGGATCGTCTTCGCCGACCGCCTGCTCGATACTGCCCGCTCGTACGCGTCGCCCGGCCACGGCCGCATCCACTTCCCCGGCGCCGAGGGCGGCTACGGTCACGACGTCGACGGGCTCGAGGGCTTCGCGCGCACGTTCCTGCTCGCAGGCTTCCGCATCGCGGGCGCTCGCGGCGAGGGCACCGAGGACCTCGCCGACTTCTACCGACAGGGCATCGTCACGGGAGTGGACCCGGATGCCGCCGACCGCTGGGTGCGGCTCGACGAGCACGCCCAGGCCAAGGTCGAGGCCGCGTCGCTCGCGCTCGTGCTCGACATGACCCGCCCGTGGATCTGGGACCGCCTGGATGCCGTCACGCAGCAGCGCGTCGTCGACTACCTCGCTCCCGTCGTCGGCGACACGACGTACCCCAAGACCAACTGGCTGTGGTTCCGCGTCGTGGTGCAGACGTTCCTGCGCTCGGTCGGCGGCCCGTGGTCGGTGGACGACATCGCCGACGACCTCGCCCTGCACGACTCCCTCGTGCGAGAGGACGGCTGGATCTCGGACGGCTTCGAGCGCTCGTACGACCACTACGTCGGCTGGGCGCTGCACACGTACCCCGTGCTGTGGTCGCGCATGCAGGGCGCCGACGAGCTCGCCGGCGGCCGCACCGCCGGCGACGTCGTGCGCCTGGACCGCTTCCTGCAGGACGCCGTCGCTCTCGTCGGCGCCGACGGGTCGCCGCTCATCCAGGGCCGCAGCCTCATCTACCGCTTCGCCGCGGCCGCCCCGTTCTGGGTCGGCGCCGTCGCGGAGGTGCCCTCGGTGCCGCTCGGCGAGCTCCGCCGCGCCGCCAACGCCGTCGTCGCGCACTTCGTGGCGCACGACGCACCCGGAGAGGACGCCGTGCTCACGATGGGCTGGCACCACGAGTGGCGCGAGCTCGCGCAGTCGTACTCGGGTCCCGGCTCGCCGTACTGGGCCGTCAAGGGCCTCCTCGGCATCTCGCTGCCGGCCGACCACCCGGTGTGGGCCGCGCCCGCGGTGCCGCTGCCCGTGGAGGCGGGCGACGACGTGCGCGTCGTGCGCTCGGCCGGCTGGGCCGTCTCGGGCACGGCAGCCGACGGCATCGTGCGCATCGCCAACCACGGCAGCGACCACGCGGCGGACGGCGCCCTCGTCGGGGACTCCCCGCTGTACGCCCGGATCGGCTACGCCACCGCTGCCGCGCCGCTCGCGAACCAGGCCGCGTGGGAGGAGCCGCTGGAGCAGTCCGTCGCCCTCGTCGACGCGGCCGGCCGCGCCACGCACCGCGCCGCCATGGAGCTCATCGACGTGCGCGTCGACGGCGAAGGGGACGCACGGGTCGCGATCGCGGCATCCGTCTCTCGCCCGCACTGGATCACACCGCATCCCGCCGCCCACCGCCACGGCTCGGGCATCGAGGGCGACGTCGAGCTCGCCGGTGTGGTGACGGTCCACTCGCTGCTGCGCGGCCCGTGGGAGGTGCGCCTCACGCGCGTCGACGCCCTCGAGGCCGGCGTCGACGCCGGTGCACTGCGCCTTCGCGTCGGCGGCTGGGCGCTCGCCGCCGCGGCCGTCGAAGGACGGGCTCGGGATGCCGCCGCCTCGGCGGTCGCCGACGGCCTGGCCTCGGGCATCCACTCGATCCTCGGCGGCGGCGTCGCGAGCGTCGAGGAGCGCTTCGACGCCAGCCCGCTCGGGCCTGTCGCGATCGTGCCGGTCGTGATGTACCCGGTGGAGCCCGGCGCGTGGATCGCCACGCTCGTCGAGCTCACCACCGAAGACCTCGCATCGCCCGGCGATGCGACCGTCGACGTCCGCACGGACGCCGGCGACACCACCGTCACGGTCACCTGGCCGGACGGGACGGCGACCACCAGTCGCCTCGCGAACCCCGGCGACGCGTCCGACGCCGACCGGTGAACCCGATGGGCCCGAGGAAGGGCCCGCAATCACAAAGGAGTACGCACAGTATGAAGCGCTCATACGCTGCCGCGGCCGGCATCGCCGTGGTCGCCACGCTCGCCCTCGCCGGCTGCAGCAGCAGCGGCGACGACGCCACCTCGCCCGAGGAGTCGTCGGGCCCCGTCACCCTCACGATGTCGGGCTGGAGCCTCGACACCACGCCCGAGTTCCAGAAGCTCGCCGACGCGTACCACGAGAAGAACCCCGACGTCACGATCGAGCTCAAGGGCTACGACCCCACCGAGTACAACACGCTCGTGACCGCCGACCTCGCCGCCGGCTCCGCGCCCGACATCATCACGCAGAAGGAGGTCAAGTTCGTCCCGACCTTCGTCAACGGCGGACAGCTGCTGGACGTGTCGGACGTCGAGCTGCCCGACGGCATCAGCGGCGCCAAGTCGTACGAGGTCGACGGCACCGCCTACGCGGTGCCCTACCGCAACGACTCGTGGGTGCTGTACTACAACAAGGCGCTCTTCGACCAGGCCGGCGTGGAGTACCCCGACGGCACCTGGACGTGGGACGACTACGCCGACGCCGCCGACGCGCTGACCCAGGGCCTCGCCGCCGCCGGCAGCACCGCCAAGGGCGCCTACCTGCACAACTGGCAGTCGACCGTCCAGGGCTTCGCCAACGCGCAGACCGACAGCGACATTCTCAAGGGCGAGTACGACTACATGGAGCCCTTCTACGAGCGCCAGCTCGCCATGCAGGACGCGGGCGACCAGACCGACTACAACACGGCCAAGGCGAACCAGCTCACCTACCAGGGCGAGTTCGGCAAGCAGCACGCCGCCATGCTGCCCATGGGCACGTGGTTCGTCGCGACCCTCATCGCACAGCAGGCGTCGGGCGACGCCGACACGTTCGACTGGGGCATCGCGCCGATCCCGCAGGAGTCCTCCAAGACCACCGGTCTCGACAACACCCCGGTGACCTTCGGCGACCCGACCGGCTTCGGCATCAACGCCGCGATCGACAAGTCCAAGGTCGCCGCCGCGAAGGACTTCCTGGCCTTCGCCGCCGGTGAAGAGGGCGCCCAGGTGCTCGCGGGCATCGGCATCACGCCGGCGCTCCTGACCGACCCGGTCGTCGAGACGTACTTCTCGGTCGACGGCGCTCCCACCGACGACCTGTCGAAGTTCGCGTACTCCACACACGAGGTCCACGCCGAGAACCCCACCTCGGACAAGACCGCGGCGATCCAGGGCATCCTCGGCGACATGCACACCGCGATCATGTCGGGGTCGAAGTCGCCGGCCGACGCCATCAAGGAGGCGCAGGACCGCGTCGCCAACGAGGTCGGCACCGACTGATCGACCCGCTCGGCGCCAGACGCGCCGGCACTGAAACCCGGTGCCCGGTCCGCTCCCCGCGGGCGGGCCGGGCACCGCACCAGCACCCCACCCGACAGGTCCCTTCTGGAGGTCCGCCATGGCGACCATCACCGCCACCGAGGCCGGCACCGCACCGCCGCCCGCGCGCCGCAGGCGCTCGAAGCTGCGCCTGCGCAACACCCTCATCGGGTGGAGCTTCATCCTCCCCAACTTCATCGGCTTCGGCGTCCTCACGCTCGTGCCGATCGTCATCCTCTTCTACATGGCGTTCACGAACTGGAACGTCTTCGGCAAGGCCGACTTCATCGGCTTCGCCAACTTCACGCGCCTCATGGGCGACGGCAGCTTCCGCATCTCGGTCGTCAACACCCTCTACTACTCGGTGATGCACATCCCGCTGACGATCGTCGTCTCGCTGGGACTGGCGCTGCTGCTGAACAACAAGCTCCGCGGGGTCGCGTTCTTCCGCACCGCCGCGTTCTTCCCGTACATCACGTCGATCGTCGCGATCGCGGTGGTGTGGAACCTGCTCTTCAGCCCCGAGTACGGCCCGATCAACGAGTTCCTGAAGTTCATCGGCATCCAGAACCCGCCCGGATGGCTCACCTCACCCGAGTGGGCGATGCCCGCCGTCGTGATCGTGTCGACGTGGCGCGACATGGGCTACTACATGATCCTGTTCCTCGCGGGCCTGCAGACGGTGCCCCGCGAGCTGCACGAGGCCGCGCGCATGGACGGCGCCAACACGTGGCAGCGGTTCACGAACGTGACGCTTCCCAGCCTGCGCCCGACGATGTTCTTCGTCACCGTCATGCTGACGATCAACTCGTTCAAGATCTTCGATCTCATCCTCGTCATGACCGACGGCGGTCCCGGCCAGGCGACCTCGGTGATGTCGCAGTTCATCTACCGCAAGGGCTTCGAAGAGAGCCAGTTCGGCTACGCGTCGGCCGCCTCGGTGGTGCTGTTCTTCATGTGCATCATCGTGACCATCGTCCAGTTCCTGTGGAACAAGAGGGGGAACAAGTGATGGCCGAGCAGCAGCAGATCGAACGTGATGCCGCCGACCGCCTGGTCTCGGACTTCACGCCTCCCACCGCCGCCGTGCGGAGCCTGCGCAAGCTGGCCGACGGCAACGAGCCCAAGCGCGGACCGGACGGCGAGAAGCTGACCCCGGCGCGCCGCATCGGCCGCATCCTGATGTACATCGCCCTCGTCATCTTCGCGATCGGCCTGCTGACGCCGTTCGTGTGGATGGTGCTCAGCTCGTTCAAGTCCTCGAACGAGGTCTTCTCGGTGCCGATCAAGTGGCTGCCCGAGACGTGGGTGTGGCAGAACTACGTCGACATCTGGACCCAGTCGAACATGCTGGTCTGGATCCGCAACACGCTGTTCCTCGCGGTCGTCGTGACCTTCCTGCAGGTGCTCACCGGGTCGTTCGCCGCGTACGGCTTCGCGCGCATGAAGTTCCGCGGCCGGGACGTGCTCTTCCTGCTGTACGTCGGCACCATCGCCGTGCCGTGGCAGTCGTACATGATCCCGCAGTTCATCATGCTCTCGAACTTCAAGGTGTCGAACACCCTGTGGTCGATCATCCTGCTGCAGGCGTTCGGCGCGTTCGGCGTCTTCTTGATGAAGCAGTTCTACGAGACGATCCCCGAAGAGCTGTCGGAGGCCGCGCGCCTGGACGGCCTCAGCGAGTACGCGATCTGGCGCAAGATCATGCTGCCGCTGTCGATCCCGGCGCTCGCGTCGCTGACGCTGCTCACCTTCGTCAACACCTGGAACGACTACCTGGGACCGCTCATCTACCTGCGCAACCCCGATCTGTGGACGATCCAGCTGGGTCTCAAGGGCTTCGTCTCGAACCTGTTCGACACCAACTACGCGCTGCTGTTCGCGGGCCTGACGATCTCGGTCATCCCGATCGCGATCATCTTCCTGCTCGGCCAGAAGTACTTCGTCGAAGGCATTGCGACGAGCGGGCTGAAGGGGTGACGTCATGAAGAAGTCCGGCGTCCTCTCCAAGCTCAACGGACTGGTCTCGCACGACGCGTGGGCGTCCCTCATCGGGATGATCTACCTCGGCCTGATCGTCAACCTGCTGCTGGTGATCACGTGCCTGCCGCTCGTGGCGCTGCTCGTGACGACCGACCCGGCGTACTCGTGGCCGTTCCTCGCGATCGCGGCGCCGCTGGCGGCGCCCGGCGTGACCGCCGCGTTCCGTGCGTTCCGCGAGCACGGCGAAGGGGGCCGCGGCCCGATCCGCGCCTTCGCCGCGGGCCTGCGCGACACGTGGTGGCGCGCGCTCGTGATCGGCGCGGCCGCCACCGCGGTGATCGTCGTGCTGCTGGTGGACGTCCGGATGCTGGCGGCATCGCCTGCCGCCGTGTTCACGGTTCCGCTGCTCGGCGTGCTCGGCCTCCTCACGCTGGGCGTCGGCCTGCTGTCGCTGGTCGCCTTCGCGGAGGTGCCGCAGGCGCGGTTCCGTGACGTGCTGCGCGCGGCCCTGCACCTGAGCCTGCGCCGCTGGTACCTGACGGCGGTGTCGCTCATCGCCTTCGGCATCCAGGCCGCCGTGTTCGCCACCGCACCGGCCCTGGGTCTGGGGCTGACCGCCTCCGCGGCGCTCTACCTCGCGTGGACCAACTCCCGCTACACCCTCCGACCTGTGCTCGACCTCGACTCTGCTGACAACGACGATGCGGTGGCCGCGCGAGCTTAGCGCCGCGGCACCGTCCTGTTCATCTCTCTGAAGGAATATCTCCCATGACGTCCACCTCGCCCGCTTCGGGCACGAGAGCCCCCCGCGTCGACGACGCGATCGCCGACGCCCTGTCGACGATCCGGCGCAACATCGCGAAGTTCGGCCCCGCGTACCCCGACGACACGACGGTGGACGACCGGTACGAGCTGCGTCCCGCCGAGGGGAACATCCCGCTGGGCGGCAACCGGGGCTGGACCACCAGCTTCCGCACCGGCATGCTGTGGCTCGCATGGGAGCTCACCGGCGACGAGGACTACCGCGAGGCGGCCAAGGTCGACGTGGCCGACTTCGAGCGCCGCGTCCGCGCCGAGGAGGACCTCGACACGCACGACCTCGGCTTCCTGTACACGCTGTCGACCGTCGCGTCGTGGCGCCTGGGCGCCGACGAAGCGGCCCGCGACGCGTCGCTGCTGGCCGCCGACCACCTGATGCGCCGCTTCTTGGAGCCGGCAGGCATCATCCAGGCGTGGGGCGACCTGTCGGACCCGGCACAGCGCGGGCGCACGATCATCGACAGCCTCATGAACATGCCGCTGCTCACGTGGGCCGGCGAGCAGACGGGCGAGGCCCGGTTCGACGACGCCGTGCGCCGTCACACCGCGCAGCTGCGCGAGCACATCCTGCGCGCAGACGACTCCACCTTCCACACGTTCTACTGGGACGCCGAGACCGGTGAGCCGCTGCGCGGCGGCACCGAGCAGGGCGCGGCCGACGAGTCGTGCTGGGCCCGCGGCCAGGCGTGGGGCATCTACGGCTTCGCGATGAACTACGCCGTGACCGGCGACGAGCGCCTGCTGGAGGCATCCCGTCGCTGCGCCGACTACTTCCTGCGCCACCTGCCCGCCGACGACGTGCCCTTCTGGGACCTGGTCTACACCGACGGCAGCGACGCCCCGCGCGACAGCTCGGCCGCCGCGATCGCCGTGTGCGGCCTGATCGAGCTCGCCTCGGTGGAGGTGGATGCCGCACGCGCCGCCGAGTGGATCGACAGGGCGCACGCGATCCTGGCATCGCTCATCGCGAACTACACGCCCGCGTCGGCCGAGGACTCGGACGCCCTCATCCTGCACTCCGTGTACGACCTGCCGAAGGGCAACGGCGTCGACGAGGGCACCCTGTGGGGCGACTACTTCTACCTCGAGGCGCTCATGCGGGTGGCGAACCCCGACTGGAAGAAGTACTGGTGAGACTCGTCACGTACGCCGGCGACGGCGGGCCGCGGCCCGGCGCCGTCGTCGGGGACCGGGTGCTCGACCTCGGCGGGTTCGCCGGATCGGTGACGGCGCTGCTGGCGGATGCCGCGGCCCTGGACGCCGCCCGCGCCGCCGTCGACGCCGCCGACGCCCACGCGCTACCGCCGCTGGAGCTCTCGGCCCTCGAGGCGCCGGTCGTGCCGGGCAAGATCCTGTGCCTCGGGTACAACTACCGCGGCCACGTGCCGGACGGCGTGGACCCGACGGCCGACGACCCCGAGTACCCCGATGTCTTCGTCAAGACCCCGAACACGCTCGCCGGTCCGAACGCCCCCGTCGTCATCCCACCGGGTGCGACCGACGTCGACTACGAAGGCGAGGTCGCCGTCGTCATCGGCCGCCGCGCGCAGCGCGTGACCCTGGAGGACGCCCTCGACCACGTCGGCGGGTACACGATCCTCAACGACGTGTCGGACCGCGCGTGGCAGCGGCGCCAGAGCCAGTGGGCGCTCGGCAAGTGCTCCGACGGCTTCGCTCCGCTCGGCCCCTGGATAGTGACGCCGGACGAACTCGGCGACCCGCAGGACCTCCTCGTCGAGGTCGTGCGCGACGGCGTCGTCACGGTGTCGCAGTCGACCTCGACCACGATCTTCAGCGTCGCGTACGTCATCCACCACCTGAGCCAGGTGCTCACCCTCGAGCCGGGCGACATCGTGTCGACCGGCACGCCGCAGAAGCTGCCCGCCGCGCAGGACGCACATCGGCCGCTCGCTCCGGGCGATGCCGTGACGGTCCGCATCTCGCGCATCGGCGAGCTCACCACCACCTTCGTCGCCGCAGCCGACGCCAGCCAGGAGGCCACCGCATGATCCTCGACTCGTTCCGCCTCGACGGAAAGGTCGCCCTCGTCACCGGCTCCAGCCGCGGACTCGGCCAGGGCGCCGCCGTCGCGCTCGCCGAAGCAGGCGCCGACGTCGCGCTGCTCGACCGCGGCGACGCGTCCGACACCGCGGCGCTCATCGAGCAGACCGGCCGTCGCGTGCACCGCGTGCAGCGCGACCTGGTCTCGGCGACGCCGGACGAGCTGTTGTCGGCGGTCGACGAGGTCGTCGCCGAGCTCGGCGGCCTCGACATCCTCGTCAACAACGCCGGCACTATCCGCCGCTCCCCCGCCGTCGACTACCCGACCTCGGACTGGGACGACGTGCTGGCCATCAACCTCGACGCCGTGTTCCACCTGTCGCAGGCAGCGGGCCGCCACATGCTGGCGCAGGGCGGCGGGCGCATCATCAACGTCGCGTCGATGCTGTCGTTCCAGGGCGGCATCCTGGTCCCCGCGTACACCGCCTCGAAGCACGCGGTCGCGGGCCTCACCAAGGCCCTCGCCAACGAATGGGCCGCCGCGGGCGTCACCGTCAACGCCGTCGCGCCGGGCTACATGGCCACCGACAACACCGCGCCGCTGCGCGCCGACGAGGAGCGCGCCGCGTCGATCCTGTCGCGCATCCCGGCCGGCCGCTGGGGCACGCCGTCCGACCTGCAGGGGATCTTCGTGTTCCTCGCCTCGGACGCCGCCGCCTACGTCACGGGCGCCGTCGTGCCCGTCGACGGAGGCTGGCTCGTCCGCTAGGCCGCCGGCATCCACTCACCCGAGCAGAACACGCAGAACCAGGAGAGAACTCGTGACCGAGCAGCACATCCCGCAGCGCTACGCGACCAACCCCGCCCAGATCCCGGGCATGACCACGCAGGATCTGCGCGACACCTACCTGATCCCCGACGTGTTCGTGCCGGGTGAGATCCGCCTGACCTACACCCACCACGACCGCATCGTGCTGGGCGGCGCGGTGCCGGCCGGCGGCGTGCTCGAGCTCGGCGGCTACCCCGAGATCCGCAGCGACTACTTCCTCGAGCACCGCGAGGTCGGCATCATCAACGTCGGCGGCACCGGCACGGTCACCGCCGACGGCGAGGTCTACACGCTCGTCAAGGGCGCGTGCCTGTACCTCGGCCGGGGCATCAAGGACGTGGCGTTCGCCGACGCCGACTCCGAGGGCGGCGCGCAGTTCTACCTCTTCTCGGCCCCGGCGCACACCGCCTATCCTGCTGCTCTCGTCTCGCCCGGCGAGGGCACGGTGCGCGAGCTCGGCGACCAGGTCACCTCGAACCGCCGCACGCTCAACCAGTACATCCACGAGAACGGCGTCAAGAGCTGCCAGATCGTCATGGGCGTCACCGAGCTGCACCCGGGCTCGATGTGGAACACCATGCCGGCCCACACCCACGACCGCCGCACCGAGTGCTACCTGTACTTCGACCTGCCCGAGGACGCCCGCGTCATCCACCTGATGGGCGAGCGCGAAGAGACCCGCCACCTCGTGGTCGCCGACCGCCAGGCTGTCATCTCGCCGTCGTGGTCGCTGCACTCGGGCGTCGGCACGTCGGCGTACACGTTCATCTGGGCGATGGCCGGCGAGAACCAGGCCTTCGACGACATGGACGCCGCCCCCGTCACCGACCTGCGGTGACCGGCCGGACGGTCGTGCGGTCGTGCTCGTACCCTGCCGGCTCCGTGAGACCGCAGCGGACGGCCGAGACCCCGGGTAGCGCCCAGGGTCTCGGCCGCGCCGTGCGGTCTCACGGTCGGTGGGGCTGACGAAGGAGCGAGGGATGCAGCACCCTGGATACGCTGGGGCGATGCCCCGCACTCTGCTCGCCATCGGCGAGACCATGGCCATGGTCGCGCCGGTGGTTGCGGCCCCCGTCGCCGACGCCGACGAGTTCCTGCTGGATGCCGGCGGCGCCGAGTCGAACGTCGCCGCCCATGTGGCCGCGCTCGGGCATCGGGCCGTGTGGTTCAGCCGCCTGGGGGCCGACGCGCTCGGCCGCCGCATCGCGCGCCAGCTGACCGCGCGCGGCGTGGACGTGTCGCGCGTCGTGTACGACGAGACGCGCCGCACCGGCCTGTACGTGAAGGACCCCGGCAACGGCGTGCTGTACTACCGCGACGGCTCGGCCGCCTCGGCGCTGTGCGAGCTCGACGCAGAGACGGTGTCGTTCGCGGGTGTCGACCTGCTGCACGTGTCGGGCATCACCGCCGCGATCTCGACCTCGGCCGCCTCGTTCCTGGCGCGCGTCATCGAGCGTGCCCGCGCAGAGGGCGTACAGGTGTCGTTCGACGTCAACCACCGCGCTCCGCTGTGGAGCGCCGAGGTCGCCGCGCCGGCGCTGCTCGATCTGGCCCGCAGCGCCGACATCGTGCTCGTCGGACGCGACGAGGCCGAGACGCTGTGGGGCACGGCCTCGGCCCGCGATGCCCGCGGGCTCCTCTCCGACGTGCCGGAGCTCGTCGTGAAGGACGGCTCGATCGGGGCCACCGTGTTCACGGCGGACGACGAGGTGTTCGAGCCCGCGCTCGTCGTCGAGGTCGTCGAGGCTGTCGGCGCGGGAGACGCGTTCGCCGGCGGCTACCTGGCCGGACGCCTGTCGGGCGACTCGCTCTCCGACAGCCTGCGCGCCGGCCACGCGCGTGCGGCCCGCACGCTGCGGACCACCACGGACTCGATCGACGAGCCCGCCGCCGCGGCACCGGCCGCCGGCATCCCCAGACCATGACGGGTTCGGGGCGCATCACGTGCGGAGCGCGCCCCAGAACCCTTCACGCACACACGACTCTTCGAGAAGGACACCGTTGATGACCGCAGAAACGACCGACGTGGATGCCGCCGGCCGCGGCGACTGGTTCGAGACCGCCTTCGCGGGCGCACCGCTCATGGCGATCCTGCGGGGCATGGGCGTCGAACGCTCGGTCCGGCTGTCGCAGACGGCGTGGGACCTCGGGATCGACTCCGTCGAGGTGCCGCTGCAGACCGACGAGGACGAACGCGCCCTGCGGGCCGTCGTCGCCGCGGCGGCCGAGCGCGGCAAGATCGTCGGCGCCGGCACCATCATCACGCCCGCGCAGGTGGCGCTCGCCGCCGACGCCGGTGCCGCGTACCTGGTCTCGCCGGGGCTCGACCCGGTCGTCGTCCGGGCGGCACAGGACGCCGGCATCCCGATCCTCCCGGGCGTCGCGACGCCCAGCGAGGTGCAGCTGGCCGTGGCGCTCGGGCTGACGTGGCTGAAGGCCTTCCCGGCGACGTGGCTCGGCAGCGGCTGGTTCAAGCACATCCGCGGCCCGTTCCCGCGGGTGCGGTTCGTGGCCACCGGCGGCCTGGACGCGTCGAACGTCGAGGAGTTCCTCGCCGCCGGCGTCCGGGTCGCCGCCGTCGGCTCGGCGCTCGAGGACGCGTCGCAGCTGGAGCGCCTCGCCGCCGTGCTGCAGGCTCGCACGGGCTCCGTACAGTGACCGCGCCGGCCACGCCGCGCTCGTTCGCGATCGGAGAGACCGACTTCCTGCTCGACGGCGAGCCCTACCGCGTGCTGTCGGGTGCGCTGCACTACTTCCGCGTGCACCCCGGCCAGTGGGCGGACCGCATCCGCAAGGCGCGGCTCATGGGCCTCAACACCATCGAGACGTATGTCGCGTGGAACGCCCACGAACCCGTCCGCGGCGAGTGGGACGCGACCGGCTGGAACGACCTCGGCGCCTTCCTCGACCTCGTCGCCGCAGAGGGCATGCACGCCATCGTCCGCCCCGGCCCGTACATATGCGCCGAATGGCATAACGGCGGACTGCCGGTGTGGCTGACCGGGATGCCGGGAATCGGGCTGCGCCGTTCCGAGCCGTCGTACCTCGCCGAGGTGACGGCGTACCTGCAGCGCGTGTACGACATCGTCGCACCGCGGCAGATCGACCGGGGCGGACCGGTCGTGCTCGTGCAGATCGAGAACGAGTACGGCGCGTACGGCTCCGACACCGCCTACCTCGAGCACCTCGTGCGGGTCACGAGGGATGCCGGCATCACGGTGCCGCTCACGACCATCGACCAGCCGACCGACCAGATGCTCAGCGACGGCAGTGTCGACGGCGTCCACCTCACGGGTTCGTTCGGATCCCGTGCCGCCGAGCGCCTCGCGACGCTCCGCCGCCACCAGCCGACGGGCCCGCTCATGTGCGCGGAGTTCTGGGACGGGTGGTTCGACTGGTGGGGCGCAGCGCACCACACGACCTCTGCTGCGGACTCGGCCGCAGAGCTCGACGCGCTGCTGGCGGCCGGGGCCTCGGTGAACTTCTACATGTTCCACGGCGGCACGAACTTCGGCCTGACCAACGGGGCGAATCACAAGGGGCGCTACCTGCCGATCGTGACGTCGTACGACTACGACGCGCCGCTGGACGAGGCGGGCCGGCCCACCGACAAGTTCTTCGCCTTCCGCGACGTGATCGCCACCTACGCGCCGGTGCCCGGCGAGCTGCCGTCGTCCGGCGACGTGGCACCCGCGTTCGAGGTGCCGGTGCAGCCGGTCGAGGCGCACGGTGCGGCATCCCCTTCGTCCCACGAGGCGCCGCCGACGTTCGAAGAGTTGGGACACCTGAGCGCCCTGGTCGCCTACGAGACGGAGCTGGCGACCGGGGGAGTGCTGCGCTTCGGTGAGGTGCGCGACCACGCGTGGGTCTCGGTCGACGGCGTGACGGTCGGCACGCTCTCGCGCACGCGCGGCGAGGACGCCCTCGTCGTGCCCGCGGGGCGCCTGCGCGTGCTCGTCGAGGAGCAGGGCCGCGTGAACTACGACGTGCGGCTCGGCGAGGCCAAAGGCCTGGTCGGCGGTGTGTTCCTGGACGGCGTGCCGGTGACCGGATGGAGCGTGACCCCGATCGATGTCGCTGCGCTCGCAGCGGCCGCCGCGACCGCGGCGGTCCGCGACGCACCGGCTGCGGTCGGCCCGTTCGTGCTGCGAGGGTCGTTCGCGCTTGACGAGACGGCGGACCTCTTCCTCGACACCGCCGGGTGGGGCAAGGGCTACGCGGTCGTCAACGGCTTCGTCCTCGGCCGGTACTGGTCCAACGGCCCGCAGCGCACCCTGTACGTGCCCGCCGCGGCGCTCCGCCCGGGCGAGAACACCGTGGTGGTCATCGAACTCGACCGCGTCGCCGACCCCGTGGTGCGCTTCGTCGCCGAGCCCGCCCTCGGGCCCCGCGAGGAGTAGGCGCCGCCGGGCTCAGATGTCGGAGAAGTCGTTGTCGGGAGAGGCGATGGCTGTGACGGTGTCGCCGGTCAACCGGAGCGCCACGTACTGGCGACCCACCTCGCCCGGGCGGCTCAGCGACTGCGTGTCTTCGACGGGGCGTTCGTCGATGCCGAGACTGTCGGCGACGCCGTCGCCGTCGGCATCCCAGTCGTCCCAGGCGCCGGCGGCGACCGCCTCGGCGCGTGTAGAGCCGACCGCCACTCCGCCCGCGACCGTCACGGGGGCATCGCCGATGGTCGGCGACTCGACCGTGACGTGGGCCGGACCATCGAGAAGCACGGTCACCGTGATGTCGTCCCACCGGTAGCTCTTGCCCCAGACGTCGCCGTTGCCCCACGGGTCCAGGATGTCCTCACCAGCGCGGGGAACGCCCGTGACCTCTTCGATGAAGGCCAGCATGGGCTCGGGATCGTCGTAGTCGTATGTCGCGGCCTCGCCCGCGTGCATGGTGCTGAGCCCATCGAGATCGATCACGATGCTGTCTGCGGCCACCGGGGTCGGTGTCGACGCGATCGGGGTTCCCGACGCGGACATGTGAAGCTGCTCGGTTGCCCCCGGTGGCGGGGTCTGCGGTGCGCAGCCGGTGATCGCGAGACCGAGGACCAGTATTGCCGGAACGGCATATCGACGCATGACGTCAATCTAGTCGACCGGGTCCGCCTCCAAGATCACGATGCGGCATCGTCGTAGATGCGCCTGCAAGCGCTTACATTTCCGGGCGAAAGCTGGTTGACTGAGCGGATGCCTCCCACTCCCGTATCTCCGTCCCAGACCGCCGCTGCGCGGGTCGCCGTGTGCGGCCCGGCGTCGTGGAACCACCTGATCGTGCTCGACCGGCTGCCTGAGCCCGTGGCGCACATGCAGTTCGCGGTGGGCGACCACCACACGCTGGGCGGAACCTCCGCGGGCAAGGTGCTGCACCTGGCCGATCGAGGCGTCGCGGTGGCACTGCACGCGCTGATCGGCGATGACGAAGAGGGCCATCGCGTCGAAGCTGCACTCACGGCGGCGGATGTTCCCGTCGCGGCATATGCTTCGGAGCGGACCGAGCGGCATGCCAATCTCATGACGCCGGCGGGGGAGCGCGTGAGCCTGTACCTTTCGACGCCATCGACGCCGACCGTCCAGACTCTGGAGCGCATCGAGACCGCGCTGGGCGGGGCCGAGGTCGCGGTCGTCGACCTCAGCGAACTCGGGGCTGCGCTCATCGATCGGCGCCGCTCCGGTGCTGTCGGTGCGCCGATCTGGACAGACCTGCATGACTACGACGGCACGTCGTCGTTCCACGAGCCCTTCGTGCGCGCGGCCGACGTCGTCTTCATGAACGACGACGGCACCGACGACCCGTGGGCGCTGATGCAGAGCTGCCTAGACCGTGGCCCGCGCCTCGCCGTCTGCACGCTGGGCGCGCGGGGCGCGATCGCGCTCTCGTCGACGGGCGAGCGGGCCGAGGTGCCCGCCGCCCCTGTCGATGTCGTCGATACCAACGGCGCCGGCGACGCGTTCTTCGCCGGCTTCCTCGCGGCGTCGCTGGCCGGCGAACACCTCGAGGGATGCCTCGTCGCCGGCGCCCGCCAGGCGACCGTCGCGCTGGGGTCCGAGCACCTGCACCCCGCGGTCGCGGGAGCGTCGCCGGCGCGCTGAGCACGCTGGGTCGTCCGTAGGGTCAGGGCGACTGGGTGTGCCGCGGTCGTTGAGCGGAGGGCGCTCTAGCGCCCGCAGACGAAACGCGTTCTGGCGCGGGGGTGGTTCGTGCGGCCGGGGGCGTTTCGTCTCGCTCGTTCCTCGCTCGCTCAACGACCGGGTGTGTCGCCGTGAGGGCGTTTCGTCTCGCTCGCTCAACGACCGACGAAACCTCACGTGCCCGTGTTCAGGCGCAGGATCGCGTCCTTCTCGGCGGCGGTGAGGTCGGACTCGGCGAGCACCTCCTGCAGCACGGGCGACTTGCCCGCGAGGTACGCGCCGATGTCCAGGCCGGGGTTCTGCGCCAGCGCTGACTTGACCGCGCCGTACCGGTCGCGCAGGTCGGGTCGGCGCCGCAGGATGTCGCGCACTGCCAGGTGGTTGCGCACGTGCAGTGTGCCCTCCACGCACACGTACACGTTGCGCCGCGGCTCGTCGGGCTCAGCCATCGACTCCCGGTCGGTCACCCCGAGGTCGCCGCGGTGCGTGTACCCGGCCTCGACGAGTGCCGCGATCGCGGCGTCGACGTGTTCGCGCCGCACGATGACGTCGATGTCGATAACCGGCTTCGCCGCGAGCCCCGGGACTGACGTCGACCCCACGTGCTCGATCGCGACGACGGGCACGCCCGCCAGCGAGCGTCCGAGGTCGGCAGCGATGCGAGAGAACTGCTGCGGCCATTCGGGGGAGTACGGGACGACGGTGATGGCCATGCGCTCCAGCATTCCAGCTAGCCTGAGCCGGATGGACCTCGACGAGCTGACCCGCGCGATCGACGGAGCGGCGGTGGCGGCATCCCATCCCGTTGTCATCGGCGTCTCGGGGTATGCGGGCTCGGGCAAGTCGACCCTCGCCCGTGCGCTGGTCGGTCGCCTCGACAGGGCCGTGCGGATGCGCGGCGACGACTTCCTCGATCCGACGCGGTCGCACCGGCGGTCGACGGACTGGGACGGCGTCGAACGCGAGCGCCTCGTCGCCGAGGTGCTCGAACCATTCCGTGCGGAGCGGGCGGGCCAGTTCCGCCGGTACGACTGGGCGGCCCGGACCCTCGCCGCACCCGAGCCGGTGCCGGCCGGACGGATCATGATCGTCGACCTCATCGGTCTCTTTCATCCCGTCGCGCTCCCGGCCCTCGACCTCACCGTCTGGTGCGACGTCGATCTCGCGACCGCGCGGCGCAGAGGCATGGCTCGGGATGCCGCACTCGGCCGTGACTTCACCGCGCTGTGGAACGACGTCTGGGTTCCGAACGAACGTGACTTCGCCGCTCGCTTCGCCCCGCGTGAGCGCGCAGACGTGCTGTACGCGCCAGGAGCGCGGGAGGCGCAGAGCGCCCCGCCCGAGACGCGCTGACGCGAGGCGCCGTCTCAGGCTGCGATGCCGGGGATGTCTTCGAGCGAGTGATACACCGGGATGCCGCGAGCCTCCGCGATCGCGACGTCCTGGTCGGCGCCGCGGGAGTCGCCGGGCAGCCGCAGGACCGCGTCGCAGTGCTGCAACAGGCGCTCGGCGGTGGGGTACATGACGTCCGCGGCGAGCGGATCCGCCGGACCGGTCGCACCGGCGCTCGCCAGCACGGGGAGGGCCACCCACTCGCCGATCATCGGGACATGCCCGGCGCGGAAGATCGGCCACGCCGCCTGCTCGAGCCGCGCGAGGTTCCGCGCCATCAATGCGGGGTCGCCTCCGGTGCCTGAGGCGTAGGGTCCGGCGATCAGGATCAGCATAGGATGGCTCATAACAGGCAACATAGCGCACAATCGTGCAAGAACAGGAAGACCGCATGCTGGCCGCCGCGCGCAAGGACCTCATCCTGGAACGACTCCGGCGCGACGGACGCGTCGTCGCGAAGGAGCTCGCCGGCGAGCTGGGCCTGTCTGAGGACAGCATCCGGCGCGACCTCCGCGAACTCGACGCGCAGGGACTCGCGGTGCGCGTGTACGGGGGCGCGCTGCCGGCGTCGCCCGCGGTCGCCGACTACGCCACCCGCACCGCCGTTGCGCCCGACAGCAAACGACGTGTGGCGGCGGCGGCCGTCGCACTCATCGCACCCGGGGCCACCGTGATCCTCGACGGAGGCACCACGACCCTGGCGATGGTCGACGCGCTGCCCCGGTCGTTCCCGTGCACGATCATCACCCACAGCCCGACGGTCGCCGCCGCGCTGCTCGACCATGCAGCCGATGTCTTCCTCATCGGCGGCCGGCTGTTCAAGCACTCCGCCGTCGCGTGCGGCGCCGCGGCCGTCGAAGCCGCGAACGCCGTCAGCGCGGATGCCTTCTTCCTGGGTGTCACCGGCGTCCACCCGACAGCGGGCCTGACGACCGGCGACCCCGATGAGGCGGCCATGAAGCGCACGCTCGCCTCCCGCGCCGCCGACACCTACGTCCTGGCCAGCTCCGACAAGATCGGTGCCGCCTCGCGCTTCCGGGTCCTGCCCTTCGACGCCACGGCCGGCGTCATCGCCGACGCGGCCGACGATGAGCCGATCGTGCGCGAGCTCACCGCCGCGGGCGCGGTGCTTCTTCCGGCGGCACCAGCCGCGGCGTGACGGCATCCCCTCTCCGTCTCGGCTGTGCGGCAGAGCATCGCTGCGGCGGCGTCACCGAGGTCTGGCCGTCGGATCAGGCGGGGGAGTGACGGCCGCTACGGCAGCGTGAGCGCAGCCTCGGGCCGGTGCACGCCGCGCGGACGATAGCCGAGGGCGCCTGACACGCCGGCGAGGTCGGCGAGGTACCACAGGATCGCGAGCCACATCTCGGTGCCCTGCAGTCCGGGCTCGGTGTCGGCGAGCCCACGCGCGGCGGGCGACGGCTCGCGGAACGAGAACCCCGCGCCGGGCGCCCACGTGTGCAGCGCGTCCGAGAGCAGACGTGTGGCGAGTTCGCGCACCTCGTCGGCGCGGTAGCCGGTGCCACGCGTGAGCCACAGCGGGTGGGCGACGTCGAGCACGTTGCAGGCGTTGCGCGCGCCGGGCGCGAACCATCGCGGCGACCGCGCGTGCCGCAGCACCGTGTCGATGACGCGCTCGGGGTGGGGGAGCGGCACGCCGAACTGCGCGAACGTGCCGCGCGACGCGCGGTAGAAGCCGTTGACGACCGGGAGCAGGTCGCCATCGGGCGCAGGCGAGCCCCACATGCCGGTGTGAGGGTCGGCGTGCAGCAGCAGCCACCCGAACAGCGCCTCCTCCACACCCGGCACGATGTCGTGCCCTGCGCGCTTCGTCCACAGGATCGCCGTGCCGAAGCCGTCCACGTGGTGCGCGGCGCCCCACGCGTCGGTGCCCCACGGCAGACTCTCGCAGAACGCGACGACCCGATCCGCGGTCGCCGCCGTCACCCACGTGAGAGGAGCCGCGAACGACGACCCCAGCAGATCCAGCGCGTATCCGACGCTCAGCACGTGGTACGCCACGTCCGGGTGCGAGAACCCGAGCCCCGCCTCCGGCTGCCCGTCCGCTCCGAGGGGCGCGACACCGCCCGTCGCGGCATCCTGCCAGTCCTGCAGTCGCCGGATCTGCGCGGCCGCCGTCGCCTGCGCGGGGGCCGTTCCGAGCAGCACATCGGCGATCTCGATCGCGTCGCACTGCGCGCGCACCGTCGGCGCGGCGCCCGGCCGGTCTGCGAAGAGCCCGAGGTCTTCGCGCCACGCACGCTGAAGAACAGTGGATGCCTCGGCCTTCGCCTGCGCGGCGAACCGGGCCGCGCGCTCGGCCAGGCCGTCGGTGTGGTCTGCGGTCGCGCGCGCGGGCGCGATCAGGGTCGGCGCGGCACCACGCGGGATCCCGCTCGCCACCGGGCCGGGCTGGGGCCGGGGCTCGTGGTCGTGCTCGGGACCCGGAGCGGCGGCAGGGCCGAGCTCGGCGCCGGGTTCAGAGGCGGAGTCGACGTCGGTGGCAGGCGCTGCTGCCGGAGTGTCCCCACCCGACAGGGTCCGCCCCGGGTGGCCGCCCGCCAGGGCCGGCAGCAGGCCGAGGGCAGGGGCATCCACGTCCTCTTCGACAGGGGCGGTGGCGTCGTCCTCCGCACGGGCGGCCGCTTCTGCGGCGGCGTCCGGTGCGATGCCGGTGTCGTCGGGTTCGACACGCCAGCGGATGAAGCGGGCGGGGTTGCCGCCGACGACCGCGCCGTCGGGGACGTCCTTCGTGACGACAGCGCTCGCCGCGAGCACGGAGTGGGAGCCGACGTGCACGCCGTCGAGGATCACGACATGCGAGCCGATCCAGACGTCGTCGCCGATCACGATGCCCTTCGACGTGAGGGGCTGGCGGAAGACCGGCGTGCCCGACTCCATGGAGTGGTTGAAGCCGAGGATCGAGGTGTGCGCGCCGATGCGCACGCCGTCGCCCATCGTCACCTTGCCGCGGATCACCGTGTACGGGTTGACGCTGCAATCCGCGCCCGTCGTGAGGTCGCCGGTGAGATAGGCGCCGGCGGCCACGTACGTGCGGTCGCCCAGTCGCAGAGCATCGTTGTCGATCGACGCGAGGCCCGAGATGAAGCACTCGTCGCCGAGCTCATGATCAGGGCGTCCGTCGACCAATGCGTGCTGCAGAGCGAGCTGCGCCTCCCGGTCGTCGGCGGAGGCTTCACGCCAGAAGTCCCAGGGCGAGTATTCGTGGGCGGCGATGGCGGGCATATATCCCAGTATGGTTCGACCGCCGTGCACCCGCCGGGCCGAACCCCCGGCGCGCAACGGATCCGCGCCGTGTCGCCTGCAGCCCGTCATCGCCGGCCGCTAGGTTCAAGGCGTGACGTCCTCCCCGCGGTTCGAGTCCTTGATCGGCGCCTGGACGGGAGACGAGGAGCTCTTCCCGACAGCCTGGACGGCGGCCGGGACGGCGCAAGCCTCGATCGACGTGCGACCCGGGCCCGACGGCATCCACTTCGACTACGTCGAGACGCGCGACGGCAGCCGGCTCGACGCCCACGCGGTCGTCGCGGGCGGCGGCTTCTGGTGGTTCGACTCGTACGGTTTCACGCCGCAGACTCCGGGCACCGCCGCGTGGGACGGCGACACGCTCGTTCTGGATCGCCGCTCGGACCGCGGTCGCACCGTCATGCGGCTGCGCGCTGCGGGCGACTCCCTCGAGGTCGAGCTCGACACGGCCGTCCCCGCCGACGCGGACCTCGCCCCTCTCGTGCGCGGCACGTACCGACGGGCGGACTGACCGGGGGGCCGGCGCGATGCGGCCCAGCCCTCGGGCTCCGACGTGCCGGTGGGTAGCCTGGGCGTCGTGACAGCGCGTGGGCCTTCAGACGAGGCGAGCCTGCCCGCGTCCGCGGGGTCGAGGTGGCGGGCACAGGCGCGCGTCGCCGGCAGCATCGTCGGCTTCGCGGCGCTCCTCTGCGGTCCTATCATTGCGGTGGCGGCGCTGATCATCGGCATCGTGCTCGCCGTGACCCAGTCCGCGTGGTGGCTCGTCGCGATCCCGATCGGCGCGATCGTGGGGGCCGCGGTCCACTTCCTCGGCCTCGGCACGATGTTCGCAGCCGAACAGGAGGCGTCTGACGGCGAAGACAACGCGGGCTGAACGTCGGCGCCTTGCGGAGCAGGTCGCAGGCGGAGCCGCCGCGCGTCCGCTCGGACCTCTGCGGGATCGAACGAGAAGAGGCGCGGCCAACGGCCGCGCCTCTTCTCCCGTCGGAGGGGCTGACGGGAATCGAACCCGCGCTGTCTGCTTGGGAAGCAGAAGTTCTGCCATTGAACTACAGCCCCGGACGCCGGCATCCCGGCATTCGCACGCCTGTTACGACGCCCCGACAGCATAACAGGACGTCCCCGATAGGCTGGCCCCGTGCTGCTGAGTGACCGCGACATCCGGCTCGAGATCGACGCGGGACGGATCGGGCTCGACCCGTGGGATCCCGCCATGGTGCAGCCGTCGAGCGTGGACGTGCGCCTCGACCGGTACTTCCGGCTGTTCGACAACCACAAGTACCCGTTCATCGATCCCGCCGAGGACCAGCCGGAGCTGACGCGGCTCATCGAGGTCGACCCCGACGAGCCCTTCATCCTGCACCCCGGCGAGTTCGCGCTGGGCTCGACGTTCGAGCAGATCACGCTGCCCGACGACGTGGCTGCGCGCCTCGAGGGAAAGTCGTCGCTCGGGCGCCTGGGCCTGCTCACGCACTCGACGGCCGGCTTCATCGACCCGGGATTCACCGGGCACGTCACCCTCGAGCTGTCCAACGTCGCGACACTGCCGATCAAGCTGTGGCCCGGCATGAAGATCGGTCAGGTCTGCTACTTCCGGCTCACCTCGCCCGCCGAGAACCCCTACGGCTCGGGCCCCTACGGCAACCGTTATCAGGGTCAGCGCGGCCCGACGGCATCCCGTTCGTTCCAGAACTTCCACCGCACCGACGTGGGAGTCCTGGATGCCGGCAGCCGCGGCGCCTGAAGAAACACCGCCGCGCGGCTCGACGTCAGGACGCGCCGGCACCCGGCCGCCGACCCGCGGGTGAGCCCGCATAGGTGCCGATCAGGTCACGGATCTCGTCGACGATCGTGGGGATCGGGATGCCGGCGGCGAGCATGGCGAGCAGCTGGCGGAGGTTGAGGATGCGCGCATGCGTGCGCCACTCGGCGTGGAGCGGGCGCACCTCCTGGTACGCGCTGAAGAACGACTCGGGCACGCCTCCCGAGCAGAGCATGTGGGCGAGGTCCACCTCGGCCCACGTGCAGCTCACCGCGGGATCGACGAACGCCGGGTGTCCCGCGAGATCGGCGATGACGTTGTTGCGCCAGAGATCGCCGTGGGTGAGGCAGGCGCCGGTGTCGGGAACGAGGTCGGGCAGGCGGCGGCAGAGCCGTTCGATGCCGGCGCGATCCTCCGCCGTGAGGGCGGCATCCACCCGCGGCTCGTCGAGGTACCTCAGTACGCGCTTCTCGGCGAAGAACCGGTGGCCGTCGCGATCCCAGCCGTTGCGCTGAGGGAGCAGACCCAGCCACCCGTCGTGATCCCAGCCGAAGCCGTCGTGCGCCGTGGTGCTGTGCATCCGTGCGACCGTCCGGCCCGCGTCCCGCCAGAACGCATCTGTGTCGGGCGTCTCGGGGTCGAGCGCTTCCAGCACGATCGACCGCGGTCCGACGGCCAGCACGCGCGGAGTCCGCAGGCGTCCCGCTCGGGCGAGGACGTCGAGGCCGGCTGCTTCTGCGGCGAACAGATCGGAGCGGTCCTCCTCCGACGCCTTGACGACGACCTGCTTGCCGTCGGCGAGCACGCAGAGCCACACCGGGTTGGCGAACCCGCCGGTCAGCGGCCGCACCGCCTCTGCGCGGAGGCCGCCGGGAAGAAGATCCGCAGACCACTCGAGCGTCATGGCCCTCCCTTTTGTTGTCTCACCCGACAAACTAGCAGCAGCGAAATGACGGAGAGCGGTTCCCGGCACGATGCCCGTCCGTCGTCTCGTGCTCGCATAGCGTTCACATAGCGCCTCCACAGTCGACGGTGGGCGCGCATCTCCCCACTCGCTCGTGCGCCCTCCTATCGAAGACGAGGAAGGACGCCTCCCCATGCGGCCGATCGGTCAACGCCCCCGCGCACAGAGATCCGAGCACACGAGAGGGGGAGGGAAGGCGCTCGCCGTCGTGGCGGCCGTGGCCGGCGCGCTCGTGCTGTCGACCGTCGCCGCCCCCGCAGCCACTGCTGCGCCACCGGACCGCCCGCAGCCCACGCCTCCCGCGGCGCCGACGCTGACCCCCGAGGACGGGGTGTACCTGAAGGGCGCCGTGACCGTGGCGTCCGATGCCACGACGGCGGGAGACCCCGTCTCGAGTCTCACGATCGACGGCGTGCCGATCGGTGCGGCGCCGACGCCGGGCGTCTCGCACCTGAGCTTCGAGGTCGGCAGCAACTCCGCCGCGCTGAGCTTCCACAACTACCTCGTCGTCAACGGCCACCGCATCGACCAGGACCGCACGTGGGTGTCGGAGCGCGTCGACATCCCGGTTCCCAATGACTGGCTGGTGACCGGCGAGAACATCGTCGAGATCTTCGCCGGCACGGCCGACGCCGCGTGCGGAGTGAACTACGACGACTTCGTGGTCACCGATGTGGGCCTCGAGCTGCTCGGCGAGGTCGCCGACGGCGAAGAGAACCCGTTCACGTTCTCGTTCGGCGACGGCGACTGCGGCACGCAGGCCGGCGACATCGTCCACGCCGAGCTCTCGTTCTTCGTGCTCGGCGATCCGCTCGCCTCGCCGGGCCTGTCGGCGGAGGTCGACACGACCACGCTGGCCAACGGTGCGCACGAGATCGTCGCGACCACCGCCGCGGGCGGCCGCGTCGCCCACACCGTCACGGTCAACAACGCGCCGGTCGGCGCTCCGTCGGTGGCGCCCGAGGACGGCACGCTCGCGCACGGCACGCAGACGGTGTCGGCGGCGCGTCCGGCCGACGCGGCAGGCGGTGTGGCATCCCTCACCATCGACGGCGCGCAGCCGGCGGCCGCGCAGAGCCTCGGTGCGGGCTCGTCGACGTTCAGCTTCGACGTCGGGTCCAACTCGATCGAGAACCGGTACCAGAACCACCTGCTCGTGAACGGCCGCAAGGTCGACATCCTCGGCGACTGGGTCAGCCAGCGCGTGGACGTGCCGGTGCCCAACCGCTATCTCGTTCCCGGAGACAACGTGATCGAGATCGTCGCGGGTGACATCAGCTCGACGTGCGGGGCGAACCTCGACGACTTCACGCTGTCGAACCTCGGCCTGTCGGTGAGCACGGGTACGGCCTCCGGCGTCGACATCGCCGCGAGCTACGCCATGGGCGACGGCAACTGCGGCTCGTCGACGACGGCGCTGCGCACGGCGCAGACCCACTGGACGATCGACGCTCCCGGCGTGGCCGTGCTGCCCACGCTGGGCTCGGGCGAGGCGACGCTGAGCTTCACGGTCGGCTCGAACTCGATCGACGCGACGTTCGCGAACCTGCTGTACGTCAACGGCGTGCGCTACGTGCTCGGTGGCGACTTCGTGAACGAGCGCGCGAACGTGGTGATCCCCAACGAGTGGCTGCTGCCCGGCTGGAACACGGTCGAGTTCGTCACCGGCACCACCGCGACCGGCTGCAACCGCGACGACTTCACGATCTCGGACGTCGCGCTCACCCCGGCTTCGGGCACCGCGACCCCGCAGCGTGCGAAGTCGTCGTATGCACTCGGCGACGGCACCTGCGGGTCGAATATCAACCTGTTCCGCGAGGTCGACCTGCACTTCCTCGTGACGGATGCCACGGCCCAGGGCCTGCGCGCCGACGTCGACACCACCGCGCTCGCCGACGGCGCGCACGCGGTGGCGGCGGCATCGTCCACCGGCGAGGTGGCGACCCGTACCCTGCTCACCGACAACTCGGCACCGGTCGTGGCGTCGAGCGTGCCGGCATCGGGTGGAACGATCACCCAGGCCGTCGCACTGGACGTCGAGCTCGACGACGCGACCGGCCTCGTCGGCACGCCCGAGCTCACGCTCGACGGCCAGCCGATCGCGCTGGGCGCGGCGGTCGGTCCGGGCCTCGGCGCGGGTCCGCACACCATCGCCGTGAAGGCGGCCGACGCGCTCGGCAACACGGCGACGCGCGAGATCGTGTTCACGTCTGCGGGCATCCCGGACGCACCGGCCGAACTCGCCCCGGCGGGCGGCACGACGGGGGTCTCGGGCAGCGTGACGCTGCAGGCGAAGGTGTCGGAGCCCGACGGCGGCGACGTGACGGCGACGTTCCAGCAGGCCGAGATCCTGACGCCCAACCAGGGCTGGCAGGGGTCGGCGCCGGAGGTGCCGACGACGCTCTCGGTCGCGGGTGAGAGCAACATCGGCAGCACCAAGGCGCTCGCTCCCGGCGACGGGCACACGCTCGACTCGCCGGCCAGCGGCGACGTGTCGTTCCAGCGGTTCGACGTGCAGATCAAGGGCCGGGTCGCCGATCCGGTGCTGCGCTGGGAGGGCGTCATCGATCCGACCCGCGTCGTCTCGCTGCGCGCGTGGAACCTGCAGACCTCGGCCTGGGACGTGCTGGCCAGTTCGCGGGGCACGCTCGAGGGCGACACGCAGCTGAGCGCCATCGTCGACCAGCGGTACATCGACGGGCAGCAGGTGCACGTCATGATCACGGGCGAGGACCCCTTCGCCGACGAGATCGACGCGGGCGCCGAAGGCTTCGCCGACCCGTCGTCGTACGACTTCTCGATCGCCCACTTCACCGACACGCAGTACCTGTCGGAGGGCGCCACCGAGCAGGAGACGGAGGCGGAGCGCGCCATCTGGGAGAAGGCGTACGGCGACATCACGCGCTGGATCGCCTCCAACGCTGATGACCGCAAGATCGAGTACGTCGCGCACACCGGCGACATCATCGAGAACAACATCCGCACACCCGCCGACGAGGCGATGATGCGGGAGGTCGTCGGCGAGTTCGAGGTGTCTTCGCGTCAGCAGGAGATCCTGGATGCCGCCGGCGTGCCCAACCAGGTCATCGCGGGCAACCACGACAACCGTTCGGGCACCGAGGACGGCCCCGGAGCGATGTACAACCAGTACTTCGGGCCGGACCGCTACACGGCGGCGGACGACCAGTGGATCAACGCCGAGTACGGCGGTCCGTGGCGCGAGGGCGACAACCAGAACAACTACACGCTGTTCTCGGCAGGCGGCCTGGACTTCGTGTCGGTGGGCCTGTCGTACGGGGTGACGCGCGAGGAGGCCGCCTGGGCGGACTCGATCTTCAAGCGGTACCCCGAGCGCAACGGCATCCTGCTGTCGCACGACTACCTCGCCGCGAGTCCGCAGCGCGACGGTCGCGCGGCGCCGTACGCCGCGCCGGACGGGTCGATGCTGTTCAAGACGGTCGTCGAGGGCAACCCCAACGTGTTCCTCGTGCTCGCCGGGCACGTGCACGGCGTGGGCACGAACGTGAAGCCCGAGGTGGGCCAGGTCGCGCACGGCGTCGTCGAGCTGCTCGCGGACTACCAGAACTACACGGTGTCTGCGGGCGACCTCGGTCTGACCGACATCGGCGGGTACGCGCCCACCGATCAGCTGCGGTTCGGCGCGAGCTACCTGCGTCTGCTGCAGTTCGACGTGGACCGCAGCGAGATGATCGTCGACACGTACTCGCCGTTCCTGGACGACTTCGGGGCCGGCGAGCACGATCCGGCGATGCGCTACGACCCGTCGGCCGACAACATGGTGCTGCCGGTCGACCTCACCTCGCGCACCACGTCGTTCCAGACGGACTCGCTCGCGCTGTACGACCCGGTCGCGGTCGTCGGCGAGTCGACGGTCGGCTCGGGCGAGGTGGCGTCCGTGGCGTGGACGGGTCTGAAGAAGGGAACCGCCCACGCGTGGCTCGTGGTGGCCGAGTCGGCCGGCGGCGGACGCACCGCCTCGCTGCCGAACGTGTTCGTGACGAGCGGCGCGAAGAAGGATGCCGTCACGCCGGACCTGGCGCCGTACGCGACGCCGACGCCGGTCGCGCCGACGCCGAGCCCGACGCCGTCGGCCACCCCGGCACCGTCGGGGACGCCGACGCCGTCCGGCGAGTGACCGCACAGCGCTGAGACGCACGCGCCGTCCCGGCCCCGCGAGGGTCGGGACGGCGCGTCGCGCTTCAGTCGCGGTCCGCGGGGACGGACGCTGGGGTCGAGCCGGTGACGCCCGGCGCCTTCGCGTACACGTGCACCTGGCTGCCGTCGAGCACGAACTGCAGTGCGGTGCCGACGGCGAACGCCTCGCGCAGCTCGCGCGGCGCCGTCTCGGTCACGATGAGCGATGCCGCGGCCGGAAAGTCGACGGTGCCGCAGCCCCAGGCGCCGATGTTGCCCGAGCCGTCGGGCGTCGACTGCACCGAGAGGCACACCTGGTCCACCCCGCCGCCGAAGCCCTGACTGAGTCCGAACACCGTCAGCCCGTGGAACTCGTCGAACTGCTGAGCGCCCGGCGGCTTGTCGCCGAAGCTCTGCGTCGGCCACTCGCCGTCCTCGTCCACCCCGAGCGTCGCGACCTTGCCTGACGTGATCGACTGCACCGACAGCGTCAGCCCCACGCCCAGCAGCACCGCGAGCACGAGCGATCCCGCCCACAGCACGCGCTGCCGGCGCCACCACGGCCGCGTGCGCTCGGGCTCGTCCGTCTCCGCGTCGGGGGAGGGGATGCCGTCCTCCTGCGCTGCGCGCATGCCCGGCGCGTCGTCCGCTGCGGTGGACTCGGACGCTTCCGCGCCGCCGGCGCCGGCGACGTCGGCCTCGGCATCGGCGGGAGTCGAGGCCGCGGCATCCACCCGCTCATCCGTCTCGGCGGACGGCGACGGCTCGGCGTCGGCCGGTGCGGCGGCCGCGCGCTGCGCCGCTTCGAGCTGCTGCAGGCGAGCCAGCGCCACGGGATCGTCGTGGATGTCGGCGTCGGGGCCGTAGGCACGCCGCCGGAGCGAGCGCAGCTCGTCGTGCGGAGGGTCGGTCGGCGTTGACATCGACACCATCCTGCCTCACACGATCGCGGCGGCGGCCGCATGCGTGAGACGAGTGTGCGGCGGGCGCCCCCAGACGCCCGCCGCGGTGACGGTCCCGGGCCCCCACTCGGGTCGCGTCGGTTTTACTGCACTTTGCAGTATAGGCTCGAAGGGGCGTTCGCGCGCTAGTGTTTTCCGTTCGACGTCACAGAAGAGGATCCTCCGTGCCCGACCGCGAACTCTCGACGACGGGTTACCTCACGCTCGGACTGCTCGCGGCGCGCGACTGGTCGGCCTACCAGCTGGCCGAACAGCTCGGCCGCGGAGTGGCCGAGCTGTGGCCCTCAGCCGACCGCGGCCGCTACGCGGTGCTCAACCGCCTCGCCGAGCTGCGGTACGTCGACACTCGGCAGGAGCACACGGGCAAGCGCGCCCGCACCGTCTACTCGATCACGCCCGCCGGGCGCGAGGCGCTCGCGGCATGGCTCGGCACGCCGCCGCGTCCGCCCAGCGTCGAGTTCGAGGGCATGGTGCGCGTGCTGCTCGCCGACCAGGGGTCGCTCGACGATCTGCGGGCGACGCTGCAGCGCACGCGCGAGAGCGCGCTGGCCAACCGCGACATGTTCGCCCGGTACGCGGCGTACATCAGCGCCACCGGCGGGACGTTCCCCGAGCGCCGCCACCTCTTCGCCCTCGCCAACACGTTCATGATCGGGCACTACGACCACATCCTGACGTGGACGGACTGGGCCGAGCAGCAGATCGCCTCATGGCCCGATACGGTCACACCCGCGACCGCCAACGAAGAGCAGGTGCGCGACATGCTGGCTCCCGGCCGCGAGGTGTGGGAGCACGACCACCCCGACGGCGCCTGACCGCGCCTCAGTGGGCCGTGCGCACGCCGATCAGGTCGTGCACGAGCACGGCCGCGGCGCGGGCGCCCTGGCCCGCGGCCACGATGAGCTGCTGGGGGCCCGGGGAGGCGGCATCCCCCGCCGCATACAGCCCCACGACCGACGTGCGCCCCGAGCGGTCGGTCACGAGATTGCCGAACTCGTCGCGCTCGAGGTCGATGCCGCCGAGGAAGTCGAGGGCGGGGTGCCACTGCGGGCGCACGAAGCCGCCCTCGACGCCGATGCGCGTCCCGTCCACCAGGCGCACGGCCGACACGTCGCCGCGGTCGCCCTCGAGGTCGTCGATGGCGCGGCGCTCGACGACGATGCCCGAGGCCGTGAGCTCGGCCTCTTCGACGGTGTCGATCGCGTCCGACCCGTTCGTGAACACCGTCAGCCGGTCGGTCCAGCGGGCGATCAGCCGGGCGCGCGCAGCGAGGTCGGGGGTCTCGCCGATGAGTGCGAGCGGGCGGTCCTGCAGCTCCCACGCGTCGCACGCGGCGCAGCTGAAGATCGTCATGCCGTAGTAGGCGCGCAGGCTCGGGATGTCGGGCAGCGTCTCGCGCAGTCCCGTCGCCACCAGCACCGAGCGGGCAGAGACGGCGGGTGGGATGCCGGCGGCCCTGCCGCTGAGCGCCGCGATGAACCGGCCGCCGCCGCATTCGCGCTGCTGCACGGCGGTCACCAGCGTGCGGTCGAGGACGCGGACGTCCGCGTAGGCGGAGAGCTCCGCCCGCGCCAGCTTGCGCAGCTCGAGCGGCGGCACGCCGTCGCGCGTGAGGAAGCCGTGCGAGCGCAGCGTCGCCGCGTTGCGGGGGCGGCCGGCGTCGACGAGCACCACCGAGGCACGCGCGCGGCCGAGGTTGAGCGCGGCCGAGAGGCCGGCGGGCCCGCCGCCGACGATGACGACATCGACCTCGGTCGTCGGCCCGTCAGTCATGGCCGTCTCCCTGCGGGGGCAGTGCCTCGATGATCGGGTGGTCCTTGTGGATCACGCCGACCTTGGCGGCACCGCCGGGCGAGCCGATGTCGTCGAAGAACTCGACGTTGGCCTTGTAGTAGTCCTGCCACTCGTCGGGCAGGTCGTCCTCGTAGTAGATCGCCTCGACCGGGCACACCGGCTCGCACGCACCGCAGTCCACGCACTCGTCCGGGTGGATGTACAGCGACCGGTCACCCTCGTAGATGCAGTCCACCGGACACTCGTCGATGCAGGCGCGGTCCTTCACATCGACGCACGGCAGCGCGATGACGTAGGTCACGGGACGAGCGCTCCGCGCGAGATCTGCACCTGCTCGTCGCGGGGCACGACCTTGACACGCTCGCGCGTGTGCTCGTGGTTCGCGCCGAGCTCGCGCTCGTGCGCGTCGAGGGCGAGCCAGCCGTCCCACGTCGTGAAGGCGACCTCGCGCTCGTCGAGCAGGTCGAGCACGTCGCCGTCGACCACCGGTGCGGTCAGGCTTCCGGCCTCGACGTCGGCGACGAGGTGCGCGATGGTCTCCATCGCGTCGGACTTGGTGTGGCCGATGAGGCCCACGGGGCCGCGCTTGATCCAGCCCGTGGCGTACAGCCCGGCGACCGTCGGGGCGTCGAGGTCGCCCGTGGTCGCGGCATCCTTCACCCGTCCCTCGACGTTCGAGACGACACCCGCGCGCTCGTCGAACGGCGCGTCGATGACAGGCGTGCCGTAGTAGCCGACGGCGCGGTAGACCTGCTGCACCGCGAACTCGCGGAACTCGCCCGTGCCGCGCACGCGGCCGTCGCCGATCGGCTCGTTGCGTTCGAAGCGGATGCCGGTGACACCGGTCTCGGGGGTCCCGAGCACCTCGACGGGCGAGTGGTAGAAGTGCAGGTGCAGTCGACGGGAGGCTCCCGTCGACTCTCGCGTGCGCCAGCTGTTGAGGATGCGCAGCATGACCTTGAGCTGGTTGTTCGCCGCGTTCGCCGGGTCGGCGTCGACGAAGTCCTCGTCGTGCACGACGATGTCGACGTTCGGCACCTCGCCGAGCTCGCGCAGCTCGATCGGCGTGAACTTGATGTCGCCGGGGCCACGGCGGCCGAAGACGTGCACGTCGGTCACGGCCGAGGCCTCCAGCCCGGCGAGCACGTTGTCGGCGATCTCGGTCGGACGCAGGTCGACGGCGTGCTTCGCGAGCACACGGGCGACGTCGAGCGCCACGTTGCCGTTGCCGATGACCGCGACCTCGCGCTGGTCGAGGGGCCACTCCGTCGGCACGTCCGGGTGTCCGTCGTACCACGCCACGAAGTCCGCGGCGCCGAACGAGCGCGGCAGGTCGATGCCCGGGATGTCGAGCGCGGCGTCGCGGATGGCGCCGGTCGCGAGGATCACGGCGTCGTAGCGCTCGTGCAGCTCGTCGAGCGAGATGTCGCGGCCGACCTCCACGTTGCCGATGAAGCGCGTGGTTCCGGCATCCAGCATCTCGTGCAGCGAGTTCACGATGCCCTTGATGCGGGGGTGGTCGGGTGCGACGCCGTAGCGGATGAGGCCGTACGGCGCGGGCAGCGACTCGAACAGGTCGATCGCCACCGAGCCGCCGGCGTCCGCCACGGCGTTGGTCAGGATGTTGCCCGCGTAGATGCCGGCGGGGCCGGCGCCGACGATCGCGACGCGGAGGTTCTGCAGATTCGACGAGGTCACGAGAGAGGGGCCTTCCGGATCAGGGGGTCGAAGGTGTCGAGGTCGAGGGTCGCCAGCTCGGCGGGCGCGTAGGGGCTCAGCCGCACGACGTCGCCCACGACCACGACCGCGGGGGAGCGCACGCCGCGGGCGGCGGCCTGGTGCGCGATGGTGGAGAGGGTGCCGATCGTGACGCGCTGGCGCTCGCCGTAGCCGTCCTCGACGATCGCGACGGGGCAGTCGCCGCCGCGTGCGCCGCGGGCGAGCGTCATCGCCGAGTTGGCGAGGGTGCCGACGCCCATGAGCAGCACGACGGTGTGGTCGCGTCCGCCGCCGAGCGCCTCGATCTGGTCGTGCGCGGTCGCGACGGTGAAGGCCGTCGCGACGCCGCGATGCGTGAGGGGGATGCCGGCGACCGCGGGCACCGAGACGGCGCTGGTGATACCGGGCACGACCTCGACGACGACGCCCGCCGCGTGGCACGCGAGCAGCTCCTCCCCGCCGCGGCCGAAGACGTACGGATCGCCGCCCTTGAGCCGCACGACCGTCTTGCCGTCCTGTGCGAGCTGTACCAGGAGCGCGTTGATCGCGTCCTGCGGCACGGCGTGGTGGCCGGGACGCTTGCCGACGTCGACGACCTCGGCGCGCAGGTGCACGCCGTCGGCGCTCAGCCCGTCGAGCACGGCGCGGGCGCCGAGCCGGTCGGCGACGATGACGTCGGCTGCCTCGAGCGCACGCAGCCCCTTGAGCGTCAGCAGGCCCGCGTCGCCCGGCCCGGCTCCGACGAGCCAGACCTTGCCGGTGGCGGGGGACGCGGCATCCACCGGTCCGGAAATCGGAGATTCGCTCTGTTTCCGGATGCCGGCGGCCGGGGACTCCGGAAAGCCCGCAGAAGTCCGGTCTTCGGATCGGCGAGAGCGGGTGGCGGTCATCGGGTGCCTCCTGTGACGAGGAGTCCGCGGCGCTTCAGCATGCGCCGCTCGAGCGGGCCGAAGAAGACCAGCTCGATGAGGATGCCGATCGCGAGGATCAGGATGATGGTGGCCAGCACCCCGGCGAGGTCGGCGAGCTCGCGCGACTGGTCGAGGAGCGAGCCCAGGCCGAAGCCGATGGTGCCGCCCGTGGCGATGATCTCGGCGGCCATGAGCGAACGCCACGAGAACGCCCAGCCCTGCTTGAGGCCGGCGAGGTAGCCGGGAAGCGCGGCGGGCAGGATCACCGAGGTCGCCAGCTGCCAGCGCGAGGCGCCCAGCACCGTGCCCACGCGACGCAGCTGCGGCGGCACCTGGTCGATGCCCGCGATGAGGCCGTTGACGATCGACGGGATCGCGCCCATGAGGATCACGAAGTACACGGTGGCGTCCGACAGGCCGAACCACAGGATGGCGGCCGGCACCCACGCCACCGACGGCAGGACCTGCAGGCCCGAGATGATGGGGCCGACGGCGCGGCGGATCGGACGCACCTCTGCCAGCAGCAGCCCGATCGGCGTGCCGACGACGATCGCGATGAGGAATCCGATGACGCCGCGCTCGAGGCTCGTGGCGACGGCCTGCTGGAGGCGACCGGTGTCCCACGCGTCGCCCAGCGCCGCGACCACGGCGGCCGGCGACGGCGCAAGGTCGGGGCGGGGGTGCGCGATGACGATGTACAGCTGCCACGCCACGATCAGCAGGATGAGGAACACGACAGGCGGCAGGACGCTCAACGCGAAGCGGCGCCAGCGGCCGGGACCGGTGTCGGCGTCGGTCTGCAGCTTGTCGAGACCGGACGCGAGGCTGCGCAGGTCGCTCTCGTCGGTCGTCGAGCGAGCGAAGCGAGACGAGACGTGGTCGGTCGACTCGGGGCGTCTCGTCTCGTCGCTGCGCTCCTCGCTCAACGACCGGGTCAGTTCACGCGGCATTGCGGCGGATCTCCTTGCGCAGCTGGTCGGTGATCTCGACCGACAGGGCGGCGACCTCGGGCGATTCGATGCGGCGGCCGGTGGTCTTGGCGATCCGCCACTCCTGCACGATGCGGCCGGGGCGGCTGCCCATCAGCACGACGCGCTGGCCGAGTCGCGCGGCCTCGCGCACGTTGTGGGTGACGAACACGATGGTGCGGCCGGTGGCGCGCCATACGCGCTCCAGCTCCTCGTGCAGCAGGTCGCGCGTGATCGCGTCGAGGGCGGCGAACGGCTCGTCCATGAGCAGCACCGGGCGGTCCTGCGCCAGGGCGCGTGCGAGCGCGACACGCTGGCGCATCCCACCCGACAGCTCGTGCGGACGCTTGTCGGCGGCATCCGCGAGGTTCACCGCGTCGAGCAGCGACAGGGCCTTGTCACCCCGCTCGGCGCGGGGCACGCCGCGCAGGCGCAGCGCCAGCTCGACGTTGCGGCGCGCGGTGAGCCACGGCATCAGCGCCGACTCCTGGAACATGACCGCCGACCCGCCCGGCGGGGTCTGGATGCTGCCCGCGGTGGGCTTGTCGAGACCGGCGATGAGGTTGAGGAGCGTGGACTTGCCGCATCCCGATGCGCCCAGCAGGCAGACGAACTCGCCGGGTGCGATGTCGAGCGACACGTCGTCGAGCACGACCGGGCCGGAGCCGAACCGCTTGGACACGCCGTCGATGCGGACGGCTGGAGCGGACGTGGCCGCCGCGGGCGCGACCGGCGCGACGCCGTCGAAGCTCGGGCCGAGCAGGTTCGCGGGCGTGCCCGCCGAAGTGGGCGCGCCCGCCTCCGGGGCCGCGGAGGCGGACCCGGAGGCGGGAGCGGGAGCGGCGCTCATGTGTCAGTCCTCGCCGAGCCCGGCGGCCGAGACGGTGTCTTCGCCCTCGGCCTTGAGCTGCTCGTTGAGCAGGCGCAGGTCGAACAGCCCGTCGATCGAGCCCTTCTTCTGCGTGCCCGCGTCGATGCCGTTCTGCACGAGCGTCTCGAACGTGTCGGCGACGGGGTCGACCGAGAACGTCACGTGCTCCAGGGCGCGCTCGATGACCGCGTCGTCGAGCGGCTTGCCGGTCTCCTTCTCGATGGCACCGTTGATGACTCCCGGCGCCTCGTCGGGGTTGTCGGCGATCCACTGCACCGCCGCCTCGTGGCCCTTGAGCAGCTCGGCGACCACGTCGGGGTGCTCGTCGAGGAACTCCTTGCGCACCAGCAGCACCGTGGTCGGGAACGCGCCGTCGTCCCACAGGTCGGCCTCGTCCTGCAGCACGTGCGCGCCGGCGTCGACGATGAGGCGCGACACCCACGGCTCGGGCAGCCACGCGCCGTCGAGCTGGCCCTGCTGGAACAGGGTGAGCGTCTGCGCGTTCTCGGTGGGTGTGACGTGCACGTCCCCGCCGCCCGCGGTGTCGGTCTCGTAGCCTTCGTCGGCGAGCCACTTGCGCAGCGCCACGTCCTGCGTGTTGCCGAGCTGCGGCGAGGCGAGCGTCGTGCCCTTCAGGTCTTCGGGCGAGTCGATGCCGTCGCGCACCACGAGCGCCGCGCCGCCGATCGCCGCACCGGCGACGATGCGCGCGGACGCGCCGCCGGACTGGATGAACGTGTTGATCGACGGGTTCGGGCCGATGTAGGTCGCGTCGATCGCGCCGGCCGACAGCGCCTCGATGGCGGCGGGCCCGGCGTTGAACACCTGCGTGGTGATCTTCACGTCGTCGCCGAGCGCGTCGGCGAACAGGCCCTCTTCGAGGCCGACCAGCGCGGGCGCGTGCGTGACGTTGGCGAAATAGCCGAGACGGATCTCGCTCACCGACGGCGCCGCAGAGGTGGCGTCGGCGGCGGGCTTCTCGTCCGCCGCGGCGGAGGCGCAGCCGGCCATCATGGCCGCTACGAGTCCCAGGGTTGTGAGTGCAGTCGTCGTGCGGATGATCTTGTTCACGGTGTCGCCTCCTTAGGTCGGGTGGTGCTCAATGGGGATGGATGTGTGCGACGGCCAGAGCTCTCAACGAGCTCAGTCGCGCACGATGCCGGCGGCGAGCGTCGCGCCGTCGGACGGATGGATCACGAGGAACGAGCCCCCGTGGCGGCTGGTGCGGTACGGCTCGAGCGGCAGGTCGGCCGCCAGGCGCAGCCGCACGCGGCCGATGTCGTTGGTCTGCAGGGCCTGGGCGGCCTCGTGGGCGAGCGTGTCGAGGTCGTACCGCGACTCGATCTGCGCGACGATCGCCTGGACCGTCGCCGTCCCGTGCTTGACGAGGACACGGATGCCGGGGGTCAGCGCCCGCCCGTCGAGCTGGAACAGCTCGGCGTCGACCTCGCGCTGCGGGGCCGGCAGCGTGCCCGCCGAGACGACGAGCGCGCCGCGCGCGGCGTCGATGTCGGCGTCGAACTCGAGCGACACGGACTGCGGCGCGGTGGCCTCGGCCACCTCGACGCCCGCCGAGCGGATGCCGCTGACCGTTGCCGACGTGCCGGCCGGGAACAGCTCGACCCGGTCGCCGACGCGCACCACGCCGCTCGCGATGCGTCCGGCCACGGCACGGTAGTCGCGCAGCCGCTCCGCCTCGTCGGGTGCGATGTCGGGTGCCAGCCCCCCTTGCGGTCGCAGGACCAGCTGGACGGGCAGGCGCAGCGGCTCGAGCTGCTGCTCCAGCTCATCGGCCGCGGGCAGGGTCTGCAGCAGCTCGAGCAGCGCGGGACCGTCGTACCAGGGTGTGCGCTCGGAGCGGTCGACGATGTTGTCGCCCTCCAGCGCCGACACCGGCAGCACATGCAGATCCTCGATGCCGAGCTCGGCGGCGACGACCTCGGCCTGACGGGCGACGTCGGCGAAGGCATCCTGCGAGAATCCGATGAGGTCGATCTTGTTGACCGCGACGATCACGTGCGGGACCCGCAGCAGCGCGACCACGGCGAGGTGGCGCTTCGTCTGCTCGAGCACGCCCTTGCGTCCGTCGACCAGCACCACGACGGCGTCGGCCGTCGTCGCGCCGGTGACCATGTTGCGCGTGTACTGCACGTGGCCGGGGCAGTCGGCGAGGATGAACGACCGCGAACCCGTGGAGAAGTAGCGGTAGGCGACGTCGATCGTGATGCCCTGCTCGCGCTCGGCGCGCAGGCCGTCGGTGAGCAGGGCGAAGTCGAACGCGCCGTGCGCGAAGCCGCGGTCGGCGGAGGTGCGGGCGACCTGCTCGAGCTGGTCGGCGAGGATCGCCTTCGAGTCGTGCAGCAGGCGGCCGACGAGCGTCGACTTGCCGTCGTCGACCGAGCCCGCGGTCGCGAAGCGGAACAGCGTCGACGGGCGCGTCGCGTCTCGCTCCGCGCGCTCAACGACCGGTGTCTGGGTGTCGAGGGACATTCAGAAGTACCCGTCCTTCTTGCGGTCTTCCATGGCCGCCTCGCTGAGGCGGTCGTCGGCGCGCGTGGCACCGCGTTCGGTCAGGGTGGACACCGCGACCTCGGCGACGATCGCGGCCAGGTCGGCGGCATCCGATTCCACCGCTCCCGTGCAGCTCATGTCGCCGACCGTGCGGTAGCGGACGGTGCGCACCTCGACGGTCTCGTCCGCGCGCGGCGGCGAGAACGGGCCGACGGGCCGCCACATGCCGTCGCGCTCGTAGACCTCGCGCTCGTGCGCGAAGTACAGCGGCGGCAGGGCGATGCCCTCGCGCTCGATGTACTGCCACACGTCGAGCTCGGTCCAGTTCGAGATCGGGAACGCGCGCACGTGCTGGCCGGGCGTGTGGCGGCCGTTGTACAGGCTCCACAGCTCCGGGCGCTGGTTGCGCGGGTCCCACTGCCCGAACTCGTCGCGCAGCGAGATGATGCGCTCCTTGGCGCGCGCCTTGTCCTCGTCGCGGCGGGCACCGCCGAACACGGCGTCGTGCCGGCCGGCGGCGATGGCATCCAGGAGCGGCACCGTCTGCAGCGGGTTGCGCGTGCCGTCCGCGCGCTCCTGCAGACGGCCGTCGTCGATGTAGTCCTGCACGCGGGCGACTTCGAGGCGGATGCCCAGGCGCGCGACGGTCTCGTCGCGGAACGCGATCACTTCGGGGAAGTTGTGGCCCGTGTCGACGTGCAGCACCGGGAACGGCACCCGGCCGGGCGCGAACGCCTTCGTGGCCAGGTGCAGCACGACGACGGAGTCCTTGCCGCCCGAGAACAGCAGCACGGGCCGCTCGAACTCGGCGACGACCTCGCGGATCACGTGGATCGCCTCGGCCTCGAGCAGGTCCAGAGTCGAGAGGGCGTGAGCCCGTTTCGTCTCGCTCGTTCCTCGCTCGCTCAACGACCGGGCGGTGTCGGTAGACGAAACGTCGTGAAGGTCCGAGAGGGTCATACGTGCAGCCCGCATTCCGTCTTCGAGGTGCCGGCCCAACGGCCGGACCGGGGGTCTTCACCGGCGGCGACCGGCTTTGTGCACGGCTCGCAGCCGATCGAGGGGTAGCCGAAGCCGACCAGCAGGTTGACGGGCGCCTGGTGCGCGGCCGCGTATTCGAGCACGTCGTCGAAGCTCCACGCGGCGACCGGGTTCACCTTGACGAGGCCGTTGCGCTCGTCCCAGGTCACGAGCGGCGTGTTGGTGCGGGTGGGCGCCTCGTCGCGGCGGACGCCGGTGAACCACACCTCGTAGCCGCCGAGCGCGTCCTGCAGGGGCGCCACCTTGCGGCGCGCGCAGCACAGGCCCGGGTCGCGCTCGAACAGCTTCGCGCCGAACTCGGCGTCCTGCTCGGCGACGGTCTGGTCGGGCGTGACGTCGACGATCCGCACGTCCAGCGCCCGCTGCACCTCGTCGCGCGTCGCGTAGGTCTCGGTGAAGTGGTAGCCGGTGTCGAGGAACAGGACGTCCACGCCCGGCAGATGCTCGGCCACGACGTGCGGCAGCGCGGCATCGGCCATCGAGCAGGCGACGGCCGCGGCATCCACCGAGAAGTTCCGCGCGACCCACGCCACGACCTCCGCGGCGGATGCCTCGTGGTCGGTGAGGCTGCCGAGCTCTTCGTTGCCGCGCTCGGCCAGGGCCTTGAGCTCTTCGCGCGTGCGCTTGACGGCGATGCGGGGTGCCAGCGAGACGGTCACTGGAGTGCCTCCTCTTCGGCGCGGTGGGCCCACTGGGCGAAGGTCTCGTCGGCGGCGGCATCCCGATCCGAGAGGAACCGGGTCACGACGCGCTCGACGTAGTCGGCGATGCCGTCGGCGGCGACCTTGAGACCGCGGACGGTGCGGCCGAGGCCGGGCTCGTCGCGGTCCTGCGAGGCGAGCCCGCCGCCGAGGTGCACCTGATAGCCGGGCACCTGCTCGCCGTCGATCGTGACGAGCTGGCCCTTGAGGCCGATGTCGGCTGTCTGGATGCGCGCGCACGAGTTGGGGCAGCCGTTGACGTGGAGCGAGATCGGATGCGGCAGCTCGAAGCCATTGAGACGCTCTTCGAGGTCGAGCACGGCGGCCGTCGCGTTGACCTTGGTCTCGACGATCGCGAGCTTGCAGAACTCGATGCCGGTGCACGCGATCGTGCCGCGGCGGATGAGGCTGGGGCGCGCCTGCAGTCCGAGCTCGTCGAGCTCGGCGATGAGCGGCTCGACGTGGTCTTCGGGCACGTCGAGGATCACGATCTTCTGGTGGGGCGTCGTGCGCAGGCGCGCAGAGCCGTGCGCCTCGGCGATCTCGGCGAGGCGGGTCAGCGTCGGGCCTGAGACCCGGCCGACGATGGGTGTCACGCCGACGTAGAAGCGGCCGTCCTTCTGGCGGTGCACGCCGACGTGGTCGCCGGGCGTCGCGGGCTTGCGCGCGGCGGGGCCGTCGGCCAGCGCGTACCCGAGGTATTCGTCCTGCAGCACCTGGCGGAACTTCTCGGTGCCCCACTCGGCGAGCAGGAACTTCAGGCGCGCCTTGTTGCGCAGGCGCCGGTAGCCGTAGTCCCTGAAGATCTGGGTCACGCCGTGCCAGGCATCCACCACCTGGTCCGGCCGGACGAACGCGCCCAGGCGCTCGCCGAGACGCGGGGTGGTCGACAGCGCGCCGCCGACCCACAGGTCGTAGCCGACGCCCAGCTCGGGGTGCTCGACGGCGACGAAGGCGACGTCGTTGATCTCGTGCACGACGTCCTGGCTGGGGTGACCCGTGATGGCGGTCTTGAACTTGCGCGGCAGGTTCGACAGCGTCGGGTCGCCGATGAAGCGGCGCGAGATCTCTTCGATCTGCGGCGTGGGGTCGATCAGCTCGTCGGCGGCGATGCCGGCGACGGGCGAGCCGAGGATGACGCGCGGCACGTCACCGCACGCCTCGGTGGTCTGCAGGCCCACGGCCTCGAGACGACGCCAGATCTCGGGAACGTCCTCGACGCGGATCCAGTGCAGCTGGATGTTCTGCCGGTCGGTGATGTCGGCGGAGCCGCGCGCGAACTCGGTCGAGATGCCGCCGATGACCCGCAGCTGCTCGGTGGTCAGCTGCCCGCCGTCGATGCGGACGCGGAACATGAAGTACTCGTCCTCGAGCTCTTCGGGGGTGAGCGTCGCGGTGCGGCCGCCGTCGATGCCGGGCTTGCGCTGCGTGTAGAGGCCCCACACGCGGAAGCGGCCGTGCAGGTCGGTCGGGTCGATGCTGTGGAAGCCGCCCTTCGAGTACACGTTCTCGATGCGCTCTCGCACGCTCAGGCCGTCGTCGACCTGCTTCCACTCCTCGTTGCCGTTGAGCGGGGTTTTGCCGTCGATCTTCCACTGCCCGTTCGGCTTGGAGGACGGGCGCGGAGGGCGCACGGCAGCGCGCGGGCGCTCCGCGGCGTGCGGTTCGGTGTCGCTGATGGTCACGGTGCCTCCGGGGTGGATCCCGGGGCGCGGCCCCGGGCGGGACTCTACCGAGCCCATTCCGTGAGGCTAGAAGCGGGGGCCGTGTCGACCTACCCGAGCGTCAAGTGACGTTAACCGGCGTAATCGTGCGTCACACAGTTGCACGACCGTCGCTTTGTGGACTCAGTCCGACAAACCGGCGGCTCCGTTGTAGCGATCCACGACGAGGTCGACGAGGGATGCCGGCGGCCGGTCGCTTCCGAGCAGCGGGGGTGCGACGGGGGCCGAGCCCGCGAGCGTCACCGCGAGGTCGTGGAAGTACCCCGGCGCCAGCAGGTAGTTCGCGACGACGACCCGATCGCCGGCCTGCGCGACCGCGACGTCCAGGCGCGGATCGGCGGCGGCGAGGAAGCCGACGGCGACCTCGCGCCCCAGCCGCTCGCCCAGCATCCGCGCGGTGATGCGGCAGTCCTCATTGGCACGGTCGTCGCTCGACCCCGCGACCGCGAGCGCCAGGGCGTCCTGCGGTGAGGGGGCGACGGCGGCCAGGCGCGCCACGAGCGCGTCCACCAGGCGCTCGTCGGGCCCGAGCGCCGGCGCGATGACGACGGCATCCCGCCCCGCCGACTGCCGGATGAGGTCGACGCGCACGTGATAGCCCGCCGACAGCAGCAGCGGAACGATGACGACCGGCGTGCCCGCTGGGATCGCGTCGAGGGATGCCGCCACATCCGGCTGCTGCACGTCCACGTGCCCGAGGCGCACGATCGTGCCGGGCAGGCGGGCGGCGACGGCGTCCACGAGGGCGGCCACGGCGGCCTGCCCCGCGGACGAGGAGGTGCCGTGCGAGATGGCGAGGAGCGCCGGACGTGTCACGCCCCCATCATGCCTGCCGCCTGTGTCGGGCGTGTGACGCGGGCGCGCGGCATCCACCCTCCAAGCACTGCTCCCCTGCCGCAAGTGGTGGGTGTGGCCCACCATCTGCGACAGGGGAGCAGTGGTCAGGATGCCGGCGGCTCAGGCGTCGCGGGCCTCACGGCCGCGGGCGAAGCCGGCGTCGAAGCCGCGCTCGTACGCCTCCTGCGCACGACGCGCACCACCGCCGCCGTGACCGCGGCCGTGGTGACCGTGACCCTGGTGCGGGTGGCCGTGAGCCTCGTGCGGGTGGCCCTGGCATCCCTCGTCACCGGCGTGCGGGCCGTAGCCGCGCAGCGGCTCGTCGCCGCGCTCGGCCGGACGGCCGGGGCGACCCGGGCCGAATCCGCGGTGCAGGTTCGGGCCGAAGCCGTACCGCAGCCGGGGGTCGAAGGGTCCGCCGAACTTGGGGCCGGAGCCCGGGGCGACGTCGGGACCGAATCCCGGGGCGCCGAACGGCGGCCGACGGAATCCGTGCCGGCCGAAGCCGCGCTCGCGCGCCGTGCTCTCGTCCCAGCCCAGTTCGCGGGCGATCGCCTCGAGCGATCCGGTGAGCTGCATGTACGCGTCGTCGCCGACGGCGCCGGTCACACGGGCGCGGATGCCGTCGACGATCGCGCCGATGCGCTCCTTCTCGGCACGGCCCTGGTCGGTGAGCACCCACGTGCCGTCGCCCTGCTGGAGGGCCCAGCCGCGGTCCTCGAACGACCGGAGGCGCTTGCCCTTGCGGGCGAGGCGCTCCGTGAGGCCGGGGGCGTCGACGTCGCCCGAGAGCACGTTGAGCACCATCCAGTCGCGGCGCGAGACGCCCTCGGCGTCCAGAGCCTCGGCGAAGGCGGCGGTGATCAGGGCGTCGACCGTGCGCAGCCAGTAGCCGAGGGGGCGGTCGGTCGGGGTGGTGTCGTTGCTCTCTTCGTTCTGATTCATGTCGTCCATGAGAAGTCCTTTCGATGGCGGCCGGCGTGTCCGGCCGCGGATTACATGTCGAATTGCATGTACATGCAGTGTGACATGCACTTTGAGTACATGTCAAGTCACATGTAAATTGGGCGCATGCCGTCCGCATCCGACGACCCCTCCGACGCCATCGCCGCCGCCCTCGCCCGGCTGCGCGGACGCCGCATGCCTCGACCACCATGGGCAGAGGGCCCGCATGGCCCCGGCCCGCACGGCGCTGGAGCGCGAGGCCACGGCGGTCCTCATGGGATGCACGGCCCGCACGGCTTCGGCCCGGAGTCCGCCGATGGCTCGGCGGGGCGCGGCGGGCCGTGGGGCCGCGGCGGCCCGCCGTGGGCCGGGGGCGCGCGCATCGGCGGCCCCGCGCGCATGCGGCTGCTGGAGGCGCTAGCCGCGGCATCCCATCCCCTCTCGGTCGGCGAGATCGCCGACGCCGTCGGGGTGGATCAGCCGCGCGCGTCGCGGCTCGTGCAGCAGTCGGTCGAGCTGGGCCTCGTGCGCCGCGAAGCCGACCCCGACGACGCGCGGCGCACCCGTGTGGCGTTGACGGATGCCGGCACGCGACTCGTCCGCGGATTCCGGGGTGAGCGGCGCGAGGCGATCGACGCCGCGCTGGCGGCCTTCACCGATGCCGAGCGCGCAGAGCTCGCGCGGCTGCTCACGAAGCTCGCCGACTCCTGGCCGGGCGCCTGAGTCGCGGCAGGCCGCGCCGGAGTCAGAGCGACTCGCGGCGGATCAGCGCGGTGGGCAGGATGTGCTCGGATGCGACATCCTGGCCTCGCACCCGCGCCAGCAGCGCCTCGGCCGCGGTGCGGCCCATCTCTTCGAGCGGTTGCCGCACGGTCGTCAGCGGCGGATTCGACGCGGTGGCGATCGCCACGTCGTCGAACCCGATGAGCGAGACGTCGGTGGGAACCGCTCTTCCGGCCGCCTGCAGGACCCGCAGCGCACCCGAGGCCATCAGATCCGAGCAGGCGAACACCCCGTCCAGCTGCGGGTCGCGCTGCAGCAGACGCGCCATGGCCGCCGCTCCGCTGTCGACGGTGAAGTCTCCGTGCACGATCGGCCCCGGGCTGATCCCGTGTCGGGCCAGCTCGTCGGTCCATCCCTGGGCGCGCGCGCTCGCCTGGGCCATGTCGGGCGGGCCGGTGATGATTCCGATCCGGCGCCGGCCGGCCTCGATCAGCGCGCGGCCGGCTTGGACGCCGCCGTCGTAGTTGTCGCAGTCGACGACGATCGGGGCAGAGCCGACGTCGTCGGCGGGGCGCCCGACCCAGGCGATCGGGACCGGGGAGTCCATGATCTGGTCGACCAGGTGCGTGATCTCGTGCTGCAGGATGACGATCGCCCCGTCGACCGACCCGGAGCGCAGGAACCGCGGGATCCGCTCTCGGTCTTCGAGGTCGGCCGGCAGCAGCACGGGCTGCACCTCGCCGGCTGACAGCCCCATCGCGGCGCCTTTGAGCACCGACGTGAAGAACGTGCCCCCGATGCTCCCCAGCTCGTTGAAGGCGAGGATCAGGCCGATGGCGCCGGCGCGGCCGCCGCGGAGCATGCGCGCGGCGGAGTTCGTCTCGTAGCCCAGCAGCTCGGCATGCTTGCGCACGGCCGCCGTCATGGCGGGGTCGACATTCTCGGCGCCGGCCAGCACGCGAGCGGCGGTCGCCCGAGAGACGCCCGCCGCAGCGGCGACGTCGAGCACGGTCGGCCTTGCCATGACGTCCTCTCCGCAGCGGCGGCACCCGAGGGCACCGGAAGATCGATCTCTGCGCAGCAATCATCGCACGAGCCCATCGATGACGTGCGCCTGCACGTCCACAACATGACAGCAGCATGAGATTTCGGGCACGCGAATAGGTTGCTCTTGCCAACGAATGGACGAGCGGTCTACTCTGACCAGGTCTGAGAGATCGATCTCTCGGCGGGCCGACGCGGTCCCGCCGGCAACCACATGTCCCCGAAGAAGAGGAGCAGCTGTGAATCGTCGCACACTCGCCCTGCCCGTCGCAGTGGGCGCCCTTGCGCTCGTCCTGTCCGGATGCACGTCAGGCGGATCCGGCGCGGGCGGTGACGACCCGAACGCCGAGTTCGAGTTCTGGTCGTTCACCGGCATCGGCCAGAAGGACTCGGTCGACCGCTACCTGGAGAAGAACCCCGACGCGAAGGTCAAGCTGTCGGAGGTCGGCAGCACGACCGAGACCGCCACGGCGCTGACCGCCGCTCTCGCCGGCGGCAAGGTTCCCGACCTCGTGATGATCCAGAACGACGATCTGCCGAAGTTCCTGGAGAACCCCGGCAACTTCGTCGACCTGCGCACCCTCGGCGGCGACGACATCGGCGACGAGTACCTGGACTGGGCGATCGACGCCGCGACCGCCGAGAACGGAGCCCTGGTCGGCATCCCGACCGACGTGGGCGGCCTGAGCTTCGCCTACCGGGCCGACCTGTTCGAGGCGGCGGGTCTGCCGACCGACCCCGACGAGGTCGCCAAGATGTGGTCGTCGTGGGACGACTTCATCGCGATGGGAAAGCAGTACACCGAGGCGACCGGACAGCCGTTCATCGACAACGTCGAGACGACGATGTTCTTCTCGACCGTCAACCAGGTCACCGAGAAGTACTACTCGCCCGACGGGGAGCTGGTGTTCGACACCAACCCGCAGGTGAAGGACGCCTTCGACGTCGCGGTGCAGGCGTACGACGCCGGCATCAGCGCGGGCATCGCCGCATGGTCGTCCGGCTGGGCGCCCGGCAAGGCGAACGGCGCGTTCGCCGTGACCACGGCGCCGTCGTGGATGCTGGCCGGCATCCAGAACGACGCCCCCGACACCGAGGGGCTGTGGCGCATCGCGTCGATCCCCGGGGTCGGCGGCGACTGGGGCGGCAGCGTCATCGCGATCCCTGCGCGTGCCAAGCACCCCGAGGCGGCGTGGCAGTACATCGAGACCATGCTGTCGCCCGAGGGGCAGACCGAGCACTTCGCCGAGACCGGCACGTTCCCCGCGGCCAAGCACGCGCTCGAGAGCCCCGAGGTCGCCGGCTACACCGACCCGTTCTTCGGCGACTCGGCCGTCGGCAAGGTCATCAGCGACTCCGTGCTGCAGTTCAGCTCGTTCTACAACGGCCCCGACACCAGCGCGATCGGCGCCGCGCTGCTGAACGCGCTCGTCGACATGGAAGCCGGGAACACCCCGTCCGACGAGGCCTGGGATGTCGGGGTCAAGAACGCCAAGGCCGCCATCAACGGCTGACCCGATCCCCCTGGCGGTGGTCCGGCACGCGCCGGACCACCGCCGACCCGAACGAGGTAGATATGACCGCCACCGCGACCGCCATCCCCGTCCAGAAGACGTCTCGACGCGAGCGCCCGCCCGGGCGCCCGATCCGCCAGCCGCTCGCCGAGCGCATCGCGCCCTACGTGTACATCGCGCCGTTCTTCGTCATCTTCGTGATCTTCGGGCTGTTCCCGCTGCTGTTCACGTTCTACGTGGCGCTGTTCGACTGGAACCCCATCGGCGAGCAGACCTTCGTCGGCCTCGCGAACTTCGAGCGGCTGTTCAACGACCCGCGGTTCTGGAACGCGTTCGTCAACACGTTCGGGATCTTCCTGATCTCGACGATCCCGCAGCTGATCCTCGCGCTGGGCCTCGCGCACCTGCTGAACCACGCGCTGCTGAAGTTCGCCAACTTCTTCCGCATGGCGCTGCTGGTGCCGTACATCACCTCGGTCGCCGCCACGGCGCTCGTGTTCGCGCAGATCTTCGACAAGAACTTCGGTCTCATCAACTGGGTGCTCGGGCTGATGGGCCTGCCGGCGGTCAACTTCCTCGCGTCGCAGGTCGGCTCGTGGATCGTGATCTCGTCGATGGTGATGTGGCGCTGGTTCGGCTACAACACGCTGCTGTATCTCGCCGGACTCCAGGCGATCCCTCGCGAGATGTATGAGGCGGCATCGGTCGACGGCGCGTCGGGGTGGCAGCAGTTCATCCATCTGACGATCCCGTCGCTGCGGCCCATCATCATCTTCACCGTGATCATGTCGACCATCGGCGGTCTGCAGATCTTCACCGAGCCGCTGCTGGTCGCGCCCGAGTCGGGCCTCACATGCGGTGGCGGCCGACAGTGCCAGACCCTCGCGCTGTTCCTCTACGAGCAGGGTTTCGGGCAGTTCGAGTTCGGCTACGGCTCGGCGATCGGCGTCGCCCTGTTCGTCATCGTGGTCGTGGTCGCGCTGATCAACTTCTTCCTCACCACCCGCACCCGGAAGGCGCGCTGATGTCCGATGTCATCGACCAGGCGATCCCGCAGTCGCCGCAGGAGGCGTTCGAGCCGGAGACCGATCGACGGCAGCGCCGTCGCGGACGCCGCGGACGCGTGGGCAAGGTCGGCTGGCCGATCTACCTGCTGCTCATCATCGCCGTGATCATCAGCGTCTTCCCGCTGTACTACATGTTCGTGATCGCCTCGGTGGGCGCCTCGGCGGTCACGTCGATCCCGCCCAGGCTGTACCCCGGGCTGAACTTCTTCGACATCGCCGCGAAGGTCTTCGAGACGGTGCCCTTCCTGCAGTCGCTGCTCAACAGCGTCATCGTCTCGCTGTCGATCGCGGTCATCTCGGCGGTCCTGTGCGCCCTGGCCGGATTCGCGTTCGCGAAGCTGACGTTCCCCGGCCGCAACGTGCTGTTCGTCATCGTCCTGCTGACCATGACGGTGCCGTCGCAGCTGAGCGTCATCCCGCAGTACCTGATCATCTCGTGGCTCGACTGGGTCGATTCGCTGCAGGCCATCATCGTGCCGGGGCTCGCGAGCGCCTTCGGGATCTTCTGGATGCGTCAGCACATGGCGACGACGCTCAACGACGAGCTCATGCAGGCCGCCCGGATCGACGGCGCGAACAGCTGGCAGATCTTCTGGCGCATCGGCTTCCCGGTGGTGCGGCCCGCGGTGTTCGTCCTGGGGCTCATCAACTTCACGGCGGTGTGGAACGACTTCATGTGGCCCTTCATCGTCCTGAAGTCCCCCGAGCTGTTCACCGTCCAGATCGCGCTGAAGCAGCTGCAGGCCAACCGCACCATCGACCTCGCCCTCACCATGGGCGGGTCGTTCATGGCGACCCTGCCGCTGCTGATCGTGTTCTTCTTCGTCGGTCGCCGCATGGTCGCCGGCATCATGGACGGGGCGTTCAAGGGCTGATGGATGCCGCACCCGACGTCACCGATCAGGCTCGGTGGCGCGACACGACGCTGCCCGCGCGCGAGCGAGCCGAGGCGCTCGTCGCCGCGCTGACCCTGGAGGAGAAGGCCGCCCAGCTGGGCTCGGTCTGGCTCACCGACGCGGCGGACGACTTCGCCCCGCGCCCGGACGACGGCCTCGGCGCGCACGCCGTCGATCCGTTCGCCCACGGCCTCGGACAGCTCACGCGCGTGTTCGGCACCGAGCCGGTGACGGTGCGCGAGGGCGTGCGCCGGCTGCGGGAGCTGCAGCAGCGCGTCACGGACGCGCATCGGCTCGGCATCCCGGCCCTCGTCCACGAGGAGTGCCTCACGGGGCTGGCGGCGTTCGGCGCGACGGCGTTCCCCACGCCCCTGGCGTGGGCGGCGACGTTCGACGAGCAGGCCGTCCACGAGATGGCGCGGGCGATCGGCTCCGATATGCGGGCGCTGGGCGTGCACCAGGGACTCGCGCCGGTGCTGGACGTCGTCCGGGACTACCGCTGGGGCCGGGTCGAAGAGACGCTCGGCGAGGATCCGTACCTGGTGGGCCAGCTCGGCGCGGCCTACGTGGCCGGCCTCGAGGCCGCCGGCGTCATCGCGACCCTCAAGCACTTCGCCGGCTACGCCGCGTCGCGCGGCGCCCGCAATCACGCCCCGGTGAGCATGGGCCCGCGCGAGCTCGCCGACACGGTGCTTCCGCCCTTCGAGGCCGCGCTCAGGCAGGGCGGGGCGCGCAGCGTCATGACCTCGTACACCGACGTCGACGGCGTGCCGAGCACCGCCAACCGCGTGATGATCGACGAAATCCTCCGCGAACGGTGGGGGTTCGACGGCACGGTCGTGGCGGACTACTGGGCCGTCCCCTTCCTCGTGTCGATGCATCGCGTGGCCGCCGATGCGGCCGAGGCGGCGGCGCTCGCGCTCGGTGCGGGGGTCGACGTCGAGCTGCCGCAGACTGTGGCCTACGCCTCTCTGCCGGCCCTCGTGCGCGACGGCGTGGTGTCGGAGCGCGACCTCGATCGCGCGGTCGCGCGGCACCTTCGCCACAAGATCGAGGCCGGCCTGCTGGACGGCGTGGACCCGGTGCCGCCGGGAGCCGACGACGTCGAGCTCGACGGGCCGCGCAACCGTGCGCTGTCGTCGCGCATCGCGGAGGAGTCCATCGTGCTGCTGCGCGACGAGGGCATGCTTCCGGTGCGCGGCGACCGCATCGCACTCATCGGCCCGGCAGCGCTGGACCATCGGAGCCTGCTCGGCTGCTACGCGTTCCCGAATCACGTGCTCACGAAGCATCCGGGTCACGAGCTGGGCATCGCCGTGCCCACGATCGCCGACGCCCTCCGCACGGAGTTCGGCGAGGCGCGCATCGCGGTCGCGCGAGGGTGCGAGATCTCCACGACCGACAACGGGCTCATTCCGGACGCTGTCGCGCTCGCGTGGCGCAGCGACGTCGCTGTCGTCGTGGTCGGCGACGTCTCGGGCCTCTTCGGCGACGGGACGTCGGGCGAGGGCTGCGACGCCCCCGACCTCCGGCTGCCCGGTGGCCAGCACGAACTCGTGCAGGCGGTCCTCGCCACCGGGGTGCCGACCGTGCTCGTGGTCGTCTCGGGCCGGCCGTACGCGCTCGGCGAGTACGACGGTGCAGCGGCGATCGTCCAGGCGTTCCTGCCCGGAGCGGACGGGGCGGCCGCAATCGCCGGCATCCTTTCGGGGCGCGTCGTGCCCTCGGGTCGTCTGCCCGTCCAGATCCCGCGGGCCGCCGCGGCGAGCAGCACGTATCTGCAGCCGCCGCTCGGGCGCCACAACTCCGGCATCACGGTGGCGGACCCGACACCGCTGTTCCCGTTCGGATACGGGCTCACGCCGGGCGACGTGCGGTACGAGAGCCTCACCGTCACGGCGGAGGTCGACACGGCCGGTGAGGCGGAGGCCGCCGTCGTCGTCCGCAACGACGGTCAGGCGTGCGTGGAGGTGGTGCAGCTGTACGCCTCGTACCCGCGCAGCACGGTCGTGCGACCCGAGGCTCAGCTCATCGGCTTCGCGCGGGTGGACCTGCCCGCCGGCGCGCGCCGCGCCGTCCGCTTCACCGTGCCGGCGGGGACGTTCGCGTTCACGGGCCTGGACGGCGCGCTTGCCGTGGAGCCCGGCTCGGTGGTGCTGTCGGCCGGCCCGAACGCCGCGGAACGTCCGAGCGAAGGCGTCGTCGCGGTGACCGGCGCTCGCCGCATCCTGTCGACCCGGGTCGTGCGCGTGCCGGCGATCGTCACCGAGGTCGCCTCGACGCGCTGACGATCCGCATGCCGACCCCCACCGGGCGCGGCGGGCCGGTGGGTGGTCCCCAGCGTGCGGCTCAGGGACGGGAGGCTGCCGCGTCGAGCCAGTCCAGGCGCAGCACCACCGGGCGGGTGCCGACGACGATCTGCTGCGGCCCGGGCGCGCCGCCCGCGACGGTGAAGGCGCGGCCGGCCCGCAGCAGCACGCGCCCGTCCGGACGGAGCCACTGCGCCTCGGCCAGCCGCCTCAACCGGACGGTGCAGCCGGCGTCGTCCCATTCGAGTCGATCGACGACCAGGCCGCCCCGCGCCCGCAGCCCCGTGACACCGCCCTCGGGCCACGCGCGCGGGAGGGCGGGCAGCACGGTGAGCGTGTCGACGGTCGAGCCGAGCAGCATCGCGCCGACGACGGCGGGCAGGCCTCCGCTGGCATCGAGGTTGAAGATGCGCCCGGCGTCATGCGTCGTGGTCAGCGCGGGCCGCCAGTGCTCCAGGGCCAGCCATTCCACGCACTGCAGCGCATCGTCGGCGAGCCCGAGCGCTGCCGCGGCGAGCCCCAGCTGCACCAGGCCGAAGGCCATCTCCATACGCCCCGGGGGAGCCGTCGGGTCCTCCGCTCGCCACGCGAGCTTGGCCGCGATGGTGGCGGCGGCCGCAGCGCGCAGCGACGCGGCCCGTGCGCCGTCGCCGAGGAAGGCCGGGTCGGGGTCGTACCAGAGCGGGTAGAGCTGCGATGCATGGCGGTGCGCGTGGTTCTCAGGCCATCGCGTGTCGATCCACTCGGCGAGGGTGCCGTCCGCGGCCACCCGATAGTCGGGCAGCGCCGCGACGAGCGCCTGCCAGCGCCCGTCGAGGGAGTGGTCGCCGCGGGCGTCCGCCAGGATCGCGGTCGCGCGGGCGGCATCCCTCAAGATCGCGACGTCGACCGTCGCGTCAGCGACGAGCGAGGAGCCGCCTGCGACCGGGCTGTTCTCGGGGGAGTAGTCGGGCACGATGCGGCGGCGCCCGTCGACCGGCACCGTGGCCTGCTCGGCCAGCAGCAGCACCCCCTCGGCGAGAGCCCACAGGTCGTCGTCCACGATCGAGCGATCACCGGTCGTCGCGACGAGGTCGGCTGCGAAGCGGAGGACCCAGCCGCCGCACCCCATCCAGAAGACATGCGGATGCCACCGCCACGTGTGGTTCGCCAGCCCGTGGCTCGACATCCGGGCGGGCAGCAGCATCCCCTCCGTCCCGTAGACGCGACGGGCGTTGTCTCGGTAGTCGTCGAGGTGGGGCAGGACCAGGTTCAGCAGCGACCGGGCGAGCTCGGGCGTGCCCGTGGGGATCAGGCTCGCCATGCCGCCGTTCTGCACGTTGCCGTTCATCGTGTAGTCGGACGACCATGCGGGCGCCCATGTGCCCTGCCAGACGCCCTGCAGCGTCGGGGGCAGCTCTCCGGTCGCGGCGATCGCGTGCGCCCTGCCCGACAGGTAGGCGGTCTCGATCACGGCGCGGCGCGCGGCGAGATCGCCCGCACGTGCGCGGTCCCAGAGCTCCTCGGTCGTCTGCGAGGGCACGCCGCCGCCGAGGTCCAGCGTCGACGCCGAGACGAGGGCGCCGTGCGTCTCACGCTGGTGCGCGCGCAGTGCCTCCCAGTCGGGCGCAGCGTCCCCGCGCGCGGGGGCCGCGGTGACCGGGGCGCCGGCGACGTCCACATCGACGTGCAGCATCCGTCGCTCGCCCGGGGGCACGTACACGCGCGTCGACGCCATCTCGCCGGCGGGATCGGCGACCCAGCTCTCGGGGCCGTACGCGGTCGCGCGCGTGGCGGGGGTGCCGTGGGCGGATGCCGTGAGCACCGCATGCGGGCCGCCCCGGGCATCGGCGTGCATCACGTTCCCGTAGTCCGGGGCGCCCGTCTCGCCGGCGACGCCCGACGAACCGGCGAGGTTCAGGCGGACGGAGAGGGTCGCGCCCGCCTCGGACTCGAGCGCGAGCCACACCCGCGCCTCGTCGCGTGGCGCCAGCACCCGCAGCGCGGTGATGCCGCCGGACCGATCACGCCACCGCACGACGACCTCGCCGTGCTCGAGGTCGATCTCGCGGTCGAGGCCCTCGGCCGCCGCGGGATCTTCGATCCAGAGCGTCGCGCAGATGCCGAGCGGGTCGGTCCAGACCAAGCCGTCCGGCAGCCCGGAGCGGCGCGCCGCCTGCTCCATCAGCTCGTCCGCCTGCGCGCCGTCGCCGGAGAGCACGGCGGCGCGCAGCGCGCCCAGGTCGGGCGCGAGCTCGGGCGCCCGCGGGCGCGGGTTCGCGGGCACGAAGCTGCGCTCGTGGGCGATAGAGACGATCTGCCGGCCGCCCACGCCGTGCACGATCGCGCCGACGACGCCGCTGCCGACGATGAGCCCGTCCTCCCACGTCGGCGCCGTGGTGCGGGTGCGGTGCCGGAACCGCTGCACGACCCGTCGGTCGTCGACGAAGATGTCTCCGGTCATCGCGCTCGCCGTGCTCCCTTGCCCGCCCTCGTGGTTCGCCCGCCGACGCTAGCACAGGATGCGCGATACATCTGATCTCTGTCGATTCGGTCCCGTGCGGCCCGCACGCTGGACGGGTGGGGCCACGGACACGAGGTCGAGAGATCGGATGTCAGGCGCGGGCTGCCGAGCCCGCGGATGACCCGCCGTGGTCGGCCCGCGCCGGCCAGACGGCGGTCGAGCCCCGCGGCACGAGCTGCGTCGGCAGCTCGACCCGGGATGCATCGGTGGGCGCTCCGGCGATCGCCTGGGCGAGCAGCTGCACTGCCGCCGCGGCCATCTCGCGGATCGGCTGGCGGATCGTGGTGAGCGACGGATGCAGCCAGCGGGCGCCGCGGACGTCGTCGAAGCCCACGACGAGCACATCCCGTGGGACCGCCAGCCCCGCGTCCGCGATCGCCCGGTAGGCGCCGGCGGCCATCTCGTCCGAACACGCGAACACGCCGATCGGCCCCGAGCCGCCCAGTCGCGGAAGTGCGGCGGCGCACGCCTTTCGCGCCTCCCAGGCGCCCCAGCCGGCCGTGGTGACGACGCACGGCGCCGAGGGTGCGACGCGAGAGAGAGCGGCACGGAAGCCGTCGACGCGCGCTCGGCCGTACCGGTACGAGGGCGCCCCACCGATGACCACGAAGCGCTGCGCGCCGCGTTCTGCGAGGTGCTCGGCGGCCTCGGCGCCGCCCGCCCAGTCGGTGGTGCGCACGCTCGGGACCGGCAGCGGGGCTTCGGACGGCGGCTCGAGCAGGACGACCGGGATGTTCGCGCTGCGCAGCGCCTCCCACTGCGAGGCAGAGGGCAGGATGAGCCCGATCACGACGCCGGCCGAGCCACGGGAGCGGATCCGCTGCGGCCAGTCGTCATGCGGGTCCTTGCGCTCTTCGGTGAGCACGAGGTCGTAGCCGAGCCGGGATGCCGCAGTCCGCGCTCCCGCCGTGACCTCGTCGGTGTACGGGTCGTGGAAGTGCCCGAGGACGAGGTCGATCATGCGCGCGGTCCCCTGACGTGGACGCCCGCGCTGCTGCTGCGCCGCGGAGTAGCCGAGCTCCGCGGCGGCGGCGAGGATGCGCGCGCGAGTGCCCGCATCCATCTCGCCGCGGCCGCGGAGCGCTCGGGACGCGGTCGAGATGCTGACGCCTGCCCGTGCCGCCACGTCGGAGAGAGTGACCCGGGGCGCAGCTGTCATGGAGCAATTTTTGCGCAAAGAGCGCGACGCGCGAAGCGGTTCGGTGTCATCGTGTGGCCGTTCCGCTTTCCGTCGATGAAGAGGGAGGATGTCGATGACGACGACGTCGCAGAGGGGGCCCCGCAGGAGCGCACCTCGGGCTCTCGTGGTCCGCGACGGGCACGCGCGCCCCGGTCCTGCGCAGGCGACGGAGATGTTCCTTCCCTTCCTCCTCCACGAGGGGTACGAGGTGCGGGTCGAGGAGTCGAGCGAGATCTACGCCGACCGCGAGGTGATGGACCGCACCGACCTGATCGTGCAGTGCGTCGCGACGTCGGCGATCTCGGACGCGGCGCTGCGCGGGCTGCTCCGGGCGGTGGAGCGGGGGACCGGACTCGCCGGATGGCACCGCGGCATCGCCGACTCGTACGGCAGCAACGCGGACTACCTGCAGCTCATCGGCGGGCAGTTCGTGCCCCGACCGTGGCCGCAGGACGGCGACCGGCCGGCCGACGACGCCGGCCGGTCCTGCTGCTACACGGTGGATCTGACCGACCAGGGCCGCACGCACGAGATCATGGCCGGCATCGAGGACTTCACGCTGCGCAGCGAGCCGTACTGGGTGCTCACCGACGACCTGAACGACGTCCTGGCCACCACGACGTACGGCGCGAGGCCCGACGACCCGTGGCGGCGACCGCTCACCTCGCCCGCGGTATGGACCCGTCAGTGGGGCGACGGCCGTGTGTTCGTCGCCACCCCTGGCCACAGCCTCGTCGTGCTGCGCGATGCCCACGTGCGCGCCATCATCCAGCGCGGGATGCTGTGGGCGTCGCGCACGGCGATGGCGGCGTGAGGGCGTTCGGCGTCAGAAGCTCGTGACGAGGTCGCCGAGCACGGCTTCGAGCTTCGACGGATCGGTAGCGTCGTAGTAGTGCGCGCCGGTGGCGCTCGAGATCGACTGCAGCGTCGGCACATCCGCGTCGGCCCCGTAGGCCAGCGTGAAGATCAGCACCGGCGTCGCGTGGTGCATGTCCTTCAGGTCGGCGATCATCTGGTCGGCGCCGATCGTCGGGGCGTTCGGCGTGTCGTTCTTGCCGTCGCTGAGCAGCACGATGGCGTTGATGTGATCGCTCGACCACGACGCGGCCTGCTGCTTCGCGAAGTCGTCGACCGCCTGGTACAGCGGGGTGTCGCCCATCGAGCTGATGCCGTTGAGCGCCCCCAGGAAGCCGTCTCGCGAGGTGCCGATGTCGGTCACGGGTGCCACGAGCCCCGGCACGAGCGCGCCGTCCGGCGCCTGTGCGAATCCGGCGAGGCCGACGTCGTCGCCCGTCGTGAAGTGCCCGAGGGCCGCCTCGATCGCCTTGCGTGCCTGGGTCAGCTTGGTGTCGGTCGGCGAGATCGGCTCGTCCATCGAGCCCGACACGTCGAGAAGGAACAGGACGTTGGCGCGCTTGCGGACCTCGGGGAACGACGCCTGCACGGCCGTCACGACGTCGGCGCCCGGGAACGCGAGCGCGGTGGTCAGCTCGTCCGACAGCTGACCGACATCGCGCACGCTCTCGTCGAGCGCGCGGTTGAGGTCGCGATAGCCCGCGCCCCGCACGACCGACTGTCCCTGTGCGGTGAGCGCGTAGCGGATGAAGTCGGCGGCGGCCTCGGACTCGACCGGGTCGATCCACGCGCCCGTGAGACGCATCGCGGGATTGTCGGCGGCGAAGTAGCCGTCGGTGGGATAGATCGGGATCAGCTGCTCGACGGGCGGATCCGCCTGCGTGCGGTTGATGCCGTCGCGGCTCGTGATGCCGCGGTTGTAGTCCCACACGGACTTCTCGTCGACGATCACGGCCGACAGGAAGTCGGCGGACGATCCGGATGCCTCGGCCTGACGCGCGTGCCACAGGAAGTGCTCGGGCGTGGCCATGTAGTGGCTCGTGGAGGTCTCGTTCTCGTGGACGGTGGCCTGCACGGCCGGGTCCTCCACCTCGGCGGCGGTGAGGTCGGCGATCGAGCCGGCGGCGGTCCCGTACGAGGCGTACATCGCCGCTTCGCCCGAGGTGGCCACGAGCGGGCTCGTCTTTCCGAGCTTGAAGGCTCCCCACTCGGGGTGGCCGAGGCCGCTCCACAGGTCGGCATCCCCGGCGGCTTCGAACACGGCCGACCAGGTCGGGGCCTCGGACGACCAGCCGATCGCCTGGGCGAGGGGCTTGGGCATCGCCAGCACGATGTTCGAGATCGCGACGCTCGTCCCCTCCTTCGCGATGGCCGTCGCGCCTTCGGACTGCGCGACGTCGACCCAGGTCGACGAGTCGGGCAGCCACACGGTGGGCTTCTGGTCGTCGGGGGAGTTCGGGAAGCCGGCTGCCACGACGGCGGCGGCCGCGCCCGACTTCTCCTTGCTCGCGGTCACGGTGACGCACGACCCGGCGACGTTGCGGGGCTGGGCGTTGTAGGCGCTCGCGAGGTTCTCGACCATCTCGGCGTTCTCGTACGACGACAGCACGCGGACGGCGACGCACGGCTCGGCGCCCGCGGTGGCGGCCGGCTCGTCCTCGGGGAACACGATGGGCTTGACGACGGCCGGTGCGGCGGGAGGCGGGTCGGCGGCGGCGGCCGTCCCGGAGCCGGCGAGGTTCGAGACGATCGCGTACGACACGGTGCCGATCGAGCCGACCAGCACGACGATGCCGGCCACGGTGGTCCACAGCATGATCTGCTTGCGGCGCTTGCGGCGGCGCTCGCGACGCACGTCCATCGCGGTCGGGCGGCCCGGCTTCGCCCCGGCGGGAACGGTCGAGGAGGGAACCCGCGCAGCCGACGATTCGGGGACGGAAGAGGTCGGCAACGCCGCCGTCGGGGGCGGCGAGGACTGGCCGCGGCGAGGTCCGGGCGCGTCCTCGTCACCGCGCGTGCGATCGCGCATGGAGGCTTCCTCGAAGTCGGGTCTGGCCGTGAGGCCGATCGGGGGGTTACCGGCCGGGTCGTCCGGTAAAGCCACAGCCTAACGACGAACGTGCCGCGAGGCGAGTGCGTGCACGCTGTGAGATCACCCGGAGGCGGTGTTCAGCATCCCGATCAGCACGGCGGTCCACCAGCCGACCTGCGAGACGATGGCGCTCCACACGCACCACAGCCGCAGCCGGGCGGGCAGCATCGAGAACCGCACGCGGCCGGGGAGGCGCGCGAGCTCGTCGGTCAGCCGCGTCATCGCGACGCCGTTCATCGCCGCCACGAGCACGGCCAGCATCTTGAGGTCGGTGAGCGGATTGGTGAGGTCGGGCTGCAGGAACGCACCCGAGAAGAACAGCCCGGCGATGCCCAGCCACGCCATCGCGCTCACTGTGCGTTCGACGCGGCGCAGGTCTTCGAGCTGCGTGCGGCGCAGCATCCACAGCAGCCCGCTCATCTCCAGCAGCACCGCCGAGCCGAGCCCCACGATCACGGAGGCGAGGTGGACGAACAGCGCGGGCCGGTGCACCCAGTCGTGCGGGACGACCTGCGCCCCGACCCACAGCGACAGCGTGAGCGAGAGCAGCACCGCCCAGTAGCCGAGTGCGCGGCGATGCCTCGCCGCACGGCGGCTCTCGGTGAGGGTGGCGGACACGGTGCCTTTCGGGGGTGGGCTCGGCGCAGGGAAACGCGCGACCGCCCCCAATCGCATCGGTGAAGAATCCCCGAAGCGAGATTATCGGATGCCGGGCCCGGCGAGATCCGGCCGCCCGGGCGATCTGCGTCAGGCGTCGGCGGCGACCCGCGGCGGCGCCTTCACGAAGACGAGCAGCACGAAGCCGACGGCGAGCACCAGCGCGATCGCCAGGATTCCGTACAGCGTCTGGTTGGCGGCCGCCGCGATGAACACGCCCCACAGCAGCGCCGCCATCCAGCTGGCCGCGCGTCCGGTCGTGGCGTAGAGGCCGAAGATCTCGCCCTCGCGGCCGGCCGGGGTGACGCGCGCGAGGAACGAGCGGGATGCGGCCTGCGCGGGTCCGACGAGCGCGGCGAGGACGATGCCGGCGACCCAGAACAGCGCGCGGCCCGCACCGGCGCCGAGGAACACGGCGAGGCAGCACGCGATGATGCCGCCGATCGCGGCCAGGATGACGGGCTTGGGGCCGAAGCGGTCGTCGAGGCGTCCCACGAAGATCGTCGAGAGGCCGGCGACGAGGTTCAGGACGATGCCGAAGATCACGAGGTCGGTGAAGCCGAAGCCGAAGACGCGTGCGGCGATCACCGAGCCGAAGGTGAAGACGGCGGCCAGGCCGTCGCGGTACACGGCCGACGCCAGCAGGAACCAGAAGGTGGGGCGGCTCTCGCGCCACAGCCGGATGACCGAGCGGACGAGCTCGACGTAGCCCTCGAAGAAGTTGACCTTCTTGGTGTCGGCGCTGGGCGGCGGCTCGGGCACGCTCCGGAAGATCGGGATCGAGAAGAGGAGCGTCCAGACCGTCGCACCGGCGGCGATGAACTGGAACGTGATGCCCTGCGTGCCGTCCAGGACGCCGCCGAGGATGAGCCCCACGACGATCGCGAGCGCCACGATGCCGCCGAGGTAGCCGAAGCCCCATCCGAGCCCCGAGACCCGTCCGACGGTCTTCGGCGTCGACACCGAGACGAGCAGGGCGTTGTAGTTGGCGCCGGCGATCTCGCCGACGACACTGCCGAACGCGATCATCGCCACCCCGAACCAGAAGAGGTCGGCCGTGCCGCCCACGAAGGCCATGCCGAGCTGGCACAGGATCAGCAGGCCCGTGAAGATGCCGAGCATGAGCTTGCGGTGTCCGGTCGCGTCGGCGCGCTGGCCGAGGACGGGCGCGAGCAGGGCGATCAGGATGCCGGCGGCCATGATGCCCCAGCCCAGATTCGCATCGAGCGCACCGAGGGCGTGACAGTACTCGGTCACCGCGTTCGCGCCGGTGTCGCAGTCGATCTTCTCGCCGTCGACGATGCCTGACGCAGCCACGGCTGGGTCGAGGAAGAACGGCGACACCAGGAAGCTCGGCACCCACACGAACGTGAGCAGCACCGTGTTGAACGGCTGCGTGGCCCAGTCCCACAGCGCCCATGCCAGCACGCGGCGGCGCGGCACCGGTGCGTCCGAGAGGGCGCCGGTGTCCAGCGCCGCCGTCGACAGCACGGGTTCGGACGGGCGCGTGACGCGCTGCGTCTCGGGGTCGGGTGCGGGGGAGCTCATGTCGCTCAAAGTAGGGCCCTTCGGTGAACGGCGGGTGCCGCCGCAGCGCGTCACCTCGGCGTGGCGCGTGGCCAGGCTACTGGAGCCGGTGCCCGCCCGGGTCGCGGCATCCCCTCTTCGTTCGCGGCATGATGAGAGGAGTTCGTGCCGGACGAGAAAGGAACACGCCTTGACATCGCGCAAGCAGCGCCCGCTGGTCGCACTGATCGGAGCAGTGCTGTTCTGGCTGTCGGCCAGCCTCACGCTGCTGTTCGGCGCGGCAGCCGTCTGGCTGTTGATCAACGGGCAGCAGCCGGCCTGGATCATCCTCGCCGTGACCGTCCCGGTCTGCGCGCTCGCGGTCGGGCTCATCAAGATCAGCCGGATTCCGTTCGGCGACGCCCTGAACGTCGGATTCTGACCGCCCGGGCCGGTAGCTACTGACCGGTCGCCGAGGTCGACGGCTCCGGCGCCCGTGCCTCGTCCGCGTCGACGGCGTACCAGAGCCGGATGCTCTCGTCGCCGCCCGGACCCGGTGCGTGACTGATCTGCACGGAGGTCGCGAGGTGGCCGGAGCTGCCGCGCAGACCGGTGCGCACGCGCGGCTCCCCGGCGCGGGACGGCTCCAGCGCGGACGCCAGCTCACTCCGCCACCGCTCGATCTCTTCGACGCTGAACCCGAGGACGTCAGCCGCGGCGATGAGCTCGTCGCGCGCCGCGTCGCCGCCGTTGACCTCGACGAAGACGTTGACGGTGTCGACGCGGCCGTCACGCGGTGTCACCGAGACCTGCTCCGCCTGTGCGCTCCAGCTGCCCGCGGGAGTCTCAAGGGTGACGGGGATCAGCTCGCCGTCGGCGCGCGACACCACGGCCATGGTCGTGCCGAGCCCGACGGACGGCGAGGGGATCGCCGCCGTGACGTCCCACTCCATCGGCGCTCCCGCCACGATCTCGTCGATCGTGGGCATGCCGGAGCCCGGCGCGACGTCGGTCACGCCCGGGTCGGGTGGTTCGATCGTGACCGTGCACGCCGTCAGCCCGCAGGTCAGCGCCGCTGCCAGCCCCAGTGCCAGAGTTCGTCGAGAGGTCGGCATGCGGCTCCTATTCGGCGTCCGTGCCCGGCAGCTCGCCGCGCATCGCCATCTGCAGCAGCACCCCTGCGGCCGTGCCGTCCGCCGGTGTGGCGGTGACGCGGAGCACGTCTCCTCCCTGGTGCGCGACCTCGGAGCCCTCGAGGAGCTCTGAGTACGGACGCCCCGACGGCGTCCGCCCACCGTCGATCGCCGAGGCGATCGCCTCTGCGCGCGTGTCGTCCGCCCCCACGACGCACATCACGTTCGTCGCGTGGGCATCGCCTCGCACACCGACCGCGTACGGCGTCCGGACGTCGTCCACGAAGATCAGCGCCGCCGCGACGTCGCCCAGGCAGCCGGCCAAGGCGACGACGCTCGGATCCTCGGCGAGCGTCACCGGATCGTCCTCGCCCCGCGTCCGCAGGTCGACGTCCGGACCCGAGAAGACGACCGAGTCCCCGTCGGCGTGAACGAAGGTCGCCGCCGAGGCGAGTGAAGCGACGTGCGAGCCCGCACTGACGAGAACGCCGCTGTCGTCGGTGGTCTCCCATCCCGATCGCGTGGCAGCGCTGCCCACGCTGTCCGCGGTCTGGCCCCCGGCGACCAGCGTCACGGACTGCGGGATCCTCCCCACGGTGACGAAGGCCTCTGCGGCGTCCACGTCCACGCCGAGTTCCGATCCGAGTGCCTGCGGAGCGAGGTCGCCGAGGCCGATGTACCGCACCGACTCGGCCTGCCGGCTGTCCATCCCTTCCGCCTGCGAGGCACTGCTGAAGGCGATGTACGAGCCCTGAACGCCCTGCACGGCGGGGATGTCCGACAGGAACTCCGTGAGACCCCTGTCGGCCGTGCTCTGCGGCGCGCACCCCGTGAACATGGCGGCCGCGATCAGCGCACCTGCCCCGACGAGCTTCTGTCTGCCCCGCATATCGATGTCCTCGTTCGTACGTCTGTCAGTCAGGGCGTGGGACCCGTCGGCACTCTCACTGTATCCAGGTCGCCCAGGGCGTCATCGCCACGCGGGCGGCATGATGAAGGGACACGAGCGGGGGGAGCAGTCCGATGACGACGGTGCCGCCCGCGCGCTCGGGCCTCTCGCGATCGCTCGGGCGCGCACTCGCGCTCGTGGCGGGGCTGTCTGCGATGCTGACGGTGCTGCTGCTCGCGTTGCTGCCGCTCGGCGATCCGGCCAACCTGCCGCTGCTGGTGCTGCCGGCGATCTTCGTGATCTACGTGGTTGCCGGCCTCGTGGCGTGGGTGCGCCGCCCGCGCAGCGGGATGGGACTGCTGATCGTGGTGGCCGGTCTCGCGGTGTACGCCGGCAGTCTCTTCAACACCGAGGTGCCGGCGCTCGTGGCGATCGGATCGGTGTGCGCGACGCTCATGGTCGCGGCGATCGTGCATCTGCTGCTGGCGTTCCCCACGGGCCGGCTGCCCGACAGGCTCTCGGTGCTGCTCGTGGTCGCGACGTACGCGGTGTGCCTCGTGCTGCAGGCGCCGTTGTACCTGCTCGACCAGGACGGTCCCTTCCCGCCGTTCGCGATCGCCCACCTGCCGCGCGCGGCCGCCTTCTTCAGCCTCCTGCAGACCATCGTCGCCACGGCGCTGATGATCGTGGTCGCCCTGGTCCTGTGGGGGCGACTTCGCCGGGCGGATGCCGCGCACCGGCGCGTCCTCGTCCCCCTCTTCTCGTACGGCATCTTCACGGTGCTGTTCATGCCGCTCATCGCGATCGTGATGGACCGGGTGCTGCTCATCGACCCCACGTTCCGCGGGTTCGCGCAGCTCGCCGTGATCGCCGGCATCCCGATCGCGTTCGCCCTCGGCACCGTCCGCGGCGGCTTCGCCCGGACCGGCGAGCTCGAGGAGCTCGTCGCGTGGCTCGGAGCCGGCGGACAGACGCGCGAGCCGCTCGCGACCGCACTGGAGCGGGCGCTGGGCGACCCGTCGCTGCGCCTGTACTTCCGCACCGACGATCACGATGCGTTCGTCGACGCCGAGGGGCATCCGGCCGATGACGCGGCGCGCTCGGATCCGCGCCGCGGATGGCAGCCGGTCGTGCTCGACGGGCGCGAGATCGGCGCGATCGAGTACGACGCCGCCCTCGTCTCGGATGCCGACCGCGTCAGCGCGGCCGGCAGCGTCGTGGCCATCGAGGTCGACCGCGAGCGCCTGACCGCCGAGCTGCGGGCCAGCAGACGAGCGCTGCTGCGGTCGCGTGAGCGTCTGGTCGAGGCGAGCGACCGCGAGCGCCGCCGCGTCGCGCGCGACCTGCACGACGGCCTGCAGGTGCAGCTGGTGCTGCTGGCGCTGGAGGCGCAGCAGATCGCGGCGGCGCCGGCCGATGCCGTCGCCCAGCGGGCGACCCGTCTGCGCATCGACATCGACACGGCCGCGGCGGACCTGCGTGCGCTCGTGAGCGCGCTGGTCCCGGCGGCACTGATCGAGCGCGGTCTCGAGGCGGCCGCCGAGGACCTCGCCGACCGCATGCCCATCCCGACGCGCTTCGAGGCCGATCTGTCGGGCGGGGCGCTCGGCGACCTCGTCGAGGCGACGACGTACTTCGTGCTCACCGAGGCGCTCGCCAACGTGGTCAAGCACGCGCGGGCGTCGGTCGCCCGCGTCCGCCTCGTGCGGCGCGACGGACGCCTGCGGCTCGATGTCGAGGACGACGGCGTCGGCGGGGCGTCGATGGATGCCGGGACCGGCCTGCGCGGGCTCGCCGACCGCGTCGAGGCCATCGGCGGGACCCTCTCGGTGACGAGTCTGCGCGGCCACGGCACGCACGTGCGAGCGGAGGTGCCATGCGCGTAGCGATCGCCGAGGACGAGACGCTCCTGCGCCGCGGCATCGAACTGGTGCTCCGCGACGGCGGTCACGATGTCGTCGCCGCCGTCGGCGACGCAGATGAGCTGATGGATGCCGTCGCGCGCACTTCTCCGGATCTCGTGGTCACCGACATCCGCATGCCGCCCACCCGCACCGCCGAGGGGTTCGAAGCGGCGCTGCGGATCCGTCGCGAGCACCCCGGGACGGCCGTGGTGGTGCTGTCGCAGCACGTCCAGCGCCGCTACGCGCAGGAGCTGGTCGCGGACGGCGCGGGCGGCGTCGGCTACCTGCTCAAGCAGCGTATCGCCGACATCGGCTCGTTCCTCGACGACCTCGAACGCGTCCGGGCCGGCGGCACCGCCCTGGATCCCGACGTGGTCGCCGTGATGGTCGGGCGGGCGCGGCACTCCGAGTCCCGGATCGGCGGGCTCACCGCCCGGCAGCAGGAGGTGCTGGCGCTCGTCGCCGAGGGGCGCAGCAACGCCGCCATCGCAGCGCGGCTCTTCCTCACCGAGAAGGCGGTGGTGCAGCACGTGTCGCGCATCTACGACACCCTCGGCCTTCCGCCCGATGCCGACAGCCACCGTCGCGTGCAGGCGGTGGTGCGCTACCTCAACGGCGAATGACCCGGGTGGGGACCTAGGTCCCCAATAGGCCTCGAACCCGTGCCCTCGCGGCGCGTCTTCGGTAGCGTGCGAGCGGGGACAGCCGTCTGGGGCGGCTGTCGACGAGCCCGTTCACCCGACGCGCACGTCACGTGGACCTGGGGTACACGCCATCGACGGCGGCGGCTCGTGGAGCCGCCGCCGTCGTGTACGCCCGTCGCGTGGTGCGAGTCAGCGCAGGCGAGGGTCGTTCGCCGCTGCGGTGCTGACCCGCAGCCCCAGCGCATCGGCGACCTCGGCCCAGTCGACGTACGAGAAGCCCGTGGCATCCTCGCGACCGGGGTCGACGTCGGTGCCGGTCTCGGGCTCGTCGTGCGTGACCAGCAGCCCGTGCGGGTGGCCGTCCACGGGGCGGTTCGTGATGGCGAGGCCGTCCGAGCCGTTGACGTCGTCGACGCCGTCGATGCCCGCGACGCGGAAGGTGCCCACGAGGTCGTTGCGTCCCTGCGTGCGGTAGACGGCGAACGTGTCGTCGCCCTGGCTCGACACCACGATGTAGCCGGTGGCGCCGGTGGCGTAGTAGATGTCGACCCCCTCGGCGTCGGCTTCGAGCGCGTCGCCGCCGAAGCCCTCGTCGTCGGGGTCGACGGGCACGCACTCCTCGGTCTGCGGGTCGTACACATCATGCACGCCGAAGTCCTTCACCGTGTCGACGAGCGACGGCTGGCCCTCACCGAACGGGAGCGGCACACGCCAGAGCCCCACGTCCTCCTGTGCGGCGTAGAGGACGCCGGTGCGCTGGTCGACGCTGAGCCCTTCCAGCTGAGGGCCAGTGCCCGGCTCCTCGCACGGGTTCCACGTCGTGCCGTCGCGAAGCGGGAACGACGAGGGCATGACGGTCGACCGCACCTCGGTGTAGCCGAGTCCGCCGCCGGTCTCGACGATGCGCGCCGTAGCGAGCGTGGGTGCTCCTTCCTGCGTCACGACGGCGTAGTCAGCGCCGCCCGCCGGCTGCCAGACGGCGAGGCCGTACGCCGTGTGGTCTTCGGCGACCGTGTCGCGGTCGGGGCTGAACAGGAAGGGCTGGTCGGCCGCGGTGACCTCCACGAGCGGGGTCGCGGCATCCGCGCCCGCGGGATCGATCGTGAAGAAGCGGAGCTGGTCGTTGTACCGATCCGAGACGACTGCGACGTCCACCTGACTGCCGTTCAAGGGCACGTCGTATGCGATGTCGACGTTGTTATAGCGACCCGCGACGCCGTCGGCGCGCGGCGCCGGCGTCGCGGCCAGGGACTGCACCTCTTCGTCGTCGAGGTCGTAGACGCGCAGACCGCCCTCCTTCGCGGTGACGATCACGATCGACGCCGCGGGGTCCTGGGGGTGCACCCAGATGGCGGGGTCGTCGCCGACCGCCGAGCCGCCTGCCTCGTCGTCGTACAGGGCCGGGGTCTCGTTGTCGGTGGTGACCGTCGCGTGCGGGACGGGCTTCTTCTCTGAGGGCTGAGCGGATGCCGCACGCGGCGCCGCGGCGAGGACGAGGGCGCACGCGGCCATCGCCGCGCCCGCCGCCAGGGGGAGTCGTGTGTTCATGCGCGAACTGTGCCGCCGCCGGAAGAACGCCGGGTGTCGGGCAGGTGGACGACACCGGCGGGCACCGCCGCGGCGGTAGGCTCCCGGCAGGCGGGAGGTGTGTCATGTCGGACGACACCCACAGCGTCGCCCCGGATCAGCCCGCGCGCCGACGCCGGGGGCGTTCGGCGCGTGCGCGCGCCCACCTCGAGGAACTCGACGGAGGTCCCGAGGCGTACGTCATGTACTTCAAGGAGCGCGTGTACGCGACCTTCACCGGGCTCGCGATCGTGCTCGTCGTCGCCGCCAACGACCACGCCGATCCCGAGCACGCGTTCTTCGCGGTGATCCTCGGCGTGCTCGGCATCACCGCCGCCGGCTTCGTGTCCGATGTCATCTCACACCTCGCGGTCCACCAGACGTTCCCCGTGGGCGGCGACCTCGCCATCCTGCTGCGGGTCGCGGGCGGTGCGATCAGCACGGTCATCACCCCGGGCATCCTGCTCCTGCTCGCGTGGATCGACGTGATGCCGGTGGATGCCGCACTCCGCGCCGCCGCGATCGTCTACATCGTGACCCTCGGCGTGATCGGCTGGTTCGCCGTGCGCCGCTCGCGTCTGACCTGGGCGAAGCAGCTCCTGGTGCTCGGCATCCTCGTCGCCCTCGGCTTCGCCGTGATCGGACTGCAGACGCTCGCCCACTCGATCTGACGCGGGGTGAGCGACGTCGGCTCGCAGAGATCGCCTGACCCCGAGCGTTCCGGGTCGGACGTCCGAGCGGGGCGAGATCTCCGAGCCGCGTGCGGCCTGCCATTCGCGCTCCAGCAGCGCGTAGTGGCCGGTGTCGGTCCACTCGCCCTTGAGCCACATGTGCTCGACGAAGTGGCCCTCGTGCCGCATCCCGAGCCGTTCGCACAGGCGCACCGACGCGGTGTTGCGCGGGTCGAGCTCGGCGTACACGCGGTGCAGTCCGAGCTCGTCGAACGCCAGGCCCAGCAGCAGGCGCGCGGCTTCCGTGGCGTAGCCGCGGCCCTGCGCGTGCGGCGCGAGGATCCAACCGATCTCGGCGGTGCGGTCCTCGACGCTGTGCAGCTCGAAGTACATCGTGCCCACGAATCGCCCGGACTCGGAGCGGATCGCCGGTTGGAGGTAGTCGCCCTTGCCGGCGAGACGGGTGGCCGCGGCATCCTGTTCCAGGATCTCGGCCACCTGCTCGCGCGACCGCGCCTCGTACAGCAGGTACCGGCAGACCTCGGGATCGCCCTGCATCTCGGCGAGGTCGTCGAGGTCGTCGGGACGAAGCAGGTCGAGCGTGACGCGCTCGCCGCGCAGCGGGCGGAAGTCCCAGTCGAGGCTCATGCCCCCATCCTGTCGGCGGCCGCCGCCTCGCGCGGAGGATTGTGCATGAACTCGAGGCGGATGCCGTCGTCGTCCTCGACGAACGACGCGTAGTAGCGGTCGTTGAAGCGCGGGTAGAGCTTGGGCTCGCGCACGGCGGTCCAGCCGGCATCCATCGCGATCGCGTGCAGGCGGTCCACCTCGTCGCGCGAGTCGACCGCGAAGGCGAGGTGCTGCCAGCCCACGCGGCCGTGCCGATGCGGGCCGGTGCCGGGCTCGCGGGCGGGGAACAGGATGAGCTCGACCTCGCCCTCGGTCCACCACGAGACGCTGGCGTCGGCGTCGGTGCGCTCGAACCCGAGGGCCCGCATGATCGGGTCGTACCGCGCGATGCCGCGCTGGAGGTCATCCACGGTGATGCCCAGATGGTCGAAGACAGCCATGACGGCAGCCTGTCACAGGTGAACTTGAGTCGCGCTGTATCAACTTTGACTTGACGGATGTCGCACCCCGGGTTTATGGTTGAGCCATCGCGACTCAACCTCTGTCGGGTCGTGAGCAGACTTCCGATCAACCCCGGGTGGCGGCATCCGCCGCCGTCCAACAGAAGGAGAGAACAACATGGCACGTGCTGTGGGAATCGACCTGGGTACGACCAACTCGGTCGTGAGCGTCCTCGAGGGCGGCGAGCCCAAGGTCATCGCGAACGCCGAGGGCTTCCGCACGACCCCGTCGGTCGTCGCGTTCACCAAGGACGGCGAGGTGCTCGTCGGCGAGACCGCCAAGCGCCAGGCCGTCACCAACGTCGACCGCACCGTCTCGTCGGTCAAGCGCCACATGGGCACCGACTGGAGCTTCGACGTCGACGGCAAGAAGTGGACGCCGCAGGAGATCTCCGCCCGCATCCTGCAGAAGCTGAAGCGCGACGCGGAGGAGTACCTCGGCGACACCGTCACCGACGCCGTCATCACGGTCCCCGCGTACTTCAACGACGCCGAGCGCCAGGCCACCAAGGAGGCCGGCGAGATCGCGGGCCTGAACGTCCTGCGCATCATCAACGAGCCCACCGCGGCGGCCCTCGCCTACGGCCTGGACCGCGGCAAGGAGGACGAGCTCATCCTCGTCTTCGACCTCGGTGGCGGCACGTTCGACGTCTCGCTGCTCGAAGTGGGCAAGGACGACGACTTCTCGACCATCCAGGTGCGCGCCACCGCCGGCGACAACCGCCTCGGCGGCGACGACTGGGACCAGCGCCTCGTCGACTACCTGATCAAGCAGTTCAAGGACACCACGGGTGTCGACGTCTCGGGCGACAAGATCGCGCTGCAGCGCCTCAAGGAGGCCGCCGAGCAGGCGAAGAAGGAGCTGTCGTCGTCGACCTCGACGAGCGTCAACCTGCCGTATCTGTCGCTCACCGACTCGGGCCCCGTGTCGCTGAGCGAGACGATCACGCGCGCCAAGTTCGAGGACCTCACCAAGGACCTGCTCGACCGCACCAAGAAGCCCTTCGAGGACGTCATCCGCGAGGCCGGCATCAAGGTCGGCGACATCGACCACGTCGTCCTCGTCGGCGGCTCGACGCGCATGCCCGCGGTCGCCGAGCTCGTCAAGCGCGAGACCGGCAAGGACGCCAACAAGGGCGTCAACCCGGATGAGGTCGTCGCCGTCGGCGCGGCCCTGCAGGCCGGTGTGCTGAAGGGCGAGCGCAAGGACGTCCTGCTCATCGACGTCACCCCGCTGAGCCTCGGCATCGAGACCAAGGGCGGCATCATGACGAAGCTCATCGAGCGCAACACCGCCATCCCGACCAAGCGCAGCGAGACCTTCACGACCGCCGACGACAACCAGCCGTCGGTCGCGATCCAGGTCTTCCAGGGCGAGCGCGAGTTCACGCGCGACAACAAGCCGCTGGGCACGTTCGAGCTGACCGGCATCGCGCCGGCTCCGCGCGGCATCCCGCAGGTCGAGGTCACCTTCGACATCGACGCCAACGGCATCGTGCACGTGTCCGCCAAGGACAAGGGCACCGGCAAGGAGCAGTCGATGACCATCACGGGCGGCTCGTCGCTCGCGAAGGAGGACATCGAGCGCATGGTGCGCGAGGCCGAGGAGCACGCCGCCGACGACAAGAAGCGCCGCGAGGCCGCCGAGGTGCGCAACCAGGCCGAGACGCTCGCGTACTCGATCGAGAAGCTCATCAAAGAGAACGACGACAAGCTGCCCGAGGACGTCAAGTCCGAGGTCCAGGGCGACGTCGACGCGCTCAAGACGGCGCTGGCCGGCGAGGACGATGAGGCCGTGAAGACCGCGTTCGACAAGCTCAACCAGAGCCAGGGCAAGCTCGGTGAGGCGATCTACGCCTCGAACCAGGCTTCGCAGTCTGCTCAGGATGCCGGTCCCGGCGCGTCGGGCGACGGCCAGGGTTCGTCGAACCCTGACGAGGACGTCGTCGACGCCGAGGTCATCGACGAGGACGAGACGAAGTAACCATGGCCGACAAGGACTTCGAGAACGAGGTCCCCGGCGGCGAGGACCCGGAGGCGAACGCCTCCGGGTCCGACCCGCAGGAGGGCCCTTCGACAGACGCAGGGACCGGAGACGACGAGCTGACCGTCGACGACATCCTGGGCGCTGAGCAGAACGCCGATGCCGCCGCGGAGGACGCGGTGCTCGCCGACCTCGAGTCGGCGCTGCTGACCGACCTCAAGCGGCTGCAGGCCGAGTATGCCAACTACCGGCGTCGCACCGAAGAGCAGCGCGAGGTCGAGATCGAGCGCGCCCAGGGAGCGGTCGCCAAGGGCCTGCTGCCGGTGCTCGACGACCTCGACCGCGCCGAGAAGCACGGCGACCTCGAGGCGGGCTCGGCGTTCGCCGCGATCGCCGAGAAGCTGCGCGGCGTGGCCGAGCGCATCGGTCTGACGACCTACGGCGAGGCCGGCGAGGTGTTCGACCCGCAGCAGCACGAGGCGATCTTCCAGGTGCCGACGCCGGGAGCGACCGAGCAGACGATCATCGAGGTCGTCGAGATCGGCTACCGCCTGGGCTCGGTGGAGCTGCGTCCGGCGAAGGTCGTCGTCGCCGTTCCCGCCGAGTAAGCCCGAGGAGGATCCATGGCCAGTCAGGACTGGTTCGACAAGGACTTCTACTCGGTGCTCGGTGTCTCGAAGGACGTCAGCGATGCGGACCTGAAGAAGACGTACCGCAAGCTCGCCCGCAAGTACCACCCCGACTCCAACCAGGGCGATGCGGCGGCCGAGGCGAAGTTCAAAGAGATCAGCGAGGCCTACTCGGTGCTCTCGGACGCCGAGCAGCGCCAGGAGTACGACCAGATCCGGGCCATGGGCTCGGGGGCGCGCTTCACGGCGGGCGGCCAGGGCGGCGCGGGCGGCTTCGAGGACGTCTTCTCGATGTTCAACCAGGGCCGTGGCGGCCGCCAGCAGGCGCAGGACTTCGATGACATCTTCGCCATGTTCAACCAGCAGCAGGGCGGCAGCTTCGGCTCGGGACGCTTCGGTCAGTCGACCGGCGGGTTCCGCGGCTACGGCGGCCCCACCCGTGGCGCCGACGTCACCGCGCGCACGACGATCGACTTCGTCACCGCGACCAAGGGCGAGACGATCACGCTGCAGGGCGAGGACGGCAAGCCGTTCAAGGTGAAGATCCCTGCCGGCGTGGCCGACGGGCAGAAGATCCGGCTGCGCGGCCGCGGGCGTCCGTCGCCCGACGGGGGCGAGTCCGGCGACATCGTCGTGCAGATCACGGTGCGCCCGCACCCCGTCTTCACGCGCGATGGCCTGAACCTGCGTGTCACGGTTCCGGTCACGTTCACCGAGGCGGCGCTGGGCGCCACCATCGAGGTGCCGACGCTCGGCGGCGACCCCGTCAAGCTGCGCGTCGCGCCCGGGACGCCGTCGGGTCGCGTGCTGCGCGTCAAGGGCCGCGGCGTCGAGACCACGAAGGGCACCGGCGACCTCCTCGCGGAGGTGCAGGTCGCGGTGCCGTCGCACCTCGACGACGCCGCGCGCGAAGCGCTGGAGCGGTTCCAGAGCCTGGAGCCGAAAGAGAACCCGCGCGCCGACATGATGGCCAAGGCGCGGGGATAGCGGTCACGCGCCTGCTCCCCTGTCACAATCTGTCGGGAGCTCCCACGATTCGTGACAGGGGAACAGCGCCAGAGAAGAGGTGAGGCAGATGGCTGAAGAACGAGAGATCGACGCCGACGCGCCCATCTTCGCGATCGCCGTCGCTGCCGAGCTGTCGGGCATGCACCCGCAGACCCTCCGGCAGTATGACCGGCTGGGCCTCGTGGTGCCGGCCCGCACCCAGGGCGGCTCGCGTCGCTACTCGCTGCGCCATGTCGAGCAGCTGCGCGAGGTCGCCCGCATGTCGTCGGACGGCATCGGCCTGCCCGCCATCACGCGCATCCTCGAGCTCGAGGCCCGGGTGCACGAGCTGCACGGCCGCGTCCGCGACCTCGAAGAGCGCGTGCGCGCCGAGCTCGAGAAGAGGCCGGGCGCGCGCGTGTTCGCCGCCGGCTCGACCGGCTCGGTCGTGACGCTGCGTCACGGCACCCGCGTGCGCCGCGCCACCGAGGTCGTCGTGTGGCGGCCCCGCACCCCCATCGAGGCGGGGGACGAAGGCCCCGGCCCGAAGGACGAGCGCGCCGACTGACCGACGCCCGACGGCGTCCGCGCCGCCACCCGGTGGGACCTCTCCTCCGCTGAGCCCCGATACGCCGCCGTTCGAGCCGGTGTCGCCCAACGGGTGAACGACCGGGTGAAATTCAGATGAGGGCCCTCTCATCTTCGCTAGCGTCACGCCCGAAGTCCCTCGACAGCGTTGCGCCTCGAGGGCGGTGATTCCATCCGCGAACGTGCTCTGTGTTCGCGCGAGAACTCGGGGGAGAGCGGCATGGCGAGTCGTCGGCGCGCTGGTATCGGCACACGAATGGGACGCGCGGCGCGGAGGGTCGGCAAAGCGACGACGGCCACAGTGGCCGCGGTCCTCATGGTCGTCTCGGGCATGGCCGCCACGGCGAACGCCGCGATCGTCGCCGAACACGAGATCACGGCGAACTGGGCGGCGCCGGTCCCCACCAGCGTCCTGTACGGCAACCCGGTCATCGCCGAGTGGCACATCAACACGAATGACGCCGAGCAGCCCGAGACGAACCAGGACGTCACCAACGTCACGGCGACGCTGACGGCGAGCAACGGAAAGTTCGCCAGCATCCCCACGGTCTGCAAGACCACCGGTGTCACCCCGGTGTCGTCGCTCTCGGCCGACGGTGTGACCCTCGTCTGCAACGTCGGCACGGTCAAGTCAGGGACGGCGACCGTCCTCCAGACGCCCATCCGTGCCACGAGTGTGGACGGCCAGCCGCTCTCGGCGTCGGGTTCGGTCAGCTCCGACCAGGCGGCGGCGCCGTCGGCGGTCGCCAGCCAGACGCCCCTGCCCGTGACCTACAACTACGGCATGGATCTGGTCATCTCCACGCCGTCGAGCAACCCGGCGGAGGGCGGCCAGCGCACCCGGTACTTCGAGGGTGCCGCGGAGCGTCAGTACATGATCGTGGACTGGGCTGTCGCCGCGAACGTCGGCAGCCGCCCGGGACCGGCCAACTACTCGTTCATCCTGAACGTCGCGACGTCGACGACCGGCGCGAACCCGAACCTCATCACCCCGGAGGAGTGCCGGCCCGTCAACGGCGAGGTGGCCGCCGGCATCCCGTTCTCGGCGACCAACCGCGCCGACCGCGCAGCGTTCCCCGGAGGCTGCACGATCACGAAGCTCAACGCGACGCAGTACCGGGTCACCCTCACCGGCATCGACTACAGCCTCACCAAGATTCCGGTGAAGGACTCGAAGGGTCAGAACCTGCCGGCCGGCAAGAACTACATCGCATCCGGCGCGCTGATCCTGTCGCACCCGTCGCCGGTGACGGTCACGCAGACGTTCAACTTCACCGCGAACGCTCCGGCGTGGACGTATCCCGGCACGACGCAGACCACGGCCGACCCGACCGCGAACAACACTGACGCGATCACGCTCTACACGCAGGGAGACTTCAGCAATCACTGGGCGGGCACGCCCGCATCCTCGCGCTCCGCATGGGATGACCAGCTCTTCGTGTCGGCGGGGACGGGATCGACCTGGACGCCCGGCGCAGGCGGCACCGCCCTGCCCCTGTACATGCAGGCCAACAGCCTGGCGTGGAACGACTATCGCGGACCGGGAAGCGCCAACCTCGCCGGCGTCTGCACCATGAACCAGTCCGCCACCACCTTCCCTTCTCCCGAGAGCAACAACTTCGTGCTGCGGTACATGGACGGAGCGGGCTGGGATGCCGCGCGCGGCGGATACCAGCAGATGTCGACGCTTCGCTACTGGTACACCACCGCGAACATCGACACGCGCACTTTCACGTGTGACTCGACTGCCGTCAACTGGGTCAACGCGACCCCGGCCGGCGGAGTGGTGGGGGGCGACCCCCGCACCCCCGGCACGAGCGTCGTCGCGCTCCCCGCGAATGTGACGGCGCTCAAGGTCACCTGGAACCCCGCCGTCGACAAGCCGTTGCAGGTCTTCGTCCGCGGCTTCGGCTACATCAAGGCCAACGCCACGCCGTGGGTCGCCGGTGCGCCGAACAACATCCTCGAAGAGGGCTGGACCGTCGGCTCCTTCAACCGTCCCAACACCGTCACCGCGGCAGCGAACACCTGGTACAACGTCGGGCACACCAGTGGGAGTGTGGCCACGGCGACGCCGTGGAGCCCGTACACCGGTGCAGCGGGCGGCACCAACGGCTACCGCGACGTCTTCCGCATCGTCGGCAACACCGGCACCATCTCGAAGTCGGCCAGCCCGCAGACCGCCGGTCCCGGCCAGCCGGTGACCTACACGGTGCGCGCTGCGACGAACAGCACGACGACCCCGCCGACGAACAGCAACCTGACCGTGGTGGACCTGCTCCCCGCGGGCATGCAGTACGTCGCCGGCTCGGCGAAGATCGACGGCACCGCCGTCACGCCGACCTCGGCGACCGTGAGCGGGCGGCAGCAGCTCACCTTCGCCATCACGAACTCGCCGGCGAACACCCAGAGGGTGATCACCTATCAGGCGATGCTGCCCGCGAACGCCACCGTCGCGCCCGGCACGACCCTCACGAACACGGCGGAGGTGCGCGTCCCCGGCGACAACCGCGAGCTGGCGCTGCGCCAGGCCTCGGCATCCGTCGTCGTCCCGAACAACGGCACGACGACGTTCGGCAAGAGCTCGAACGCCACGTTCGTGCCGTACGCGGGCGGCAGCTCGTTCTGGCGCATGACGCTGAACTCGCTCGATCCGTCCTCGAACGCCTACACCGACACGATCGACATCCTCCCGTACAAGGGTGACGAGAACGGCACGAACATCGACGGCGGCTACGAGGTCACCCGCGTGAGCGTGCCCGCCACCACCTGGCGCGTGTTCTACACGACCGCCGACCCCTCGACGCTGAGCGACGATGCGCGGACGAAGTCGAACGGCACGAACCCGGGGAGCATCGCCGGCAACACCGTGGGATGGACCGCCGTCACACTGAGCGGCACGAATGCGCCCATCCCCGCGGACGCCACGGCGATCCGCGTGATCGGCCCGGCGCTGGCCCCCGGCGCGCAGCAGTCGTTCGACGTGCACTTCACCACGGCGTCGCCCACGAGCACCGAGTGCTCGGCGCCGGCCGCCGGCGACAACAAGCCCGGACAGGTCATCGTCAACGCCGCGACCAGCATCGCGGCCCACACCGGGCTGCCGATGAAGTCGTCGGCCACCACGACCATCGCCGACTGCAACCAGATCGAGATCAAGAAGTACGTGCTCGAGAAGGGCGGCGACCCTGATGACGCCTCAGCGTGGCACGACGCCCAGGACGCGAGCGACTTCCCGCAGTACGCCCGCGACGACTCGGTGCCGTACCGCATCACCGTGACCAACCGAGGCACCGGCACGCTCACCGACGTGGCCGTGACGGACCCGATGTTCCCGCAGTGCGCGTTCACCGTCGCCTCCCTCGCCGCCGGCGCGTCGCAGTCGCGCGACTGCACGGCGGGACCGGCCGCCCTCGGCACGACGATCAACGAGGCGTTCGTGAACGTCACGCCCCCGGTGGGCGAGCCGCTGACGGGCAGCGACCCCGCGGGCATCGTCGTGCCGCTTCCGCCGACGATCACCAAGACCTCCGACCCGGCGTCGGGCACCCCGGTCCTGGCCGGTGATCGGGTCACCTACTCCGTCGCGGTGACGGAGCCTGAGGACAGCCCCGCGCCGTTCCTGTCGCCCAGCTTCGTCGACGACCTCACGGCCGTGCTCGACGACGCCGACATCGATGAGGAGAGCATCACCGTCACGACATCGGCCGAGGACGGCGACCCCGGCTCTGCCGTCCTCGACGGAAACGCGCTGCGGTGGTCGAACGATCGCATCTTCCCCGGCGAGACCGTCACCATCAGCTACACGGTCGTCGTGAAGGACTACGACGAGGTCGGCGACTTCCGCCTGCGCAACGTCGTCACTCCGGGCACCGACATCGAGTGCGCCGCGTGCACGACCGAGCACCCGGTTCCCGGCATCCACTTCACGAAGTCGGCGACGCCGTCGACCATCAACCCCGGCGGCACCGTGACGTACACGGTCGAGGTCCGCAACACCGGACAGGTGGCCTACGGCGAGAACGGCTTCGCGGCGGCGTCGGTGACCGACCCGCTGACGGACGTGCTGAAGGATGCCACGTGGGCCGGCACCTCGTCGCCCGGCGTGACCTTCGACCCGGCGACGGGAGTGAGCTGGAGCGGTCCGCTCGCGGTCGGCGCCACCACCTCGTTCAGCTTCGACGTGCAGGTCAAGGCCGCCGGCGTGGACGAAGACGCGCGCGACGACCGGCTCGAGAACACGATCGTCTCAGACACCCCCGGAAGCAACTGCGCCGAGGGATCCGCCGACCCCGACTGCGAAGCCACGGTGCTCGTGCAGTCGTACACCGTCGAGAAGTCGACGGCCGAGGCGCCCGTCGTCCGCGGCGACGTCGTGACGTACACGATCACGGTGCGCAACACCGGTGAGGTCGGCTACACGGCCGAGGCCCCGGCGTCGTTCGACGACGACCTGGCCGATGTGCTGGACGACGCCGACTTCGTCGCGGGCAGCGCGACCGGCGGCGCCGTCTTCGCGGACGGCCACCTCACATGGTCGGGCGCGCTCGCGATCGGGCAGGTGCGATCGTTCACCTACTCGGTGGCGGTGAAGCAGAACCCGAACCCCGAGAGCATGGTGCTGAACAACACGGTGACCCCGACGGGCACCGGTGGATCGTGCGCGGGCGAAGGCCTGTGCGACACGTCGACGCCCATCGCCCAGTTCCACGTCGCCAAGTCGTCCGACCCTGCCTACGTCAACCCCGGCGGCACCGTGCACTACCGCGTCGTCGTCACCAACACCGGCGGCGTGGCGTTCACGGACGGGTTCCCGGCTTCGTTCCGCGACTCGTTCGCGGGAATCGTCGACGACGGCGAGCTCGCCGCGACGATCGACGACGACGGTCAGATCGTCGACGGCAGCGTGACGTGGACGGCGGGTGACCTGCGCTACCAGGGCTCCGTCCTCGACTGGTCGGGCCCGCTGGCGGTCGACGGCACGGTGACGATCGAGTACGACGTGCTCGTCGACAACCCCGATCGCGGCGATCATCTGCTGGCGAACCGCATCACGACGCCCACGGGCCTCGCGAACTGCGACACGGGATCCACCGACCCCGTCTGCGAGACCGAGACGCCCGTGCAGTCCTACGAGCTCGTCAAGACGGCTGACACGGACGTCGCCGAGGTGGGCGACGCGGTGACCTACACGATCACCGTCCGCAACACCGGCAACGTGCCCTATCCGGCCGGTGCGGGCGAGCCGCAGGCCGCGATCTCGGACCCCATCGGCGACGTGCTCGAGCACGCCACCAACCTGGACGACCTGCAGGTCGTCTCGGGCGGCGGCACCGCGACGTACGACGCGGCGGCGCAGACCATCCGGTGGGCCGGCGACCTGCCGGTCGGTGACGGCACCGTCGTCATCTCCTACACGGTGCAGATCACCTCGGCCACCGAGCCTGACGAGCGACTGCTCAACCGGGCCAGCACCGACAGCCCCGGCGGCAACTGCGACCCGGCGACCGACTTCGACGTCGCCGACCCGCGATGCTGGGTCGAGATCCCGACTCGGTCGTACCAGGTTGTGAAGTCCGTCAACGACACCGTCGTGGAGCCCGGGCAGCAGGACCTCACCTACACGATCACGGTCACCAACACCGGGTCGGAGGCGTACACCGGAACGGCCATCGGCGACGAGAACGCGGCCGAGATCCGCGACGACCTCACCGACACCCTCGGCGACTCCGGCAGCCCCGTGCTCGTCTCACAGCCTTCGGGCTGGCAGGTGACGTTCGAGGACGGCGTGCTCGTCGCCGCGGGTCCGCTCGACGTCGACCAGACCGTGACGTTCGTCTACACGGTCGACGTGGACGACCCGGATGCCGGCGACCACCGCATGGACAACCGCGTCGAGACCCCGCCCGGCCGCGGCGGCAACTGCACGCCGATGTCGACCGACGGCGACTGCGACGCCACCGTGCTCGTGCGCGAGTTCACGGTCGAGAAGACGGTTCAGCCCGAGGTCGTCGAGGTCGGCGACACGGTGGTCTACACCGTCACCGTGCGCAACACCGGTGCCGTGGCCTACACGGATGCCGACCCCGCCGGCTTCAGCGACGACCTCACGGACGTCCTGCGCGATGCCGACTGGGGCACGGTGCTCCAGGGTGGCGCGGTCTTCGACGGCGACTCGACGCTCACGTGGTCGGGTGCGCTCCCGATCGGCGGTGAGGCGGTGATCCGGTACACCGTGGTCGCCCACGGCGAGACCGACGACGACATCCTCGTGAACGATGTCGACCCGGTCGGACCCGGCGGCTCGTGCGCCGCCGAGGGCAGCTGCACGACCGAGGTGCCGATCCGCTCATTCGAGTACGAGAAGGAGGTGGACGCGACCTCCCTCACCGAGGGCGACGACGTCACGTACACCATCACGGTGCGGAACACCGGCGCCGTCGCGTACACAGAGGACGCACCAGCGGACGTGGTCGACGACCTCTCCGGCGTGCTCGATGATGCCGGCGACCTCCGCGACATCACCATCACGCCCGACCAGGGCGAGGCCACGGTGGCGGGCAGCGCGCTGCGCTGGGAGGGGCCGCTCGCGGTCGACGGGACGCTGACCATCAGCTACACGCTCACGGTCGATGACCCCGACGCCGGCGATCACTACCTCGTGAACACGGTGACGAGCACGACCGGCGCCTGCACCGAGGAGGGCGCGTGCACCACCGACACACCGGTGCGCAGCTACCTCGTCGAGAAGTCGTCGACGCCCGGCGTCGTCACCCCCGGTGGGGACGTGGTCTACACGGTCACGGTCACCAACACCGGTGCCGTCGCCTACACCGACGACGACCCCGCGTCCTTCACCGACGACCTGACCGACGTGCTGGACGTGGCCGGCGAGCCGTTCGACCTGACCGTCGAAGGCGCCAGCGACAACCCGCCGACGTGGCATGCGGATGACTCCGAGCTGCGCTGGCAGGGCGAGCTCCCGGTGGGAGGCCTCGTCACGGTGAAGTACACCGTCACGGTCGACGCGACCGTCGACGAGGACGCCGACTTCCTCCTCGAGAACGTGGTCGCACCGACCGGTCCCGGCGGCGAGTGCGGCCTCTGCGAGACGATCACCCCGATCCGCGCCTACGACACCGTGAAGACCTCGAGCCACGCGCAGGCGGAGCCCGGCGACGTCGTGACCTACACCGTGCGCGTCGAGAACATCGGTCAGGTGGCGTATGCCGCGCCCACGCAGGCCACGTTCACCGACGATCTGTCGGGCGTGCTCGACGACGCCAGTGGCCCGACGGGCCTGACGGGCGGCGCGACCTTCGCCGACGGCATCCTGTCGTGGGCGGGCGACCTTCCTATCGGGGGTGTGGCGACGATCACCTACTCGGTGACCGTGCTCGACCCGCAGCAGACCCCGACGCCGCCCGCGGACGGGATCCTGCGCAACGCCGTGGTGACGCCCCCGGATGGCGGCTGCGCCGAAGCGACGGCGCCGGACTGCGTGACCGAGACGCCGGTGCGTGCGCTCCACGTCGAGAAGTCCGTCGACCAGGAGGTCGCGCTGGCAGGTGACGTCATCGAGTACACGGTCGAGGTCACCAACACCGGTGCCGTCGACTTCACGTCCGACGCGCCCGCCGCCTTCGACGACGGCCTGGCGCGGCTCATCGACGACGTGACGACCGTCACGGCGGAGTCGCTCCAGCTGACGGCGACCGCCGGTGAGGCGACGTACAACACGACGACGACCACGATCCACTGGGAAGGCCCGCTGGCGGCGGGTGCGTCCGCGACCATCACGTACCGCGTGACGATCGCGAATCCCGACAGGGGCGATCACACGCTCGTGAACCGGATCGTGACGCCGCCCGGCATCCCGTCCAACTGCGAGGCGGAGTCGGAAGACCCGCTCTGCACCACGACGACGCTGGTGAAGTCGTACCACCTGCAGAAGTCGGCCGACCGCACGGAGTTCTTCCCCGGTGACGTGGTGGAGTACACGATCACGCTCGAGAACACCGGCCAGGTGGCCTACACGGACCAGGAGCCGGTGGTGTGGGACGACCCGCTCACGGACGTGCTCGACGACGCGACGTACAACCTGGACGCGGTCGCCACGTCGTCGATGGGCGGCGCGCTGAACCCCGTGACATGGGATCCGGATGCCGGTGCCCTGGCGTGGAGCGGCAAGCTCGACGTCGGCGAGGTCATCACCTTCACGTACAGCGTGTCGGTGCGCAACCCCGCTCCCGAGGGGGCCGACAAGGTCCTGTTCAACCGGGTGACCTCCACGACGCCGGGGGGCAACTGCTCGCCGACGAGTGAGGACCCGGTGTGCGAGGTCGACCTCGGCGGACCGTCGGTGCATGTGACGAAGACGTCGTCGAAGCAGACCGCGTTCGCGGGCGAGGTGGTCGAGTATGCGATCACCGTCACCAACGACGGCGGCATCGACTGGACCGCGGAGCGTCCGGCGCAGATCGACGACTCGCTCGTCGAGGTGCTCGACGACGCCGTCTACAACGACGACGCCACCGAGGGGGCGGAGCTCGTGGGCTCGCGCCTGAAGTGGCAGGGGCCGCTGGCCGTGGGCGAGTCGGTGACCATCGAGTACTCGGTCACCATCAACGCGCCGCGCACCGGCGACGGGATCCTCGACAACGTCGTGACGACGCCGGCCGAGGTGCCGAGCAACTGCTCTGCGATCGCCGTGGAGAACCCGGGCGATCCGTCTGCCGGTGCCGATCCCGCAGCCTCGACCGACCCCGACTGCGCGACGCGCACGCTGGTGCAGTCGTACGCGACGGTGAAGACATCCGATGCCGGCGCCGAGGTGAAGCCCGGCGACACGGTCACGTACACCATCACGGTCACCAACACCGGCCAGGTCGCCTACACCGATGAGTTGCCCGCCACCTTCGTCGACGACTTCGCCGGCGTCCTGGACGACGCGCGATACCTGGAGGACGCGACCGGCGGCGCGACGTTCGACGGCGCTCGGCTCACGTGGGCCGGGCCGCTCGAGATCGGTGCGGTCACGACGGTGACGTACAGCTTCGTGGTGAGCGAGCACGGCGGCGACAACATCATGCGCAACGTCGTGTTCAGCGACGGCGAGATCGGCGGCAACTGCGTCGATCCGAGCGTGGACGGCTGCCTGGTCGAGACGCCGGTGAAGCGCCCGCTCGCCATCACCGGTGGCGGCGGCGTGGAGTGGCCGCTGCTGGCGCTGCTGGTCGGCCTGCTGTCCGCCGGCGGCCTCTTCCTGTGGCTCGGCCGGCGGCGACGCACCCGGCGGGTGGCGTGAGGACGCTGCGCGCTCTGACGATCGCCCTGCCGGCGCTGCTTCTCGCAGCGCCGGCAGGCGCGGCGGTGGCTGAGCCCGACGCCCAGCTGTCGGTGCACCTGTCAGACGGCGTCGAGGAGGCTCGAAGCGGCGACGTGCTCGAGTACGTGGTCACCGTGGAGAACGATGGCCAGACGCCGTTCTCGGGCGTCGTCAGCCTGCTTGCGGGCAACTTCGTCGAGTTCGGCGCGGCGGAGGGCACTGTCGAGGAAGGCACTGCGAGCTGGGCCCTGGAACTCCCTGCCGGAGGATCCGCCACATTCGAGGCCGTGGCCCTCGTGGCCGAGGTCCCCGCCGACGCCTATCAGGTCGTGGGCCTGGCGGAGGTGACAGGCGCCTCGGGGGAGGTCATCGTGCGCGCCGCCGATGCGGACGCCGTTCCCGGGGCAGAAGCCCCACCCGCCGTCGCCGGCATGACCACCGCCGCGACCGGTCTGCCCCTCTGGGTCCTCGGCGCCGGGGTCGTGAGTGCCGCTGTGCTCGGGGCATCCTCCCTCGCGATCTTCGGGGTGCTCATCGCACGTCGGCGTCGCCGCCTCGCCCGCTGACGGAGCGATCAGGTCTGAAATCGATTCCACGCGGGCGCCCCAGGACGTCGTGACCTGTCGTGGCTCGACGCGGCGACCTGCCGCGAGCGCTGCGTTGTGAAATCGATACAGAATGGCGGGATGCCGCATCCCGAGCCGTTTGGCCCATTTTCCGCTCGTCGTGCGCGGTTTCATGCGGCGCCGAGGGGTCCTGGCGGCGATTCGGTGCCGGATGATGCCGTAGTGGGCCATTGCGCATGAAATCGATTTCGTCTACTCTGGCCGAGACGAGGTCAGAGGCGATCCGTGCAGGACGACGGGTGCCGCTCGATCAGGTCGACCGGGCTCCCCTGACCGGCCACAGCTCCGACTCACCGAAGAGTCGTGTTCCTGAGGAGGGACGAATGCACAAGAGAAACAGCAGGCTCTTGCTCGCCGTCGCGGCGGCGACGGCCGCGGGCATGGCGCTCGCGGGTTGCAGTGCCGGCGGCGGCGACGACTCCAGCGCCGACGGCGTCACCACCGTGCAGTTCTGGCACCGCACGTTCACTCCGGTCGAGAACGACTGGTACGCCGACATCGTGAAGAAGTTCAACGCGTCGCAGGACGAGATCAAGGTCGTCGACACCGAGGTGCCCGCCGACGCGTGGGACCAGAAGATGAAGTCGGCGCAGGCCGCCGGCAAGGCCCCCGACATCTACACGTTCTCGGCGAGCATCACCGACGCCGTGAACGCGGGACAGCTGCACGAGCTCAACGACCTCGTTCCGCAGGACAAGCTCGACGAGATCATCGATCCCGCCCAGCCGATCTCGCAGCTCGACGGAACGTACTATGCGTACCCGCTGCTGCTCGAGCCGCAGACGGTGCTGTTCTGGAACAAGGATCTGCTGCAGGCGGCCGGGCTCGACCCCGAGACCGGTCCGACGAGCTGGTCCGAGCTGCTCGACATGTGCGCCACGATCAAGCCGACGCTCGCTGACGGGCAGTACTGCATCTCGCCGGCGAGTGATGCCGTCACCTTCGCCTGGTCGTCCGTGGGTCAGCAGTACAACTTCGCCGGCCACACCGCGCTGAACGACGACTGGACCGCGCCCGACATCGACGACGACGGCTACCGCCAGCTGATGGCGAACTACAAGACGCTGTGGGACGAGGGCTACATGCCCCAGCAGGCGCTGGCCGCCTACGTCGAGGGCAAGGACTTCGGCGAGGAGAAGGTCGCGTTCAAGGTGTCGGGATCGTGGATGATGTCCGAGATCGGCTCCGACTACCCCGACCTGCTCACCAAGACCGGCATCGGCGCCTTCCCGGACGCCGACGACGCCCTCGGCGACACGGCCACCACGCTCGGCAACTTCCGCTGGGTGATCGACGCCAAGTCGAAGAACCCGCAGGCCGCTGCCGACTTCCTGACGTGGGCGCTCGCCGGCGACCCCGACCTGCTGGTCCCGTTCTTCGTCGACACGCAGTTCACGAAGGTGCCGGTGCGCACCGAGGTGCAGGACGCCGTCTCTGCCGATCCCAAGGCCGCCGACGCGCCCTGGTCGCCCATCGTCATGAACGACATCGTGCCGACCGCCATCCCCGAGCCGACCTACCCCTGGGATGTGTCGCTCGCGGTGGGCACCGCGATGGAATCGGTCATGAAGGGTGCGGCGTCGACGGACGACGCGATCAAGACCGCGGAGGATGCCATCAACACGGTGATCCAGCGCGACGATCTGCCCAGCAAGGCACCCAAGTCCTGACGGACGGAAGGGGTCCGGGCCCACAGCGAGGTGAGGAAATGACCGCGACGCAGACGATGATGACCGAGACCGAGACCATGGTGCTGCCCGACGGCCGCCGCGACAGGCGCCGACACGACCGGTTCCGGTACCGCGACGGCAGGATCGCGTACCTGCTGATCCTTCCCGCGGTGGTGCTGCTCGGGATCTTCGTGATCTGGCCGGCGATCTATGCGGGGTTCCTGTCGTTCCAGGACTGGAGCTTCTACAAGGACCCTCAGTTCGTCGGGTTCCGCAACTACACGAACGTGCTGAGCGATCCGCTCTTCTGGGAGGCGATCGGCCGCGGTTTCGTGTTCGTCGCGATGACCGTGCCCCCGATGCTCATCCTCGCGTTCTTCTTCTCCAGCCTCGTGGTGAGCGTGTCGCGCTGGTTCGCGAGCGTGCTCAAGGTGAGCATCTACATCCCCACGATCATCTCGTCGGTCATCACGTCGATCATCTTCGTGCTGATCTACAACTACTCCGGCGGCATCCTCAACGCGATGCTCGGCGGCTTCCGCATCGACCCGATCGCGTGGATCGGCGACCCCGCGTGGGCGCTGCTGGCGATCGCGATCCCGGCGATCTGGCTGGGCATGGGCCTCACGTCGCTCATCATGGTGGCCGCCATGGTCGACATCCCCACGGAGTACTACGAGGCCGCGGCCATGGAGGGAGCGAACTGGTGGGAGAAGACCCGGTTCATCACGATCCCGCAGATGAAGAACGTCTTCCTCTACCTGCTCATCACGGGGTTCGTGGCGGCCATCCAGCAGTTCGAACTGCCCCTCGTGATGACCGGCGGCGGCCCGCTGAACGCGACCACGCTGCCGAACCTGTTCATCTTCAACCACTTCCGCAACGACATCAACGTCGGCTATTCGATCGCCGCGGCGCTGCTGCTGTTCGTCGTGCTGGGCACGGTGTCGGCGCTGGTGTTCCGCTTCGTCAACTCCGAGAGGCTGGTGGACTGACGTGACCGCCGTTCAGGATGCCCCCGTCACGACGGCGCTCGTCCCGCGCCGCCGGCACCGCGACACCGCGTGGTGGCTGTACGCCATCGGCAAGGCGATCGTCGGGATCGTCTTCGTCCTGGCAGCACTGTTCCCGCTCGCGTGGATGGTGATCGCCGGCTTCAAGTCGAAGACCGAGGTGATCCAGACCCCGTTCCAGTTCTTCCCCGAGGTGTGGCGCTGGGAGAACTACGCGCAGATCCTCGCCGACCCGACGTTCACCCGCACGATGCTCTGGACGTTCCTCGGCGCCGTGCTGTTCACCGTGCTCGCTCTCACGGTCAACTCGCTGGCGGCGTATGCGTTCGCGCGGCTCGACTTCCGGTTCAAGCGGACGCTGTGGGTCATCGTCATCACGACGATGTTCATCCCCGGCATGACGATCCTCCTCACGAGCTTCATCGTCGTGACGAACCTGCAGATGCTCGACACCCTCGCGGTCCTGGTCATCCCGGGCGCGGCCAGCGCCGGCATGATCTTCTTCATCCGCCAGTTCTATCTGAGCATCCCGTCGAGCCTGGAAGAGGCGGCGATGCTCGACGGCTGCGGGCGCCTGCGCATCTTCACGAAGCTCTTCCTGCCGCTGTCGAAGCCGCCGTTCGTCGTGATGGGGATCACCGCGTTCCTCGCGTACTGGAACTCGTACGTGTGGCCCATCATGACCATCACGAGCCCCGACCAGTTCGTCGTGCAGCAGTACCTGGCCACGTTCCGCTCCGAGCGCAGCACCGAGCTCGGTCTGCTCATCGCGGGGTCGGTCCTCGCCGCGGCGCCGGTCGTCATCCTGTTCCTCATCTTCCAGCGCCAGATCATCGGCAACATCAAGATGGCCGGCCTCAAGTAGCACCGTCGCGCTGAAGTGACCGCGTCCCGGCAGAGCCGGGTCGACGCGCGACCGTGAAAGACCTCCGCCGAAGGGGCGGGGGACCATACGAAAGGCGCAATGATGCGACGATTCAGAACGACCACCGCCGCCCTCGCGGCGATCGGTGCGCTCGCGATCGGGGCGATCGTCCCGGCGGGAGCAGCGGCGGCGCCGACCGTCGAAACCGCTGTGCCGGCGGCATCCCCCGATCATTCCCCGGCCGTGGTGGTCGGCAAGATGACGGGACCGAAGTCCACGAGTGCCACCGACACACGGTGGCGGGTCACCGGGACCGACCTCGGGATCATGTGGGACAACGGCCAAGGAGAGATCCTCACGGCGTTCGGCGACACGTTCGGCGACTGGACCGGTCCCGGTGGCGGAGGCGGCGACTGGCGATCGAACGTGCTGCTGCGCAGCAGCGACGCCGACCTCACCGACGGCATGACGTTCGACTCCGCCGTGGAGGACGCTCCCGGTCACGCCGGCGAGCTCATCCCGTCGCTCAAGATCAACGGGCAGGAGATCACCACGATCCCGACCGCAGGCATCGCCGTGGGATCGCGGCAGTACCTCGCGTTCATGTCGGTGCGGCAATGGGGCGACCCGGGAAAGTGGGACACCAACTACAGCCGCATCGCGTACTCGGACGACAACGGCGACACCTGGAACTCGACCGACGGCCCGCAGTGGACGAACACCGCCGACGGGCAGGACCCGTTCCAGATGGTCGCGTTCGAACGCCACGACGGCTGGGTGTACATGTTCGGCACGCCCAACGGCAGGTTCGGTGCGGCGCATGTGGCGCGCGTGCCCGAGGCGCAGGTGCTCGACAAGGCCGCCTACACGTACTGGAACGGCTCGGCGTGGGTGGCTGACGAGACGGCGGCCGTCGCCATCGTGCCGCCGAACGTCGCGGAGCTGTCGGTGCAGTACAGCGACTACACCGGTGGCTGGCTCATGACGTATCTCGACGAGAACCTCGACCTCGTGCTGCGCACCGCTTCTTCGCCGGAGGGACCGTGGAGCGACCGCCAGCGGCTCGCCAGCTTCGCGGACTACCCGGGGCTGTACGGCGGGTACCTGCACCCGTGGTCGGACGACGGCGACCTGTACTTCTCGCTGTCGCAGTGGGAGCCGTACAACACCTACCTCATGCGCGCCGAGATCGACCGCGAGGGCAACGTCGTCAACCCGAACCTCATCGAGGACCCGGGCTTCGAGCGTGCGGTCGACGGCACCATGCCCGCGCCGTGGGCGTGCACCGGCAACTGCGGCATCGACATCAACCACACGTGGGCCTACGGCGGCACCAAGCAGGGCTGGATGCGCTTCAACGCCGGCTGGATCGACGTGCACCAGGACGTCGCCGTCGAGCCGAACACGACGTACACCTTCACCGGGTTCGTGGTGACCGGCGGCACGCCGGCCGAGGGCTCGATCGGCGTGCGCGAACTCGGCGCGGGAGGGGCGATGATCGGCGAGACGACGTTCGAGGCGGTGGGCGCGTACACGCGCTACTCCGTCACGTTCCACAGCGGCGACCGCACCGAGGTGCAGGCCTTCGTGGGCACGCACCTGAACGGCGACCGCTGGGTGCAGTTCGACGACCTGTCGCTCGTCAAGGCGAAGGAGCAGCTGCCCGGACTCACGGTCTCGGTGGCCTCCGACCCCGTGGCGGGCTCCGAGGTGGTGCGCGACGACGTCGTGACCTACACCGTGCGGGCCTCGACCGACAGTGCGACGGCCGAGGGCGTGGCCGTGGCCGTGGACCTGGCGGGACTGGTCGACGATGCGACGCTGGATGCGGCATCCCTTCGCTCCTCTCTGGGTGCCCCGGTGCTCGACGGCACGACGCTGCGGTGGGCGGGCGACATCCCGTCCGGCGCGACGCTGGAGCTGTCGTTCGCGGCCACGGTGCGCCGTGACGCGTCGCGCACGGACTCGAGCCTCGTCGTGACGACGTCGGCCACAGCCGACCGCGCGATCCTGACGTCGTGCGAAGGCTGCGTGTCGACACTCACCGCGGTGCACTACGACCCGCGCCCGCCGCGGCCCGAGTTCCCCGACAAGCCCGGCAAGCCCGACAAGCCGGGCAAGCCGACCAAGCCGTAGAACCCGACGCCCGCCGACCGGCTTCACCGGTCGGCGGGCGTCCGGCCGCACCGGCGGCTTCCTAGGATGGGCTGACCACGGAAATCGGGATGCCGCACACGCGGCAGCGGGAAGGCGGACGGATGGCGGGCGACCGGCTGGCAGCGGTGTACGAGTCGTTCGACGAGCGGTTCGCCGACGTCGGCGGAGACCATCACCTCGAGCGTGTGTTCGACGACGGCCGCTGGCTGGAAGGGCCGGCGTACCACCCGGCGCACCGCTTCGTGCTGTTCAGCGACATCCCGAACGAACGCGTGCTGCGCTTCGACGAGCGCACGCGCCGCGTCGACGTCGTCGACGCGGCTTCCGGATTCGCCAACGGCCGCACCGTCGATGAGCAGGGCCGGTTCGTCTGGTGCGAGCACGGCGGCCGGCGCGTCGCGCGCCTCGAACACGACGGCACGACAGCCGTCGTCGCCGACGCCTTCGACGGGCTGACGCTTAACAGCCCGAACGACGTCGCCGTCCACCGCGACGGCTCCATCTGGTTCACCGATCCGACCTACGGCATCCTGAGCGACTACGAAGGCCTCGCGGCGACCCCGCAGCAGGCGGTGCGCGGCGTGTACCGCGTCGACCCGGACGGCTCCATCGCGCTGCGCCTCGCCGACCTCGACCAGCCGAACGGCATCGCGTTCGACCCCGACGGCAGCACCGTCTACGTCACCGACAGCGGCACGCCCGCCATCTGGCGCGCCGCGGTCGGACCGGACGGCACGACGGGCACGCCGGAGCGGATGGCGCAGGCGGACGTCGTCTACGACGGCATCCGGGTCGATGCTCTCGGGCGGCTGTGGGTCGCCGCCGCCGACGGGGTGCGCTGCCACGCGGCCGACGGAACGCTGATCGGCCGCATCCCGCTGCCCGAGACGGTCGCCAACCTCGAGTTCGGCGGTCCGCGTCGCAACGTCCTCTACATCACGGCGACGACGAGCCTCTACGTCCTGCGCACCACGGTGCGCGGGCGCAGGCTCGCGAGCGGCTGAGCCGCGCCCGAGCGCCTCAGTCCTGAGGTGCGCGCGGCGGAGTCGCGCCGATGTCCGGCACCGGGGCGGTGCCTAGGTGCACCTCCATGTCGTCGGCGCTCGGCGACTTGGGGCGGCGGGCCGTCGGCCGGTCGAGGTAGAACATCGCCGTCGACGCGATGTCGTCGCGCAGCGGCAGGTAGCGCCAGCCGCTGCGCCAGCCGAGGGCCTGGATGTCGACCTTCGGGATGCCGGAGCCGAAGAAGATCGGGTCCAGCAGGTGCCAGCGGTACATCCCGAAGCGCTGCTGGCTGACGTACAGGCCGTCGGGGCGGATCACCTGCGGCATGCCGAGGTACGGGGTCGAGAACTCGGTGTAGCCCTTGCCGGGGACGTCGAAGTTCCACGCGCCGCCGAAGTAGTCCTCGGTGCCGGTGCCGCAGATCGTTGGGTAGTCGGTGTCGTCGTCGAGGTAGAACTTGATCTCGCCCTCGCCCCACCAGCCGTTCGAGTTGACGCCCCACGCGATGTACGTGCCGACGTACTGGCCGCGGCCCTCGATGCCCTCCAGGATCGTGTGCGGCACGCGATCCTCGAGCGGGTTCGAGCGGCGCCACTGCGCGTGGAAGTACCCCTCGTTCGAGTAGTCGCCGCCGATCTCGTACGTCACCTGGTAGTACACCCGCACGTCGACGACCGAGGTGTTCTCGATCGTGAGGCGGGCGCCCCTGCGGAACGGCATGGGCCAGTACGAGTTGAAGCCGCCGTTCGGGTTGGCGGCGACGGCCTGGGAGTTGACCTGCGCGAAGACGCCCCAGCCGTTGCAGAAGAAGTCGCCGTACGGCACCTCCACGGCGGGCTCGTCGGCGCCGTCCCAGTAGGCCCGCAGGATCAGCGTGCGCCAGTTGTCGGTGTGCGTGGTGATCCAGATATGCGTGATCTTCCCGCCGCCCTGGATGTTCGCGAGGTCGAACGTCTCGCCCGCCTTGATGTCGACGCTGGGCGAGATCTTCCAGCCGGGACCGAGGTCGCGCGCGCACGAGGCGCCCGTGCCCTCGGTGGCGCGGCCGCCGCCGCCGACCGCGCCGTCGAAGTTCTCGGGCGAGATGGACCGCGTCTGCAGCGACCGCAGCGACGCGATCGACGACAGGTCGGGGGAGGGGAGCTGGGGAGCGGTCACGGGTGGCACGTCCTCGTGTCGGCGCACCGAGGCGGTGCGAGGGTCGATCGGATGTCGATATTTTGGAATCGATTTCAACACTGTATTGTTGGCTGACCGGCATGTCAACGCGCGCCGGAGCACGGGGAAGCGGGTCACATGGCCACGATCTACGAGGTCGCGAAGCTCGCCGGTGTGTCGCCGGCGACGGTGTCGCGCGTCTTCAACGGCATGGGGGTGTCGGACGAGAAGACGCTCGCGGTGCGCGAGGCGGCCCGGCAGCTGAAGTTCACGCCGAACCGCACGGCGCGCAGTCTGCGGCGCCAGGCGTCCGAGGTCATCGCCCTCGTGATCCCCGACATCGAGAACCCGTACTTCACCGAGATGGCGCGGGGCGTCGAGGATGTCGCCTCGCAGGCCGGCTACTCCGTCGTGCTGTGCAACACCGACTCGCAGATCGACAAAGAGGCGACGTACCTCCAGATCGCGATCTCGGAGCATATGGCCGGCGTGATCCTCGCCGCCGCCTCCGACCACACGAACCTGGACGAGCTGATGGCGACCGGTCGGCCCGTGGTCGCGGTCGACCGCGGAACCGGATACGACATCGACGGCGTCGTGATGGCCAACCGCACGGCGGGCCAGGCTGCGACCGAGAACCTCGTGCAGGCGGGGTACCGCCGCATCGCCTGCATCACCGGACCGCAGCACATCGAGACCGCGTACGAGCGCGCGCAGGGCTGGCGCGCCGTGCTCGCGCGGCACTTCCCCGACGGTGACCCGGACGAGCTCCTGCGGTACTCGACGTTCCGCGTCGACGGCGGACGCGAGGTGATGGAAGAGCTGCTCGCTCTGCCGGAACCGCCGGACGCGGTCGTCGCGTGCAACAACATGCTCGGCGTCGGCGCGATCCAGGTGCTGACCGAGCACGGCCTCACGCCGCCCAAGCTCGGGGTGGCCGTCGTGGGCTCGCTGCCGTTCACGACGCTGTCGCCGACGGCCGTCACGGTGGTGCGCCTGCCGGCCCGCCACATGGGCGTCACCGCGGCGAAGATGCTGCTGGAGCGCATCAACGGCGACGACCAGCCCGCACGCACGGTCGTCCTGCGCAACGAGGTCCAGCCGGCGCGCGCTCTGCTGCGCGGCTGATCCCGCAACCGGTGTTTCATCCCGGGAGCGCTTTCGTGCGGTTGATCATGAAATCGATTTCGTCTACAGTGGACGCATTCGCCCGACGCCGTCCGCGTCGCAGGCGCTGTCGCGATCGAGGAGGATGCGATGACCGTCCGCTGCACGCTCGGTGTCGACATCGGCACGTCCAGCAGCAAGGGCGTGTTCGTCGACGAGAGCGGTCGCATCGTCGCGACCGCGGCCCGCGCGCACGACGTGTCGCGTCCGCGGCCCGGCCACGTCGAGATGGACGCGCGCCTGTGGTGGGACGAGTTCGTGTCGCTCGCCCGTGAGCTGCCCGAACGTGCGCGGGAGCAGGGGATCGACCCCGAGATCACCGCCGTGGGGGTGAGCGGCATGGGCCCCTGCGTCCTGCTGGCCGACGAGCAGGACGAGCCGGTGCGCCCGGCCATCCTCTACGGCGTCGACATGCGCTCGGGCACGCAGATCGCGCGTCTGACCGACGAGCTCGGCGCCGACGAGATCGTCCGCATCGGCGGCTCGACGCTCACGTCACAGGCTGCCGGCCCCAAGATCGTGTGGATCGCCGACGAGGAGCCCGAGGCCTACGCCCGCGCGCGGAGGCTCTTCATGCCCGCGTCGTGGCTCGTCCGCCGGCTCACCGGCGCCTATGTGCTCGACCACCAGTCCGCCAGTCAGTGCTCCCCCCTGTACGACGTCGAGGCCGAGGTCTGGCACGAGCCGTGGTGGCGTCGCTGCGCCCCCGGGATCGAGGCACCTCGCCTGGCGTGGGCGGGCGAGGTGGCGGGAACCGTGACGGATGCCGCGGCCGCGGCCACCGGCATCCCTTCCGGCACTCCCGTCATCACGGGGACCGTCGATGCGTGGACCGAGGCGGTGAGCGTCGGCGCGCACGAGGACGGCGACCTCATGCTCATGTACGGCACGACGATGTTCCTCATCGCGACCGGCACCGAGACCCTGCGCACGCCCTCGATGTGGACGACCGTCGGTGCGTTCCCCGGCACCCGCAACCTCGCCGGCGGGCTCGCGACGTCTGGCGCGCTGACCGCGTGGCTGAAGGGGATGACGGATGCCGACTACCCGGCGCTCCTCGCCGAGGCCGAGGTCTCGGGGCGCGGCGCGCGGGGGCTGGTGCTGCTGCCGTACTTCGCGGGCGAGCGCACGCCGATCCAGGACCCCGACGCGCGCGGAGTGATCGCCGGGCTCACCCTCGACCACACGCGGGGCGACCTGTACCGCGCCGCGCTGGAGGCCACGGCGCTCGGCGTGCGCCACAACGTCGAAACCATGCGCGCGGCGGGGGCCGACATCCGGCGCATCGTCGCCGTCGGCGGCGGCACGCAGGGCGACCTCTGGCTGCAGATCGTCTCGGACGCCACCGGTCTCGTGCAGGAGGTGCCGCGCACGACGATCGGCGCGAGCTACGGCGCGGCATTCCTGGCCGCGGCCGCGACGGCCGACGTGACGCCCCGCATCGCCGATTGGAATCCCGTCGCACTGACGGTGCACCCCGACCCGGACGCTCGCGCGTACTACGACGAGCTCTTCGACCGCTACCTGCGCCTGTACGACTCGACGAAGCAGCTCGTCCACGAGCTCGCCGCCGAGCAGCGTCAGGCGCTGCCTCAGGAGGCGATGGCATGACCGGCCGGACCGACCCGCGACGGCGGGCACGCGGCATCCCGCACACCGCCGAGCGAGCGGCGTTCCCACTGGGCGGCATCGGCACGGGGAACGTGTCGCTGGGCGCTCGCGGCGAGCTGCGCGACTGGGAGCTCGAGAACGCGCCCGACAAGGGGCGGATCAACCCGTACTCGTTCTTCGCGATCCATGCCGCGCCCCTGGGCGACGACGGCGCGGATGCCGGCGCCTCCGTCACCCGCGTGCTGGAGGCGCGCATCACGGGGCGCCGCGACATCGACGCGGGCTTCCTGTTCGAGTGGCAGGCGGGTCTTCCCCGGCTGCGGGGCGCGACCATGCACGGCGATTACCCCGTCGTCGACATCGACTTCGACGACGATGTGCTGCCGGTCGACGTGTCGCTGCGGGCGTTCACGCCGCTCGTGCCGCTCGACGCCGATGCGTCCGGCATCCCCGCCGCCGTGCTGCGGTACCGCGTCACCAACCCTGCCGACCGCCGCGTGCGCGTCACCGTGGCAGGCAGCGTCAGCCACACCGCGGGCCGCGGCGACGGGCCGTTCGGCATGCGCGCGCCGCAGACGGTGCGCTGGCGCGACGAGGACGGCGTGCGCGGCCTCGACTTCGGCATCCGGCTGCCCGAGGACGACCCCGGCTACGGCACGCTGAGCCTCACCACCACCGACGAGTCCACCACTGCGAAGCCGCAATGGGTCACCGGGTTCTGGCCCGACGGCGCGCGCCTGTTCTGGAGCGACCTGTCGGACGATGGGATGCTGCAGCCCGAGCCCCGCCTGACGCTCGAGGACCGCCCGCGCGGACTGTTCGCCGACTCCGCCACGGCCGGGCCGATGAGCGAGGAGGAGCTGTTCGAGCGCCTGCCGCGCCTGCGCACCGGTTCGCTCGGGATCGTGCACGAGCTGGCACCGGGCGAGAGCCGCGACTTCGAGTTCGTGCTCGCGTGGAGCTTCCCGAACCGGGTCCGCTCGTGGCGCGGCAACATCGTCGCCGACGATCGCTCCGACCCGGGAATCGTGCGCAACCGGTACGCCGTGCTGTGGCCGGACGCGTGGGGTGCGGCATCCCATCTGCATCGCGAGCTGCCCGCGCTCGAGGCGACCACGCTCGCGTTCGTCGAGGCGCTCTACGGCGGCACGCTCGACCCTGTGATCGCCGACGCCGTCGGCGCGAACATCGCGGCGACGCGGTCGACCACGGCGTTCGTCGTCGAGACGCCGAACCCGGATCTCGGCGACGGACCGGTGCTCGCCGCGTGGGAGGGGTCGTTCTACCACGTCGGCTCGTGCGAGGGCACGTGCACGCACGTGTGGTCGTACGCGCAGACGATGGCGTGGCTGTTCCCGTCGCTGGAGCGCAGTGCGCGCCGCGTCGAGTTCCTGCTCGAGACCGACGACGCCGGTGCGCAGAAGTTCCGCAGCAACCGCGTGTTCGGCGGGGAGCCATGGTTCATGGGGCCCGCGGTCGACGGACAGCTCGGCACCTTCCTGCGCCTGCACCGCGAGTGGCGCTTCTCAGGAGACGACGCGTTCCTGCGCGAGTCGTGGCCCGCGGCCGTGCGCACGCTCGAGCACGCGATCCGGGAATGGGACCGCGACGGCGACAGCCTGCTCGACGGCGAGCTGCACAACACGTACGACATCGAGTTCCACGGCATCGACCCGCTCGCCAACGGCATGTTCGCCGCAGCGCTGCGCGCGGGCGCACGCATGGCCGCGCATCTCGGCGACACGGCCCGCGCGGCGGACTGGCTCGACCGGGCCGACCGGGTCGCTCTGGGCATGGACGACGTGCTGTGGAACGGCGAGTACTACCGGCAGGTGATCGACGACGTCGACGCCCACCGCTACCAGTACGGCGAGGGCGTGCTCTCGGACCAGCTGCTGGGCCAGTTCCACGCGTGGATCAACGGCCTCGGCGACCTGCTTCCGCGGGAGCGCCTGCGCAGCGCCCTCGGTGCGATCGTCACGCACAACTTCCGCACCGACCTGTCGGCGCACGAGAGCACGCAGCGCGTGTACGCCCTGAACGACGAGGGCGGGCTGCTTCTCGCCTCGTGGCCGCGCGGCGGACGACCCGCGATCCCGTTCGTCTACTCCGATGAGGTCTGGACGGGCATCGAGCATCAGGTGGCGGCATCCCTCGCCTACGCGGGTCTCGTCGACGACGCGCTCGCCGTCGAGCGCACGCTGCGCGCCCGCTACGACGGCGAGTACCGCAGCCCGTGGAACGAGATCGAGTGCGGCAACCATTACGCCCGCTCGCTCGCGTCGTGGGCGCTGCTGCTCGCCTTCAGCGGTGTGCAGTGGGATGCCCCGGCCCGCAGCCTCTCGTTCGACCCGGCTGCCGCCGGCCCGTTCCGCGGGCTGTTCACCGCCGGCGGCGCCTGGGGACGCGTGGAGGTCGACGGCGACGAGGTGACGCTCCGCGTCGACGGCGGAACGCTCACCCTGGATCGTCTCGAGCTGCGCGGTCGCCCCGTGCACGTCGACGGCGCCCACCCCCTCATCCTGACGGCCGGCGAGAGCGTCACCGCTCGCCCGTCCGCCGTCGCAGACCCCTCACCTCAGGAGACCACATGACCGGCTACGCCCTTCCCCCCGTCCGCGAGCACCAGGCCGTGCCGCCGAAGACCGCCTACCTGATCGCGTCAGGCGACCTGCGCGAGTCGGCGAACGCCGCGGGGTGGCCGACGCAGGTCGAGCTCGAAGCGGGCGTCACCGGCGTGCTGAACGACCTCGGCTGGCAGGTCATCCGCGCCAACGACGTCGACCCCGCGACCGGGCACGGCTTCATCTCGAGCCAGCGGATGGGCCTCGAGGTGTTCAAGAACATCCCGTCCGATGCGCCGCTCGTCGTCGCCGAAGCGGTGTGGCAGTACTCGCACCATGTGCTGGCGGGGCTGCGGACCCACCGGGGCCCGATCCTCACCGTCGCGAACTTCGCCGGCGACTGGCCGGGACTCGTCGGCCTGCTCGGCCTCAACGCGGGGCTCACCAAGATGGGCAGGGAGTACGCCTCCATCTGGTCGGTCGACTTCACCGACGACTGGTTCAAGGACGGCATCAAGGAGTGGACCGAGACCGGCACCATCACCCACGACGCGTCGCACGTGCGCCCGCTGCCCGAGCTCCCCGACACGCCCGAGGTCGCCCTCGGCCGCGCGCTCGGCGACCAGCTTCTGGCCGACAAGGCCATCATCGGCGTGTTCGACGAGGGCTGCATGGGCATGTACAACGCGATCTTCGACGACGAGCTGCTCAACCGCACCGGCATCTACAAGGAGCGGCTGTCGCAGTCGGCGCTGTACGCCGAGATGCTGAACGTGACGGATGCCGAGGCGGACGCCGCGCGCGACTGGCTGACCGACCGCGGCATGACGTTCCGCTTCGGCACCGACGAGGCCACCGAGCTCACCGAGGCTCAGGTGCGGTGGCAGCTGAAGATGTACATCGCCGCGCTGCGCATCGCCGACGATTTCGGGCTCGACGCCGTCGGCATCCAGTACCAGCAGGGCCTGAAGGATCTGGTGCCGGCATCCGATCTCGCCGAAGGCATGATCAACTCGACAGAGCGTCCTCCGGTGCTCTCGCGCGACGGCTCGCGCGAGCTGTTCGCCGGGCGCGCGTTCCCGCACTTCAACGAGGCCGACGAGGGTGTCGCCGTCGACGCGCTCGTCACCGACCGCGTGTGGACGGCCATGGGCCTCGTGCCCGACAACACCCTGCACGACGTCCGATGGGGCGAGGAGTACGACGGCGAGTTCGTGTGGGTGTACGAGATCTCGGGATCGGTGCCCGCCTCGCACCTCGGCGGCTGGGACAAGGCCGAGGGCTGGCGCCAGGGCCCGGTGTTCTTCCCCGCGGGCGGGTCGACGATCAACGGCGTCTCGAAGCCGGGCGAGGTCGTCCTGTCGCGCGTCTACATCGCCGACGGCGTGCTGCAGGCCGACATCTTCCGCGGAACGGTCGTCGAGCTTCCCGCCGAAGAGACGCAGCGCCGCAAGGACGCCACCAACCCCGAGTGGCCGATCGCGCACGTCGTGCTGCACGACGTCACGCGCGACCAGTTCATGGCGCGGCACAAGGCCAACCACGCCCAGGTCGTCTACGCACCCGATGCCGAGACCGCCGACAAGGCGCTCGTGGCGAAGGCCGCGATGCTCGACCGCATGGGCATCCGGGTGCACCTCATCGGCCGCGTCGACGCGCTGTGACGCGCCGCGAGGACGAAGGGATGCCGCACGACGTCGACGGCCGGGAATGGGCCGAGGCCGTCGTCGACGGGCGCTGGCTGCGGCCCGCGCCCGTCGACGGCCCGCGCGAGCCGCGGTGGGGCCACCCCGATGGGCTGCAGCTCGGACTGCCGCCGATCGGCGGTCCGCGCGGTCTGCTGCGCCTGTACACGCCGTACCTCGGCCAGCCTCGGGACCGGCTGCTGAACTTCATCGCGGTCGAGCCGATCCCGGCCGGCAGCACCGAGCGCGGCTACTCCGAGCTGGAGCGCAGCCGCCTCGACGACGTGCCCGGGCTGCGGCTGTGGTCCTCCGACGACCCCGACGGCGGCGGGCTGCGTGACCCCCGCGAACCGTCGCGCGGCGTCGTGGCGGTCGTCGACGGTGTCGAGACGCTGTCGGTCGACATCGTGGTCGAGCCGTTCGAGAACGGCGCCGACGTGTGGGTGCGGGCGATGTTCCGCGCCGACCGTCCGCACGAGATCTCGGTCGCCGCGTACCGGCGCGAGTCCTCGGTGGAGCTGAAGGCGTGCGTCCTGTCGGCAACGATGGGCAACTGGGCGCGCCTGCGCACGCTGCGGCTCGCAGACGGCGAGGTGCGCGCCGCGGACCTGTGGCCGGAGTACACCGGCGTGCACTTCGCCGAGCACGCACGCTTCGGGATCGACCGGCTGAGGCGCGATGAGACCGGTGCCGTCTCGGTGTCGGCGGTGCCCGATGAGGCGGAGCCGCATCTGGCCGCCCACGCCCCCGGCACCGCCGCGCACTGGAGCTACGTCGGTGTGCCTGCGGTGCAGACGTGGCGCGTCGAGGATCCCGACCCGGCCCTCGTCGCCCAGGTCAACGGGCGGTACACGTACTGGATGAGCCAGGCGCCCATCCCCGGTGGCATCGCGTTCGAGAACTTCGAGCTCGTCGAGCCGTTCCGGCAGGGGCGCGCATTCGCGTTCTCGGCAGAGCCGCTGTCGCACGAGTCCTGACCCGTCTGGGCGAGGTGAAAGCGCGGGTGAAAGCTGCGGGCTGCACGCCGATCCGTTGATAGAACCGAAGCAGCCGGGCTGCAGACCTCCCGCAGCACGGCCCTCCCTGGTGGCGGTCCCCAGTCGCCACCCACCGAGGCGCACCCGAGCCTCGGCACGGCCCCACCGGACCCCAGCCGGTGGGGCCATCCCCTGTCTGCGACGAGGTTGGACCCGAGCACCATGGGACCGGGTGAAAGACCGGGTGATAGACGTGAGAGTCTTCTCAGATTCCCGATAGGAACGTTTCAGGAAATGCGTCGATCTCGCCGCACGACCGGAGCGTCCAACAGGGGGGAAGCTTTGCACCGTCGTCTGTTCATGCCTGAAATCCCGGCGAGCCCGCACCCGTCCACGCGGTCGCGTGTCGGTCGGGCGCCGTTCCTCGCCGCCGTGATGACGGCAGTCACCGCCGTCGTCCTGTCGGTCGTCCCGGCTGTCGGGGCGCAAGCCGCCACCGTGTACGAGATCGACGCGGCCTGGGCCGACGGCACGCCGTCCACGGTCCGCAACGGCGACGTCGTCACCGGGGTCTGGCACGTCAATCTCAACGATGACGCGCCCGCACCCGACAATGACCCCGTCGACGACGTGACCGTGACGATCACGGCCGAGAACGGCCGCTTCCCGGCGGTGCCGAACCTCTGCCTGACGAGAGGCGTCGATCCCGTCTCGGCAGTGTCGGAGGACGGCCGGACGCTCACCTGCAACCTCGGCACGCGCCAGGAGGGCACCGCGGTGGTTCTGCAGGCGCCGATCGTCGTCGACGGCGGGACGGGCTCGCAGGTGAGTGCGGAGGGCGCCATCGGCGGACAGACGGCGTCGCTGTCGCCGATCGAGGTCGTCAACGTCTTCGGCATGGACATCCGCTGGAACGCGGGCACCTCGTCGATCGCGCAGGGCACCGGCTTCTTCGAGACCGACTTCGAATGGACGCTCGTCACCCAGGTGGGCAGCGACCCCGGACCGCAGACGGTCACGTACGATGTGTCGATCGTGTCGCCGCAGGGCGGCGCCGTGCAGATCGCGCCGCAGGCGTGCACGCCCTTCGACATCCCCCTGGCCGCGACCGGGCATCCGTGGTCCGGAGGCAGCCATCCTGCAGACCAGATGACGGGGTTCGTCGACAGCTGCACCATCGTTCCCACGGGTGTGCCCGGACAGTTCCGCCTCACCCTCTCCGGCATCGACTACGAGCCCGCCGACCCGCCGACCCGCGACTCGGCCGGCAATCGCCTCCCCGTCAGTGAGGTGGCGGTGGCGTCGGGGTCGATCTGGGTTCGCATCCTCACCACGCAGGCGGGTTCGGCGATGCTCACCTCGAACGCGCCGGTGTACACGTCGGTGGCCGGGGCGACCGCGCAGGACGACCCCGCCAACAACACCGAGTCCAAGTCGTGGACTCTCCTCGGCACCTACTCGTCCGGGTGGGGCCGCGGATACACGAACAGCGGTGGCACCACGTGGGACCTCACGTACCGGGTGTCGGCGGGCACCGAGGTCGGCCAGTACATGGACACCGGATGGCAGCGCTGGCCGGATCGCCCTGACACGCAGCCGGTCGGCATGTGCTCCGCCTTGGACACCAGGTACGTCACCTTCGACCGTGTCGAATGGGGGAACCCCGGCCCCGCGGGCGTCCAGGGCGCGACCATCGAGTACTACACGGGCTCCGCGCCGACGCTGAACCCGGACAGCCCGAGCTACGACCCCGATGCGTTCTTCTGCGGCGACGTCGGACCCGAGTGGAGCACGACCCTGCCCGCCGACCCGACGCAGGTCCGCGCCGTGCGCGTCATGATGAGCCAGGGTCAGGCTGAGGCGTACGCGAAGGCGGCCAGCATCACTCCGGTCGTGTACGTCGACATCAAGCCGGACACACCCGCCGGAACCCACGTGTGGAGCTTCATGCAGAGCATCCTCGACGACGCGAACGGCCTGCCCTACTGGACGGACGCCTCTGAGATCCTCGGTCCGATCTCGCCCACGCCCGGTTGGCGCTACCCGTACACCTACGGCTACCGCGACGTCCTGCGCGTGGTGAGCGCGACTCCCTGGGTCGTGAAGTCGGTCGATCGTGCGGTGGTCAGCCCCGGCGACCCCGCGACGTACACGCTGACCTACTCGGCCAACGGTGCGGGCGCCGTGCCGGCCACGGTCGACGGCTTCCAGCTTGTCGACACGCTCCCCGTCGGCGTCACCTACGTGGCGGGGACGGCGAGCCCCGAGCCCGTGGTCTCGACGAACGGCTCGGGTCAGCAGGTGCTGACGTGGACGCTCGACGGCGTGACCACCAACGCGGACCATGCCTTGACCTACCAGGCCGTCGCCGACGGCTCGGTCACTCCCGGCCAGGCGCTCACCAATGCGGTGTCGGCGTCTTACGGCGGCATCACGAAGTCGCACTCGGCACAGGTGACCGTCGCGACCGACGGCTACACCGAGATCGGCAAGGTCGCCGACTCGCCGTTCATCCCCAACGTCGACGGCGAAGGGACCGGCGAGGGCTCGTGGACGGTGACGCTGCGGTCGTTCGACCCGCTGCCGCAGGAGTTCACCGACACGATCGACATCCTCCCGTACGTGGGCGACGCGCGAGGCACCGACTTCGCCGGCTCGTACGAGCTGACGGGAGTGGATGCCGCACCCGGCGCGACCGTGTACTACACGACCGCCGACCCGGCGACGCTCTCGGACGACCCGGCCGACGCCTCCAACGGCGCGGCGGGCGACCCCGCGGGCAGCACCGCAGGGTGGTCGACGACGTTCGCCGCGGACGCCACGGCCGTGCGCGTCATCGGGCCGGAGCTCGCGGCGGGTGCGACCCAGCGGTTCACGGTCACGATCGCGACCGAGGGCGTCGAGGGCGGCGACACGCTCGTCAACCGGGCTCAGGCCCGTGCTGAGCACACCGCGCTGGTGATGCGCACGTCGGCGCCCATCACCGTCGCCAACTACTACTCCGCCTCGCTGAAGAAGTACGTGCAGGATGCCGACGGCACGTGGCGCGACGCGAACGACGTGACCGACTACCCGACGTACCGAGTGGGCGACGAGGTGCCGTACCGCATCGTGATCACGAACACGGGTCAGGGTACGCTGCGCGACCTGCGGATCACCGACGACCGCGTCCCGGAGGGGGCGTTCACGGTCGACGAGCTGGCGCCCGGCGACGATGAGGTGCACGAGTACACGATGACGGTCCAGGGCGGCGACGTGGTCAACACCGCCTGCGCCTCCGCCGCGATCCCCGACGATTCCGGCATCGCACCGACGATCAACTGCGACCCGGCCGGCATCGAGGTCGTGAACTACGCCGTCGCGAAGTCGTCCGACCCCGCGGCAGGCACGGTGCTGCACCCGGGCGACGAGGTGACGTACACCGTCACCGTGACGCAGGAGGGGACGGCTCCCGCGCCGGCGGAGTTCGCCGACGACCTCGCCGAGGTGCTGGACGACGCAGACCTGACGGCCGGGCCCACCGCGTCGATCGGCACGGCCGCCGTGGTCGACGGCGTGCTGTCGTGGAGCGGCACGGTACCCGTGGGCGGGGTCGCGACGATCACGTACACGGTGACGGTGAAGGATGCCGCAGCCCTCGCATCGGGCGGCAGCTACACGCTCGTGAACGGCGTGACCAGCCCGGGCTGCCCCGAGGCGGGCTGCCCGCCGGTGGAGCATCCGATCTCGGCCTTTGACGTCGTGAAGTCCTCCGACCCGGCGGACGGCGCGAACGTCGAGATCGGCGACACGATCGAGTACACGGTCACCGTGTCGCAGCGCGGCGAGGCGGCATACCAGGGCGCGACCTTCGTCGACGACCTGTCGGACGTTCTCGATGACGCCACGTGGAACTCCGACGAGGCGGCGGACGGCGGAACGGCATCGTTCGACCCCGCGACACAGCTGCTGTCATGGTCGGGTGGTCTCGCGGTCGGCGAGGTCGTGAGGATCACGTACTCGGTGACCGTGACCGGTGCCGGAGACACGCATCTGCACAACGTCGTGACCAGCGACGGCTGCGCGTCGCAGGCGGCGTGCGAGACCGAGCAGTACACGGCCACGTACACGACGGTGAAGTCGTCGGATCCGGCGTCGGGCTCGGACGTGCAGGTCGGCGACGTCATCACGTACACGGTGACCGTCACGCAGTCGGGCGAGGGTCGCGTGGTGGGGCAGTTCTTCACCGACGACCTGGCCGGCGTGCTCGACGACGCCGCCTACAACAACGATCTGTCGGCGGATGCCGGCACGGCGACGTTCGATCCGGCGACGGGGGCGATCTCGTGGTCGGGCGAGCTGGGCCCGGGTGACGTCGCCGAGGTGACGTACTCGGTGACGGTCACAGCCGCCGGCGACACCGAGATCGGCAACGTCGTGCAGTCTCCCGGCTGCGAGACCGCCGCCGGCTGCGAGACCACGCACCAGACCGGTCGGTACGCGGTCGTGAAGTCCAGCGACCCGGCCTCGAGATCCGACGTGCAGATCGGCGACACGGTGGCATACACCATCACGGTGTCGCAGATCGGCGAGGCGCCCGTGACCGACGCGTCGTTCACCGACGACCTGTCGGACGTGCTGGATGACGCCGAGTGGAGCAACGACCTCGAATCCACCGCCGGCATGGTCGGCTTCTTGACACCCACCGTGTCGTGGTCGGGCGACCTGGCCGTCGGGCAGGTGGTGACCGTCACGTACTCCGTCGTGGTCACCGGCCACGGCGACAAGACCCTCACCAACGTGGTGACGAGCGCCGGCTGCTCGGACGAGGCGACGTGCACGACGACGCACCAGACCGGCGCGTACACCGTGTCGAAGTCGTCCGATCCGGCTCCGGGCAGCGACGTCGCCGTCGGCGACGCGATCACCTACACCGTCACGGTCGCGCAGATCGGCCCGGGCGCAGTCGACGGCGCATCGTTCACCGACGACCTGTCGGCGGTGCTGGACGACGCGACGTGGAACGGCGCGGTGACCGCGTCGGCCGGAGAGGCCTCCTTCGACGCCGATGCGGCCACGCTCACCTGGGCGGGCGATCTGCCGGCGGGCGCGGTGGTCACGGTGACGTACACCGTGACCGTCACCGGCGACGGCGACATGACCCTCACCAACGTGGTGGTGCCCGGCGAGAACGGCGAGTGCGTGCCCGCTGCCGACGGCAACCCCGAGTGCACGACCACGCACCAGACCGGCCGGTTCGAGTATTCGAAGATGGCAGACCCGATTCACAACAGCGATGTTCAGGCCGGTGATGTTGTCACCTACACGGTCGTGGTCCGCCAGGTGGGTCCGGCCGGGGTCGCGGCATCCCTCACCGACGATCTGTCGGACGTGCTGGATGACGCGGACTACAACGGGGACGTGACCGCGTCCGCGGGGGAGGCGGGTGTCGACGGCACCTCGCTGACCTGGGCGGGCACGCTCGGAGTCGAGGAATCGGTCACCATCACCTACTCGGTGACGGTGACCGGGGCCGGCAACACCACGCTCGCGAACGTGGTCACGTCACCGTCGCCGGCAGGGGAGTGCGTCGCCGCGGCGGGCGGCACCGAGGGATGCCGCACGGTCCACAAGACCGGAGGGTACGTCTTCGCCAAGACCGCCGACCCGGTCACGGGCAGCACCGTGCACAGCGGCGACATCGTGACCTACACGGTCACCGTCACCCAGCGCGGTGAGGGGGCCGTCACCGGCGCGACGGTGTCGGACGACCTGTCGGGGGTCCTGGACGACGCATCGTTCAACGACGACGCGGCGGCCACGGCCGGAAGCGTGACGCGCGACGGCGACACGCTCGAGTGGTCCGGCGACCTCGCGGTCGGACAGACGGCCACCATCACGTACTCCGTGACAGTGACGGCCGCGGGACCTGCTCAGCTGCGGAACGTGGTGACCAGCAGTGACGAGCGGGCCATCTGCGACCCCGCGGGCACCTGCACGACCGAGCACGACGTGCCCGCACCGCCACCCCCGGCGCTCGCGATCACGGGCGGCACGATCAGCTGGGCCGCCGGCATCCTCTCTGCACTCCTTCTGCTGGTCGGCACCGCAGTGCTGGTGCTGCGCCGGCGCCGGGAACCGACGGCGCGGTGACGTCGTGACCTGATGGATGCATCGCTGCCGCGCTCCGCCCCACCCAGGCGGGGCGCGGCAGCGCGTCGCGCCTAGCGACTGCAGCGCGACAGCGCAAGCGGGGTTCGCGTCGGGAGGGCGCGGACGTACCGTGACCCCGAACCGACAGAAGACTGGGGCCAGAAGAAGGATTGAATTCGACGTGTGGCTACTGCAGCGGCTTGATGTCGGTGCGCCCCGTGTGCCCTCCGACGTCATCTCACGGCCGCGACTGCTCGAGCTCCTGGATGCGGGCGCGCCCCTGACCGTGGTGCGCGGCGCGTGCGGCGCCGGCAAGACTGTGGTGCTGCGCGAGTGGGTGCAGCACACCGACCAGAACGTGCTGTGGATCACCGCTGACCCGGCAGCGGCCGACAGCGCGGGACTCGCGCGGACGATCGCGCGCCGGCTGCATCGGATGCCGAGCGATCGAGCGCCGGAGGACCGTGGCCCCGAGCACCCGATGGCGGACACGGGCGAGGGATGGCGCGCGCTTCGCGACGCCCTGGCCGAGGCGGCGGCGCCGCTCACCATCGTGGTGGACGACGCGGCCACGCTGCACCGCGACGCGCTCGTCGAGCTCTGTGAAGCCGTGGCCGCCGTCGCCAGCCTGCGGGTGATCGCGGCCGCCAACAGGCGCACGGTGCTCGACGGCGACGGCGTCGCGCTGCTGGTCGACAGGTCGGTCATCGCCCCGATGCAGCTGATGTTCGACGAGGACGAGATCCGTCGGGCGCTCGACGTCGACGCCCATGCCGCGCACGAGATCCTCGCCGTCACCAACGGCTTCCCGGCGATCATCCACGCCCTGTCGCGGCGCGCGGTCCGCGGCGACGAGGACGCCATGCTCCGGTCGGCGGTCGAAGCCGTGGAGGAGTACATGCGGATCCGCGTGAACCGATCGGGCTACGACCCGGCCCTCATCTCGGCGCTCGTGCGCATCAGCGCGGCCGACGCGGTGGATGCGGCTCTCGCGCGCGAGCTGAGCGGCGACGCCCGGGCCGTGCACTATCTCGACGACGCCGAGACCTACGGATTCGGCGCGTGGGCGGGCGAGGGCTCCGAGCGGATCTTCGCCTTCGCACCGTTCGCCCTCCTGCTGCTGCGGCGCGAGCTGGAGCGCCGCTTCCCGCGGGATGCGCCGGCGCTGCGGCGCGCGGTCGTGGACTGGTCGCTGCGCTCGGGGCGTCCCGTCGACGCGCTGCGCATCGCCGTCGACGTGGACGACCTCGTGCTCGCGCGTCACGTGGTGACGGCGTCGTGGTTCCAGCTGCTCGAGCACGGCAGGGAGATCCGGCGGATCCTGGGCGGACTGCCGCTCTCGCGTCTGCGCGACGAGCCGCTGCTCGTCATGATCCTCGCGGTCTGCTACAACGCCGTGCGTGCGCGACGGGTGCGCGGCCTGCAGCTGTTCCGTGTCGCCATCTCGGCGGCGAACGCTCCACGCACCGACGTGTCGACCTCGGACCGCCTGTTCATCTGGGTGGCCGAGAGCGTGGCGCTGCGGATGCTGGGACTGCACGAGCGGGCGGCCGGGGTCGCCGTCCGGGCTCTGCGCGTGCTCGCCGACACCCCCGAGGACGAGAAGGAGCCGTACGCGTCACAGGTGCCGCTGCTGTGCGCGCAGCTCGGGATCTCGCTGTACTACGGCGGCAATGTCCGGCAGGCCATCGAGTGCTTCGGCTACGGCGCGGCGGTGGCGGCGGCCGGCGAGCTAGAGCACGCCATCAGCAACCTGTCGATGCTGAGCGGCATCCATGCCCTCAACGGCGACCTCCCGGAGGCACGGCACTACGCGCAGCTCATCCGCGAAGGCGAGTGGGGCGCACGCTACCTCGACGGCTACCAGGGCACGTTCTACCGCGTCGCCGAGGCCATCATCGCGGTCGAGGAGTCGGACGGCGAGCGTGCCGCCGAGCACGCGGCCGCGTTCGCTCCTCACCACGCCACCAGCGAGCACTGGATCGCGATGGCGACCGTCGAGGCCCTCGTCGCCGTGCGTCGCGGGCAGGCCGCCCTCGGAGCGGCCCGACTCGAATCGCTTGTGGCGCTGCGCGGACGCGAGGGTCACAGCGCCGGCGCACGGCGAGGCCTCGCCCGTGCGCGGGTCCTCCTCGAGCTGGCGCAGGGTCGCGTCGCCGAGGCGAAGTCCGTGCTGCACCGCGACGGGCACGAGGACCGCTTCGAGACGATCGTGGATCGCGCGCGCGTCGCCCTCGTCGACGGGCGCCCGCGCGACACGCTGCGCATCCTCAGCCAGTCGCGCGTGCGGCCGACGACCTCCCGCCTCGGCGCCTCCGCCAGCGCGCTGCGACTGGCCGCGCTGTTGCGCACGGGAGGCGCGGCCGCGGCGGGCGGCGAGGTGCACAGCCTCGCGGCCCAGCTGTGCGACCGCGGGATGAGGTTCCCGCTGGCGACCCTTCCGCCTGCCGACTCGCGCGCTGTGCAGGACGTTCTCCGGGATGCCGCACCTTGCCACATCCCGGCCGTCGAGTCGGTCCTGCCCGAGACCGCCGGCAGGCCGGAGCTCACCGAGCGCGAGCTCGTCGTCCTGCGCGCCCTGGCCAGCGACCAGCCCCTCACAGCGATCGCGGCCTCCCTCGGAGTCTCGCCGAACACGGTGAAGACGCAGGTCAGGAGCATCTACCGCAAGCTGGGCGCGGCCGGGCGCGAAGAGGCCATCGGCCTGGCGGCCGTCCACCACCTGCTTGCGGACGACCGGCCGCACTGACCCGCCGCAACTCCCGAGCGCCGGTCTGAACGCCCGCGTGGATGCCGCACCGCCGGTGATCGGCCGGGGTGAGGCATCCACTCGTCACATCCGTTGCGCGTGCCGCGTGCGCCGGATCGTCAGGAACGCGCCGAGTGCGATCGCGGTCAGCGCCCCGAGCGGCACGAGCGGCGACACCGCGCCCCCACCGGTCGCGGGAAGCGGTGTCGGGGGCTGCGGCGCGTCGGCGACGTTGGTCAGCGTGAGCTCAGCCGTCAGCGGCGTGCTCGTCTCGGACATCGGCAGGGTCACCCGCCCACGCGTGTCGGGCGTCAGCGTCTCGCCGCCGACCGACCACGTCGGCGTGCCCCAGTCGATGCCGTCGACCGGAGCGGGTGCGACCTCCTGCGCCTCGATGATGGTGCTCACCGGGTAGTACGACGAGTACAGCGTCACGTTCGGCTCGAGTTCGACCCGCGTCTGCTGTTCGCCGTCGATCCACCAGTCCACCGGGAAGGTGGTGCCTTCCGGCACGCTGGCGGCCCCGTCGCCGGCGACGACCTTCGTGACGGCCCAGCGTGTCAGAGCGACGACGGAGTTCGTCACTTCGAGCACGGGCGTCGCGCCGAGGCCGACAACGACAGAGCTTCCCGGGGTCCAGGTCGTACCGCTCCACGTGTACCCGGGCGGGAGCAGCGAGGCGTCGGGGGTCTCTTCGACGAGGTGCACCGTCGTGCCGATCGGGAAGGTGATCGTCGCGCCGGACTCGTCGACGGGGCCCGCAGGCGTGCCGTCGGCGGGGATGGTGAACCGCCCGGCGGTGACTGTCAGGTCGGGCTCGTGCGCGACGTAGTCGATCGTGAACGAGTCCGTCAGCAGCTCGTCCGGGTCGATGCCCGCGAGATCCTTCCGCACGAGGAACGTGCCCGTCAGCAGCGAGACGTCGTTCGTCAGTGTGGCGTGCACGACAGCCTGGTCGTCCTCGCCGATCACGAGCTGCGCGGCGGAGAACCGCGCGCCGAGCCAGGTCAGGCTCCGGATCGCGGGCGGCGCGAGCTCGGCGTAGGTGATGACCGTGCCGTAGGGGAAGAGCATCGGCTCGCCGGACCCGTCGACCGGCCCGACGGCGGTCCCATCGCCCGGGAGGCGCAGCGTGCCCGTGCGTACTTCGCCGGTCGGCAGGGTCGCGGTCCAGGCGACCGTGAACTCGAGTCCGGGCGGCACCTGGTCGGCGGGCACGCCCTCGAACGCCTTCGAGAGCGTGAACGTGCCTTCGCGCAGTGCGTTGGTGACCTGGATGGAGATGTCGCCCGCCTCGGGCAACGGGATGTCGACGATCGCGGAGTCGAGTGGGCCGGCGCCCTCGAAGTTCTCGGGCCGGTACGTGGTCGTGACTCCGTCGACCGTGACGTCGATCACGGGCAGCTCCCACGCCGCGGGATCGACGGGGTCGCCATTCAGGGTCGGCACGAGCTCGGCGAGCTCGAGCGTGTCGGCTCCGGCTTCGACGTCGGCGATGGGCTGCGGATCTCCGAGCGGGAGGCCCATCGTGGTGCGGGTGCCGGGCGGGTCGGTGTTGTAGCTCACCGCGTAGCCGTAGGCGGGGTCGGCGGCATCCCCCGTCGCCGACTTCACGATCGTGATGGTGCGCTCGGCGTCGACGGGGGTGACCGCGTTGGTCAGCTCGACGGCCACCGTGCCGTCGTCGCCGATGACGAACGTGCGACCGGGGTCCCAGCCGACACCGGACCACTCGTAGCCGTCGGGCGGAGTGACGCCGGACAGGTCCTCGGTGAGGACGATGCGCGTGCCCACGGGAAACGGGATGCCGACGTCCACCACCGTGCCGTCGAGCGGGACGTTCAGCGTGCCTTCGTCGATCTGGGTGATGCCGTCCCACGCTGTCCACTGCACGGGGACGGTCGCCCCCGCCGGAACGTCGACCGGGTCGCCGCCGAGGAAGTCGATGGACTTCCTGACGCTGAACGTGCCGGTGAGCTGCGTCGCGGTGTTCGAGACGACGACATCCGCCGTGCCTTCGCCGATGGTGAGCGGATTCGGCGTGATCGTCGCGTCGCCCCACTCCCATCCGGGCACGCTCTCGGGCTCGATCTCTTCGAACGTGATGACCGTGCCGACCGGGAACAGCTCGCCCGCGTCGAGGGGGCTGCCGTCGGCGGGCACCTCCAGGCTGCCGACCGACACCTCGCCGTCGGGGTCGACGGCGCGGTAGTTGACGGTGAACGTCGTGCCCTCGGGCAGGTCCGCCTCCTCGATGCCCGACAGCTGCTTGCGCACCGTAAAGGTGCCGTTGACGGCGTTGCACGGGATGTCGCCCGCGAACAGATACGAGTGCACCTCGCCGCCCCTGATCGTGACGTCGCGGCCGATCACCTGTCCGTCCAGCGGTGCCGCCGTCACCGTGACGGACGCGTCGGGGGCGTAGATCGAGCCGTCCATGCGGGTCTGGCCGGCGGTGACCTCCACGTCGCCTGTGAGCTGCGACAGGTCCCACACGACGTACGGGGCGTACTGCCCCTGCGGGTCGATGCGCGCGCCCGTCACCGTTGTCGTGCCCGAGGGCACGCGGATCACCAGCGGATTGGCGGTGCCCGGTGTCGGGCTGCCGGGCGAGAACTGGATGAGCGTGGCGCCGCCGAGCAGCGAGTAGTCCAGCACATTGGGCTGGTCGGCGCTCAGGGGCCCGAGGACGACGCGGTCCCCCGCATCCTCCGCGACGGCGACCTCGTACCCGATGCCGCCGACGGGGTCGGCGATGTCGGCGAAGCAGGCCGCCGCGTCGTCCCACGACGCCTGCCGATTCGCCTCGACGTAGTCGGCGACCGCGGTGCTCGACGTGTCCGCCGTGTAGATGCTGCCGCCGCCGGTCGCGCCGGACGGCGGCGCGGCGCTCTCGGGGTACTGCTGGTGCACTGCGTCGATGAGCGGCGTCTGGTCGGGGTTCGAGGGGTTCTCGTTCAGGCGGATCCAGTCCGACCGCGCGAACGGCTGCCAGGGCCCGTCGCGCTGCACCATCTTCAGGTCGCCCCACAGCGCCGGATCCGCCGTTCCCGCGCTCGTGATCGCGAGGATGCCCGTGCTGTCGGTGCTGTACTCCCCGACGAGGAAGCGGGTCGGATCACCGTCGACGGTGGGCAGGTCGTAGTTCCCGGTGCCGGCTGACACATGGATGATCGAGTACGTGCCGCTGCTGCCCTGCACCGTCGCCGTCCCGCCCACGGCGATGCTGCCCTCTGTCTCTTGATTCTGCAGGAGGGCGTCCTCGCGGGCGTACACCGTGAAGCCGCCCGCGATGGCGAACGGGTTCACCGAGTCCGGATATGCGGCGGAGGCCGGAAGCGCGGTCACGGCGACCGCTCCCGTCGCGGCTAGGGCGGTCGAGAGCGCTGCGGCCAGGAATCGACGGAGGCGGGGACGATCAGTCGTGCTCACAGGATGCTCCTCTTGCACACCCTGGTCTCCCCCGGGGCAGTGCGACGCAGTCGGGCGCTGTCGTGGCCAGTACACCACACCAGGTCCCGGGCGTCACGTGACTCTGCAGCAGAACAGGCGGATGATGGGGGCCATGGCGGATCTCGACGATGTGCGCGCCATCGCGCTCGATCTTCCCGGCGTGGTCGAACGCGTCGACGGACAGCGCCGCGCCGTCACCTGGCGGACATCCACCGGAGTGTTCGTCTGGCAGCGAGGCCCCAGCGGCCGCGATCTCGAGCAGCTGAGCGCGATCGGCCGCGAGTGGCCCGACGGCGAGGTGGTTGGCGTCCGCACCGACGGCGAGCAGGGCAAGCTCGCGCTCATCGAGACCTTTCCCGACGTGTTCTTCACCATCCCGCACTTCGACGGCTACCCGGCGGTGCTGCTGAGGCTCGACGCGATCGATGCTGAGCTGCTGCGCGAGGTCGTGACCGACGCGTGGCTGCTGAAGGTGACGAAGAAGGTCGCGAACGAATGGCTGGCAGCGCACCCGCCCGCCTGATCCCTGCGACGGCCGCTGCCGCCGGAACGACGAGAGACCGGATGCCGCAGCCGCGGCATCCGGTCTCTCACTGTCGGAACGTGCCCGCGATCACTCGCGCGCGAGCGCCGCGAGGGCCTCGAGCTCGAGGTCGAGGTACTGCTCCTCGCTGACGTCGACGCCGACGCCGAGCAGCTTGCCGCCCGTGAAGGGGAAGCCGCCGGAGTACTGTCCGCTCACGGAGTCCCCGCTGTCGAAGCCGACGCACAGGCCGTCACCGGCGAGCGTGAACTTGCCGACCTGTGCGCGCATGGGACCCTCGGCGACGACCTGGTCGTCGACGTAGAGCCTGGCGGTGCCCAGCGACTCGCCGTGCTCGCCGGCGCCCTCGCGGACGAACTCGACGCCCAGGGCGTGCTTGCCCGGCGTCAGCGCGCCCGAGGTGAACGTCTGCTCCGGCGGGATGCCGAGGAAGTTGTACACGTAGTTCAGCGTGTTGTCCTTGATGAACAGCGCGTGCCCGCCGAAGCGCGAGCCGTGGGCGAAGAGCACGCCCTCGGCACCCTCCTCGAGGATCACGTCGGCGATGATCTTGTACGACCTGCCGCGCACGTTGACCGCGACGCTCTCGGCGACGGCCGTCGTGTCGGGGTAGTAGATGTATCGCGTGCGCGCCGGCTCGCTCTGCGGCCGCTCGATCGTGAGCTGGTCACGGGCCGATCGGTCGTCGAGGGGCAGCACGTTGTTCTTCTCTGCCTCTTCGAACCACGCGTCGATGAGCTCCTGCAGCTTCTCGGGATGCTCGGCGGCGAGGTCCTTCGACTCCGAGCGATCGACGTCGACGTGGTACAGCTCCCAGCGATCCTCGTCGAAGCGGCCGTGGCCGGTGAGCGGAGCGTGGATGGCGGCGGCCTTCCAGCCGTCCTTCCAGATGCCGCGCGTGCCGAGCATCGCGTAGTACTGCACCTTCTTGGCGGTGGGCCCGTCGGGTTCCGCGTCGAACGAGTACTTCATCGAGACGCCGTCGAGCGGGCGCTGCTCGACGCCGCGGAACACCGACGGCATCTCGACGCCGATGACGTCGAGGACCGTCGCGACGATGTCGGTCGAGTGGTGGTATTGGTGGCGGATCTCGCCCTTGGCCTTGATGCCCGCCGGCCAGTGGATCACCATCGGGTCGCATGTGCCGCCCGAGAACTGCGAGTACCGCTTGAACATCTGGAACGGGGTCGAGAACGCCGTCGCCCACCCCGTCGGATAGTGGTTGTACGTCTCGGGACCGCCGAGCACGCCGATCTTGTCGAGGTTCTCCTTCAGGTCGTCGGGGAAGCCGTTGAAGAACTTGTTCTCGTTGACCGAGCCGTCCGGTGACCCCTCGCCCGACGCGCCGTTGTCGGCGCAGTAGAAGATGAGCGTGTTGTCGAGCTGCCCCGAGTCTTCGAGGTAGTCGATGATGCGGCCGATCTGCGCGTCGGTGTACTCGCTGAAGCCGGCGAACACCTCGGCCATGCGGGCGAACAGGCGCTTCTCGTCGTCCGACAGCGTGTCCCAGGGCTTGACGTAGTCGGCCGCGTTCGCTTGGTCCTCGGGCATCGGGTTGATCGGCGTCAGGGCGGTGTCGGCGGGGACGATGCCGCGTTCCACCATGCGGGCGAGCACCCACTCGCGGTACGCGTCGTAGCCGTCGTCGAAGGCGCCCTTGTACCTGTCGATGTACTCCTTGGGGGCGTGGTGCGGCGCGTGGTTGGCGCCGGGGCAGAACCACGTGTACCAGGGCTTCGACGGGTTCGACGCGTTCTGGTCGCGGATGAGCCGGATCGTCTGGTCGGCGAGGTCCTTCGACAGGTGGTAGCCCTCTTCGGGCGTGTACGGCGGCTCGATGAAGTGGTTGTCCTCGGCCAGGTCGGGGTACCAGTTGTTCGTCTCGCCGCCGAGGAAGCCGTAGAAGCGGTCGAAGCCCATTGCGAGCGGCCACTGCTCCTTGCTGCCGCCGGTCGAGACGTCCTCCTCGGGGACGTTGTGGTTCTTGCCGACCCAGAACGTCGAGTACCCGTTCTTCTGCAGCACCTGGCCGATCGTCGCGCACGACTCCGGGATGTGGCCCGACAGCCCGGGGAAGCCGTTGGTGCCCTCCATGATGTTGCCCATGCCGTTGACGTGGTGGTTGCGGCCGGTGAGGAAGGTCGAGCGCGTCGGCGAGCACAGCGCGGTGGTGTGCCACTGCGTGTAGGTGAGGCCGTTCGCCGCGAGCCGATCGAGCGTGGGCATGTTGATGCGCCCCCCGTACGGTGACCACGACGCCATGCCGGTGTCGTCGTACAGGATCACCAGCACGTTGGGAGCGCCCTCCGGCGCCTTCGGGCGTTCGTACGGACCCCAGTCCGCGACCGAGTCGCGGACGTCCAGCTTGATCGTCCCGTTGAACTCTGCGGCCATCTTCACTCCACCTTCGTTCGCGTTGCGCCGCATGAGGGCACGGCGCACTTCGACGCTATCCATTGCTCGACACGAGCGGAAGGAACGCCACGAAGGACGCGACCGGTACGGTGAGTCCGACAGCCGTAACCCTTCCCGACCAGGAGGCACGCCCATGGGCGCCGTCATCGGAGACATCCTTCCCCTCGCCCTCGGTGTGGCCATCAGCCCCATCCCGGTCATCGCAGCGATCCTCATGCTGCTCTCGCCGAAGGCGCGGGTCACCAGCGTCGGGTTCCTCCTCGGGTGGGTGATCGGCATCGTCGTGGCGGTCACGGTGTTCACGCTGCTCTCGTCGGTGCTGCCCGAGAACGATCCGGATGCCTCCAAGCCGATCCAGGGCGTCATCCAGCTGATCCTCGGCGTCCTGCTGCTGCTGCTCGCCGTCCGCCAGTGGCGCGGGCGGCCGAAGGCCGGCGAAGAGCCGAAGATGCCGAAGTGGATGCAGGCCATCGACAAGGTCACGTTCCCGGTCGCGTTCGGCCTCGGCTTCCTGCTGTCCGCGATCAACCCGAAGAACCTGCTCATGGCGGCGGGCGCCGGCGTCGACATCGGCTCGGCCGCCCTCGAGACCGGTGAGATCGTGCTCGTGATCGCGATCTTCACGCTGCTTGCGGCATCCACTGTCCTCGTCCCGGTCGTCGGGTACCTCATCGCCGCCGACAGGCTGCGCGGACCGCTGGACGCGCTGCGAGTGTGGCTGGGCCGTGAGAACGCGATCATCATGGCCGTGCTGCTGCTCGTGATCGGCGTCTCGATGATCGGCAAGGGCATCGGCAGCTTCTAGGCCGTTACGGTGGTGGGGTGACGTCTGCGATCCACGACCAGGTGCTGCTTCCCGGCGGCACGTTCACGATGGGCTCGGACGAGTTCTACCCCGACGAGCAGCCGGTCCACGAGCGTGAGGTCGCACCGTTCCGCATCGACCGGTACGCCGTGACGAACGAGCAGTACGCCGCGTTCGTCGACGACACCGGTTACGTCACGGTCGCCGAGCGCGACCTCGATCCGGCCGCCTTCCCGGGCGCCGACCCGGCCGACATGGTGCCGGGCTCCATGGTGTTCACGCCCACGCCCGGACCCGTCGACCTGCGCGACTGGCGCAACTGGTGGCGCTGGCAACCCGGAGCGTACTGGCGTCGGCCGTTCGGGCCGGAGTCGTCCATCGACGAGAGGCTGCGGCATCCCGTCGTCCACATCGCGTACGAGGACGCCCAGGCCTACGCCGACTGGGCCGGGCTGCGCCTGCCGACCGAGACCGAGCACGAGTACGCCGCCCGCGGCGGGCTCGACGGCAAGCGGTTCGCGTGGGGCGACGAGCCCTACCCGGGTGGCGTGGCGCAGGCGAACTCGTGGCTCGGGCGCTTTCCGTACGACAACCAGGGAGTGGGGGATGCCGCCCCCGTCGGCTCGTACGCTCCCAACGGCTTCGGGCTGTACGACATGACCGGCAACGTGTGGGAGTGGACCACCGACTTCTACACGCCGCGGCATCTGCGTCTGTCGGACAAGCCGGTGGATGCCGGCAAGCGCGCGAACCTGCTGGCCGCGGCGAGCGCGCAGGAGGGCTTCCCGTCGATCCCGCGCCGTGTGCTCAAGGGCGGATCGCACCTGTGCTCGCCCGACTACTGCCTGCGCTTCCGTCCGGCGGCGCGCTCGCCGCAGGCGGAGGACACCGGCATGTCGCACATCGGCTTCCGTCTCGTCGGCGAGGCCTGACCCTCTCCCGTCTCGCGCCGCTGGTCGTTGAGCGGAGCGAGGAACGAGCGAAGACGAAACGTCGCGAGCCGGCCCAGCGGACTCGCGTTGCACTCACTCGGCGGGGAAGACCTGCGACCAGTCGTCGCGGACGCTGACGACGGTGAAGCCGTGACGGGATGCCGCGGTCAGAGCCTGCTCGGCGCCCTTGTCGTAGGGCGTGTCGCCGCGGCCGGTGTCGTCGTCGTGGTGCACGAGCAGGGCGAGGCTGCGGGGGCTGCCCTGCGCGTAGCGCAGCATTGGGATGTCGCCGTTGGAGTTGCCGGCGGCGAGGATCGGCCGGCGCCCCGTTCGCATCCAGATGCGGACAGGCTTCTCAGGACCGTCGTCGAAGAAGGCGAGCTTCGGCGCGTAGCGCACCGTGTTCGTGGCGTCGTCGTAGGCGAGTCCCATGCCGGTGCCGACGACGCGCTCGGCGGGGATGCCGTAGTTGGCCTCGGTCATCGGACGCATGAAGTCGCGCTCGCCGCCCGACACGATGTACGTCGTGAAGCCGTTCGCCTCGAGGAACCGGATGAGCTCGACCATGGGCTGGTAGACCACCTGCGCGTACGGCGTGCCGAGGGTGAAGTGACGGGCGTCTCGATAGAACTGCGCGACGGATGCCGCGTACTCGTCGACACTGACACCCCCGGAGGTGCTCGCGACCGCGGCGATCAGCAGACCCAGGTCGGCGTCATCGCCGGCGTAGTGCTTGTCGATCGCGCCGCCCAGCCACGACAGGTCGCCGCTGGCGGCGGCCTTGTACGGCTGCTTGTCGGCGAGCGAGGGGTCGGCGGCCGCCGCGGCCTTCCACTGCTCCAGCAGGTAGTGCAGTTGCGTGGGCATCGGCTTCTCGGTCCACAGCGTGCCGTCGTTGTCGAAGACCGCCGTGCGCGCCTCGGACGCGACATAGTCCGGGCCGCCCTCGTCGGTCACGGCGGCCACGAAGTCGAGGATCGCGGCGCGGGTGGCGGTGTCGCGCCACGAGGGCAGGGGGTCGCTCATGGACGTGACTCTAGCGGTGGACCGCCACGCCGTGGTCGTCTCAGCTCGCGGCGATGAAGGCGTCGTAGTCCGCACGCGAGAGGTCGGCATACGCGCGCGCCCACTCCAAGATCGACTCGGCCACGACGCGCCCGCTTCCGATGTACCCCGCCAGCTGCGTCACGGTCTGAGACTGCGCGTGCGCGCGGGCCAGCGTGATGGCGCACGCCTGCGCGTACGTGGCGAAGGGGACGTCCTCGAGAGTCTCGGCTGTGATGCCTCCCTTCATGTCGCGGAACTGGCGCACGTAGAAGTCGCGGCCCTCGGGCCCCCGCGCATGACCGAGGAACGGGTCCGAGAACGCCTGCAGGGTCTTCTGCAGCGCGACCACGCGGGCGCCCTGGCCGTGTTCGGCGATGAAGCGGTCCGCCTCCGGGGGCTGCTCGATACCCCCGTACTCCGCGAGCACGCTGCGCCCCGCTTCCTTGATCTGCAGCAGCAGCGCCCGACCGTCACCGTCCTGGAAGACCGTGATCCAGCACCGCGTTCCGACGCTTCCGACACCGACGACCCGCCGCGCGATGTCGGCGAAGACGTAGTCGTGCAGCAGCACGCGGATCGTGATGTCGGCGCTGGCGACGTATGTCTCGATGTAGCCCTGCAGGCGGTTCGCGAACTCGGACTCGACGTGCGTCATCGTCGGCGGCTGGTCGACGAACCTGCGCCGCCCGTCCTCGTCGAGTTGCGTCAGCTTGCGCGCAGCCTTGGCGCCGGTGCGCTTCTTCGCCTCGCGGATCGCAACACGCATCGCGCGCCGGGATTGCGGATCCATGATCGCGAGGGCCGCTTTCACGTCGGAGTGCAGGTAGTAGCGCTCGAGCGGCGACACTCCGACCGACTTCCGGATGGCGCGCGCGTAGGCGTAGACGGCGCCGCGGACCGCGGCATCCACTACCGACTCATCGCGGGAGGTCGCCTGACCGGCGATGACGACACTCGCGATGAGGCGCTTGAGGTCCCACTCCCACGGTGCCCACGCGGCTTCGTCGAAGTCGTTGAGGTCGAACACCAGCGTGCGCTGCGGCGACGCGTAGAAGCCGAAGTTGGCGACATGCGCGTCGCCGCACGAGGCCACCAGGATGCCGCTGTGCGGGTCCCTGGCAAGATCGGCCGCCTGCAGCGCGGCGGTGGCCCGGTAGAAGGCGAACGGGTTGGCCGACATGCGCTCATTGCGCAGCGGCACGAGTTCGGGCACACGGGTGCGATTCTGCGCGTCGAGGATCGCCAGCGGATCGCGTCCGGAGGTGGTCAGAGCCGCGAGTGCGCGGCGCGGCGTGCGCTTGCGGGCGGCAAGGCCCTCTGCGACGCGTTCCTGGGTGCTCACCGGCCCGGACCAGGCGGCGTCTGACATCGTGCTCACGGCGTCATTGTGGTCCCGTGCGACGGTGTGCGCATCACCCGCGTCAGATGACGTGGTCGCCTTCTCTGGTCTCGAACAGACCGAGCTCGGTCGCGCGTTCGATCGCGGCATCCCGCGACGCCACCCCGAGCTTGCGGTAGATGTGCGCGAGGTGGGTCTTGATCGTGTTCGTCGAGAGGAAGCACCGCTCGGCGATGTCGGCGATCGTGTAGCGCGTCGGCAGGTAGCCGATGAGCTCCAGCTCCCGAGGGGTCAGCTCGTCGACGAGGCGTTCGCTGCCCGGCGAGCCCTGGGCGCGCAGGCGCTCCGCGATCGACCTGCCGAAGTCCGTGCGGCCCGTCGGGACCTCGTCGAGGAGGTCGAGCAGCGGCGGACCCACCCGCAGGAACGGCCGGGCGAGCCGCTCGTCGTGTGCACGCTGCAGCGCGGTCTCGAGGTGGTCCCTTGCGGCGACACGGTGTCCCTCGGCCGCGCAGAGCCAGGCGGCGAGGGCGTCGGCCTCGATGGACGCGATCGGGTGCGGCTGAACGCCGGCGGCCCGCAGCTGGGCGAGCCGCTCGCGCGCCTGCGCCGTGCGCCCTGCGCCGACCAGCCCCGCGACCTCTTCGAATGCGACAGCGGACCACTCCGATGACGGCGCCGGAAGACTGCTGTGCCCGCCCTTCAGGCGCGCTTCCCGCATCGAGAACGACAGCAGCGACTGGCGCACGAGCGGGGGCGGCGGGCCGAGGGCCTCGACCTCGTCGGGGACGTCGCGCGGGTGGATGACGCGCGAGGCGGCGTGCGAGAGCCAGAGCAGCTGGGTGCGATTGTCGGATGCCGCCGCCGTGACCGCGACGGCGAGTGAGGCGGCACCCGCCCCGGCCTCGCCGCGCTGGATGCACACGAGCGCGCGGGCGAGATGGGCGTCGGCGGGAGCGGGATGACCGTGCGCGCCGACATCGCGTGCGACGTCGAGGGATTCGTTCGCGTGCTCCCAGGCGCTCGTGAGCAGGCCCGACAGCGCCTCCGCGATGGCCAGCGTGCCGAGTGCGTGCACGCGATGGCGGGCATACGCGAGGGCAGCGGGCGAGAGGGCGGCGGCGAGCTGGGCGCGCGCCTCATCGATCCGGCCGAGCATGAGCAGCGCTCGACCGGCCGACACGTGACTGGTCAGCTGCAGCAGCACAGGCGACGTCAGGCCGATCAGGTCGGGCGGGTCCGCGTCCGGGTGCGTCGCCAGAAGATCGAGGGCCTCGCCTGCGATATCGGCGAAGAGCTCGGGATGGGGATGGAACTGCACCTCGGCGGCGAGGTACGCCAGGGCGATCTGACGGCGGCCGACGGTGAGGCGATGGTCGGCGACGAGCCGCTGCAGCGTGTCGACGGCGGAGCTCGGATGCCCGCTCATCGTGTTCGCGATCGCGAGCAGCAGCACCGCGTCGGATCGCGCCTCGCGCACATCGGGCGGCACGAGGGAGAGCCACTGGACGATCTTGGCGGAACGCGCCTCTTCGGACGGACCCGGCCCGATGCCCAGGATGAGGTCCATACCACGGGTCCAGCGGCGGCCTCGCAGCAGGTAGTCGACGGCGGTGTCGGTGTCGCCCGAGGCGAGGAACCAGTCGGCGGCGGCCTCGAGCACGGCCCCCTCGGCGGCGGAGTCGGTCGCGCGCAGACGATAGGTGAGCAGGTCGCGGAACAGTCGGTGAAGGCGGAACCAGCCGGGGCGGCCCGGCACGCGGACGAGGAACAGCGAATCGCGCTCGAGCCCTGTGAGGAACTCGTCACCGCCCGCGATGTCGGCGACCGCCTCGACGAGCCCGGCCGACATCTCGTCGAGTACCGCCAGCCGCATGAGCGCGTCGCGCCGGTCAGGGCGGAGCCCGTCCAGCACCTCGACGCTGAGATAGTTCATGACGAGCTGATTGGTCTCGGTGAGCTCCTCGACCACGCGGGCCGGATCTTCGGCGAACCGCAGCCGCAGGGCTGTCAGCTGCACCCCTGCCGCCCACCCCTCGGTCTGCGCCGTGACCGCGGCCGCCGTGGCCGGGGCGATCTGGCGCCCGGCGATCGCGGACAGCACCTTGCCGGTGGTCTCGTCGTCGAACGCCAGTTCACGCTGGCGGATCTCGACGAGGTCGTGCTCGAGCCGGTGCCTGCTCCAGCCGAGGTCCAGATCGACCCGCGACGAGAAGATCGCGTGGGCGTTGCCGGGGAGCAGATCCACGAGCCGCCACAGGTCGGTCAGGACCGCCGTCTTCGAGAGCTGGTCGAGGTCGTCGAACACGAGCACGATGTCCCCTGCCTCTGCCAGGCGCTCCGCGAGGTCGACCAGGAACGGCTCGCCGAGTCGTGCACGGGCCGTGACTGCGGGCGGGTCCGGTGGTGAGAACCGCGGTGCGACCGCCGCGATCCCCGCGCACAGCCGGCGCACGAACGAGCCTGCAGCGCGGTCGGTGGCCGACAGGTCGAACCACGCGACCGCGAGATCGGGGCGGCACTGCGTCCACTGCGTGATGAGCACCGTCTTGCCCGCCCCCGCCGGCGCCACCACGAGCGCCAGCGGCGAGTGCAGGGCCGCGTCGAGCTGTCGCCGCAGGGCAGGGCGGTCCACGGCGTGCGGCGGCATCCTGCGAGGTTCGCCCACTGGCATCCCTTCCCCTGGGGGCGCGGTGGCCAAATCATCCCACAGGGGTGACGTGGCGGCGAGAGCCCTGCGGGAGAGTTGTCGCCGCGGCCACCAGAACGCCGGGGGACGCCGTCTCGAAGGGGGGCACGATGCGCGATCAGACGGTCGAGATCGTGGTCGGCGGACCGCTGAGTCCCGACCTCGTCGCCACGGCGCTGGAGGGCTTCGCCGTCACGGCCGATGAGCAGGGACGCACGCACGTGGTCGGTCCCGTTCCCGATCAGGCGCGGCTGATCGGGCTGCTCGCGATGTTCGACGGACTGCATGTGACGGTCATCTCGGTGAACCCGGTCGACGACGAGGATTCTCACCCTCGCCGGGTGACGTGACCGAGGCACACGCGCTCTTAGCGTGCGTGTGCTGGGCATGAGAGAACAGGAGAACGCAATGAGCAGTACAACGAGCGGCCGCACCGGATGGGCGGGCTGGGGCGTCTTCGCCGGGGTCATCCTGCTGATCAGCGGTGTCTTCGGCGGGCTGCAGGGACTCGTCGCGATCGTCGGCCCGGACGCCTACTTCGCCGTCGTGGACGGCTCCCTCTTCCTCTTCGACGTACAGGGATGGGGATGGTGGAACCTCATCGTCGGGGTGCTGCTGATCCTGACGGGCATCGCCCTGCTGGCAGGGCAGACCTGGGCGCGGGTGGTCGCGATCATCCTCGCCGCGCTGAGCGCGATCGGGCAGCTCATGCTGATCCCGACGCAGCCCTTCTGGGCGCTCGCCATCATCGCCGTCGACATCCTCGTGATCTACGCGCTGACGGCCCACGGGCGAGAACTGACGATCGAGGACTGACGCGGACCAGGCTCGGCCCGGGACGCCGGTCCCGGGCCGTCACGCCTGACGCGAGTCAGGCGGCGGTGCGCACCGGCAAAGGAGTGACATGGAAACCGTTCTGGTCATCCTGCAGGCGTGCGTGGTGCTCGGCGCCATCGTGCTCGGCGTCCGCACCGGCGGACTCGGGCTGGGTCTGTGGGGCGTCGTCGGCACGACGATCCTGGTGTTCGTCTTCCGGCTCGAGCCGGGTTCGCCGCCCATCGACGCGTTCTTCATCATCATCGCGGTCATCACCGCGTCCTCGGCCATGCAGGCGGCTGGGGGCATCGACTATCTGGTGTCGATCGCCTCCAAGATCATCCAGCGCAATCCGCGGCGGCTCACCTACGTCGCGCCGATCGTGGCCTTCGTGTTCACGGTGCTCTCGGGCACGTCCAACATCTTCTTCGCGCTCATCCCGGTGATCTACGAGACGGCATATCGCAACGGCCAGCGCCCCGAGCGCGCGCTGGCCGCCTCGACGGTGACGTCCGGTCTCGGCATCACGGCCAGCCCGGTGTCGGCGGCGATGGCCGCGTACCTCGTGCTCATGGCCGGCACCGGCTACGAGCTGCCGCAGATCCTGCTCATCACGATCCCGTCCGCGGTCGTCGCGTGCATCGCAGCGTCGTTCGTGCAGCAGCGCCTCGGCAAGGATCTGCTCGACGATCCGGAGTTCCTGAAGCGGGTCGCCGACGGCCGCGTCGAGCTGTCGCCGGCGCTCCGCGCGCGGTACGACGCCAAGATGTCCGGCACTGCTGGCGGCGGAGCCGCGGATGCCTCCCGCAGAGCACGCACGAAGACGGCCGAGAAGACGGCATCCACGTTCATCGAGCACCCTGTGCCCCCCGGCGGCAGGACCGCCGCGCTCATCTTCATCGCCGGAACGCTGCTGGTGGTGCTGCTGGGACTGTTCCCGAGCCTGCGGCCGGCGTTCCCCGACGACGACGGCGAGCTCGTGCCGATCGGCATGGCGACGGTCATCGAGATGGTGATGTTCACCGCCGCGCTCGTCATCATCCTGGTGCGCCGCGTGAAGCCCAGCCAAGTGGTCGAGCAGCCGTTGCTCAAAGCCGGCTACGTGGCCGCCGTCGCCCTCTTCGGCATCGCGTGGATGGCCGACACCTTCATCGCCGCCAACGAGGAGACCATCATCGAGCCGCTCGGTCAGATGATCGATGCGAACCCCCTGCTGCTGGCTGTCGCGCTCTTCATCGTCTGCGGTCTGACGACGAGCCAATCAGCCACCACGAACACGCTCATCCCGATCGCGCTCGCCGCGGGGCTCGCGCCCGGAGTGATCACGGCGATGTGGCCGTCGCTCATCGGCGTGTGGCTGTTCCCCGCGAACGGCTCGCAGATCGCAGCTGTCGAGACCGACGCCACCGGGTCGACCAGGCTCACGCAGATCCCGGTCTGGCACTCGTTCACGATCCCCATGCTGGTGTCGTGGGTCGCGGTCGTCGCCTCGGGTCTGCTGATCCAGCTGATCGTGCCCGCGTGAACGCGGACCGTCCCGCGAGCCCAGAACACCGACGAGAAGAGGAATCATGTCCGATCGTGCGTCCGACGTCGAGCAGCTGATGCCCGAGGTGCTCGACCGCCTGCGGGATCTCGTGCGGATCCCGTCCGTGGCATTTCCGGGATTCGACCCGGAGCCAGTGCACCGCATGGGGCAGGCCGTCGTCGAGCTCTTCGAGGCGGCCGGTGCCACCGACGTCGCCCTCCTCGATGTCCCCGGCGGGTACCCGTGCGTGTTCGCAGACCTTCCCGGACCCGAGGGGTCGCCGACGGTGCTGCTCTACGCCCACTACGACGTCCAGCCGGCTCCGGCCAGCCAGGGCTGGTCGACGTCGCCGTTCGAGCCGGTCACAGGCGAGGACGGACGCATCTACGGGCGCGGCGCCGCCGACGACAAGTCCGGGCTCGTGATCCACTACGCGACGCTGCGCCTGCTCGGCGAAGCTCGGCCGTGCCGCATAAAGCTGCTGGTCGAAGGCGAGGAGGAGACGATCTCGCACCTCGAGGGCTTCGTCGAGGCGAGCCCCGAGAGGTTCGCCGCCGACGCGTTCGTCATCGCCGACATCGGCGGTCAGGTCGTCGGCCGGCCCGGGCTGACCACCGCGCTGCGCGGGGACGTGGCGTGCACCGTCACGGTGCGCACCCTGTCGTTCCCCGTGCACTCCGGCCTCTTCGGCGGGGCCGCACCGGACGCCATGACGGCGATGATCCGCATCCTCGACACGCTGCACGACGAGGCCGGCGACACGGTCATCCCCGGGGTCGACGTGTCGCAGTGGGACGGTGCCGCGATGGAGGAGGGCGTCTACCGCGACGGCTCGGCGATCCTCCCCGGCGTCGACTACCTGGGCACCGGCTCGCTGTCGGACCGCATCTGGGCCAAGCCCTCGGTGACGGTGCTCGGCATGGACCTGCCGAGCACCGCCGAGGCGTCCAACGTGCTGCTGCCCGAAGTCACCGCGAAGCTGTCGATGCGGATCGTCCCCGGATCGGACGCCGATGCACAGCTCGAGGCGCTCATGGCGCACCTGCGTGCGCAGAGGCCGTGGAACTGCGAGGTCGAGGTCGTGAAGGTGAAGACCGGTCACGCATTCGCGGTCGACCAGACCCATCCCGCGATCGTGGCGGCGAAGGACGCGCTCGCGTCGGCCTACGGCGCCGAGGTCGAGTCGATCGGCAGCGGTGCGTCGATCCCGCTCGTGGCATCGCTCAAGAAGATCGCTCCGGACGCCGCGATCGTGCTGTGGGGCGCCGAAGACACCGCGAAGGCCCGCATCCACGCATCGGACGAGTCGGTGGATCCGGCCGAGATCGCGCGCATGATCGCCGCACAGGTCGCGTTCATCGAGGAGGTCGCGTCCTCGGCCCACGCATGACCGGGCGTGAGACGAGTGGATGCCGGCGGCCGCGGCCGCCGGCATCCACTCGTCGTTCCGCTCAGCCGACGATGCTCTCGTGCCCGCTCGAGGGCGCCGGGTCGGGCAGCCGCCGCATGCGCAGTGCGTTGAGCGCGCCGGCTGCAGCGGCCAGAATCGGCACGAACAGTGCGATCTGCAGTGCGATCGGACCGGCCTCGCTGTTGATGCGGACAATCTCCGCCGAGGTCTCGGGGGGCTCATCGGCGAGCAGCTCTTCGAGCCCGGTGTTCGACATGAGCTCGGCGTCGTCCTCGAGCACGGTGGCGACCTGTGTCTTCTCGTCGGCGCTGAGGACGGTGCTCTGGTCGGCGAGCGCGGTGAAGCTGCTCGCGAGCGCGGCGAGCAGGATCGCGCCCGCGAACGCGAGCCCGAACGACAGGCCGAACGAACCTGCCGCCGAGTTGACGCCCGCAGCCTCGCTCACCCGCTCCTCCGCGATGGGCGACAGCGTGTAGTTGTTCAGCTGCGACACGAGCATGCCGAGCCCGCAGCCCACGATGACGAGGGGCACCGCGAGGTACCAGCCGCTCGTCGCGATCGGGACGAGCGGAACCAGCACGACCAGGCCGATCACGGCGAGCAGGAATCCGAACAGGATGATCGTCGCGGGACGCCGCTTGACGCCCCGGCCGGCCAGGATCGCGATCACGAACATGCTGAGCGACAGCGGGGCGATCGACAGGCCGGCGAGGAACGCGTCGTACTCCAGCACCATCTGCAGGTACAGCGGCAGCACGATCATCGTGCCGCCGAGAGTGATCTGCTGCAGCAGCTGACCGGTCGCGCCCGTGCGGAACGCCTTCGAGGAGAAGAGCGCGGGATCCAGCAGCGTGGCCCGGCCGGCGCGCTTGCGGCGCACGAGCCAGAACCCCAGGCCGAGGAGGGCGAGCACGCCCAGCGCGATCGTCGCGCCCACGTAGCCGGCGCCCTCCTGCCACAGCAGGATGCCGAGGACGATGCCGCCCATGCCGACGACCGACAGCACCGAGCCCACGATGTCGACCGAGCGGTCGCCGGTGAACGGCACATCCTTCACCAGGCGCACGCCGATCAGCACGACGAGGATCGTGAGGGCTTCGAGGGCGAACCCGACACGCCACGACAGGAACGTCGTGATGGCGCCGCCCAGGAGCGGCCCGACAGCGGCGGCGATCGCCGCCGCCGCACCCACCATCGCATACACGCGCGTGCGGTGCGCGCCCTCGAAGTTGCCGTGGATGAGCGATTGCATCGACGGCAGCAGGAGGGATGCCCCGAGCCCGCCGATGAGGGCCCAGAAGATGATGACGGCGGTCAGGCTCGACGCGAACGTCATCGCGATCGCCCCGATCATGTAGCCGACGAGGCCGAGCACGTACGCGCGCCGGCGTCCGATCAGGTCGCCCGTCTTGCCGCCGATGAGGATGAAGGCGGCCGACACCAGCGCCTCGAGCGCGATCGCTCCCTGCACGCCGCTGGCGGTGGCATCCAGGTCCCGCACCACGGCCGAGATCGAGACGTTCATGAGCGACGTGTCGACGACCAGCACGAACATCGCCATCGCCATGAGGATCGCCACGCGCGCGTTGAACCGGCCTGCGTCTTGCCCGCTGCTCATGTCGGAAGCGAACCACGCCGCGGCTCCGCGGGAATCACCCCCGCCGGGTGACGGTCCCCGGTACAGACTGGCGCCATGACCCGGATCGCCTCCGACGGGGCCGCCTCCGGCTCGCCCGTGCAGACCCGCCGCGCCGAGCGCGAGGCCGTCTACGCGTCTCTGGCCGCGCAAGTGGTGGGCGCCGTGTACGGGTTCGTCGTGGCACAGATCTCGGGGGCGCTGTCGTTCGTCGGCGATGACCCGTTCGCGGTCTGGGCGGCGGCGGGGGCGGCAGTGGTCGCGGCGATCGCCGCGACCGCCGGCTACTGGCGCTCGCGCGCGCAGCCCGAGCAGCAGTGGCGCCGGCAGCTCGCACCGTGGCTGTTCACCGTGAACACGATCTCGGTCGTGGTCGTGCATGTCGCACTGGCGTATCTGGCGACCTACGCGCTGTACCGGCTGCTGGCGCTCGGCTTCATCGGCCTGCCGATCGTGACGTTCTGGGCGGTCGTGCTGATGGCGGTGACGCTGGGACTGTCGACGTACCTCGTGTATCTGTCGTCGTCGAGCATCACGACGCAGCGGCTGTCGACGCTGCTCATGGCGTTCATCTCCATCGGCACGCTCACGGCCACGATCACGACGCCCGACCCGCAGTGGTGGCAGGTGCACTTCAGCCAGCTCGGGACGTTCGACGACCTGTCGAGCTGGATATTCAACGGCACCCTCGTCGCGGGCGGCCTGCTCGTCACGACGTTCGCGGTGCACATCTCACGCGATCTGTCGGCGCTCGCCGCGACCGGGACGCTCGAGCACCGGGGCGTGGCCCGCTTCGTCAGCACGGCGTTCGTCATCATGGGCGTCATGCTCGCGTTCGTCGGCATCGTCCCCGTCGACGTCAACCTGCTCGTGCACAACCTGTCGGCCTCCGGCATGGCGATCGCGTATCTGGTGCTGCTCATCGCCGGGTACCGGATCCTGCGAGGGATGCCGCGCGCCTACTTCGTCGCCGCGTCGGCGTTCCTGGCGGCCACGGTGGTGTCGGTCGTGCTGTTCTCGGTCGGCTACTTCTCGCTCACGGCGTTCGAGATCATCGTCTTCGCCCTGATCTTCGGATGGATCGCCGTGTTCATCCGGTTCCTCGGAGTCGCGGGGCGAGAGGATGCCGGGGACGAGGGAGACACACGATGACCGACGCTGGGGCACCTTCGCCCGGTGCACCCGATGCGCCGGATGCGGTGCCGCCCACCGCCGGACCGCCCGCCCGGGCACCGCGCGCCGGAGGGCGCCGCCGCGGGCCGCTCAACGTGCAGGCGCTCTTCCAGCGGCCGCTCGTGTCGGGGTTCCTCGCGACCGTCGGGGTGCTGGGTGCGCTGCTGCTGGGCACGGCGCTGACGTCGATCGGCACGATCCTGCTCTACATCGTGCTGGCGATGTTCCTCGCACTGGGTCTCGACCCGATCGTGCGGATGCTGGAGCGCAAGAGGATCAAGCGGCCGATGGCGATCCTCATCGTGTTCGGCTGCTTCGCGGTGCTGTTCGTGCTGTTCCTCGTGTTCGTGCTACCGCCGCTGCTCGCGCAGATCGGCCAGTTCATCAAGACCATCCCCGAGGCGCTCGACAAGGTCGATCAGACACCGTGGTTCGCGGGCCTTCCTCCCGACATGCAGGCAGCCATCGTGGGCGTGGTGGAGGGGCTCGCCGACTGGATCGCGAGCCCCTCGACCCACGCCGCGATCGGCGTCGGGATCGTGGCCGCCGGCGTCGGATTCGTCGCGGCGATCTCGGCGAGCTTCATCGTGGTCGCCCTCACGCTCTACTTCCTGGCGTCGCTCGACGCGATCAAGCGCGCGTTCTACCAGCTCGCCCCCGCGCACAGCCGGCCGAAGCTGGAGGAGCTCACCGAGCGCATCACGGCATCCGTGGGCAGCGCGCTGCTCGGCTCGGTGACGCTGTCCGCGCTGAACGCGGGAGCGGTGTTCGTGCTGCACCTGGTGATCGGCCTGCCGTTCGCGGCCCTCATGGCCGTCATCGCGTTCGTCATCACGCTGATCCCGCTGTTCGGCTCGGTCATCTTCCTTGTGCTGGGAACGGGCGTGGCCCTCTTCTCCAGCCCGACGCAGGCGCTCATCTTCGCGATCGCGTACCTCGTCTACATCCAGATCGAGTCGTACGTGCTCAGCCCGCGCATCATGAACCGTGCCGTGTCGATCCCGGCCGCGCTCGTGCTCATCGCCGCGATGGTCGGCGGCGCCCTGGGCGGCGTCATCGGGGTGCTCGTCGCGTTGCCGGTGACGGCATCCATTCTTCTCATCATCCGCGAGATCGTGGTGCCCCGGCAGGACCTCAAGATCACCCCCGAGGGGTGAAGACCTCCTCGGTAGCGTCGGACGCATGACCACCGTCGACGGAGGATCCACTGAAACGCCCTGGTTCACGCAGGACTCCGCCGCTGTGGTGGCTGCCGTCGCGACCGACCGGGATGCGGGGCTGACCAGCGCCGAGGCGCAGCGTCGGCTCGCCGAGCACGGGCCCAATGCCATCGCCGCCGAGCCCGCGCCCTCGGTGTGGCAGGTGTCGCTGCGCCAGCTCGCCGACCCGATGAACGTCATGCTGGTCGCGGTCGCGGTCATCTCGCTGTTCATCAACCAGGTGAGCGTCGGCATCCTCGTCGGCGCCCTCGTGATCCTCAACGTGTTCCTCGGCACGCGACAGGAGCTCAAGGCGAAGGCCTCGGTCGACGCGCTCGCGAAGATGCAGATCCCCAAGGCGAAGGTGATCCGCGACGGCGCGCTGCTGCAGGTCGACGCGACATCGCTCGTGCCGGGCGACGTCATCACGCTCGAGGCCGGCGACATCGTGCCCGCCGACGCCCGGATCCTCCGCTCGGCGACGCTCGAGACGCAGGAGGCCGCGCTGACCGGCGAGAGCGCGCCCATCGCGAAGGACCCCGCTGTCATCGCCGACCCCGAGACCACCCTCGGCGACCGCGCCAACATGGTGTTCCAGAACACGCAGGTGACACGCGGAACAGCGTCGGCCGTCGTCGTGGCGACCGGCATGGGAACCCAGATGGGGCAGATCGCCTCGATGCTGTCGGCGGTCAAGCCGTCGAAGTCGCCCCTCCAGCGCGAGCTCGACGCGCTGACGGGCGTGCTGGGCTGGATCGCGTGGGGCGCGGTGGCGATCATCATCGTGACCGGACTCCTGCGCGGGCAGGAGGTCGCCTCGGTCATCCTCCTCGGCATCTCGATGGCGATCTCGGCCATCCCGACCGGCATGCCCTCGTTCGTGCAGGCGATGCTGTCGTACGGCTCGCGGCAGCTGGCCGAGCACAAGGCGGTCGTCAAGAACCTCACCGATGTCGAGACGCTGGGCGCCACGAGCGCGATCAACTCCGACAAGACCGGCACGCTCACGATGAACGAGATGACGGTGGAGTCGCTGTACTACGCCGGCGAGTGGTTCACCGTCAGCGGCACCGGCTACGAGAAGACGGGCGACATCCGCCACGCCGCGGGGCTCCCGGTGCCCGACTTCACCCAGCTGGCACTGGCCCTCACGCTGTGCAGCGACGCGACCGTCTCGGACGACGGCGACGTGATCGGCGACCCGACCGAGGCGGCCCTGGTCGTGCTGGCGGCGAAGATGGGGGCGGATGCCGCACTCACGCGCGTCCAGTACCCCCGAGCCGCGGAGGTTCCGTTCGACTCCGCGTACAAGTTCATGGCGACCTTCCACGAGCGCAGCGGCGCCGGGGGAGGAACTGAGCTCGTCGAGCTCGTCAAGGGCGGGCCCGACGTCGTGCTCGAGCGGTGCTCCTCGGTGCTCACGCCCGACGGGAGCGCGCCGATCGAGGAGCGGCGCCAGGCGATCCTCGACGCCAACCGCGAGCTGTCGGAGCGCGGCCTGCGGGTGCTGGCCTTCGCCGTCCGCCGTTTCGCCCCGGGCACGCCGACGCCTGCGGATCCGATGGCCGAGGTGAAGGACCTCAGCCTCGCGGGCCTCGTCGGCATCATCGACCCGCTGCGGCCGTCGTCGAAGGAGGCCGTGCGGATCGCCCGTGAGGCGGGCATCGAGGTCCGCATGATCACGGGCGACCACGCCATCACCGCCGCGGCGATCGGTGCGCAGCTCGGACTCGGCGACGGGGCCGCCAGCGGCGCCGAGATCCAGGCGATGTCGGACGAGGAGCTCAAGGCCAAGCTCCCGCACCTGCACGTCTTCGGCCGCGTCACCCCCGAAGACAAGCTGCGTCTTGCGCGTCTCATGCAGGAGGACGGCGCCGTCGTCGCGATGACGGGCGACGCCGTCAACGACGCCGCCGCGCTCAAGCAGGCCGACATCGGCGTCGCGATGGGCTCGGGCAGCGACGTGACCAAGCAGGCCGGCAAGATGATCCTCGTCGACGACAACTTCGGCACGCTCGTGACGGCCGTGCGGCTGGGGCGTGCGATCTACGACAAGATCGTCAGCTACGTCCGGTTCCAGATGTCGCAGCTGTTCTCGCTCGTGCTGCTGTTCCTCGTCGCGAGCCTCTTCGACATCAACGACGGCGTGCCGCTGACGCCGATCATGGTGCTGTTCCTCAACTTCTTCATCGCCATCTTCCCCGTCATCGTGATCCTGCTCGATCCGGCGCCCGACGGCATCATGCAGCAGCCGCCGCGCGACCCGAAGAAGACGATCGCGAACCGGGGAGCCGTCACGCTGTGGTTCCTCTACGGCGGACTCATCTTCGTCACGACGCTCGTCCCGCTGCTGATCTACCCCGACCAGCTCAGCTCGACGGAGCCGAATGCTCCCGTGACGATGGCCTTCGTCGTCGCCGCGCTGGGGTCGATCTTCGGCGGACTGGTGATGCGTCGGGATCCGGAGTCCGGCCTCGCACCGCCGATCCTCACGGCGGTGAAATGGCTGTCGATCCCGCTGGCGCTGACGGTCGCCGCCGTCGAGATCGGCTTCCTGCAGCGACTCGTCGGCACGACATCGCTGAGCGGTACGGAGTGGCTGATCTGCCTCGGTCTGTCGCTGCTGGTTCCGCTGTTCATCGAGCTCGAGAAGCTCTGGCGGCGCTCACGGCGCACGACGCGCGTGTGAATCCTCGGTGAGGCTCTTCCGCCGCTCCTGCCGCGGCCAATAGGGTCCGAAGCGAGGGGGCTTCGGGTGCTCCCTCGCTGACGAACGAAGGAGAGTGCCAGGTGCCTCGGGATTTTCAGGGGAAGATCGAACTCGACGTCCGCGACTCGGTGGCTGACTGGGATGCGTTCCTCCCGTCCAAGCCGCCGAAGGACGCGCCGAATGTGCTGGTCGTCCTCTACGACGACACCGGCATGGCCGCGTGGTCGCCATACGGGGGCCGGATCAACATGCCGACGATGGACCGCCTCGCGAAGGACGGCCTGACCTACACGCAGTGGCACACCACAGCGCTGTGCTCGCCGACGCGCTCGACGTTCCTCACCGGCCGCAATCACCACCTCAACGGGTTCGCGACGATCTCGGAGTCCTCGACCGGCTTCCCCGGCTACAACTCGCACATCCCGCCGTCCAACGCGACCATGGCCAACGTGCTGCGTGACGCGGGCTGGTCGACGTTCTGGGTCGGCAAGAACCACAACGTGCCGATCGACGAATGGACCGCGGGGGCGAGCAAGAAGAACTGGCCGCTCGCGCAGGGCTATGACCGCTTCTACGGCTTCATCGGCGGAGAGACCAACAACTGGTACCCGTCGCTGGCCGAGGACAACCACTACATCGACCAGCCGTACCTGCCCGAGGAGGGCTACCACCTCTCGAAGGACCTCGCCGATCAGGCCCTCAAGATGATCCGCGACGTCAAGCAGACCGAGCCCGACAAGCCGTGGTACCTGTGGTTCTGCCCGGGAGCCAACCACGCGCCGCATCATGCCCCGCAGGAGTACATCGACAAGTACAAGGGCAAGTTCGACGACGGCTACGAGGCCTACCGTGAGTGGGTGCTCGAGCGCATGAAGGAGAAGGGGATCGTCCCGCAGGACACCGACCTCACGCCCCTGAACCCCATGCCCGAGGGCACGTTCACGCAGTCCGACGAGGTGCTGCCGTGGGACTCGCTGCGCGATGAGGAGAAGGCGATGTTCTCGCGCATGGCCGAGGTGTACGCCGGCTTCTCGGAGTACACCGACGCGCAGGTCGGGCGCATCATCGACTACCTGGAGGAGTCGGGTCAGCTCGACAACACCCTGGTCATCTACTGCGCCGACAACGGCGCGTCGGGCGAGGGCAGCCCCTACGGCTCGGTCAACGAGGGCAAGGTCTTCGGCGGCTACCCCGACGACGAGCAGCAGAACCTGTCGATGGTCGACAAGCTCGGGTCGCCTGACACGTACAACCACTACCCGACGGGGTGGGCGGCCGCGTTCTCGACGCCGTACAAGATGTTCAAGCGCTACACCTACCAGGGCGGCGTCGCCGACCCGCTGGTGATCCACTGGCCGGCCGGCTTCTCGGCCAAGGGCGAGATCCGCCACCAGTACCACCACTCGGTCGACATCGTTCCGACGATCCTCGAAGCGTGCGGCGTCGAATTCCCCGACACGTACCTCGGCGTCCCGCAGACGCCGCTGTCAGGTGTCTCGATGGTCCCGTCGTTCACGCAGGCGCCCGACGGGCCGACCAACAAGAAGACGCAGTACTACGAGATGTTCGGCCAGCGCGGCATCTGGCACGAGGGCTGGAAGGCCGTCACCGTGCACGGTCCGGTCAGCGGCAAGGGGGACTTCCCGGGCGACGAGTGGGAGCTGTACCACACCGACGTCGACCGGGCCGAGGCTCACAACCTCGCCGCCGAGCACCCCGACAAGCTCGAGGAGCTCAAGGCGCTGTGGCTCGAAGAGGCCAAGGCCAATCTCGTGCTCCCGCTGAACGACCTGCAGGTGCTGGGCAACCCGAAGGACTTCGAGACCTTCATCAAGATGGAGTTCCACCAGCCGGCGCCGCCGTCGGGCCAGTTCGTCTACTACCCGGGCACCAGCGAGGTGCCCGAGCGGTCCGCGGCGAACGTGCACGGCGGCTCGTACAAGATCGCGGCCGAGGTGGAGTTCACCCCCGAGACCGAAGGGGTGATCTTCGCGCACGGCTCACGGTTCGGCGGGCATGCGCTGGTCGTGAAGGACGGCCAGGTGCACTACGTGTACAACTTCCTCGGCATCCCGCCCGAGGATCGCGTGTCGGCTCCCATCCCGACGTCGGGGAAGCACATCATCGGCGTGGAGTTCACCAAGGAGGGCACCGGCGACTACCGCGAGCCGAAGGGTCCGGTGAAGCTCTACATCGACGACCAGCAGGTCGGCGAGAAGCAGATCCGCACCGTGCTCGGACACTTCTCGCTCTGCGGCGAGGGCTTGACGATCGGACGCGACAGCGCCGACCCGGTGTCGTCCCTGTACGGCTACGGGTTCGACTTCACCGGCGGCACGATCGCGAAGGTCGTCTTCGACATCGCCGACGACACCTACGTCGATCTCGAGGCGCACCTCGCGGCCGCGTACGCGCGCGACTGACGACGGACGGGAGAGGGATGCCGGCGGCCGCGGCCGCCGGCATCCCTTCGCTTTTCTGACGGGTGTTCAGGCCGAGGCGGCGGCCAGGCCGCCGTCGACGGTCGTGTGCACGCGCCCGGCCCGCTCCAGCCCTTCGAACCACGGGATCTTGCGGGCTACGGCTGCGGCCTTCTCGGGGAGGCGGGCCAGATGCAGCACGATGCCGAGCTGCGTCAGCTCGCGGTCGAGGTCCTCGAGCGCGTCGAGGATCGTGACGGTGACGATGTCGAGCCGCTCGACGTCGAGCACGAGTGCGTCGACGGGCGGAGCCTGGCTCGTCGCAAGGGCGATGATCGCCCGCGCGTTCTCTGCGGCGTTGGCCGTGTACAGACCGCGCCCGAGGTGCACGGCGAGCGCGTCACCCACGCGGCCCGTCACGTCGAGCTTGGGGATGTTCACCTCACGCAGGACGAGGATGAGCGTCATGACGACGCCGACGGCGACGGCGGGCAGCAGGCCCGCCGAGAGACCGATCAGCGCGACGACGAGCGCGATCCAGAAGTCGATCCGGCTGATGCGCGCCCAGCGCACGAGCTCGGGGATGTTGATGAGTCCGATGACGGCGACGAACACCATGGCGGCGAGCGTCGCCTGGGGCAGCAGGCTCAGCAAGGGACCGAGGAAGAGTGCGACCAGGATGGCGAGCACCACGGTGACGATCGTCGACAGCTGCGTCTTCGCCCCGGCGTTCTGGTTGACCGCGCTCTGCGAGAAGCCGCCCGCCGCCGGCATGGTCGTGAAGAACGAGCCGACGACGTTGGCGGCGCCGGTCGCGAAGAGCTCCTGGTTGCTGTCGACCTGCGGCTCGGTCACCTTGCGGATGCCGCGGGCGACGGCCGCGGACTCCAGGAACGCCATGACGGCGATCGCGAGCGCGCCGGGCACCAGCTCGGGCAGGTGCGCGAGATCGGGAAGCGACGGGAGCGGGAAGCCCGACGGTACCGGGTCGATGAGCGCCACCCCGGCGGCGGTCATCCCGGTGAACGCGCTCAGCAGGATCCCGCCGACGACCACGATGAGCGTCCCCGGGACCTTCGGCGCGAAGCGCTTGAGCAGCACGAGCACGAGGATCGACCCGGCCGACAGCGCCACCGTCGGCCAGTTGACGCTGTCGAATGCCTTGCCGACCGCCACGAGCGAGCTGATGAAGCCCTCGCCCGACACGTCGCCGGTCTCGCCGAGCAGCTTCGGCAGCTGGCCGACTGCGACCGTCGCGCCGACGCCGATCTTGAGGCCGAGCACGGTGGCGCCGCTGATGTTCTCGACGAGCGAGCCGAGCCTCAGCACCCAGGCGAGCAGCAGGATCGCGCCGACCATCAGCGTCAGGAGCACGAGCGACCCGAGTGCCGCGTCGGGGTCGTCGGCGCCCGTGGCGACCCCCGCCGAGACGAGCGTCGTCGCGGTGAGCGTCGCGATCGTGGACGTGGTCGACACGCTCATGGCCCGGCTGCCTCCGAGCAGCGCGTACACGAGCATCGGCAGGATGCAGGTGTACAGGCCGACCTGCACCGGCAGGTTCGCGATCGTCGCGTAGGCCATCGCCTGAGGCACCACGACCGCGCCCGCCGACAGGCCGCCGACGATGTCGGGCATGAGCCACTCGCGGCGGTAGCCGGCGAAGGTGGGCAGCAGCCACGGGGGTCGTCGGGACGCGGTGGCGGTGGAGGTCACAGTCGCGAATGTACCGGGATCGTGCCCTCATACGGCACACTGCTCACGTGGACTCCGGTTTCTTCGCCAACCTCGGCTGGACGATCGGCGCGCTCGTCGTGCTGGCCGTCAACATCACCGCCCTCATCGTCATCCCGAAGGGCCGCAAGCCCACCGCGGCGATGTCGTGGCTGCTGCTCATCTTCCTGCTGCCGGTCGTCGGCATCGTGCTGTTCCTCCTCATCGGCAACGTCAGGCTGCCGAAGAAGCGCCGCGCCGAGCAGGCCCGCATCGACGGGATCATCCGAGACCGGGTGGCCGCTGTCGCGGACGAGAAGGCCGATCCGTCGTCGTGGCCGGTCTGGTTCACGCGCGTCACCGAGCAGAACGAGAAGCTCACGAGCCTTCCGCCGGTCGGCGGGAACCGGGCCGACCTGATCGGCGACTACGAGGCATCCATCACCGCCATGGCGGCAGAGATCGACACCGCCCAGAAGTACGTCCACGTCGAGTTCTTCATCGTCTCGTGGGACAAGACGACCGAAGTCTTCTTCACCGCGATGGAGAACGCGGTCAAGCGCGGCGTCACCGTGCGCCTGCTCGCTGACCACGTCGCCTCGCGCAAGGCCGTCGACCAGAAGAAGACGTTCGCAGAGCTCGACCGCATCGGCGTCATCTGGTCGTGGATGCTGCCGGTGCAGCCGTTCCAGGGCAAGTACCAGCGGCCCGACCTGCGCAACCACCGCAAGATCGTCGTCGTCGACGGGCGCACCGCGTTCGTCGGCTCGCAGAACCTCATCGACCGCAGCTACAACACGCCGAAGAACCTCAAGCGCGGCCTCAAGTGGCAGGAGCTCGTGGCGCGGGTCGAGGGCCCCGCCGTCGCCGAGATCGACACCGTCTTCCTGTCTGACTGGCTCGTCGAGACCGGCGTCATGCTCGACGACGAGCAGGTGCCGGCTGCGCAGCTCGCGCCGGCCGGAGACCTCGTCTGCCAGCTCGTGCCGAGCGGCCCGGCCTACGAGACCGAGAACAACCTGCGCCTGTTCCTGTCGCTCATCCACGGCGCGACCGAGCGCGTGATCCTCACGAGCCCGTACTTCGTGCCGGACGAGGCCATGGTCTACGCGATCACCACGGCGTGCCAGCGGGGACTCGAGGTGCAGCTGTTCGTGTCCGAGATCGGCGACCAGGGCATGGTCTACCACGCGCAGCGCTCGTACTACGACGCGCTGCTGGAGGCCGGCGTGCGCATCTTCCTGTACCCGGCGCCGTTCATCCTGCACTCCAAGCACTTCTCCATCGACGACGACATCGCCGTCATCGGGTCGAGCAACATGGACATCCGCTCGTTCAGCCTCAACATGGAGATCTCGATGCTCGTCCGCGGGGAGTCCTTCGTCGCCCAGATGCGCGAGGTCGAGCAGGCCTACCGCGACGCCGGCCGCGAGCTCACCCTCGACGAGTGGCGCCGCGAGCCCGCGAAGGCCACGTTCCTCGACGGCGTCGCCCGCCTCACCTCCGCGCTGAACTGACCCGCCGGCTGCAACCGAACGGCCGGTGACGGGATCGGGAACGCTCGTCGCGTCGCGAACATCGCTGATTTCGCGTGATGCCCTGCGCGACCCGTTGGGAGTAGTCTCGCGGCAAGAACGGCGTGTCGCGCTGTTCTCTTCGTTGCAGTGACGGGCTGTGGAGTCCGTCCGACAGATTGGCGTACCGCTTATGGGTTTCTGGGACCTTCTCGCCTGGATCTTCTGGATCTTCGTCTTCGTCGCCTACCTGATGGTGATCTTCTCGATCATCGGCGACCTGTTCCGCGACGACAAGCTGAACGGGTGGTGGAAGGCCGTGTGGATCCTCTTCCTGATCTTCGTGCCGTTCCTCACCGCGCTCGTGTACCTGATCGCACGCGGCAAGGGCATGCAGGAACGCTCGATCGCGCAGGCGCAGGCGCTGCAGGCCGCGCAGCAGGACTACATCCGCCAGACGGCGGGAACCGCGACCAGCCCGGCCGACGAGGTCGCCAAGGCCAAGGCCCTGCTCGACGCAGGCACGATCACGCAGGCCGAGTTCGACTCACTGAAGGCGAAGGCGCTCTCGGCCTGAGAGCCCTGATCGGAACGGAGAAGACATGACTGACTTCGACTACGGACCCATCGAGTTCTACGCGATCGGGTTCGAAGGCGACCGCCCGGGCCCGGCTGTGCTGCAGGCCATCGACGACCTCGTCGCCGCGGGCACCGTGAACGTCCTTGACCTCGTGTTCGTGCGGCGTTCGCCCGAGGGCGAGCTGGAGATCCTGGAGCTGTCGGACACCCTCGAGAGCGATGTTCCGACTCTCGACCTCGAGGGTCTCGCCGGCGAGGAGGACATCCTCGCTCTCGCCGACGGCCTCGAGCCCGGCACATCGGCGGCGATCCTCGTGATCGAGCTGCTCTGGGCGAAGGCGTTCGCATCCCGGCTGTACGAGGCCGGCGGCGCCGTCATCGCCCGCGAAGGCGTGCCGGCGCCCATCGTCAACGCGTTCCTCGCTGAGAACGCCGACTGAAGGAGGAAGACATGCCACTCGGAAGATTCGGCCGTCCCGGCCTGATCGGCATGGCCGCTCGCACCGCCGTCGTGGCGGGGACGGCGACGGCCGTCTCGGGCGCGGTCGCCGGTCACCAGCAGCGGAAGGCGTACGAACGGCAGGAGGAGCAGGCCTACGAGGCTCAGCAGCAGCAGGCCGCCATGGATGCCGCTGCGGCGCAGGCCGTCCAGAACGCCCAGTACGCCGCGCCCGCGCCCGCGCCCGCTGCGGCGGCGTCGGCCGGCGGCGGAGACGACCTCATGGCGAAGCTCACGCAGCTGGCCCAGCTGCACGCGCAGGGGATCCTCTCTGACGACGAGTTCGCCGCCGCGAAGGCCAAGCTGCTCGCTTGACCTCTCCGTCCATGCCGTTCACGAAGGCCGCACCCTCGGGTGCGGCCTTCGTCGCGGGGACGCATCCGAATGGCTCCGGGGCGGCGGGCGCATCTTGCGCCATGATGTGCGCATGACCACGCCCTCGAACGTGCTGCGGAACCTCATCCCGCCGACGCAGCGGCAGACCGCCGCGGAGGTGACCGAGGCACTCGACCTCGGCTCCGGCGACCGGGCCGGAAAGCGCAGCGGGTTCCTCATCATGCTGGTGCTGTCGGCCATCGTTGCGATCGCCGGCGTCCTCACCGACTCGACCGCGACCGTCATCGGCGCGATGATCATCGCTCCGCTTGGAACGCCCATCCTCGGTATTGCCCTCGGCATCGTCAGGGGGCACCTGAGCCTCGTGGTGCGGTCGATCCTGTGGGTGCTGACCGGTCTCGGCCTGGTGATCCTCCTGGGCCTCGCCTTCTCGGTGTTCGTGGCGACCCCCGAGAGCCTCGAGACCAACTCGCAGGTGCTCGGGAGGACGTCGCCGAGCTTCATGGATCTCGTCGCAGCGCTCGCCACGGGCTTCGCCGGCGGATTCGCCATGTGCCGCCGGGATCTCAGCGCGGTGCTTCCGGGCGTCGCGATCGCGATCTCGCTCGTGCCTCCACTCGGCGTGGTCGGCGTGTGCGCCGGTCAGGGGCTCTGGATGGACGCCCTGGGCGCCCTGTGGCTGTTCCTGTCGAACGTCTTCGCGCTCGTCATCGCCGGGAGCATCGTCTTCACGCTGGCGGGGTACGCGCGCGACCCGGGATCGTCCAAGGTCGCCAACCGCCGCCGGGCGTACGTCATCGTGGCGGTGCTCACGGTGATCGTCGCCATCCCGCTCGCGTTCAACTCGGTCGTCTCCGTCGCCCTCGCCCGATGGGGCGTGGGGATCCAGCAGGCCGTGACCGAGTGGGTGTCGGACGACGACCGCGCCATCGTGTCGGGCGTCACATGGTCGGGGGCGACCGCAACGGTCGCCGTCAGCACCAGCGACGGGACCACGCCGCCGGTCGACGAATTGCGGGAATCCCTTGCGAGCGTGATCCCGTCGTTCGTCGGTGTCGTCGTGGATGCCGAGCAGGGCGTCGAGATCACCGTGCAGTGACCGCACCGCGACCGGCAGCGGTCACCGCTGATCGCTCGGCGACGAGGGGCCCGGCGGGGCGGTGCCGGTCTGTCCGCCTGCCCCTCCCGCGCCGTCGCCGGGAAGGCGCGACGACAGCTCGTCGATGCGCGCCATGAGCTCGCGCACCTGGGCGCGGGTGGCGGGCTCCTCGGCGTCGTTGTTGCGGGTCCCTCGCTCGACGACCCACGACGCGAGCGTCGCCGTGATGACACCGGCCAGTGCCACCCCGCCGAGCATGAGCCCGACGCCGATGACGCGCCCGGCCACCGTCACCGGCGTGTAGTCCCCGAACCCCGTCGTGGTGACGGTCACGCACGACCACCACAGGGCGATCCCGAACGTCGTGATGTCGGCGTCGGGCGCGTGGCGCTCGGCCTCCAGCACGGCGAGCGAGGCGACGAACACGAGCAGCACCGACGCCCCCGCCCCGTACACGATGATCTGCGTGCGCAGCAGCGCCCCGCGCGTCGGCTTCATGCCGGGCAGCTTCGTGAGCACCCTCAACAGCCGCACCAGGCGCAGCACCGGGATGAGCGCGAAGACCAGCGCGAGCAGGTGCGTGCGGAACCAGATCCACCGCTGCTTCGCCAGGAGCAGCCGCACCAGGTAGTCGCCGATGAACATCGCCCACGTGATCAGGATGATGAGGTCGGCGGCCACGCGCTGCGGCCCCTGCAGATCGGCGATGACGCGCCACGAGAAGGCGACGAGGTACGCGAAGCCCGCGATCATCAGCGGCACCTCGGTGCGCCGATGCCACGTCTGCTCGTCCATGCTCAGGCCTCGCGCGCGTCCTGCTCGAGTGCCGCCGCGTTGCGGATGAACAGCACGATCCACGAGAAGATCAGGATGCCGGCGACCAGCTCCACGGCCGTCAGGGTGTAGTACCCGACGGCGAAGAAGATGCCGAGCACCACCGTGACCGCCAGGAACACCCAGCCGACCGCGAAGAAGGCGCGCGGCATCCCGGGAATCCAGCGCGGCAGCATGATCACCAGTGCCGCGTACGCGACCACCATGCCGGTCGCCACGGTGTTGTGGACCAGGAAGAAGTCGTCGACGTGGAAGATGCCGACGCAGGCGAGGAACACGCCGACGACGACGAGGAGGGTGCGCACCCACCGCATGCCGCGCTCGTCCGCCGTGGGGACGCCGCGCGTCGCGTAGCGCGCGAGCGTCGTCACCAGCACGCCGGCCACGATGATGGTGATGTTGAACGCCCACGACGACGCGTTCGACGACATGCCGAGGGCGCTGAGGTTGTCCTTCCACCAGTCGGCGTCGCTCGCCGTCATCATGCTGGCGACGACGCCGAGCACGAGGAAGACGGCCAGGACGACGGCCAGCAGCTGCAGGTCCATGTGCGTGGCCGAATAGAACGCGATGTACGCGCTCAGGGCGGCGGCGGCGCCGGCGAGCACCAGGACGGGGAGGGCGAACACCTCGGCCCCCAGGAACGACTGCTCGAGGATCACGGCGAGCAGCGTCCAGCCCAGCACGGCGATCACGGCGTGCGCGAAGGCGAGCGCGGCGATGTCGACGTAGTCGAGGAAGCGCAGCGGTGCGCTGCGGCGGCCGCCCTGCCGCAGCACGAACCGCCCGGCGACGACCGCGAGCAGCGCGGCGACGCCGGAGGCGATGGCCGCGTACTGCCCGATCGAGCCCGGGCCGGCGATCGGCGCCGACTGCAGCCGGAAGACGATGAGCGCCACCAGCGCCGCGACGACGAACGCGATCGCGCCGACGCCGAGCGCCAGGGACTCCAGGCCGCGTTCGGTGGACGAGTCGAGCAGGCGCGTTGCCGCAGCCGCCCGCCGGGTCTCGCCGGGGGTCCGCGGCTGCGCGGCGGTCTGCGCCGAGGCCGCCGGGCCGCCGGCATCCACCTTCTCGATCGGGGTCTGCGTCATGGCCGCCTCCCTGCGCTCTGCGCGACGGACCGCGCGGCCGCCTGCGGGGTCGCGCCGCGGTCGCCCGAGAGCCACCGCAGCCACGTGGATCCGGGATCGCCCTCGAGCACGAGGGCGCGGACGAACAGCGTCAGCGGGATCGACAGGATGGCGCCGAGCGGACCGATGACGAAGGTCCAGAAGATCACCGAGAAGAAGCTCAGCGTGAGGCTGAGGTCGACGGCGTCGCTGACGAACTTCGGCTGCACGAGAACCTGCAGCACGACGTTGACGACGCAGTAGATCGCGATGACGGCGAGGAGCATCGGCCAGCCGCCGACGACGAAGGCGAGCACGGCGGGCGGGATCAGGCCGATCACGAAGCCGATGTTGGGGATGAAGTTGGTGACGAACGCGAGGATCGCCCACGTGACCGGCGCCGGCACGCCCAGCGCCCACAGGGCGAGGCCGTCGATGATCGCGACGATGGCGCCGAAGCTGGCGTTGACGACGTAGTAGCGGCGGACGCCGGTGTTGAAGCTGCGGGCTCGACGGATGACGGGCCGGCGTTCGGCGCCGAACACGCGCTCGGCCTCGCCGTAGCGCGCGGCGTCCGCGGCCATGAAGATGACGTACGCGAACACGAAGAACAGCGCGGTGGCGATGCTGACGACCGTGCCGCCGAGGCTCGACACCAGTTCGAGGATCGCCTTCGGGTCCAGAGCCGAGGCCGTGGCATCCGCTGCCTGCTGGTCGAGCCCGACGGACTGCAGCCACGCGATCACGTCGTCCGCGCTGCCGCGCAGCTTGTCGGCGTAGTCGGCCACGAGCCCGGCGAACTGGGTGCCCGCGACCCACAGCAGCGCCGCCATGCCCAGCAGCACCAGGTACGCGACGACGATGACCGCCGTGGTGCCGGCCCAGCGCGGCCAGCCGAGCCGCTGCAGCGGGCGGCGGGCCGGTTCGCAGATGATCACGAGCACGATCGCGAGCGCGAGGGGGCCGAACACGCCGCGGGCGACGTACACCCCGGCCAGCACCACCGCGGCTGCGGCGAGCGTCAGCAGCACGCGCAGGCTCGGCGACAGCACGGGCGCAGCAGGCGCGGCGGGCGGTGTCTCACGCTTCACGTGCCCAGGCTAGCGGCGCCGGGCGCGCGCGGCCGGTTGCGCCGTGTCAGTTCTTGGGGTCGATGCGCAGCACGCCCGGGGCCTCGCCGATCGCGACGTCGTCGACCACGCGCAGCGTGCGGGCCACGTCGTCGATGCTGCCGATCACCGTGCCGAAGCGCTCGCGGTCGGAGGACACCGCGGTGACCGTGACGAAATGCGATCCGGTGTCCCACGTGTAGGTGGCGAACGGGGGCGTGCGCGGGTCGGTCGGCAGCGCCATCTCGAGCTTCTCTCCGACGCCCAGGTACGGATTGCGGAACGACTCGGTGTCGTCGTACTCCATGGGCATCATGGCCCGGGCGGCCCGCAGGTCGTTGGTCGCCTGCTGGATCTGGGCCATCACCACCACGAGCTCGGGATCCGACTTCCAGACCCACACGAGCACGCGGCCCGCCGCCTTGCGCATGAGGAACGGCGCGGCCTGGCTCATCGCCCACGCGGCCACACCGCTGCCCGGGCGCGGGCCGCCGGTCGCGGAGCCCGTCGAGGCGCCGAGGGCGCCGTTCGCCTGGGTCAGCAGCATCCGGATCGCCGCCTTGCGGTGCCGGCGGCCGCGCAGGCCGAAGGACTCGGTCACGGGGACCCACAGGTTCGGGTCGGCGTCGGCCTGCAGTCGGGACATGTCCCCAGCGTACGGGCGGACTCTGGCGCGTTCCTGAGGGTCGCCGGGACCGTGTCGAGTAAGGTGGATGCCGCGCATCGACCATCCCCCCGATGCACGTCCGCCGCACAGAAGGCCCCCTGATCCGTGACCGATCCTGCGACGCCCGACGATGACCACGCCGCTGACGCGCGCCCGCTGACGATCCTGATCGGCGCCGACACGTTCCTGCCGCACGTCAACGGCGCCGCACGGTTCGCCGAGCGCCTCGCGGCGGGTCTCGTCGCGCGCGGACACGACGTCCACGTGCTGGCGCCCAGCAAGACGCACCGCCAGCACGGCACGTTCACCGAAGAGATCGAGGGCGAGCCGATGACGATGCATCGGCTCCCCGCCTGGCGCTTCCTGCCGCACGACTGGCTGACGTTCGTGCTGCCGTGGATGTCGAAGCACTACGCGCGCCGCGCGCTCGACGAGGTGCGTCCGGACGTCGTGCACATCCAGTCGCACATCGTGATCGGGCGCGGCCTGTCGCGAGAGGCGCACAAGCGCGGCATCCCGGTCATCGCGACCAATCACGTGATGGCCGAGAACATCCTCGACTTCACGACCCTGCCCGACTGGCTCGACCGCATCTTCGTCAAGCTCGCGTGGGCGGACGCCAAGCGCACCTTCGACCTCACCCGCGCCGTCACGACGCCGACGCGCAGGGCCGCGGACTTCTTGGAGTCGACGATCGACATCGAGGGCGTCATCCCGATCAGCTGCGGCATCGATGCGCGCAACTACACGCCCGACCTGCAGCCGCGCGACGGCAACCGTCTGGTGTTCGTGGGCCGCCTCACCACCGAGAAGCAGATCGACGTCGTGCTGCGCGCGATCGCGCTGCTCGACCCCGCGCTCGACGTGCGCTTCGACATCGTCGGCAGCGGCGACCAGCGCCGCAACCTCGAGAACCTCACCGCCGAGCTCGGCCTGTCGGAGCGCGTGCACTTCCACGGTCACACCAGCGACGAAGAGATCCGCTCGCTGCTGACGAACGCGAGCGCGTTCGTGATCGCCTCGATCGCCGAGCTGCAGTCGATCGCCACGATGGAGGCCATGGCGTCGGGGCTGCCGGTCGTCGCGGCCGACGCGGTCGCCCTGCCGCACCTCGTGCACGACGGCGAGAACGGGTACCTGTTCCGCCCGGGCGACGTGGACGACCTCGCCGCCAAGCTCACCACGGTGCTCACGCTGCCGCAGGACGAGCGTGTGCGCATGCAGCAGGCCTCGCTGGACGGCGTCAAGGTGCACGACATCCAGCGCACGCTCGACACCTTCGAGGCCCTGTACCGCGACGAGCCGCTGCCAGAGTAGGCATCGTGCACGTCGTGATGTTCGGCGACCAGCATGCCGAGACGCTGGGCGGGGCCCAGGTCTCGATGCGCCTGCAGCGCCGCTTCCTCGAGAAGGCGGGGCACACCGTGACGATCGTCGCGCCGGCGATGCACCGCCGCTCCCGGTCGTCCGCCACGGCCTCCGATCCCTCCTACCTCGACCTGCCGTCGGTCCCCATCACGTTCGACCGCGAGTACTCCCTGACGTGGCCGGGTGCGCGCACGGATCGACGAGTGGATGCCGCCCTCCGGCGCCTGCTCGACGACACCGGTCGCCCGCCCGTCGATGTGGTGCACGTGCAGGCGGACTTCTGGGGCGCGTTCATCGGCCACCGGTTCGCGAAGCGGCACGGCCTGCCCGTCGTCCACACGATGCACAACCGCGTGGACGTCGGCATCGAGGCGACGGCGCCGTTCCCGAAGCTCGTGCTGCGCGTGCTCAACGCGTGGCAGCGGCGAGCGCTGGGGGTGCGGCCGATCGGGTGGGACGGCTGGGCGTACCTCCGCGGCCTCGCGACCGGCGCCTCGGCCGTGACCGCGCCATCGTCGCACTTCGCCCGCCGCCTCGAGGCGCACGGCGCGACGGCGGGGGTGGTCCCGCGGACGGGCCGAGTGCGACCCGAGGTCGACGTGATCTGGAACGGCATCGACGACGACCTGCTCGCGGCCGCGCTCGCCGCCGCTCCGGCGGAGCGCGCACCCGGTCGGCCGCGCTTCGTGTGGCTCGGGCGCATGAGTCCCGAGAAGCGGCTGCTGCCGTTCCTGGAGGCCGTCGCGCTGTCGGGCGTCGAGGCCGAGGTCGAGGTCATCGGCGGCGGTGGCCAGCTCCGCGCGGCGCGGCGTCTGGTCGACAGACTCGCACCGCGGGCGACCGTGACGTTCGCGGGGCGCCTGTCCTATGCCGAGACGCTCCGCCGCATCGCCGCCGCCGACGCGGTCGTCCAGACGTCGATCGGCTTCGAGACGCAGGGCATGACGATCTTCGAGGCGGCCTCGCTCGGCACCCCCGCGATCGTGAGCGACCCCGATCTCGCGCAGGAGCTCGGCGGCGGCTTCTGGCCGGTCGGCGACGGCAGGCACCCCGATCCGTCGATCGCCGCGCTCGCCGAGGCGCTGCGGGCGGCGGCATCCGATATCTCCGCCGGAACGCCCCGCACGCCCGACCCGACGGTGCGGGAGCGGTTCCGGCAGTCGTCGCGGACCGCGGCGATGGTGGAGGTCTACGAGCGCGTGTCGCGCTGAGGCGCCGGGGTCAGTACACGAGGCTCACGAGCGCGCTGAAGATCAGGTTGCCGAGGATCGCCCACACGGTGGCGATGCCGATGCCCAGCCCGACGCCGGCCGCGCCCTTCGGCGCCCCGCGCTTGGCGAGCCCGATCGCGCCGAGCACGACCGCGGCCAGCGAGAGCAGACCGCCGAGGCTCGTGAACACCGTCGTCACCAGGTTGATGAGCGCGTAGTCGTAGTCCGGCTGCATCATCATGACGGCCTGAGTGATGAGGGTCACCGTCGACAGCACGAGTGTCGCGACCGCGACGATGAGGGCGACGAGGCCGATCGTGTTCTTGGGGCGGTCGGGAGCGGGGAGGAGCGCACCGGGGTACGCCGGCGTGCCGGGGTCCACGGGCGCGCCCGCCGCGGCGGGGTCGGCGGTGAACGCCTGGCCCTGCGGCGGAAGCGCCGAGGGGTCGGGGAGGGGAGGCGTGTTCGGG
>NZ_JAEUAW010000012.1 GCF_019511665.1 Microbacterium jejuense
CGCCCGCCACCGCGCCCGTCGCCGCCCCGCCGGTGTCGACGCCGGCGATCGCGCCGCCCCATCTCGCCCCGGTCGTCGCGCCGGTCCCCGCGCCGGCCCTCGCGTCGGCCCCGGTCGTCGTGCCGGCCGCGACAGCCGCGCCGGCGGTCGTGCCGGCCGCGAACCCCGCCGACGACCTCGAGGCGACCCGGATGGCCGTGGCGCCGCCCGCCCAGCGCGCGGCGCTGTACCCCGACGCTCCCGTGATCGCGGTGCTGACGTGGGATGACGGCACGCGCATGGCGGTGTACGGCCGCACCCTGTACGGCCGCAACCCCGCAGGCGAGGCGGGCGCGGTCGCGATCGCGGTGCGCGACGAGACCCTCTCGCTGTCGAAGACGCATTTCGAGATCGGCGGCGACCCGGCGGCGGCGTGGATCGTCGACCGTCACTCGACCAACGGCACCATCCTGGTGCGCGACGGGGCGCGCATCCCCCTCGTCGCCGGTGTGCGCACCCACCTGCGTGCGGGCGACCGCCTCGAGTTCGGCGACCGGGCCGTGACGGTGGGTGCCGCATGATGGCCGAGCTGCCCGCACCGATCATCGTCGCGTTCGGCGCGGCGACCGACCCGGGACTTCGCCGCCGCATCAACGAGGACTCGTACCTCGCGCAGGCGCCCCTGTTCCTCGTGGCCGACGGCATGGGCGGCCACAACGCCGGCGAGGTCGCGAGCGCGGCCGTCGTCGACGTCTTCGCTGAGCTGACCGGACGCCCGAGCCTGACGCAGGACGACATGCACGCGGCGCTGGCGACCGCGCGCCGTCGCGTCGCCGCCCTGCCGCCCGGCGGTGGAGCGGGCGCCGGCACGACGCTCGCCGGCGTCGTGCTCGCCGACATCGACGGCGAGGGCTACTGGCTGGCCGTCAACCTCGGCGACTCGCGCACCTATCGCCTGAGCGACGGACTGTTCGAGCAGGTGAGCGTCGACCACTCCTTCGTGCAGGAGCTGGTGGATGCCGGCGAGCTGGCCGCCGACGAGGCCCACCGCGATTCGCGCCGCAATGTGATCACGCGCGCGATCGGCGCAGGCAGCGACGCTGCGGCGGACTACTGGCTCATCCCGGCCGAGGAGGGCGACCGCATCCTGGTCTGCTCGGACGGGCTGTCGGGCGAGCTGGAGAAGGACGCGATCCACGGCATCCTCCTCGCCGAGACCGACCCGCAGGCGGCCGCGACGCGACTCGTGCACGAGGCCATGGTGCGCGGCGGACGCGACAACATCACGGCGGTCGTCGTCGACGCGCTCGCGGTGCGCAGCAGGAGCGATCGTCCGAACGAGCGCGATACGGTTCCGGTAGGAGCGCCCGCCGTCGCGGCCGATTTCGACATCGACGCCGACACCCTCCCCCGGGCTGCTGTCACTGGAGGTTCCTGATGCCGATGCTGTACGCCCCCGGCTCGACACCCGTCGCGGTGACGCCGCGTGGATTCGCCGTGTTCGAGCACGGCGCCTCCGCCGCGCTGCTCGCGCGCGTGAGGTCGGTCGTGGCGGACGGGAGAGGCCTCGGCGGCGTCATCGAGTCGCTGACCGGCGCGTACGGGGCGTCGCTGACGGCGATCCCGTCGTTCGCCGTCGCCCTCGCCGAGGGGGATGCCGTGCGCATCGCGGTGCGCGGCGACTTCGCACTGGACATCGATGCCGACGTGCCCGAGCGCGTGTCGGGCACCGGTGTCACGACGTGGACGGAGCGCGTCGTGCGCGGTGTGCGGCGTGTGACGCTGCAGTCGGGGCCGGGCGACGGCGCCGAACCCGCCGAGCTCCCGGTGGCCGACGGCGTCGTGCTGGCGTCGACGATCGTGTGGGATGCCGCAGCCGCCGGCGCCGCGCCCGTCGCGGCCGCCCCCGCCGCGGCCGCGGAGAGCCCGGCCCCGCGGGGCGATCGCGCCGCGGCGCGTGTGCCGAGCGCGGAACGGGGCGATTCTCCGGCGGACGCGCCGCCGCAGGCGCCCGCGCAAGAGGCGGAGGCGCAGCCCGCTCCCGTCGCGCCACCGCGCCCCGCACCGGTGCCGTCCGTCGTGAGCATGCCAGCGGTCCAGGACGCACCGCGGCTCGCGGACATCCCGGGCATGATCGACTCGAGCACCGTGCAGAGCGTCGCCGGTGACGAGACGCTGCTGCCCGAGGACTCCGAGCTGTCGCAGTCGCGACCCGAGACTCTCGCCGAGGCACCCGGCGGCGACGACCAGCCCTGGGCCGCGACCGTGATCCGCCCGGTGGGCGCTGCGCCGGCACCCGCCGCAGCCGCGCCCGGAGATCACGACGGCGCCACGATCTCACTGGCCCAGGCGCGTGCGCTGCGCGCCGGCCGCGCGGCGGCCGCCGACCCGGCGCCGTCGTCGACCACGCCGCCGCTGGCTCCGCCGCGCCCGCCGGCGCCGGGGCGCATCCGGGTCTCGACGGGGCAGGTCGTGCTGCTGGACCGCACGGTCGTGATCGGCCGTCGGCCACGATCCACGCGCGTGAGCGGCACCGACCTGCCGCACCTGGTCGCGGTCGACAGCCCGCAGCAGGACATCTCGCGCAGCCACGTGGAGCTGCGCGTCGAGGGCGAGAGCATCGTCGCGACCGACCTGCGCACGACCAACGGCACGACGCTGCTGCGTCCGGGGTCCGACCCGGTGCGGCTGCACCCCGGCGAGGCCACCGTCGTGATCCCGGGCGACGTGCTCGACCTCGGCGACGGCATCACGGTCGCGATCGAAGGGCTCACCTGATGGCCAAGCGCGCGCCCATGGCGCCGCCCGACCTCCCGGGCTTCACGTACGTCGACCTGCTGGGCTCGGGCGGGTTCGCCGACGTCTACCTGTACGAGCAGGCGCTGCCCAAGCGTCGCGTCGCGGTCAAGGTGCTGCTCACCGACCGCATGTCGAGCGACTCGGTCGAGGAGTTCACGGCCGAGGCGAACGTCATGGCGATGCTCTCGACGCATCCCGCGATCGTCACCATCTATCAGGCCGGCGTCGCCCGCGACGGGCGCCCGTACCTCGTGATGGAGTACTGCCCGCGTCCGAACCTGCAGGTGCGGTACCGGCGCGAGCCGTTCTCGATCGCCGAGTCGCTGCGTGTCGGTGTGCAGGTCGCCGCGGCCGTCGAGACCGCGCACCGCGCGGGCGTTCTGCACCGCGACATCAAGCCCGCCAACATCCTGGTCACCGAGTACAACAGGCCGGCCCTCACGGACTTCGGCATCGCGTCGACGACGAGCGCCGCAGCAGAGTCGGCCGGGCTGTCCATCCCGTGGTCGCCGCCGGAGTCGTTCGCGGACGTGCCGCGCAGCGATCCGCGCTCCGACGTCTATGCGCTCGGCGCCACGGTCTACACACTGCTCGCCGGCCGGTCGCCGTTCGAGCTGCCGGGTCAGCGCAACAGCGCCGCCGAGCTCATCTCGCGCATCGAGACGCTGCCGCTTCCGCCCCTCGGACGCGCCGACGTGCCGGCATCCCTCCAGCGCGTGCTGGACCGCGCGATGTCGAAGTCCTCTACCGACCGCTACGAGAGCGCGCTCGCGTTCGCGCGAGCGCTGCAGACGGTGCAGATCGAGCTGTCGCACTCGGTGACGCCGATCGACATCCTGGACGACCAGGCCCCCGAAGACATCGAGCGGGACGAGGACGACGGCCTCACGCGCGTGCGCGGCGTCGTCAGCATCGACCCCGAGACGACGCCCGCCGCGGGCATGACCCGCCCGTCGGCGACCACCGCGCCGGTCGCACCGCGCTTCGGGCCGCCGCCGGCGACGACGACGGGCTTCGCTCCTGTGACGGCGCCCTCGTTCGAACCCGCGGACGCCGCGACAGTCCTGCGGGCGACGCCCTCGGCCACCGCCGAGACCATGCGCCGCGACCAGCCGTCGTCGCTTCCGGTCTCGCTCGACCACACCGTGATGCGGTCACCGGTCCCGCTGCCCACGGCACCCGTCCCGGACGAGGGGGAGCCGGCCATCGCGACCCGGCCCCGCCGGACCGGGCTGTGGATCGGGCTCGGCGCCGCCGCGCTCGTGGTGGTCGCGATCATCGTGGGCGTCTCCCTGCCGGGCCTGCTGGGCGGGACCCCGGCGCCGCAGCAGACCGAGGCGGAGTCCGACCCGCAGGATCCGCAGGAGGGCATCGGGGGCGTGGTCCCTGCCATCCCGGAGGTCACGGGCACCGCTGCTGACGGAAACGCGACGTTCACGTGGACGAACCCCGACCCGCAGGAGGGTGACTACTATCGGGTCAGCCTCCCCTCGATCACCGACCCGGATCCGCCTTCCGAGACGGTCGAGGAGGCGGAGTACACGGTGCCGGTCTCGGCCAGTGGGCAGACGTGCATCAACGTGTGGCTCGTTCGCTACAACGGGCGCGAGCAGACGCAGCCGACCCTGGGATGCCTCCCGTGACCCCGCCCGCCACCGATCAGCTGAGCGTCGAGTTCGCCGGCGAGGAGTTCGAGGTCGCACCCGACCAGGTGTTCACCGTCGGCCGCGAGGGCGACCTCGCGATCGACGACAACCTCTTCCTGCACCGCAACTTCCTCACGATCCAGAACGTCGACGGGCTGTGGCTGCTGTCGAACGTGGGCACCCGCCTGTCGGCGACGGTGACCGACACCGGCGGTCGCGTCCAGGCGTGGCTCGCGCCCGGTGCGCGCCTGCCGCTCGTGTTCGCCGCGACCACCGTGATCTTCAGTGCGGGTCCGACGACGTACGAGCTCACGATCCACGCGGCCGAGCCGACGTTCCGCGAGACGCATCCGCCGCTCGATGACGATGACGACGGGCTCTCGACGATCGGGGAGGTGCCTCTGACGCACAGTCAGAAGCTCATGATCCTCGCGCTCGCCGAGCCGGTGCTGCGCCGTGAGGGCACGGGCATGAGCGAGCTGCCCACATCGGCGCAGGCCGCCGAGCGCCTCGGCTGGACCCTCACGCGGTTCAACCGCAAGCTCGACAACGTGTGCGACAAGCTCGATCGCTCGGGGGTGCCGGGTCTGCGCGGCGGCGTCCGCTCCTACGCCACGAACCGGCGGGTCCGCCTGGTGGAGCACGCGATCTCGGCCCGCATGGTCACCCGCGAGGATCTCCCGCTCCTCGATCTCGAGAAGCAGAACGCGCTGAGCGGCGCGGACGACTGAGCCGCCGGACCGGTCGTCGAGCGAGCGAGGACACGCCATCACACGGTCGGCCTCGTGCCAGTCCGCGTTTCGTCTGCGCGCGCGTGAGCGCGCTCCGCTCAACGACCGGCACCTCCCGGTCGTTGAGCGAGCGAGGTACGAGCGAGACGAAACGCCCCGGCGGCACGAGCGACCCCGGGCCAGAGCGCGTTCGGCTCGACCCTCGGTCGTTGAGCGAGCGAGGTACGAGCGAGACGAAACGCCCCGGCGGCACGAGCAGCCCCGGGCCAGGGCGCGTTCCGCTCGACCTCCCGGTCGTTGAGCGAGCGAGGTACGAGCGTGACGAAACGCCCCGGCGGCACGAGCAGCCCCGGGCCAGGGCGCGTTCCGCTCGACCTCCCGGTCGTTGAGCGAGCGAGGTACGAGCGAGACGAAACGCCCCGGCCGCACGGTCGGCCTCGTGCCAGGCCGCGTTTCGTCAGTACAGCTAGCGCCCCGCGTCGTAGAGGTGGCGGCCGCCGTGGCTGACGACCTTCACCACGATGCCCCGGCGGTGCAGCTCGGCCACCGTGCGGGTCTCTTCGTCGATGTCGCGGCCGAGCGCGTGCACGTTGGCCACCACGACGACGTCGCCGCGCGTCAGGCGGCCGAACAGGCGCGTCAGCCGCTCCTCCCACGACTCCAGCGTCTCGGGCGCGGGGTGGCGGAAGCCCTCGATCGGCACGCCGAACCGTGTCAGGTCGTTGCGCTGCTCGACCACCGACGGCATGTCGTCGCGTGCGATGACGAGGCCGACCAGACGTGATCCGGCCGGACGGGCGAGCCACCACGTGCGATCGCCCTGCAGCTCGGTGAAGCACTTGGGGCATTCGGCCGCGGTGTGCGGAAGAGTGAGCGGCGCGGTGTCGGGCGTGACGGCATCCTGGGATTCCGCCCGCCGTGTCGTGTCGCTCATGTGAGTGCCCCCTTGCTCGGCCCCCATTGTCTCACCCGGGCGTGCTCACTCGTCGCGCAGGCGCAGCTCGACGCTGAGCTGGTCGGCGTCGAGCTCGGCCAGGGCGCGGCGCAGCGCCGCCGTGCTGTACGCGCCGCCGTGGCTGAGCGTGCTGAGCTCGGCGCGCATCGCCTCGATCGACGCCAGGCGCAGTTCGAGCATCTCGCCGGTGAGCGCGCCGAGCTTGTCGTCGCGCGGCTCCATCAGGCGGGCGTTGCGCGCCATCAGCTCGGGCGAGAACGGCGTGCCGTCGCGTCGCGTCAGCTTCGGGTCGCGAAGAGCGGATGCCGCAGCCAGGCGCAGTTCGTCGTCAAGGCGATCGAGCTCGAGCTGCAGGCTCTCGTCACCTGTCGACACCGGGAACTTCAGCAGCTTCACCAGCCACGGCAGCGTGAACCCCTGGATGGCGAGGCTGCCGATCGCCACGGCGAACGCGATCAGGACGAGCAGCTCGCGCGCCGGCGTGTCGCGCGGCAGCGTCTGCGCGGCCGCGAGCGTCACGACGCCTCGCATGCCCGCCCACACGATGACGGTGCCGTGCTTCCAGCCGAGCGGCTCGGACTGGTAGTAGTCGAGGTCCTGCAGCATGCGGGTCACGCGGTGGCGCATCGAACCGAGCCGTCGCCGCGCCCGCGGGTCGTCGAGTGCCGGCGCCGGCCCGCTGCCGCGCTGCGGGAAGGGCTCCGACCCGTCGGCGATCTTGTCGAGGCGCACCGTGAACGACTCGAGCCTGCCGCGCTGCCGCTGCTTGCGTCTGGCCCGTCTGCTCTGGCCCCACACCAGCAGCGACACGTAGGCGGCCCGCACCGCGACGATGACGGCGAACGCGAGGGCCGCGATGCCGAGGCCGGTTCCCAGTCCGTTGTGCTGTTCGAAGTTGGCGCCGACGATGTCTTCGAGCTCGAGGCCCATGATGAGGAAGACGGCGCCCTCGAGCATGAGCTCGACGGTGCGCCAGTTGAGCTCGTCCGATCGCCGCTGCTCGGGCGTGAACCTGCGCGCGGCGCCCTGGCCGGTGACGATGCCCGCGACGACCGCCGCGACCAGACCCGATCCGCCCAGCTGCTCGGTCGGCAGGTAGGCCACGAACGGCACGACGAACCCGACCGCCGTGTTGGCAGCCGAGTGGGGGATGAGCGCGCGCAGCCGCAGGTTGAGCCAGCCGACGAGGCCGCCGATCACGACCGCGATGAACACGCCCCATGCGAAGGCCGGCAGGAATCCGAAGGCGGCGTCGGTGGCCTCGACGCCCGCGCTCGCCGAGATCGCGAAGGCCGCCGAGGCGACCATGGTGCGCATGAGCACGAGCGCCGTGGCGTCGTTGAGCAGGCTCTCGCCCTCGAGCATCGTGACCACGCGACCCGAGATGCCGAGGCGTTTGACGATCGAGGTGGCGACCGCGTCGGTGGGGCTGAGGATCGCTCCGAGGGCGACGCCCAGGAAGATGTCGACGCCGGGGATCATCGCGTGGAACAGCAGACCGAGCGCGACCGAGCTGATCAGCACCAGCACGAACGCCAGCCCGGCGATGGGGCCGAAGTCGCGGCGGAACTCGATCGCGGGGATCGCGACCGCCGCCGAGTACAGCAGCGGCGGCAGCACGCCGATGAGGATCCACTCCGGATCGATCTCGGGCATGTCGACGAACGGCAGCAGCCCGACGATGACGCCGACGACCACGAGGATGAGCGGACCGGCGATGCGCACCTTCGGGGCGATGGCCGTCGCGATGGCGATCGCGAGAACGGCCAGGATCACGACGACCAGCGCTTCCATGGCTCAGAGCCTATTGCGCGGGCCGTCCGGCGCTGCGCGTCAGCCCAGCACGCCGAGCGCCCGCACGGCGTCGCGTTCGGCGACGAGTTCGTCGACGGATGCCGCCAGCAGGCGCTGCGCGCGGTCGTCGAGGTCGAGGCCCTCGACGATCTGGTACCCCTCGCCGAGCAGGCCCGTTCCGTCGGACCTCACAGGGAACGAGCACACGAGCCCCTCGGGCACGCCGTACTCGCCGCGCGAGATGACGGCCGCCGACGTCCAGGCGCGGCCCGGGGTGCCCAGCTGCTCGTCACGCACGTGGTCGATCGCGGCATTCGCGGCCGAAGCGACCGACGACGAGCCGCGCACCTCGATGATCTCGGCCCCGCGCTTGGCGACCCGCGGGATGAAGGTGTCGTCGAGCCAGGCCAGCGCCTGACGCTCGCCGCCCAGGCGCTCGGCGAGAGCCTCGAGCACCGGCATCCGATCGATCACGCCCTCGCGCACGGAGGCGTGGGTGACATCGGGGAACTGGCTCGCCGAGTGGTTGCCCCAGATCGTGACGTCGTCGATGTCGCCGGCCGCAACCTGCAGCGCGGCGGCGAGCTGGCCGACGGCGCGGTTGTGGTCCAGGCGCGTGAGCGCGCTGAAGCGCTCGGACGGAACATGCGGGGCCGCGGATGCCGCGGCGATGAGCGCGTTCGTGTTGGCGGGGTTGCCCACCACGACCACGCGCACGTCGTCGTCGGCGACGGCTCCGATCGCCTTGCCCTGCGGACCGAAGATGCCGGCGTTCGCCGCCAGCAGGTCGGCGCGCTCCATGCCCGCCGAGCGGGGACGGGCGCCGACCAGCATCGCGATGCGGGCGCTGTTGAAGGCGGTGAGCGGATCGTCCGTCACCTCGACGTCCTGCAGCAGCGGGAAGGCGCAGTCCTGCAGTTCGAGGGCCGCACCCTCGGCCGCCTTCATGCCCTGCGGGATCTCGAGCAGCCGCAGTCGCACCGGTCGATCCGGGCCGAGCATGTCGCCCGCGGCGATGCGGAACATCAGGGCGTACCCGATCTGCCCGCCGCCGCCGGTGATGGTCACGGTCGTGGGTGCACTGGCCATGACCTGAGCCTATGCCCCTAGCATCCTCTGCCGGATCGCGCCATATCCCGGGAGGTTCCGTGCCCCGATCAGGCTCTCGCGGTACCGTGACAGACATGACGTTCAACGAGAACGCCAACGTCGGGGGGAACACGGCGAGGCGTCGCGGGGCGGGCGTGGCTGTCGCAGGTGGCGGGGTGGTCGGCCTCGGCGCCATCGCCGTGCTGCTGCTGCAGCTGTTCACGGGGCAGGATTTCTCCAGCGTGCTGCCGCTCGCACCGGGCAGCCAGGCCTCTGGCGGCGGCGACACCGAGATCGCGCAGTGCGAGACCGGCGCGGACGCCAACGCGAACGACGACTGCCGCCTCGCGGCCGGCAGCGTCGTGCTCGACGAGTACTGGGCGACGCAGGTGCAGGGGTACCGCGAGCCCACGCTCGTCATTGTGAACGGCTCGGCGTCGTCGTCGTGCGGCACGGCATCCAACCAGACCGGCCCGTTCTACTGCCCGCCGGACGAGGCCGTCTACGTCGACCCCACGTTCTTCGCCCTCATGCGTCAGCAGTTCGGGGCGTCGGCGGGCGACCTGGCCCAGCTGTACGTGCTCGCCCACGAGTACGGGCACCACGTGCAGAACATCACCGGCATCATGGACCAGCACCCGAACAACGGCACCGGTGCCACCAGCAACGGCGTTCGCACCGAGCTGCAGGCCGACTGCTTCGCCGGCGCGTGGGTCGGCGCCATGACGGAGCAGGTCGACGACAACGGGGTGCCGTACCTGCAGCCGCCGACACAGGAGCAGATCGCCGACGCCCTCAACGCGGCGGGCGCCGTCGGCGACGACAACATCCAGCAGCGATCGGGCGGCTTCACCAACCCCGAGACCTGGACCCACGGCTCCAGCGACCAGCGGCAGCGCTGGTTCCAGCTCGGCTACCAGGGCGGCGCGTCGGCGTGTGACACCTTCTCCGTGCCCGGGGGAAGCCTATGAACGAGCAGCTCGACGACATCCTGTATGCGCCGATCGAGCCGTACGACACGGGCACGCTGATCGCCGGCGAGGGCAACCGCCTCTACTACGAGCAGGTGGGCAACCCCGACGGCAAGCCCGTCGTATTCCTGCACGGCGGTCCGGGTGCCGGCGTGTCGGCCTGGCACCGCCGCTTCTTCGACCCCTCCGTGTACCGCGTCATCCTGCTCGACCAGCGCGGCTGCGGGCGCTCCACGCCGCACGCCAGCGAGCCCCGCGCCGACCTGCGGCACAACACCACGTGGCACCTCGTGGCCGACCTCGAACTGCTGCGGCGCAACCTCGGGATCGCACGATGGCAGGTGTTCGGCGGCTCGTGGGGGAGCGCACTCGCTCTCGCCTACGCCCAGGCGCATCCCGGCGCGGTCACCGAGCTCGTCCTGCGCGGCATCTTCACGCTGCGCCGCCACGAGCTGGAATGGTTCTACGAGGGCGGCGCGGCATCCATCGTCCCCGACCGGTGGGAGGACTTCATCGCCCCCATCCCGATCCTCGAGCGCTCGCGCCTCATGCAGGCCTACCACCGGCGGCTCAGCGACCCCGACCCCGCGGTCCACGTGCCCGCCGCGATCGCGTGGTCGAAGTGGGAGGCGTCGAACCTGACACTGCGTCCCGATCCGTCGCTCGTCGCATCGATGACGTCGCCGCGAGAGGCCGTGGCGTTCGCCCGCATCGAGAACCACTACTTCCTGCACGGTGGCTGGTTCGAGCCCGAGCAGCTCATCGCCGGCGTCGACCGCATCCGCCACATCCCCGCCGTCATCGTCCAGGGGCGCTACGACGTGTGCACGCCCGCCATGACCGCGTGGGACCTGCACCGCGCGTGGCCCGAGGCGGACTTCGTGATGGTTCCGGATGCCGCCCACGCAGCCTCCGAGCCCGGCATCGCCGCCGCGCTCAGGGCCGCGACCGACCGTTTCGGTGCGGCGTCGCGGAGCACCGAGGCGGAGACGCAGACCGCGTTGTCGGACGCCGACTCCGCTCGTTGAGCGAGCGGAGCGAGACGAAACGCCGCGAGCCGCTCATCGGAGCCGGTCGCCCTCGCGGCAGATGCGGGGCCCGGGGTTCTCGAGATCGCCCCACCGCGTTTCGTCTTCGCTCCTTCGTCGCTCCGCTCAACGACCGGCCCCGGTGCGGGGAACGCCCAGCCGGCCCCTGGTAGGGTGGAGAACCTTGCAGCGCCTTCGTGCGCTTCTCGCGTCGTAGAACGCTTCCCTCGCCGGCATCCACTCGTCCCGAAGTGCACCGGCTGACATCTTTCGTACGGCGACCCGAGGGCGAGATCCGCCCCGGCCACCGACAGGGCACCCGTGTGCCCAGAGACAGACACTCATGACCGACATGACTTTCGGCGCGCTCGGCGTGCCTCAGCCCCTCGTCACCGCGCTCGCCGCGGCCGGCAAGACCACCGCGTTCCCGATCCAGGTCGACACGCTCCCCGACACGCTCGCCGGCCGCGACGTGCTGGGCCGCGGCAAGACCGGTTCGGGCAAGACGCTCGCCTTCTCGATCCCCATGGTCGCGCGCCTGGGCACGACCCTGGCCGGCGGCCCTCGCCGCAAGGGCCGCCCGCTGGGCCTCGTGCTGGCCCCGACCCGCGAGCTGGCGACGCAGATCGACGCGACCCTCGCGCCGCTCGCGAAGGCCTACAATCTCACCACGACGACGATCTTCGGCGGCGTGAACCAGAACCGCCAGGTCAACGCGCTCAACGCCGGCGTCGACATCGTCGTGGCCTGCCCCGGCCGACTCGAAGACCTCATGAAGCAGGGCTTCGTGCACCTCGACGCCGTCGAGATCACCGTCATCGACGAGGCCGACCACATGGCGGACCTCGGGTTCCTCCCGGGCGTCACGCGCATCCTCAACGCCACCCCGGCCGGCGGCCAGCGGCTGCTCTTCAGCGCGACCCTCGACAACGGGGTCGACAAGCTCGTGAACCGCTTCCTGCAGAACGAGGTCCTGCACTCGGTCGACGAGGCGCACTCGCCCGTCGCCGCGATGACGCACCACGTGTTCACGCTCGCCGACGCCGACGCCAAGAAGGACGTCGTCGCCGCGCTCGCGTCGGGCATGGGCCGTCGCATTCTGTTCATGCGCACCAAGCACCAGGCCAAGAAGCTCGCCAAGCAGCTCACGGCGCAGGGCATCCCCGCGGTCGACCTGCACGGCAACCTGTCGCAGGCCGCTCGCGACCGCAACCTCGCGGCGTTCTCGTCCGGCGAGGTGAAGGTGCTCGTCGCGACTGACGTCGCCGCCCGCGGCGTGCACGTCGACGACGTCGAGCTCGTCATCCACGTCGACCCGCCCATGGAGCACAAGGCGTACCTGCACCGCTCGGGCCGCACGGCCCGCGCGGGGGCGGAGGGTGCCGTGGTCACGCTCGTGCTCCCCGAGCAGAAGCGCGACGTGTCGCAGCTGCTGCGCAAGGCCGCGATCTCGGTCGAGCCCGTGGCCGTCACGGCCGAGTCGCCCGAGGTGACCGCGCTCGTCGGCCAGGTCGCCCCCTACGTCAAGCCCGTGCCGGTGGCGGCTCCGGTGCGCGGCACCAGCCAGGGCGCCAACGCCCAGCGCAAGCGCGCTGCGCGCGAGGAGCGGGATGCCGCCGGCCAGGCCCGCGGCGCCGGCTCCGGCTCGGGCGGTGGACGTCGTCGCCGCGGCGGTTCCGGCCAGGGCGGACAGCAGCAGGCCGGCGGTCAGCGCCGGGATGCGGCATCCACTCACGAGAAGTCCTCGCACCACCGTCACGACCAGAGCGCCGGGCACTCGCGCAGCGGTCAGCAGCAGTCGGGCAACCCGCGCACGCCCGGCCGCCGCGCCTCGTCCGGCGGCACCGGCAAGCTCATGGTCGGTTCGGTCGTCCGTCAGAACGGCGGCAACCGCCGCGGCGGTCGCTGACCCTCTCTGAGGTTCTCGGAACGCCCCTGTCGCACTGCGGCAGGGGCGTTTCTGCGTTCGCGATCCGGTGTCGTTCGTGGCGAGTCGCCAGGTTCGGCGCGGGGCGTGTGGGGTTGGTGGCGAGTCGCCAGGATCGAGCGGGGCGTGGGATGCCGTCCGGCTTGGTGTCTGGGGCTGCTTGGGTGTTCCCGTCCGGTGTGGTTCGTGACGAGTCGCCAGGTTCGGCGCGCGGTGTGTGGGGTTGGTGGCGAGTCGCCAGGATCGAGCGGCGGTGGATGCCGTCCGGCTTGGTGTCTGGGCTGCTTGGCTCGCCCCGTCCGGTGTGGTTCGTGGCGCGTCGCCAGGTTTCGCGCGGGCTGCGCGTGGTTCGTGGCGACTCGCCGACAACGCAGCCCGCGGCGACGGCGGGTCGGGCCGAAGCGCGGTGAGTCAGGCCTCGGTCCGGCCGCCGTCGCGGGCGATCGCCGCGGCGGCGCGGGCGAGCTCTTGGCCGCTCGGCAGCGAGTCCGGGCTGATGATCCACAGCAGGCCGAGGCTCTGAACCAGCACGAACTCGAGCTTGGCGATGGCGTCGACGTCGGCGGCATCGAGCTCGGGGCGAGCCGAGCGCAGGACCTCGACGATGCCGAGGTGAGCCTCCTGCATGGCGGCGGCGAGCGTTCGGCTCGCGGCCGGGTCGCGCCACACCATCACCGAATTCTCGAAGCTCGCGACCAGCGCCTCACGGTTGGCGGCGAAGATCTCGGGCATGCGGTCGAACAGCGCGGCGAACCCCTCGAGCAGGGGGAGGGCGGCGGTCTCGTCGACGACGGCCTCCATGGCGTCTCCGATGCCGGTGCCGAGGGACTCGGTGAGTGCGGCGCTGACGAGCTCGTCCTTCGAGCCGAAGTGGTACCCGATGGCGGCGAGGCTGACGCCCGCGGCCGCCGCGATGTCACGTGCGGTCGCCTTCGCGACCCCGCGCTCCAGGATCACCTGTCGTGCACCGGCCAGGAGGTCTTCGCGATTGCCCATGCGACCATCCTACCGAGCTGTGTGAGACGCATGTCCTAGACAAACGTGCAAACCATCTGTTAGACATATGTCTCACACAGATGTCTAAAACAGATGGGATGCCTCATGAACGACTTCGATCGCACACCGCACGTCCTCGTGTCCGGTGCCGGCATCGCCGGCCTCGCCCTTGCCCTGCAGCTCGTGCGCTCGGGCATCCGCACCACGGTCGTCGAGCGCGCGGCGGCTCCCCGCGCCGGCGGGCAGGCCGTCGACCTCCGAGGCGCCAGCCGTGAGGTGGCCGAGCGCATGGGGATCATGCCCGGCGTCGACCGCTACCGCGTGCACGAGGAGGGCATGTCGTACGTCGACGGCGAAGGGAAGGTGTTCGGCCGCATGTCGATGGCCGACTTCGACGGCGAGGGTGCGGTGGCCGAGATCGAGATCGCCCGCGGCGACCTGGCCGAGGTGCTGCTGGATGCGCTCCGCACCGCGGCCGACGTGGCGCCGGGCCTCCTCGACCTGCGCTTCGGCGATCGCCTGACGGCCCTGACGCAGGATGCCACCGGCGTGGACGTCGAGTTCGAGCACGCGGAGCCCGACCGCGTCGACGTCGTGGTCGGCGCCGACGGGGTGCACTCGCTCACCCGCCGCCTCGCGTTCGGGCCCGACGAGCAGTTCGCCACCTACCTCGGCGGCTACATGGCCTTCTTCACGATGCTCACGCCCGCCGACCTCGAAGAGAACTGGTTCGCGCTGCGCTTCGTGCCGGGTGCCACGTTCGGCATCCGCCCCGACCTCGACCCCACGACGTCGAAGGCGATCCTCACGTTCCGCATGGACCGCGACCCGTCGCTGCGCGGCGACCGGGCCGCTCAGGAGGCGCTGATCCGCGAGCGCATAGCGGGGGCCGGCTGGCACGCGCCGGCCGTGCTCGAGGCGCTGGGTGCGGCATCCGATCTGTACTTCGACGAGCTCGTGCGCATCGACGTTCCCGACGTCACGAACGGCCGTGTGGTGCTGCTCGGGGATGCCGCGTCCTGCGGCTCGCCGATGACCGGACAGGGGACGGCCACCGCCCTCATCGGCGCGTATCTGCTGGCGGCGCGGATCGCCGCGACGCCCGGCGACGCACCCGGTGCGCTGCGTCGCTACACGGACGACATCGCTCCGTTCGCCGAGAAGGGCAAGGAGATCCCGGGCGGCGGCATCAAGCGCATGGTGCCGGCGACGAGGTTCGAGGCGGCCGTGTCGCGCGCGATGACTCGCGTGATGTTCTCGAAGGCCATGCTGCCCCTCGTGCGCCGCATGTTCTCGGGCGGCGAGACGCTGCCGCTGCCCGAGGTGGCCGTGCCGGTGGTTCCCGGTCGTTGAGCGGAGGGCGCCCTGGCGCCCGCAGACGAAACGCGCTCTGGCATGGGGTCGTCCGTGCGGTCGGGGCGTTTCGCCTCGCTCGCTCAATGACCGGGAGGTGTCGGTCGTTGAGCGGAGGGCGCCCTGGCGCCCGCAGACGAAACGCGCTCTGGCATGGGGTCGTCCGTGCGGTTGGGGCGTTTCGTCTCGCTCGTACCTCGCTCGCTCAACGACCGGGGGGGGTGGTCGTTGAGCGGAGCGCGCTCTGGCGCGCGCAGACGAAACGCGGTCTGGCACGAGGTCGTCCGTGCGGTCGGGGCGTTTCGCCTCGCTCGCTCAACGGCCGGGTGCCGGTCGTTGAGCGGAGGGCGCTCTGGCGCCCGAAGACGAAACGCAGACTGGTGCGAGGTTGGTCGTGCGGTCGGGGCGTTTCGTCTCGCTCGTACCTCGCTCGCTCAACGACCAGGGCCGGAGCGGCGGCCGAGCAGCAGGTCCGCTGCGACCTCGCCGATCACGATCGCCGGCGCGTTCGTGTGGCCGCGGATCACGGTGGGCATCACCGAGGCATCGCCCACGCGCAGCCCTGAGACGCCGCGCACCCGCAGCTCGGGGTCGACGACGGATGCGGCATCCGTCCCCATCCGGGCCGTGCCGACGGGGTGGTACAGGGTGTGCGAGTAGCGGCGCATCGAGAGCTCGGCCCGCTCCTCGGGCGTCATGCGCTCGCCGCCCTCAGGCTGCACCCAGTCGCCCGTCGTGACCTTGCGGAGCGCGTCGGTGTCGAGGAGGCGCTCGCACTCGGCGAGACCGGCCCGCATCGTGGCGGCGTCGAGGCCCTCGGCGTCCGAGAGGTACGCGGGGTCGATGAGCGGCGCGGCCAGCGGATCGGCCGACACGAGCCGGATGGTCCCGCGGCTGCGGGGGCGCAGCAGGATCGCCCCGATGGTGAGCCCGTGGCGGGGCGTCGGCACGAGGCCTTCACCGACGTAGGGGACGGGCGCGAAGATGATCTCGATGTCGGGGAGGCCGTCGGGCATACCGGCGCGGTCCGCCACCGGCGTGCGTACGAACCCGTACGCCTCGCCGACGTTCGAGCTCAGCATGCCTCGCCGCCCGGTCAGGTAGCGCACGAGCTCGATGGCCTTCTCGGCGTCGTACAGCGTGCCCGCGTCGGCGGCCGGTGCCAGCCCGGCGACCAGATGGTCCTGCAGGTTCGTGCCGACGTCGGGCGCGTCGACGACGACCTCGATCCCGTGCTCGGCCAGGTGCGCGGCCGGGCCGATGCCGCTCAGCATCAGCAGCTGCGGCGTGTTGATCGCACCGCCCGACAGGACCACCTCGCGCCGGGCCCGGACGTGCCGCGTGATGCCGTCGACGTCGACGTACACGCCCGTCGCGCGGGGCGGCTCGCCGCCGTCCGGAGCGTCGAACGTCACGCGCCGCACGTGCGCGCCCGTCAGCACGCGCAGCCCCGCCCGTCGCTTCGCCGGCCGCAGGTACGAATCGGCGGTCGAGGCGCGCCGGCCCGCGGTCTCGCTCACCATGGTCTGCGAGAATCCCTGACCCGCCGGCAGATTGGGAGGAGTGACGGGATGCCCCGCCTCACGCGCCGCCTCCAGGAACGCCGCGGTCTGCGACCGGGGGTCGCGCTGGTGCTCGACGGCCTGCGGGCCGTCGGTGCCCTGTGTCGGATCGACCGGATCGGCGGTGCGCTCCACCCGGCGGAAGTACGGGACCAGGGCGTCCCACGACCAGCCTGGGCCGGCGGCATCCGCCCACTCGTCATAGTCCGCGGCGAAGCCCCGGATCCACATCATCGCGTTGAGCGACGACGAGCCGCCCAGCGTCTTGCCGCGCGGCCAGTACACCGTGCGACCCTCGAGCTCGGGCTGGGGGACGGTGTCGTAGTTCCAGTCGTACGGGCCGCGGAAGAGCTTCGAGAACGCGGCGGGGACGTGCAGCTCCATGGCCTTGTCGGGCCCGCCGGCCTCCAGCAGCAGCACCGACACCGTCGGGTCTTCGCTGAGGCGGGCGGCGAGAGCCGCTCCCGCGGAGCCTGCGCCCACGACGACGTAGTCGGCCTCCAGCCCGTCACGGCCGAACCGCTCCGGCCGCGAGGCGCGGCTCATGCCTGCATGGCCTTCGCGAGCGTGGCGACGAGGCCCGGGATCCTGCCGTCGACCAGGTAGCGCGTGAGGCCGGCGCTCACCTCGGCGCCGGTGCGCGAGCTCACGAACCACGGGGGCGTCGGCAGGATCGTGCCCTTCGACAGGCTCAGGAACCGGAGCTTGTCGCCGATCGACCGCGGGAAGGGGCGGAACGGACCGCGTGCGACCGACCGCTCGACCCGGTCGAGCAGCAGCGCGTTGTGCACGACGCCGATGCCGCTCGACACGTCGGCGAGCGTCGCACCGGGGAACCCGCCCCACGTCAGGCGTGCGGTGAGGAAGTTGAAGGCCGTCCACGTGTTGATGGCGATGTCGCCGTAGCGCAGGTCGGCGATCGCCCGCTCGAACCCCTCGCCGAGCGCCGCCTCGGTCACGGGGTCGATGAGGACGTTGGCGCCGAGGGTCCCGGTGAGTCGGTCGTTCGCATGGGCGACGGCCGCGTCGAGGAACTCCTGCCCCGTGCCGCCCACCTCGACGACGCCCAAGATCGGCGCGAAGTACTCCGTCGTCTCGACGGGCGCCGGGTCGTCGCCGTCCTTGACCTCCACGATCGCGCGGGTGTGATCGGCGCACCACACGGCATCGGGATAGCTGGATGCCGCGGCCCCGAGCCGCTCGTCGCTGCGGGGGTACCACACCGGGCGTTCGGGCGCGGCGGCGTAGGCCTCATGCAGGCGATGCAGGAACTCCGCGCGCTGCGGCCAGTCCGCGCTCACGATCACGACCTGGCCGGCGATGCAGTTGTGCCCCGCGTTGACGAGCCGCATGGTGGCGACGTGTTCGGCCTGGTACTTCAGGTCGGCAGCCGACCACTGGCCCGGCACGACGATGATGGGCGAGACGCCGCCGAGCTCCGCCGTGATCGGCACCTTGAGCTTCGGAGCGGTGCGGTCGCCCCCCTCGGTCGCTGAGCCTGTCGAAGCGCCCCACACGATCGCGTCGAACGTGGCGGCCGATCCCGTGATGTGGACGTGCACGAGGCGGGGGTGCGACGTGAGGTAGGCGCCGGTGGCGGCGCCGCCGCGCACGATGCGGACGAAGCCGGGCTCGATGAGCGGAGCCAGCGCGCGCTCGAACACGGGCACGAGCGCGTCCTGCGTCGGGTTGACCTTGAGCAGGGCCACGCGGTTGTGAGCGAACAGCTCGTACAGCACATCGGCCACCGGGATCGAGGTGACGTTGCCGGCGCCCAGCACGAGGCCCACGCCGCCGGGCTCGGTCGGCCTCAGCTGCCCGAGGCCCGCCTCGCGGCGCGCCTCGGCGGCGGTCACGCCGGGCTCGAACCACACCTCGCCGGTGAAGCCCGAGAGCAGGAACCGCTCGGTGCCGTTCAGCGGGAACGTGTGCGCGCGCAGGCGCCCGCCCGGAGCCTCGTCGAGCTTCACGCCGTCGAGCGGGCTCTTGCCCCTCGCGAGCGCCTCGAGCGTTTCGCGCAGGGCGTCGAGCAGGCCGATGATCGCGTAGGGGCCGCCGAGCCATTCCTCGCCCGACAGTGCGTGTCCGGGCTCCAGGCCCTTCGACAGGGTGGCCGCGTCGGCCCACTCCTGCGCCACCGCGCCCACGGCGTCGCGCACCCGGCCGAGCAGCCGCGCACGCTGGTCGAGCGTGAGAGCCGCCCACACGCGTGAGCCCGCTTCGAGGCGGTCGATGTCGGCGTCGAGGGCCGCGCGCTCCTCGTCGGGCAGCGACGGACCGGCATCCTTCGACGCGGCCTTCTTGGCACGCGGCTTCGCAGGGGTCGACGACGTGGGGGACATGCGCTCTCCTTCGAACTCGTGCCCGGAACCCGGGTCGGGTGAGTCCGTCACCGGGCATCCTACGTCACGGGCCGTCCGCGCGGTACGCAGTTCCACAGGCGGTGCGACTCAGTATCGGTGGATGCCGCCGGCCGGCGCGCACTTGTGCACAGGCGCGGATCCGCTCCTGCGGAGGTCGCGGGCGACACGCCGGGTGGCGGCATCCCCTCGTCGGCGTGTCGCAGGGTCGCTCCGCTCGTGCGGATCCGATTCTGCGCGCCACGCTCGTCGCGTGCGGCGGCCGCGCGACGAGGATCGGTGGATGCCGCCGGCCCGCGCGCACTCGTGCACAGCCGCGGATCCGCTCCCGCGGAGGTCGCGGGCGACAGGCCGGGTGGCGGCATCCCGTCGTCGGCGTGTCGGAGGCAGCTCCGCTTGTGCGGATCCGATTCTGTGCGCCACGTCCGGCGCGTGCGGCGGCCGCGCGACGAGGATCGGTGGATGCCGCACCGCCGCATCAGGACGCGTCGATGTCGGCGCGCCGCAGCGGGTAGCGGGCGAGCGTCACGAGGCTCGCCGCGATCAGCACGGCGGGCACGAGGCTGAAGCTGACGACGATGCCGGTCACGGCGGCATCCGGCTGCTGCACGATCTCACCGGCCGCGCGTGAGACGTAGCCGGTCAGCGCCAGGATGAGCGACAGCGTCGTCGCGCCCAGCGCGAAGCCGACGGTCTCGCCCGCCGTCCAGACGCCGCTGAACTCCCCGGCGCGTCCGGCACCGTGCGTGCGCTCGTCGTGCGAGATGACATCGGGGAGCATCGCCATCGGCAGCGACTGCATGCCCGCGTACGCGATGCCGGCGACGCCGACGGGCACGTAGATCCAGTCGCCCGGCGCCCACAGCACCCCGAGGATCGACAGGGCCGCGACGCCGAACAAGACGCTCGCGATCGCGAACGTGCGCTCCTTGCCGATGCGCCGGGCGACGACGCCCCAGCCCGGCGCGGCCAGCAGCGCCGGCGCGATGAGCGCGACGAACAGCAGCTCGACGGCGGCCTCCGAGTGCAGCACCCACGTCGCCACGTACTGCGCGCCGGCGAGCATGAGGCCGGTCGCGAGCGCCTGGAGCACGAACGTGGCGAGCAGCAGCCGGAAGGGGCGGCTGCGGCGCAGGGCGTGGATGCCGGCGGCATAGTGCTCGCGGATGCCCGTCTTCTCGCCCACCGGCGCCGCGCCGGGCGCGACGGCTGAGCGCCGCGCGACGGTCGTCGAGACCAGCATCCCGATCCCGATGACGACGCCGCACACGACGCCCATCACGAGGTAGCCGACGACCGGATCGTCCGACACGCGGCGCAGCGCGGGTCCGCCGGCGCCGAACAGCAGGATCGCCAGGGTGAGCACGACGACGCGCCACGTCAGCAGCCTCGTGCGCTCGTCGTACCGCGGGGTGAGTTCCGCGGGCAGCGCGATGTACGGCACCTGGAAGAGGCTGAAAGCGGTGGCGGTGAGGGTGAACGCCAGCAGCACCCAGATCCCGGCGGCGACAGGTCCGAGGGCCGGCGGCACCGCGAACGTCAGCGAGAACAGCACCGGCAGCGCGCACGCGCCGATCAGCATCAGCCGGCGACGGCTGCTGTGGCGCGCGAGGTCGCGGTCGCTGAGCGCGCCGATGACCGGGTCGATGATGACGTCCCACACCTTGGCGATCGTGATGACGGCTCCCGCTGCCAGCGCCGCGACGCCGAGCGAGTCGGTGAGGTAGTAAGTCAGCACGAGCCCCGGCAGCGTCGCGAACCCGCCCGTGCCGAGCGACCCGGTCGCGTAGCGCGCGATCGTCCCTGCGCTCAGGCGCGAAGAAGTGGATGCCGCGGCTTCGGGTGCCGCCGGAGCCTCATTGCTCATCGCGCCAGTGTAGGTCAGCCTCGGTCCCCGGTCGTTCGTGGCGAGTCGCCAAGAACTGCGGCGTCGTCCGGTCGTTCTTGGCGACTCGCCACAGACTGCTGCCCGTCGGCTGTGCTGGCGAGTCGCCAGGAACTGCGGCGTGGTCCGGTCGTTCGTGGCGAGTCGCCAGGAACGACCCGGGATGGCGCCGACAACCGCCCGCGGACCGCCCCGCCTCGCCTCAGGCCTCGGCGCGCAGCGCCGCCTCGACCGCGCGGAGGCCGGCGAGCGTCTCGGCGAATGACGTCGACAGGGGCGACAGGCCGATGCGCAGGCCGCCGGGGTCGCGGTAGTCGGGGATGACGTCCTGCGTCCACAGCCGCGCGGTCACGGCGCGCATCGCCGGATGCGACAGCGTGACGTGTCCGCCGCGCGCGGAGGGGTCGCGCGGCGACGCCACGACCACGCCGAGAGGGGCGAGCAGCGCATCGGCCACACGCACGGCGAACGACGTGAGCGCGACGGACTTGTCGCGCACCGCCCTGATGCCGACCTCGTCCAGCAGCGCGATCGTGTCCTGCATCGCGAGCATGCCGACGATCGGCGGCGTACCCGACAGGAAGCGGCGCGTCCCGGGTGCCGGCTGGTACGCGGGTTCCATCGCGAACACGTCGGCCGTGCCCATCCACCCTTGGACGGGCTGCACGAGCCGGTCCTGCAGGCGGGTCGCGACGTACGCGAAGGCCGGCGACCCCGGGCCGCCGTTCAGGTACTTGTACGTGCAGCCGACGGCGAGGTCGAAGTCCCAGGCGTCGGCCTGCACGGGCACCGAGCCCGCGGAGTGGCACAGGTCCCACACGATGAGCGCGCCGGCATCGTGCGCGATGCGGGTGAGGGTCGCGGCATCCGCGAGGAATCCGGAGCGGTACGCGACGTGCGACAGCACGACCACCGCGGTCGAGGCACCCACCGCACGGCGCAGCGACGCGGCGTCGACGCCGGCGTCCAGTGTCACGTCGATCCAGCGCACCGTCCCGCCCCGCTCCGCGGCGATGCCCTCGACGAGGTAGCGGTCGGTGGGGAAGTTGTCGCGGTCCACCACGATCTCGACGCGCGCGGGGTCGGCGGCCACGGCGGCGTCGAAGGCGGCGCGCACGAGCTTGTACAGCAGCACGGTGGTGGAGTCGCCGATCACCGTCTGCCCGGGCGCTGCGCCGAGGGCGGTGCGCCCGAGGGCGTCGCCGATGTCGAAGGGCAGCTGCATCCACGACTCGTCCCAGCCGCGGATGAGCCGCCCGCCCCACTCGTCCTGCGCGAATCGGGCGAGGCGGTCCACCGACGCCCGCAGCGGGCGTCCGAGCGAGTTGCCGTCGAAGTACACGAGCGAGCTCTCGGCACCGACGAACCGGTCGCGGTACTCGCGCAGCGGGTCGGCGGAGTCGAGAGCGGATGCCTCGTCCGCGAGCGTCTCGACGGCCACGGTCTCAGCACTCGTCATGGATCAGCTCCTCGCTGGGGACGACCGTGGCTCCGCGCAGCCACGCGGCGACCTCGTCGAGCCGTGCGGGCGGATCCCCGGGCACGAACGTCGACACGCCCGACGGCGGCGCGGCGGCCGGCCAGGGATCGGCCATGGCCGCGATGAGCGCGGCGCCGCGGACGCCCGCGCGGTCGAGTTCGGCGACCTCCTCGGCGATGATGCCGACGGGCCGGTCGCCGTTGCCCAGGTCGGTGCCGTACAGCACGCGCCCACCGGCGGCGGCGAAGCCCGCCAGGTTGAGCCGGGCGGCCTCGGCGGCCTCGGGCCGGCCCTCGTGGATCGCCAGGGTCGAGATCCACACCTGCCCCGCCGCCACCGCATGCGCGATGAAGGCACGGCCGACGAACCCGTCGAACGGCGTGTGCGCGAACGCGTCGACGCCCGCCGCGGCAGCGAGCTGCGGCATCCCTTCGCCTTCGGCGTGCGCGACGACCGGGAGTCCGCGGTCGCGGGCCGTGGCGACGATCGCCGCGAGGGTCTCGGCATCGGGGACCGGGCCGGTGACGCTGTTGAGCGCGACCTTGATGACGGATGCCCCGAACGACGCCTGCTCGTCCACCGCCGTCGCGGCGCCGCCCGGAACCCCGGGGTGCGTCGACGAGTCGGTGATCTCGCGCACGATCTGCGGCGGCGCCCACGGCCGCCCGGCCGGGTAGCCGCCCGGCGCGGTGAGGAAGGCGCCGGCGTATGCCACCCGCGGAATGGCGTCCGCGGGGCGCTGTGCGAGCGCAACCGGGTCGCCGCCGAGGTCGACGACCGCTGCGATGCCGCCGGGCGCGAGGGAGTGCTCGTCGATGAGGTGCAGGTGCACGTGGTGGTCGGTGAACGGCGGCAGCGAGACACCGTGCTCGCCGGTGATCGCACGCCGGCACAGTGCCGCGTCGGGACCGAGCAGCTCGCGCAGCGCGAAGGGGTCGCCGTGCATCACAGCTCCGTCCGCACGGCGTACAGCTCGGGGAAGAAGGTGAGGTCGAGCGCCCGCTGCAGGAACGGGACGCCGCTGGAGCCGCCGGTGCCGATCTTCTGGCCGATGATGCGCTCGACGGTCTTGAGGTGGCGGAAGCGCCACAGCTGGAAGTTGTCTTCCAGGTCGACGAGCTCCTCGCACGTCTCGTACGCCGCCCAGTGCGTCTGCGGATCGCGGTAGACCTCGGTGAACACGGGCACGAGCTCGGGGGTGTACGTCCACGCCTTCGTCACGTCGCGTTCCAGGACCGATTCCGGGATCGGATAGCCGGTGCGGGCGAGCAGCCGCAGGAACTCGTCGTACAGGCTGGGTGCCTGCAGCGCCTGCTCGACGAGCGCGTGGGCCGCGGCATCCGACGCGAAAACCCGCAGCATCGCGGCGTTCTTGTTGCCGAGCGTGAACTCCACCGCCCGGTACTGCGCGGACTGGAAGCCGCTCGCATTGCCGAGCACGCCGCGGAACTGCGCGTACTCGGCCGGAGTGAGCGTCGCCAGCACCGACCACTGCTCGGTGAGCGTCTTCTGGATGTGCTTGACGCGCGCGATGCACTTGAGGGCGGGGGCGAGCTGGTCCTTGCGCAGCAGCCGGCACGCCGCTGCGAGCTCGTGCAGAACCAGCTTCAGCCACAGCTCGGTGGTCTGGTGCTGCACGATGAACAGCAGCTCGTCATGGTGCTCGGGGTCGCTCAGCGGCCGCTGGGCCGACAGCAGCGTCTCGAGATCGAGGTACCCGCCGTAGCTCATGCGGTCGTCGAAGTCGGTGACGACCGTTCCCTCGATCTCGCGGGTGTTGCGTTCGACGCTCACGGCCTCAGCCTAGGAGACGGGATGCCGTCACGGCAGGCCGACCGCCGGGCGAGGCGTTTCGTCTGCGGGCGTCAGAGCGCCCTCGGCTCAACGACCGGCACACCCGGTGCAGGCCGACCGCCGGGCGAGGCGTTTCGTCTGCGGGCGTCAGAGCGCCCTCGGCTCAACGACCGGCACACCCGGTGGAGGGCCGACCGCCGGGCGAGGCGTTTCGTCTGCGGGCGCCAGAGCGCCCTCCGCTCAACGACCGGCACACCCGGTGGAGGGCCGACGGCCCGGGGAGGCGTTTCGTCTGCGGGCGTCAGAGCGCCCTCGGCTCAACGACCGGCACACCCGGTGGAGGGCCGACCGCCCGGGGAGGCGTTTCGTCTGCGGGGCGCCAGAGCGCCCTCCGCTCAACGACCGGCACACCCGGTGGAGGGCCGCCCGGCGAGGCGTTTCGTCTGCGGGGGGGCAGAGCGCCCTCCGCTCAACGACCGGCACCCGGTCGTTGAGCGAGCGAGGAACGAGCGAGACGAAACGCCCGCGCGACGAACAGCGTCAGATGAGGGAGAGCTCGCGCAGCTTGGCCTCGACGTCGGCGTTCGACGGCTCGACGTGGTGCGAGGCGTCCGGGTACACGACCACGGGGATGTTGGTGCGGCCGGAGATGTCGCGCGCGACGTCGGCGGCGGCCGGGTCGGCGACGAGGTCGACGTAGGTGTACGAGATGCCGAGCTCGTCGAGCTGCTTCTTCGTGCGGATGCAGTCACGGCACCAGTCGGCGCCGAACATCGTGATGGTGGAGTCCGAGGGGGAGGTCATGCCTCCATTGTCTCGCGCCCCGCCTGGGCGGGCGCCGAAACCAGGTGCCGGCCGGGCGTATGCCCAGGGTTGCCTGTACACGCAACCGGCCGTTCAGGTGCGCGTGGAAAGATGTGCGGCGATGCTCTTGTCGATCGTGGTTCCGACGTTCAATGAGGCTCCCAACATCGAGGAGCTCGTTCGTCGCGTCGCGGCAGCCGTCGACGGTGCCGGCATCGATGCCGAGATCGTCTTCGTCGACGACTCGACGGATGCCACCCCCGACGTCATCGGCGAGGTCGCGGATCGCGTGGCGGCCGAGCGGGCGGCGGATGAGGCATCCCCTCTTCCGATCCGGCTGCTGCACCGGGAGCACCCGACCGGCGGGCTGGGCGGGGCCGTCATGGCGGGATTCGCGGCCGCCGCGTCGGACGCGTGCCTCGTGATGGACGGCGATCTGCAGCACCCGCCCGAAGAGATCCCCGCGCTGTGGCGGCGCTTCGCACGCGGCGACGTGGACGTCGTGATCGCGTCGCGGTACGCCGGCGGCGGCACGGCCGAGGGGCTGGCCGACCGCACGCGGGTGCTCGTGTCGAAGGGGGCGACGGCGCTCACGCGCGCGATGTTCCCGATCCGGCTCAAAGACGTCTCCGACCCGATGACCGGCTTCTTCCTCGTGGACCGCCGCACGGTCGACGATGCGCAACTGAAGCCGCGTGGGTTCAAGATCCTGCTCGAGATCCTCGCGCGACGCCCCATGCGGGTCGCGGAGGTGCCCTTCGACTTCGCCGACCGGCACGCCGGCGAGTCGAAGGCGTCGGTGCGCCAGGGCGTGCACTTCCTCACGCAGCTGACGGCGCTGCGGTTCGGCAAGATGTCGCTGTTCGCCATCATCGGCGGGCTCGGCGCGATCGCCAACGTCGCCATCGTGTGGGCCCTGACGCACCTGGGCGTCGACTACATCGTCGCAGCGGTGATCGCCGCCGAAGTCACGATCGTCGGCAACTTCCTGCTGCAGGAGCGGTTCGTCTTCCAGGACATGCGCGAGAACGCGTCGGGCGTGTGGCAGCGGTTCGCGAAGTCGTTCGCGTTCAACAACGCCGAAGCCGTCATCCGCATCCCGATCGTGGCGCTCATGGTGTCTGGCGGCCACGTGTCGGCGGTCGTCGCGACGGCCATCACGCTCGTCCTCGCGTTCTTCGTGCGCTTCGTGTTCCACTCGCTCGTCGTCTACGCGCCGCGCAAGGCCGGCGCCTCGGCATCCCCGGCGCGCGGATTCGTCGAAGAGCTCGACGCGCAGGCCACGGCCCCCGGAGAGCTGTAGTCCTGTGGATGCCGGGGGCCCGGCATCCACTCATCCGATCATGCCGATGAGGGCGTCCAGCCCCATGCCGTAATTGACGCGCTGCACCGGCAGGGCGAGCTTGTCGGTGCCGATCGTGACGTAGCCCGGCTCGATCGTGCGGGCCATCTCGAAGCCGGCCTGTGCGACCCCCTGCTTCGCGGTGTCGTTGTAGTGGCCGTACGGGTACGCGATGACCTCCTTGACGCCGAGGATGCCGGCCGAGGTCTCGAGGTCGGCGGCGATCTGATCGGCGGTCCAGTTGACCATGCGCCCCTTGCCGTTGTCGCCGGCCTGGTGCATGCCGTGGGTGTGAGAGCGGCGCAGCACGTATGTGCTCGGCGCCGGGTCCTGCCGGTAGGCGGTGATCATGAACGACGTCGCCAGCACCCGGTACTTGTCGACCACGGGCACCGCCAGGTCGAACCACGACTGGTCGGCGTCGTCGTCGGTGACGATCACGGAGTGGTTCGGAAGGAACAGCCGCCCGTCGATGAACGCCGACAGCTCGTCCCACGTGGGCAGGTAGAAGCCGCCGGTCGCGATGTGGTTCATGTGGGCGTCGAAGTCGCCGATGTAGGCGTAGTTGCCGCGCAGCCAGCCGCTCTCGCCCTCGGGCTTCACCGTGAACTGGTGGTACATGAGGATCGGGATGCGGGCGTCCTCGGCCGCGTTCTGCTCGGGGCTGACCCACGCGGCGTTGAGGGTGACGCGCTGGTCGATGCAGGAGACGGGTTCGGACCCGTTGACCCGCCCCGGGATCGAGAGTGCCGCGGCGTCCGCCGGCGTCGCGTACCACCCCGCGAACACGAGGCCGTCGCGAGCGGGGATCGGCAGGCCCGCGTACAGCGCGCCCTGGACCTGCAGCTGCGGCGCGTCGGTGATGCCGTCGCCCGCGAAGCTGACCGCGCACGCGGCCGGATCGGTCGTCGTCGCGAGCAGCTGCTCTTCGGGGGTGAGCGGAGCCGGCGTGGGTGTCGGGGTCGGGGTGACGGTGCTCGTCGGGACGGCGTCGCGTGCGGCGCCCGCTCCCGCTCGCGCCATCGAGATGGCGGTGACCGTGCCGGCGACAGCGGCGAGCACCACCACCGCGATCGCGATTCCGGCGAACACCCGCCCGCGGCGCCGTCTGTGGGGCCCGGGTGCGGGCGTGCCGAATGTGGCCATACGAATCCCCAGATCCGGGCCGCGATTCCCCTCGCGGCCGCCTCCCCTGGAGACTACCGGGATGCCGTCCCGTGGCGCGTGTGACGGCCCGGGATGTGGAGAACCGCGCCCGCCGGGACCGCTACGCTCGACGGATGCTGCCCGAGGACTGGATCGAGCACCGGCGCCCCGACGGCGAGGTGCTGGGATGGATGTGCGCCGACGGCGAGGGGTTCCGCGTGTTCGACCTGCTCGGCCGCGACCGCACGCCCGGCGACGGTGCGCCGATGGACTGGCTCGACGCGGAGGAGCTGCTCGAAGAGCTCGGCATCGGCTATCTGGCGGACCGGTGGACGCTGCGCCTGCCCGACGGCTCGGAGCGGCCGGTGCGCATCGGCGAGGCGAGCCCGCGGGGCGTCGTCGTGGTCGACGACGAATACGGCGCGGCCTCGGCCGTGGGAGCGAACCCCGAGCGCTTCTCGCTGCCGTTCCCGGTCGGCGACGCCCTCGCTCCGCGGTGACCGCCTCGGTACAGTGAGGCCATGACGACGCTCGTGCTCACCGTGGTCGGCGACGACCGGTCCGGACTCGTCGCAGCGGTGGCCGACGTCGTCGGCGCGCACGGCGGCAACTGGGAGACCAGCCAGCTCGCCGAGCTGTCGGGAGCCTTCGCGGGCATCATCGAGGTCTCGGTCGCCCCCGAGCGCGCCGATGCCCTGCGCGCTGCGCTGTCGTCGCTCGAGGGACTCCTGAAGGTCACCGTCCACCCCGGCGCCGAGGCCGTTCGCATCGCCACCGGCAGCCGTCCGCTGGCCCTCGAGGTCGTCGGCAACGACCGCGCCGGCATCGTGCGTGACATCAGCGCGGTGCTGACCGCGCACGGCGTCACGATCGACCGCATGTCGACCCGCACGACGGACGCCGCGATGTACGGCGGCAGGCTCTTCGAGGCGAGGGTCGAGGCCCGCGTGCCGGCATCCGTCGATCTCGACGCCCTCACCGCCGAGCTGGAGCGTCTCGCGACCGAGATCCAGGTCGACGTGACCCTCGGCTCGTGACGCCCGTCACGAGAGGTCGCGCAGGCGCGCTGTGAGACCCGATCCGCCGTCGGCCCGGCGCTCGTACGCGACGGCGATGATGAGCAGCACGGCGCCGACGACCGACAGCGTGATCCACCACGGCATCGCCTCGATGCCACGGCCGATCTGCACCACGAAGGCGAGCACGTTCTCGACCGGCAGCACGACGATCCCGATGACGAACGGCGCGGCGAGCCGGCGCGTCGCCCCGACGAGGATCGCGACGAGGGCGATCGCCATCACGAGGATCGCCCGCCACGTGCGCGGATCGGTGTAGGTCGCGGCGACCGACGCGCTCAGCATCACGACGAGTCCGGGGGCGAGCAGCGCCCATGATCCGGTCCAGCCCGTCGGCCACGCCATCAGAGACGGGGTTGTGCGTGGCACCGCGTCCCCACGCATCGCCGCGGCGCCCGCCGCGAGCAGGAACGCGCCGAGCGGCAGTGAGAACCACTCCACGCGCAGGTCGCGCGGACTCCACGCGACGACCGCCGTCACGAACGACACCGCGAACAGGAACCACACCGGAGGCAGCCCGGTCGCACCGCGCAGTCCGCGCACGGCGACGGCGACCATGAGCGTCAGGAACCCGATCGCGAGCCCCCACATCGTCCAGATGACGAGCCAGTCCCGCTCGATCGCCGGCCAGGCGGCGATGCCGGCGATGAGCACCGCGGGAGCACCCAGCCAGCGCGTGCGCGCGAGCGCCGAGCCTGCCGTCGCGTGGCGGTGCAGCAGCCGTGCGGCGCTCGCCGCGGCCCCCGCGCCGATCAGCCCGAACGTCAGCGCGCCGACGATCGCCGGATCGGTCGGCGCCGCAGTGGCGCCGGTGCCCCACTGCACGCCCTGCACCGCTGCCGCGGCCGACGCGACGATGGCGACGGCGAGGGTCGGCGTGCGCAGCACGCGCAGGCGCCGTGCCCATGGCGCTGTCGCCCGAGAGAGGGCGAGGGATGCCGCCACCAGCAGCCAGGCCGATGCCACCAGCGCGTACGCCCGGGCCGGGCTGCCGCTGTCGTCGGCGAGCCACGAGGGGACGGCATCCCCTCGGCCCAGTCCCGCGGCGAACAGCACCGGGACGACCGCCGCGCCGAGCGCGACGGCGTACAGGCCCGTCGCGCGGCGGCCGCGCGCGGTCAGCACGACGGCGACGGTGGCGGCGCCCAGCGCGGGCGGGAGCAGGTAGGGCTCGAGACCTGTCACGCCCGCGATGCCCCACGCGCTCCACAGGGCGCCTGTGAACGCGGCGCCGGCGAGCGGCCACGCGTACCGGCGGGGCGAGGCCACCGCGGTCGCCGCGAAGCCGACGCCGAGGATCACGAGCACGAGCAGCGTCGTCGGAAGTCCTGCGGATGTGCGGACAAGCGACAGTCCGACCGCGATGGCCGCCGTGAGCAGTGCGGACGCCTCGATCGCGAGCCCGGCCGGGTGCCAGGCGGTGCGCGGCAGCCGGCGCGCGAGCGCCAGGCCGATGCGGTCGCCCGACGCGAGCGTCGCGCCGACGATCGCGGCGATGACCGGCAGCACGACCGGCGATCCGCTCATGGGCAGCGCCTGCGCTCCGAGGCACACGGCAACGACGGCGATCGACGGCACGAGGGCCGCGGCCGCGATCGTGCGCACCACGGGCGCCAGGGCGGGTCGGGTCGTGACCGTCAGCGCGAGGGCGAGGCAGAAGATGACGGCGGTCGACAGTGCCGTCCACCCGCTGCGCTCGAACACCACCTGCACCACGCCGATCGCGAAGGGCACCGCGGTGACGACGAGCACCGCGTACCACTCGCGGACGGGCACGCGCCGCGCGAACGTCGCGGCGATCGCGACCGCACCGGCGGCGCACGTGGTGAGGCAGACGGTGACGATCGTGTCGGCGCCGGCGCGGCCGAGGGCGGTCGCGAGCACCACGAGCGCGTACGCGAATCCCGCGCCGACGTGCACGAACCGGCCCTTGCGCGGCACCGTGACGGCGAGCATCCCGATCGTCGCGACCACGGCGGCACCCGCCCACACCGTCAGCGTCGGATCGCCCCACGACAGCACGGCGGCCAGCAGCACCGCCGCGTGCGCGCCCGCCACGAGCGGCATGCGGACGGCCGCCGACGCGTCCCGCAGCAGCGTGACGACGACCGCGCTCGCGCAGACCGCGGCGGTGAGCCCGATCGCGATGCGCGCCCACGGCTCGACCTCAGGCAGCGTCAGCACCGTCAGGAATGCCAGCGCCGCGTACCACGCGCCGAGGAACCCGAGCCAGCGCGTCCCGAGCGGCTGCGGCATCCCCGCGCCACCGGGTCCGTCGCCGACACCGGGCTCGCCCGGCTGGACCCCGGCGACAGGGGATGCCGCCACCGCGTCCGCTCCGTCGCCCGACGCCCGCGGGCTCACAAGCCGGTCGGCCGCGTCTTCGCGCGTGATCGCGGCGAACAGCGCGAGCGTCAGCGCGAGGTCGGCGAGGCCCGCCGTGATGGCCCACTCCCCGTCGGGGAGCAGCCGCACCCGACCGCGGCCGGCGACGGTCGCGGTGAGGGCCAGCAGCGCGATGAGCGTCGGCGCCACCGCGACTGCCGCGACCACCGCGACAGCGCCGATGAACAGCGCGCCGCGCGACACCATGCGGTGCAGGGGTGTCAGCGTGCCGACCAGCACCAGCCCGAGCCCTGCCGCTGTCGGCAGGGCGGCGATCCACGTGGCGGCCGCGGGGGACGACAGCGCTTCCAGGGTCGACGACGTCGCGGCGGCGACGATCGCGGCGCCCGCGATGCCGCTCCACGCCGCGCCGGCGGTGTGCTGCGCCGACGCGACGGCGACCGCGGCGATGGCGACGAATGTCGTGCACGCGAGGATCGCTGTGGGCGCGGCGGTCGCGGCGGAGAGGAACGGGATCGTCGCGATCGCGGTCACGACGAAGCCGAACTGCAGGACGGTGAGCGTGATCCGCTCCGGAGTCCGGGGCACGCGCGCGACGAGCGCGCCGGACGCCGCAGCCGAGGCGAGGCAGCCGGCCGTGGCCGCCGGCATCCATCCTCCGCCGAGACCGAGCAGCACCGGCACGAACGCGAGGGCCACGACGCCGCACCACAGCCACACCCGGATGCCCGCCCGCGGGCCGAGCAGTGCGAGCGCTCCGCCTGCGGCCAGCGCGGCCAGCGCCGCCGACACCCACCCGTTGAGCGCGAACGGCAGCGCCGCCGTCACCGTGAGCGCGACGAACGCGACTCCGAGCGCACCGACCGCCTCGGCCGAGAACCGCAGCCGACGGCGGGCGAGCAGCGGCGCGCCGGCCAGGAACGCCGCCGCGATCGCGCCGATGATCGCCGTGCGCGCCCACGGATCCTCGAGGTCGGGGTTGAAGAACGTGAACACGAGCGCGGCGACGGCGACCAGTCCTGCGCCCGCGACTGCCAGCACCGACTGCACCGACGCCGACGATCCGGGCGGGGGCATGGGGCCGGCCGTGCGGACCGGTCCCGACACTCCGACGCCCCCGGCGCCGGCCGCGGGGATGGATGCCGCCGGCCCGGGTGCGCCCGCCACCGCGGTCGTGGCGGCGGGGCCGGCACGGGCCGCGAGGGCACCCGGTCGAGTAGGGCCTGGCGCGCCTTGAGCGCTTCGACCGCGCGCTGCGACGCGACCCACAGGTCGCGGCCGATCGGCCCGGCGAAGTCGGCGCCGCACGCGGGGCAGCGACGCTGCGACACGATGCCTCCGGCGCACACCGGGCACCGGACGACGTCGAGCAGCTGGGCGATCGCCGTGTCGCTCCACGCCGGCGACCGGCGCGCCGGCGGGGCCGCGGTCATTCGGCCGCCCCGCCTTCGGAGGCCGTCGCGGCCGCGGCGGCGGACGGGTGGTCGTCGGGCACCCATTCCAGGATGTCGCCGGGCTGGCACTCCAGCACACGGCAGATCGCGTCGAGCGTCGTGAAGCGCACCGCCTTGGCACGGCCGTTCTTGAGCACCGACACGTTGGCGGGCGTGATGTCGATCGCGGCGGCGAAGTCGGTGACCGACATCTTCTTCTTCGCCAGCTGCACGTCGAGGTTGATGATGATCGGCATCACACCACCTCCGACAGGTCGGCCTCGAGCTGTGACGCCTTGCGCAGCAGTCCGCGCAGCACCACGATCAGCAGCGACAGGCCGGCGCCCACCACGACGCCGAGGAGCAGCAGCAGGGTGATCGAGGGCGTCATGAACCCGGTGAAGCTCAGAGCGACCAGCGCGATCAGCACGAGCAGGGTCGCGAACGCAACGGCCGCGAGGCTCACGTCGACGTCGGGAAAGGCGCTGTCGCTGAAGATGCTGTCTTCGCGCACGAGCGACAGCAGCCGCCACACGCAGACCAGCACCACCTGCACGCAGAGCAGGAAGAGGATGCCCACGATCGTCCCGGGAACCTCGAAGTACGCGATCTCGGAGTACCGGATCGCGGACTGCGCGGCGACGGCGGGCACGACGAAGATCTGGCAGATCAGCAGCAGGGCGAGCAGCCCGGCGATGAGAACCTTCAAGACCACGATCGTCGTGCGCTGCATCACTTCACCTATCGATAAACGGCATGTACCTATCGAAAAACAATAGTGGCGGCATCCGTCTCTCCCGCAAGAGCCGAACCTGAGGATCGCCTGCGAACGACGCACGGTCGCCCTCGCCTCGCGGTCTCGAGAAATCCGTGGCTACGCGTCATGAAACGGCGTCCTACCCGTCTTGCCCTGTGACGCGGTCCCTCGTCGGCCCGCTTGGGGCGGGAACGACGAGGACGGCGGCTGGGGAGCGGCGACTGGTTCGCCACTGGGGATTTCTTCGGGAGAAGGCTGATGCGCCCGCATCGCCTCATTGCTCTATGCGTCTCTTCCGCCGTCGGCGCCCATCGGCGACCGCTCGGCAGCGGTCGCCGTGACCGCTGCTCTGGGAAGGGGAGAGAGAATGAGGAAGAAAGTCACCTTTGTGGCGGCACTGCTGCTCGCGAGCGGTCTGACGGGTTTCACCGCGTCCGCTGCCGGCGCCGCGGAAACGGAGCCGCCGGTCTGTACGCCGTCACCCGCCTGGACCGAGACGATCCCTGCGGTCGGTGAGCCGACCATCGTGATCGACAACCCGGACTACGTCCCCGCCACGCCGGATCAGGAAGTCGTCACCGGATACGTGAAGTGGAACTGGACAGGCGGACCCGTCGAGGCCACTCCGACTCCGCCGCCGGGCGACGGCTGGCACGAGGTGGGCGTGACGAACGACACCAAGGGCGATCAGCCCGGCGTCGTGCACCAGGGCAACGGGAGCGCCAGCTACTTCTTCTTCGAGCCCATCATCACCATCGTGCCGGGGACTCCCGCTCAGGGTGAGCCGACGATCGAGGTCGACAACCCCGATTACGTTCCCGCGCAGACGATCGAGCACGAAGCGGTGACGTGCGAAGAGGAAGGCAACCCGCCGGTGAAGCCGCAGGCGCGAGTGGATGTCGGCGAGTGGCAGATCACCGACCTCGACTGCGAAGCTGCCACGCACACGCGCACCCGCACGATCACCACGACGGACTGGCGGTGGAACTCCTCCCAGGGCGCGTGGGTGGCTGCGCAGCCCAGCGTGACCACCGAGACGAGCGTGGAGCCCGCCACCGCGGATGAGTGCCCGACCGGCGAGCCGGCCGTCGTGCCCGAGCCGGCCGTCGTGCCCGAGCCGCCCGCGGCAGAAACGCCGCTTCCGCCCGTCGCGGACGCCCCGGCGGCGGACCGAGCGCAGTCGGCGTCGCTCGCGGCCACGGGCGGAGGGGTTTCGCCGTGGCTTGCTGTGGCGGGCGTCATCGCGCTGCTCGCAGGAGTCGGCGCGACGGTCCGGGCGTCCGTGGCCCGGCGCTGATCGCAGGTGACACTGCCGGAGTTCACCCTCCGCACGCAGGAACGGGCGTCCCGCGAACAGCGGGGCGCCCGTTCCGCGTCCGCGTCAGGACCGGTGTCGCGGGTGTCGGGTGCGGGGAGTAGCGTGCCGGACGTGGGCTCGCTGATCTACTTCAACTCCGCGTCACTGGACGGCTACATCGCCGGTCCGGACGGCCGCTGGGATTGGGCGACCCCCGACGCCGAGGTCCACTCCTTCGTCAACGAGCTGGTCGCGCCCGCGCGCGTCCACCTCTACGGCCGCAAGGTGTACGAGGTCATGAAGGTGTGGGACGACCTCGCCCTCGATGACCTCCCCGCCGCCGAGCGCGAGTTCGCGCTGCAGTGGCGCGACATCGACAAGATCGTGTACTCGTCGAGTCTCGGGGCGGTGACCACGCGGCGCACCGAGCTGCGTCCGATCTTCGACCCCGTAGAAGTGCGGGAGTTCGTGGATGCCTCACCCGCCCCGGTCGCGATCGGCGGAGGTCGGCTTGCCTCGGCCGCCGCCCGGGCGGGCGTGCTCGACGAGGTGCACGTCGTGGTCGCCCCCGCGGTCGTCGGCGGCGGCACGCGGTTCTTGGACGAGGGCCTGCGCCTGGACCTGGAGCTGTTCGACCAGCGACGCTTCGCGAACGGGTTCGTGTACCTCGGCTACCGCGTCGTCTGATCCGGAAGGGGTCGGCGACGCGTGAACCGCACCGATCGTCTCTATGCGCTCGTGGAAGAGCTGCGGGCCGTCGCGCCGCAGCGCCGCAGCGCGCGTTGGCTGGCCGAGCGGTTCGAGGTCTCTGTGCGGACGATCGAGAGGGATCTGTCCGCTCTGCAGCAGTCGGGCGTGCCGATCTGGGCCGAGGCCGGTCGCACCGGGGGCTACGCGATCGACACGGCGGCGACGCTCGGTCCGATGGGCTTCACCCCGGACGAGGCGCTCGCCCTGCTGATCGGACTCGGATCCCTGCGTCGCGGGCCGTTCCGGCACTCGGCCGGGGCGGCGATGCGGAAGCTGCTCGCGGTGATGCCCGACGAGGATGCCCGCCGCGCCACGCGGGTCGCGTCCCGCGTCCATCTGCTCGAGCCGGAGGCGGAGGACCCGGTTCCGCCGGAGTTCGCGGCGGCGCTTCGGGCCGACCGGGTCGTGCGGCTGGTCTATCGCGATCGCACCGGCGGCGTGAGCGAGCGCGAGGTCGAGCCCCTCGGCTCCATCGGCCGGGACGGCGTGTGGTACCTGATCGGCTGGTGCCGGCTCCGCGACGGCGTTCGGGCGTTCCGCGGCGATCGCATGATCTCGGTCCACGTCACCGACGAGCGCCCCGAGCCCCGCCGGCTCCGGCGGGAAGACCTCGAGATCCCATACGGGACGCTCCGCTCGGTCGTCCAGGATCTGGTCTGAAGAATCCTGGCGAACACCGACATGACGGTGTCGCGTGCCCTTGCAAGGCTGGTGGTCGTCGATTCCGCATCCGCCAGGAGGTACCCGTGCCGTTCGCATCCATCCGCATCATCACCGACGACGTCGATCGGCTCGCTGCGTTCTACGAGCGCGTGACCGGGCTGACCGCGGTGCGGCCGGCGCCCGTGTTCGCCCAGATCGGCGGCGGCGGGGCCACGCTCGCGATCGCGAGTCCGGCGACCGTCGCCATGCTCGGCGACACCCTCCTCGCCGCGTCGAACCGCTCGATCATCGTCGAGTTCGAGGTGGCGGACGTCGACGCCGAGTTCGCGCGACTGGAATCCGAACTGACGGACGTCGTCCTGCCGCCCTCGACGATGCCGTGGGGCAACCGGTCCGCGCTGTTCCACGACCCGGACGGGAACCTCGTCAACTTGTTCAGCCGGCCCGCCGCGCCGCCGGCTAGAGCCAGCGGCGACGCTTGAACATGACGTAGATCACGACGTCGATGGCGACGATGGCGATGCCGATGGCGAGCCAGCCGTACTCCCACTGCACGAGGGGGATGTTCTTGAAGTTCATCCCGTAGAGCCCTGCGATCAGGGTCGGCGGAGCGAGCAGTGCCGCGACGGCCGAGATGGTGCGCATGTCTTTGTTCTGTCGCGCGGCGACGTTGTTCTCGTGACTCGACAGGACGGCATCCAGCGCCTTGCTCTGGTTGTTGATCAGCGCAGCGGTGCCCGCCGCGTCGTCGAGGAGGTCGTGCAGATAGGGCACGATGTGCTCTTTACCGACCGTGAGCGACTCCAGGTGACTGGTGCTCTCGCGCAGGGCGGCGGCGATGCTCGACACCGCGCGGTCGACCCGGCCGATGTCTTTGCGGACCCGGTAGATCTCGCGGTGGTCCTCGTCGACGGAGTCGCTGAAGACCTGCTCTTCGAGCTTCTGCAGTTCCGTCTCGACGTCGGCGGCAGCCTTCGCGTACCCGTCGACGACGTCCGCCATGAACGTGTACGCGGCGGGCATCGCGCCGTTCCGCAGCTCGGGCGGTGCGTCCGCCAGCAGCCCGCGCAAGTCGGTGAGCCTGCCGCCTTCGGCGCGCTGCACGGTGAGCAGCCACCCGTCCCCGATGTACAGGAACGTCTGACCCAGCACCAGTCCCTCCCCGTCGGCGCTGTCCAGGATGCTCCACAGCATCACGAAGAGATGCTCGTCGAACTTCTGCACCTTCGGCTGCTGCCGGCCCGATGCCACGTCGGCCGCGGCGATGGGGTGGATGCCGAGGGTCTCGCGCGCCGCGTGGACGGTCTCTTCGTCGGGGTCGGTCACGTGAAGCCAGACGAACTGGTCGTGGCGGCGCGCCCGAGCGACGATCTCCGGGGTGGATCGGAGGTCGAAGTCGGCCAGCTCCTGCATGTCGGGTGTGACGAGGAACGCCTGCAGCCGCGGGGAGTCGCCGGCTCCCGGCTGCGCACGCGGTCCGTCGGGAACGGCGGTGTCGCCCATGGGGCGAGCCTAAGGCGCTCCCGGTGCGCACGTCACCCGGCGCACCGGCGTGGCGAGGCCGTTGCCTCGCCACGCCGCGTCCGTCACGCCGCCGAGCGCTCCTGCGGCGCTCGCCGCCGCAGTCCGGGGGAGAGGATCGGCAGGGTGTTGTACTCCTGGTCCATCCGTCCGACCCCGGTGCCCGGCGGGACGATCTCGTCGATCCGGTCCAGGACGTCGTCCGTGAGCTGCACGTCGGCCGCGGCGAGCAGGTCGTCGAGCTGCTCCATGGTCCGGGGGCCGATGAGCGCTGCCGTCACACCCGGATGGGCGATGACGAAGGCGAGGGCGAGGTGCGTGAGAGGGATGCCGGCGTCCTCGGCCAGCGCGACGAACTGCTCGACGGCGTCGATGCGGCGTTCGTCCCGGAGCGCGGCGAACATCCGGGTCCGGCGCAGGTCGCTCTCCTGGCCTCGGCGGACGCGGCCGGTGAGCATGCCGCTCGCGAGCGGGCTCCAGATGACCGTGCCCATGCCGTATTTCTGGGCCATCGGCAGCACTTCGCGCTCCACGCCCCGGTCGAGCAGGGAGTAGTGCGGCTGCTCGACGCGGAAGCGCTCGAGGCCCCGCCGCTCTGCCGCCCACTGCGCCTCGACGATCTCGGAGGCGGGCATGTCGGACGAGCCGATGGTGCGCACCTTTCCGCTGCGGACCAGGTCGGTCAGGGCCGAGAGGGTCTCTTCGATGTCCGTCGCCGGGTCGGGGCGGTGCATCTGGTACAGGTCGAGGTGGTCGGTCTGCAGTCGACGCAGCGAATTCTCGACGGCCGTGATGATCCACCGGCGGGATCCGCCCTGGTGGTTCGGGTCGTCGCCGATCGGGCGCGAGAACTTCGAGGCGAGGATGACGTCGTCGCGGCGCCCCTTGAGCGCGCGTCCGACCATCTCCTCGGAGTCGCCGTAGGCGTCGGCGGTGTCGACGAGGTTGATCCCCGCATCGAGCGCGCGCCCGACCATCTGGTCGACCTCCTGCTGATCGCTGTTGCCGAACGAGCTGAACATCATCGCGCCCAGCGCGAAGGGCGAGACCTGGATGCCGGTGCGACCGAGTACGCGGTACTTCATGGTGTCCTCCAACCGGTGTCCACACCTCGAACGCGATAGGCTCGAACAAGCGGAACACCTTTCCGCAACTATACGGAACGCTGTTCCGTTTGCAAAGGGGGATCTGCGATGACCGTCGGCCCAGAGACCGCCGAGCCCCGCCGCAAGCGCGCGGACGCGGTGCGCAACACCGAAGCGGTGCTGCAAGCGGCCAAGTCCGCCTTCGCTGAGCTCGGCGTCGATGCGCCCATGCGTGAGATCAGCGCGCGCGCGGGCGTGGGCGTCGGCACGATCTACCGCGCCTACCCGCAGCGCTCGGACCTGATCACCGCCGTCTTCCGGCGCGAACTGGACGCGACCGCGGCGGAGGCGGACCGGCTCGCGGCGGAACATCCTCCCGCTGAGGCGATCCGTCTGTGGGCCGAGAGTCTGGCCCGGTTCGTCGGCACCAAGCGCGGCCTGGCGGCGGCGCTGCACTCGGGCGATCCGGCGTATGCTCCCCTGCCGGAGCAGTTCATCGGGGTCCTCGGGCCGAGAGTGCAGCGCATCCTCGACGCCGGCGCGGCCAACGGGACGATCCGCCCCGGCGTCCCTGCCAAGGAGCTCATCCATGCGCTGAGCCGCCTCGTCGACAGCCGCACCGAATCCGGAGCGTACGACGGCCTGATGGTGGGCGTCCTGCTCGACGGGCTGACGGCGGCGTCTGCGCAGAGCGCTTCGTCCTGAGGCCTGTGGAGCGGCGCTAGTGCTGTTGCGGCGGGACGACCCCCACGCCGAACTCGTTCCCGTCGGGGTCGTGGAAGACGGCCTTGAGCACTCCGTCACCGTAGTCCTCGAGGTCATCGCGGATGACCCCGCGCTCCTCGGCGTCGCGGAGGAACCCCGTGAGGTCACCTACCAGAATGGTCACGAGGCTGTTCCCGGGTGCGCCTTGGCCCGTCTTGAGATAGACGAACCGATGCTCGTCGACGGTCCAGACCGCCTCCGTGTCGTCGGGCCGGAAGGACGGCTCGGCGCCGAGCAGACGTGTGTACCAGTCGACGGAGACCGCCAGGTCGTCGACGAGGATCCCCGCGAAGAGGTCGAGGGGCCGGGCGTTCGTAGGCATCAGGGTGTGCTCCAGTCTGCGTGTCAGGTGTTCTCGGGACGTCAGCGTCGTTCTTTCGGACGGACGAGGCAGAGCAGGCCGGCGACGGCGGCGACCACTGCGGCGAACCAGTAGCCGGAGGCGAATGCGTCCGCGGCAGGAGTGACCAGCGCCGCCGCGGCGACGCTGGACACGGCGGCGACGCCTGTCGCCGCGCCGAACTCGTGGAAGGTGCTCAGAGCGCCCGATGCGACTCCGGCTTCGTGGGGCTGGACGGCGGAGAAGAGGCTTGCGGCTGCGGAGACGAATCCCGCGCCGATGCCGAAGCCGGCCGCCGTCGTCGACACGATCAGGGCGACGACGGACGGGATCGCGGCTGCCGCGGCCATGCTGATCGCGGCGATCATCAGGCCGGCCACCGAGACGGCGCGCACGCCCCAGCGGGGGAGGACTCGTCCGGCGAGCGCGGAGCCAAGGATCGTTCCGGCCGCGACCGGAAGGAACGACAGCCCCGTCTCCAGCGCCGTGAGCTCGTGCGATCGCTGCAGCCCGAACGATCCGAGGAAGAACACCGAGATCATCAGTGCCGTCGCCACGAACACGAGCGCGAGACCACGCACGATCGGCCTGCGGCGAAGCATCCCCGGTTCGACCAGCGGCGTGGACGCAGTCCGGATGCGCCACGCGAACAGCGCGTACCCGGCGATCGCTACGGCCGCGGGAAGCACCGTGTGCACGCTCACCCACCCCGAGTCGCCGGCCGAGATCAGCCCGTAGACCACCGCGCCCGTGGATGCCGTGGCCAGGACGGCGCCGGCGACGTCGAGCCTGCCGCCGTCCCCCGCGAGCGGCGGCACCCACCTCCGCAGCGCAACCAGCAGCAGCACACCCAGCGGGACGTTCACGTAGAACACCCACGGCCAGCCCGGCCCGGAGGTGAGGACGCCGCCGAGAAGGACGCCCACGGCCGCCCCGGCTCCCCCGAGGGCCGACCACACGCCGAGTGCTCGCGTCAGTTCGGCTCCGCTGAAGGTGCGCACGATCACCGACAGGGCGGCCGGCGACATCATCGCCGCCCCCACGCCCTGCAGCGCCCGAGCTGCGAGCATCGTTTCGACGCCGGACGCCAGACCGGCGAGCATCGACGCGGCGGTGAACACGACGAGTCCGGCGAGCACGAGCCTTCGCGGGCCGACGATGTCGGCTGCTCTGCCGCCGAGCAGCATCAGCCCACCGAAGGCGAGCGCGTAGATGCTCGCCACCCAGGCGACTCCCGCACGGTCGAGCCCCAGATCAGCGCCCAGGTCTGGAAGGGCGACGGCGACCACGGTCACGTCGATGATCAGCATCAGCTGTGCGATCCCGAGTGCGGCCAGGATCAGCCAGCGTCGCGGATCCAGCGGCGCCGATGCCGCGGTGGCGGCGAACTGCGGGTCGGTCACGAGGGGGCACCTCCTCTAAATCGAACGGCAGTGTACGAGTAAAGGTATCTCGTACATCCATGTTCGACAAGAGCGGGAGACGGACCCGCCCCGCCTCTGCCCGTGGGTGGCGGCGTGCCTCTACCGGAGGGCTGCGAGCGCCGTGTCGCGGACGAGTCCGGGCGCGTCCTCCGCCGCGATCTCCCCGCGGTACACCGCGGTCGATGCCCCGTGGAGGATCGCCTGGATCACGGTGACCTGCCACTCGATCGGGGTGTCGTCCCGGAACGCCCCCGCGGCGCGACCCCGCTCCAGCAGCGCGCGGACGCGCGCGGCCGGCTCGTCGTGCACGCGCTGCAACTGCTCGGGTGACAGGGCCTGCGAGGCGGCGATCACCAGGGCTCCGTAGCGGTGCGTCAGCTCCCACGAGGCTTCCAGCAGTCGTGCGAGTGCGGCCCGAGGATCGCCTTCGAGGTCCAGAGTGGCCAATTGCCGGTCGCTCTGGGCGATAGCTCGATCCGCCACCGCGCGAAGCAGCGCCGCCCGCGAGTCGAAGTGGCCGTAGAGCGTGATGCGCCCCACGCCCGCACCTTTGGCGATGTCGTTCAGGCTCGCGTCTGCATCGACCGCCAGCATCCGTGTCGCCGCGTCGATGATCGCCTCGATGTTCCGCAGTGCATCAGCGCGCTTTGGCCGCTTGGTCTCGGCTGTCTTCGCCGGTTCGCCGCTCTTGGTCCGGACTTCCGCCATCGGCCCACCCTTCAGGTCAAACACCGATGTTCACTTTATCCGGAAGTCGGCGCCCGGCCTGGTCGTCGCCCCCCTTCCGTGAAACCTGAACACGGCTGTATAGTCTCCGGTACTTGTACATCAATGTTCAAGAAAGTGGGCGGAAGATGAGCGCTCCCCCTTCTGTGGCGGACGAGTCGCGTTCCATCGGGCGCAGGGAGGATCGCCGCGGGCTGTCGTGGCGCCGCGTGTGGCCCGCCGCTCTCGGCGTGCTCGTCGCCGCCGGCACGGCGTACGGGCTCGGCGACGCCCGCGACGCCGCTCCGGTCGTGGTCGCCTCGGGGCTGGTCTACCTGGCCGCGGGTGCCACGGGCCGCCGCGCGGCAGCGTGGATCGCGTTCGCCGTCACGTTCGCGCTGATCGGCCTCGACAAGTTCGCCGCCGTCGATGCGCTGCCCTGGCTGTTCGCGTTGGCCGCCGTGCTCCTGACGTTCGGACTCGTCACCCGGCGCACTCGCCCGTGGTGGGCGTTCCCGCTCCAGGTCGCGGGCATGGCGGCATTCGGCGCGCTGGCGTACGTGGCCGTGCAGCTCAGTCCCGCAGTCGGGGGCGTGCTCGTCGGCGCGGCGCTGCTCGGCCATGCCGCGTGGGACCTCGTCCATCATCGCGCGCACCGCGTCGTGGACCAGAGGTTCGCGGAGTTCTGCGCCGTGCTCGACGTCCTCGTCGCCGTCGTCGTCGTGGTGCTCGCGCTCCGGTCGTGACGTCGTCGTCATCTTGCGACTCGCGGAAAAGACGAAACCCCCGCGATGTAGAAGCTACGCGAGGGTTCCTGGGGTGATTGTAACGATCACCCTTGTGGCTCCGACCGGCATCGATCCGGTGACCTTTCGATTTTCAGTCGAACGCTCTACCAACTGAGCTACAGAGCCGAGCGGCACATGCAAGATCTGCCGCTTCCTAGACGAAAGGCCCTCTTCAAGAAAAGGGCCCGTCGCTCGGAGCGACCCTGACGGGACTTGAACCCGCGACCTCCGCCGTGACAGGGCGGCACGCTAACCAACTGCGCTACAGGGCCATGCTTATTGAATTGTGGGCGTGACCCCAACGGGATTCGAACCCGTGCTACCGCCGTGAAAGGGCGGCGTCCTAGGCCGCTAAACGATGGGGCCGGGTGAACCGCAGGGGCTCACTGCCGAGGACCAAGCATACGTAAACATCCGGCAAAACGCGAATCGAGGGCGTGGCGCCCTTGTGGAAGGCCCGCTCCGGGGAGACACTGGCGGGGTGACCGCTCCCCGAAGGCGGCGTTCGACGTGCGGAGCTGGGGGTTGCGCATGTTACCGATGTTGCTAATGTGAAAAACGTTGACGTCGCGAGGGGGGAGGACCCGTGCAGCCCGACAACGTCACCACGAAGGCGTCCGACGAGGTAGATCCCGAGTGCGGATGCGCCCCTTCGCCTGCCGAGCAGAAGCGTCTGTGGCCGGGCATGAACCGCCGCACCGCGCTGGGCATCGGCATCCTGGGCGTCGCCGCCCTGAGCTCTTTCGGTACCGCGCTCAACCCGTTCGGCAGTCGCGCCTACGCCGCGGACTACCCCTCGTGGGACGACGTCCAGGCCGCGAAGGCCAACGAGACGGCCAAGGCCGCCGAGATCACCAACATCCAGAACCTCATCGCGGGTCTGGAAGCCGAAGTCGCCGCCAAGCAGCAGCTGGCCAAGCAGGCCGGCGACGAGTTCTATGCCGCGCAGCAGGAGTTCTTCGTCGCCGCATGGCGTGCCGACGAGCTGCAGCGGCAGGCCGACGAGCAGGCAGCGGCGGCCGACGACGCCGCCACCAAGGCCGGTCGTGTCGCCGCACAGCTGTACCGCAACGGCGGCGACGACACGTCGATGGAGCTGTTCTTCTCGGGATCCGCCGCGGGGGCCGATGATCTGCTCACGCGCCTGGGCACGATGGACAAGCTCGTCGAGCGCAACCAGGATCTCTACGCCCAGGCGGTCACCGCCCGCGACTCGGCCCAGAGCCTCAGCGACCAGGCTGCCGTGCAGCGCACGGAGCGCGACAGGCTGCAGAAGATCGCCGAAGAGAAGATGATCGCCGCTCAGCAGGCCGCCGAGGCTGCCCAGGCTGCGCTCGACGCGCAGAACGCGAAGAAGGGCGAACTCGAAGCGCAGCTCGCGGCCCTGCAGGACACCACGGCGAGGACCATCGCCGAGTACCAGGAGGGCGAGCGCATCCGCAAGGAGGCGGAAGAGAAGGCACGGCGCGAGGCAGAAGAGAAGGCCCGACGCGACGCGGAAGCAGCGTCGGGCGGTGGCGGCGGAGGCGGCGGTGGCGGAGGTGCCGTCGTCGGCTCCGGCTGGGCCCGACCGTCGTCCGGCTGGCAGAGCTCGGGGTACGGCTGGCGAGCGAGCCAGTGCGGCAGCCAGGGCTGCGCCAGCACCTTCCACGCGGGCGTCGATCTCGCCGCAGGCTGCGGAGCCGGGATCTACGCGGCGTCCGCGGGCCGCGTGGTCTACGCCGGCTACAACGGCGGCTACGGCAACTACGTCAAGATCGACCACGGCGGCGGCATCGGAACCGGCTACGGTCACATCCGCAACGGCGGCATCTTCGTGGGCGTGGGCCAGTGGGTGTCGGCGGGCCAGCTCATCGCGAGCGAAGGCAACACCGGTCGCTCGTTCGGCTGCCACTGCCACTTCGAGGTCTACGTCAACGGCGGCACCGTCAACCCGGTGCCGTTCATGGCCGCCCGCGGCATCTCGGTCTGACAGGCCCCCAGAACAGAGAGAAGAGGTGGATGCCGGGCGCCCGGCATCCACCTCTTCACATGTCTGTCGTCAGAGCGTGTTGGGCGCGATGCCCTCGCCCTGCGTGAGCGTCTGGCCCTCGTGCTCCTTGAAGCGGTCGAACGCCTCGCCGACCAGGCGCTCGGCCTCGGCGGCGTCGGCCCACTCGTCGACCTTGACCCACTTGTTGGGCTCGAGGTCCTTGTAGTGCTCGAAGAAGTGCGCGATCTCTTTCTGCAGGTACTCCGGGATGTCGGCGACGTCCTGGATGTGCGCCCAGCGCGGGTCCTTGGCGAGCACGGCCACGACCTTGTCGTCGCCGCCGGCCTCGTCGCTCATCTTGAGCACGCCGACGGGGCGGACGCTCGCGAGGATGCCCGGCGCGAGGTCGACGTCGAGGATCACGAGCACGTCGAGGGGGTCGCCGTCCTCGCCGAGGGTGTTCTCGAAGAACCCGTAGTTGGTGGGGTAGCCCATCGGCGTGTACAGGATGCGGTCGAGGAACACACGGCCCGTGCCGTGGTCGACCTCGTACTTCACGCGGCTGCCGCGCGGGATCTCGATGACGGCGTCGTACGCGCCCATAGTGGTGCTCCTTCGGAAAGTCTGCGGATGCCGCGACCAGCCTAATCCGCCACCGTCCCGGTCGTTGAGCGGAGCGAGGACACTTCGTCTCATCGCTGCGCTCCTCGCTCAGCGACCGACTCGCGGAGACGGAACGTCGCACCCCGCCGTCGATACCCACCCCGCACATGCGATGCCGACGAGGGCCGCTGTGTTTCGTCTCGCTTCGCTCGCTCAACGACCGGTTGCATGACTACCGTTGACGGGTGGACGAGCGCAGACCCGGACTGGACCCCGCCGTCGCCGAGGTCCGCCTCGCCGTGCGGCAGGCGCTGGCCGTCGTCGATCCCGGCGGCGTCGTCGTGGTCGCGCTGTCGGGCGGCGCCGACTCGCTCGCGCTGGCCGCCGCGACGGCGTTCGAGGCGCCCAAGCGCGGCCTCCGCGCTGTGTCGGTGACCGTCGACCACGGCCTGCAAGAGGGATCGGGGGATGCCGCCGCCGCAGCAGCCGCGCAGGCCGAGGCGCTGGGACTCGAAGCCCGCGTCGTGCGCGTCGCGGTCGGCACGGCCGGCGGACCGGAGGCGGCCGCACGCGAAGCTCGGTACGCGGCGCTCGCTGCCGAGGCGTCGGCCCTCGGCGCCGCGGCGATCCTCACGGCGCACACCCTGGACGACCAGGCCGAGACCGTGCTGCTGGGCCTCGCGCGCGGATCGGGGGCGACGAGCCTGCAGGGCATGGCCGAGGCATCCGCGATCGACGGTGTGCTGCTGCTGCGGCCGCTGCTGGGCGTGGGGCGCGCGACCACGCGCGCGGCCTGCATCGCGGACGGACTGCAACCCTGGGAGGATCCGCACAACCGCGATACCCGCTTCGCGCGCGTGCGCGTGCGCGAGACGGTGCTGCCCGTGATGGAGGCCGAGCTCGGCCCCGGGATCGCGGAGGCGCTGGCCCGCACGGCCGCTCAGCTGCGCGAGGACGCGGCGGCCTTCGACGAGATGATCGGCGAGACGATCGAAGACATCGTGGAGCACGCCGAGGCCGGCATCTCGGTGTCGGCGGCCGCGCTCGCGGCGAACCCCGCGGCGCTGCGGCACCGCATCATCCGGCTCGTCGTGGCCAGCGAGTTCCACGAGAGCCTCACGCGGTCGCAGACGCTCGAGGTGGCGCGGCTCGTGACGGACTGGACGGGGCAGGGACCCATCGATCTGCCGGGATGCCGCGCCCGCCGCGTGGGCGGACGCATCGAGTTCTCAGCCCGGGCCTGAATAGACTCTCTGCATGCGAGCGGCCGACGTTTCCAGCGACATCACCGAAGTCCTCGTCACCGAGGAGGAGATCCGGGCCAAGCTCGACGAGATCGCGGAGCAGGTCGCCGCGGACTACGACGGCCGGGATCTGCTGCTCGTGGGCGTCCTGAAGGGGGCGGTCATGGTCATGGCCGACTTCTCGCGGTCGCTCAAGAAGCACGTCACGATGGACTGGATGGCCGTGTCGTCGTACGGCGCCGGCACGAAGTCGAGCGGTGTCGTGCAGATCCGCAAGGACCTCGACACCGACATCCTCGGCAAGCACGTCTTGATCGTCGAAGACATCATCGACTCGGGGCTGACGCTCAGCTGGCTGCTCGAGAACTTCGAGGCCCGCGGTGCGGCATCCGTCGAGGTCTTCGCACTGCTGCGCAAGCCCGAGGCCGCCAAGGTCGAGGTGCACTGCAAGTACGTCGGGTTCGACATCCCGACCGAGTTCGTCGTCGGCTACGGCCTCGACTACGCCGAGAAGTACCGCAACCTTCGCGATGTCGCGGTGCTCGCGCCGCACGTCTACAGCTGACGCGACCGTCCGCGCGTCTCATCGTGCCAGCAGCCCGATGAGCTGGGGCGACGCCTGGTAGGTCGTCAGAGGATCGACGACGAGGCGGCGGCAGCCGTCGAGTTCGACCGTGATCGGCGCCGAGCCGTCGTCCGCGTGGAGCACCACGAGCGCGCGGGGCTCATCGTGGCAGCGCTCCGCCGACGGCTGCGCGTTCGCGACGGCCTCGAGGACGAGACGGGTCTCGTCGGCGTCGAGCCGCCGCGAGCCGGTGAACCACGCGGTCCCGCCGACGGTGACGCTCGTCCATGCCGTCGCGTGCGGCGAAGGGGTGGGCCGGGGCTGCGCGGTCTCGTCCGTCGAGTACGCGCACAGGGTCAGCGCGTCAGCTTCGCCGGGCGCCGGAGCGCGCGGCGGCGCCCACGGGATCCCCGTGACACCGGGGTCCGGCGCGGGCACGGCCTGCGCACCCCCTGGCGTGGACGCCTCGAGATCCTCGACGGGCGCCAGCTGTAGCGGCTGCGCAGGCCACGTGGCCTCGCAGCCTGCGTCCACGGCGTCCCGCGGCTGGGCGAGCACCCGCTGGTCCTCGTCGGTGCGCACCACGTCGAGCTTCGCGATCGCGTCCTCGATCAGATCGACCTTGGGCTGGCCGCAGCCGTCGGCGGGAAAGCGGATCCGGATGCCTCGGCCGCCGGCATCCGTCAGCCACAACTGCGGGGCGATGATCATGCTGAGCGCGCACGCGCCCAGTGTCGGCGGGTCGTCGGGGGAGTTCTGCGCGGCCAGCAGCGGAGCGAGGTCGCCCTCGAGCCGCTCGCGCGCGGTGACCGACCAGACGCCGTCGCCGTCCTCGGCGGTCTGGAACGGAAGGCAGCGCACCACGGCGACCGGGACGAAGCCCTCGGGCACTGCTCCGGCGCGGGGTCCGGTGTCGCCACCGAGTGGGTCCGAGCCCGCGCAGGAGATCTCGGCGATGATCTCGGCGTCGGCCGCGGGCGGCGCGGAGGCGCAGGCGGTGAGCACGAGAGCCGCGGCCACGACGGTCACGGCACGGAGGCGGGTGCGGATCCGGGGCACGCGGTCCTCCTCGTCGTGGGCTCGTGCGGCGCCTGGCCCTCACGCTACCGGGGCTGTCAGGATTACGCCCGGGGCGAATGCACAGACGGCGCCTAGGAAGCCCGCTGTACCCTGAAACAACCGTCGACGGGGGTAATCGTGCCCGCGACGGGTCGTCGACGAAAGGGATCGGGCTCGGGCCCGCACCATGGACTTCAAGAAGATCACTCGCAACCCGCTCTTCTACGTCCTGCTGATCGGGGTCTTCCTCATCGTGGGGTTCTCGCTCATCTCGAGCCTGAACGGCGCGAAGCAGATCTCGACGCAGGAGGGTCTCGAGCTGCTCAAGGGCGAGACCGTCACCGAGGTGGTCAACACCGACGGCGACCAGCGCGTCGACATGAAGCTGTCGAAGGAGTACGAGGGCTCCACCGACGTGCAGTTCTACTACGTCACGGCCCGCGCCGACGAGGTCGTCGAGGCGATCAACGCGGCCGACCCGAAGGACGGGTTCAACGACGAGGTGCCGCGCGCCACGTGGTTCGACGGGTTCCTCTCGCTGCTGCTGCCGATGCTGCTGCTCGGCCTGCTGTTCTGGTTCCTCCTGTCGAGCGCACAGGGCGGCGGCAGCAAGGTCATGCAGTTCGGCAAGTCGCGTGCGAAGCTCGTGACCAAGGAGATGCCGCAGGTCACGTTCCAGGACGTCGCGGGCTCCGACGAGGCGATCGAAGAGCTCGAAGAGATCAAGGACTTCCTGAAGGACCCGTCGAAGTTCCAGGCCGTCGGCGCGCGCATCCCGAAGGGCGTGCTGCTGTACGGCCCTCCCGGAACGGGCAAGACCCTGCTCGCACGCGCCGTCGCCGGCGAGGCCGGCGTGCCCTTCTACTCGATCTCGGGCTCGGACTTCGTCGAGATGTTCGTGGGTGTCGGCGCGAGCCGCGTGCGCGACCTCTTCAACAACGCCAAGGACAACGCCCCGGCCATCATCTTCATCGACGAGATCGACGCCGTCGGCCGTCACCGCGGCGCAGGCCTGGGCGGCGGGCACGACGAACGCGAGCAGACTCTCAACCAGATGCTCGTCGAGATGGACGGCTTCGACCCCAAGGCGAACGTCATCGTCATCGCGGCGACCAACCGCCCCGACATCCTCGACCCGGCCCTGCTGCGTCCGGGCCGCTTCGACCGTCAGATCGGCGTGGACGCGCCCGACCTCAAGGGCCGTCAGAAGATCCTCGAGGTGCACGGCCGCGGCAAGCCGCTCGCCGACGGCGTGGACCTCGAGGTCGTCGCCCGCAAGACCCCGGGCTTCACGGGTGCCGACCTCGCCAACGTGCTGAACGAGGCCGCCCTGCTGACCGCCCGCTCGAACGCGCAGCTGATCGACAACCGCGCGCTCGACGAGGCCATCGACCGTGTGATCGCCGGTCCCCAGCGCCGGACGCGCGTGATGAAGGACAAGGAGAAGCTCATCACGGCCTACCACGAGGGCGGCCACGCGCTCGCGGCGGCGGCGATGAACCACACCGACCCGGTCACGAAGATCACGATCCTGCCGCGCGGGAAGGCGCTCGGCTACACGATGGTGCTGCCGCTGGACGACAAGTACTCCGTCACCCGCAACGAGCTGCAGGATCAGCTGACGTACGCGATGGGCGGTCGCGTCGCCGAAGAGATCGTCTTCCACGACCCGACCACGGGCGCCTCGAACGACATCGAGAAGGCGACGAACATCGCCCGCAAGATGGTCACCGAGTACGGCATGACCGGCGACATCGGCCCGGTCAAGCTCGGCCAGTCCTCGGGCGAGGTGTTCATGGGCCGCGACATGGGTCACGGCCGCGACTTCTCGGAGCGCATCGCCGAGCGCGTCGACTCGCAGGTGCGCGAGCTCATCGAGCAGGCGCACAACGAGGCGTACGAGGTCATCAACGCCAACCGCGGCATCCTCGACAAGCTGGCGCTCGCGCTGCTCGAGAAGGAGACGCTCGACCACCTGGAGCTCGCCGAGATCTTCAAGGACGTCAAGCGGCTGCCCCCGCGTCCGCAGTGGCTGTCGAGCGAGCAGCGCCCCGTCTCGGAGCTGCCTCCGGTGGAGGTGCCGCAGCGTCGCGACGAGGCGGGCCTGGCCGCGAGCGTCGAAGCCGAGAAGGCGACGGCCGAGAAGGCCGCGAAGCGCCGTCCGTCCGGGCAGGCGCGTCCCGCGACCGCCTGAGGCGCGCCCGTGGCCGTCGACCGTGAACGCGTCGCCGCTCTCGTCCGCGAGCTGCTCGAGGCGATCGGCGAGGATCCCGAACGCCCTGGACTGAGGCAGACGCCCGAGCGGGTCGCCGACGCGTACGCCGAGTTCTTCGCGGGAGTGGGCGCGGACGCCGCGGCGCCGCTCGCGCACACGATCTCGGTGTCGCGCGGCCCCGCGCCCGACACCCTGCCGTCCGGGGCCGTGATCCTCCGCGACATCCTGTTCCGCTCCGTGTGCGAGCATCATCTGCTGCCCTTCCGCGGTCACGCGCACCTGGCGTACCTGCCCGGCGAGCAGGTCGTCGGGCTCGGGGCTCTCCCCAAGGTCGTCGAGATCCTGTCGTCGCGCCCGCAGGTGCAGGAGCGCCTCGGCGAGCAGATCGCCGATGTCATCGCCGGGTCGCTCGACGCCCGGGGCGTGCTCGTCGTGCTCGATGCGACGCACGAGTGCGTGACGATGCGGGGCGCCCGCCAGACGGATGCCTCGACCGTGACGATCGCGGCCCGCGGCGAGTTCGCCGAACCCGCCGCCCGCGCCGAGATCGTCGCGCTGATCGGAGCCGGCCGCACGTGACCGCGCTCATCATGGGGATCGTGAACGTCACGCCCGACTCGTTCAGCGACGGCGGACGCTACGCGGATGCCGACGCCGCCGTCGCCCACGGGCTCCGCCTGCGCGCGCAGGGCGCCGACATCCTCGACGTCGGCGGAGAGTCGACGCGTCCGGGCGCCGAGCGTGTGGACCCGCGGGTCGAGCAGGAGCGGGTGATGCCCGTCGTGCGCGCCTTCGCCGAGGCCGGCATCCCGGTGAGCATCGACACCATGAACGCCTCGACCGCGATCGCGGCGGTCGAGGCGGGTGCGCGGATCGTGAACGACGTGTCGGGCGGGCTCGCGGATCCCGACATGCTCGCGGCCGTCGCCCCCACCGGCGCCGACGTCGCCCTGGGGCACTGGCGCGGGCACTCGACCGACATGTACGCGCGAGCGGAGTACGCCGACGTCGTCGGCGAGGTGGTCGCCGAACTGCGCGAACGGGTCGAGGTGGCGGCATCCCTCGGCATCGCGCCGTCGCGGGTCATCCTCGATCCGGGCATCGGCTTCGGCAAGCGCGGCGACCAGAACTGGGCCGTGCTGCGCGGGCTGGAGCGCCTGGTCGGACCGGGCGCGCGCGTGCTCGTCGGCACGAGCCGCAAGCGGTTCCTGGCCGAGGCGCTGTCGAGCGAACCGGCCGGTGTCGACGAGGGGCGCCGCGATCTCGCGACCGCCGTGACGAGCGTCCTGGCGGCGCAGGCCGGCGCCTGGGCGGTGCGCGTGCACGATGTCGCAGGCACGCGGGATGCTCTCATCATCGCGCGCAGCTGGGAGGAAGGAGCGGCATGGAACCCCTCGACCAGATCACGCTGACCGGCGTCCGGGCCTTCGGCCACCACGGCGTCTTCGCCGACGAGCGGCGCGACGGCCAGGAGTTCGTGGTGGACGTGACCCTGTTCGTCGACACGACGCGGGCTGCGGCATCCGACGACGTCGCCGACACCGTGCACTACGGCGAGGTCGCCGAGCGCATCGTGGAGCTCGTCGGCAGCGATCCGCTGAACCTCATCGAGGGCGTCGCCGCCCGCATCGCCGACGACCTGCTCGGGCACCCGCTCGTGCGCGCGGTCGAGGTGACGATCCACAAGCCGCACGCGCCGATCACGGTGCCGTTCGCCGACGTGTCGGTGACGATCCGGCGCGGCGCGGGCGGAGGAGCGGGCGCGTGAACCGGCGACTGGCGCAGGGCTTCGACCGTGAGGCCGAGCCGCATCCGCGCACGCCCGTCGAGGCCGTGGTGGCGCTGGGGGCGAACCTCGGCGACCGCGCCGAGACGATGGCCGCCGCGATCACCGACCTCGCGCGCCTGCCGCTCGTCGACGCCGTGCGGGCCGCCGAGCCCGTCGAGTCGGTCGCGCTGAAGCCCGAGGGAAGGGATGCCGCGGCCCCCGCATACCTGAATTCCGTGGCGGTGCTCACCACGCGTCTGGCGCCGTCGGTGCTGCTGGAGTACCTGCACGCCGTCGAGCGACGCCACGGCCGGGTGCGCTCGGTCGAGCGCTCGGCACGGGAGGCGGGGTGGGAGGACCGCACCCTCGACCTCGACCTCATCGCCTACGGCGACGTGGTCAGCGACGACCCCCGACTGCTGCTGCCGCATCCCCGCGCCGCCGAGCGTGATTTCGTGCTCGGTCGGTGGCTGGCCGTCGACCCCGACGCCGTGCTCCCCGGGGTGGGGCGCGTCGACGAGGCGCTGCGCAGACTGCAGGGGGCGGAATGAAGCGCACCGGTGCCGGCGTGCTCATCGTCGCGGCGGTCCTCGGGGTCGCCGCGGGGTTCCTCGTCGACCAGCTGCTGACCTCGGCCGGGCGCTCGACGTTCACTCCCGCCGTCACACTGCCGATCCTGCTGGTGCTGCTCGGCGCGATCGTGATCGCCCTGGCGGTGCCGATCCGGCGTGCGACGCGCGGGACGTCGAAGGCGGTCGTCAACCCGTTCCGCGCGCTGCGCATCGCGATGCTGGCGAAGGCGTCGAGCATCGTCGGCGCCGCGATCGGCGGTCTGGGCGGCGGACTGTGGATCTTCCTCGCGACCAGGCCGGTCACGCCGTCGATAGGCTCGTGGGGAACGGTCATCGCGACGACCGTGTGCGGCGCCGTGCTGGTGGCCGCCGGACTCGTCGCCGAGCACCTGTGCACCATCCGGAAGGACGACGATGACGAACAGCCCGGATCCGGGGACGACTCCGGACTCGAGCCCCGCCTCAAGGGTCACTGACGCCACCGAGCCGCCGGCGACCTCCGCGGCGCCGGTGCCCGCGGCCGACGTGGCCGACGGACAGTCGTTCGATCGGATCGTCGAGCCGAAGTCCGCGAACCGGCTCGTGCTCGAGGGCGGCGTGTGGCACCAGATCTCGCCCAAGTACGTGACCGTGCAGCTCATCTCGCACGGCTCGTTCCTGGCCGTCGTGGTCGTCGCGACCCTCGTGCTGGCGCTCCTGCTGCACCAGCCGTGGGCGTGGCTCGTCGGCGGTGTGCTGGCAGTCATCCAGATCTGGACGCTCGCGATCATGCCGCGCCAGGCGCGCGCGATCGGCTACCGCCTGCGCGAGGACGACCTCGTCTTCCGGCGCGGCATCCTGTGGCAGCGATTCGTCGCCGTGCCCTACGGCCGCATGCAGCTGATCGACATCACCCACGGGCCGCTGGACCGCGGCTTCGGCATCGCGCAGCTCAAGTTCGTGACCGCGGCGGCCGCGACCGGCGTCGTGATCCCAGGGCTGCCGCAGGCGACGGCCGAGACGCTGCGCGACCACCTCATCGAGGTGGCGGAGAGCCGGCGCACGGGGCTATGACTTCTGAGCACCACGCGGGGCCGGTCCCTGACCCTGTCGACGGACCCGCCGCGCCCCCGACGCAGCTCGTCCGCTCCCCGCTGAGCGATGGCGAGTGGCACCGCCTGCATCCGCTGACCCCGCTGCTGCGGGGCGGGCTGTTCCTGCTCGTCGTGATCGGCATCATCGTCTCGAACCTGCGCGACCGGCTGGTGTACATCTTCTTGCCGTGGCTCGCCCCCGGCGTCGGCGACGAGGTCGTCGAGTGGGAGGAGATGGGCGGCGACCCGATCGACTTCGTCGTCGCGAACAACCTGTACGTGCTCGCCGCGCTGGCGGTGCTGGCGGTGCTCATCATCCTCGTGGCGGTGTTCTACACGTCGTGGCGGTTCCACACCTTCCGCATCACCGAGGACGACGTCGAGGTGCGCAGCGGCATCCTGTTCCGCACCCAGCGTCGCGCTCCTCTCGATCGCGTGCAGGGCGTCAACCTGACGCGGCCGATGGTCGCCCGGCTGCTGGGCATGGCCAAGCTCGAGGTCGTCGGCGCCGGCATGTCGGCCAATGTCAAGCTGGAGTACCTGTCGACCGCGAACGCCGAGGCGGTGCGCGCCGACATCCTGCGGCTCGCGTCGGGCCGCCGGCTCGCGGATGCCGCCCCGCCCGCGGGTGCTCCGCGTCCGGCGAGACGCACCGCGGCGATCGGTCTCACCGTCAGCCGCGAGCTCACCGGGATCATCGAGGGGCCCGAAGCGCCCGTGGCCGAGCCGGAGTCCGTCGTGCACATCCCGCTCGGCCGGCTGGTGGCATCCCATGTCCTCAGCATGTCCACGGTCGGCCTCCTCGTCGCCGTCGTGGCCATCGTGGTCGGCGTCACGCAGGGCGTGACGTGGATGCTCTTCGGCTTCGTGCCGGCGATCATCGGCTTCGGCGCGTACTGGGTCCGCTCGATCTTCAAGTCGCTGCGGTACTCCATCGCACCGACGCCCGACGGCGTGCGCATCACGTACGGCCTCACCACGACCATCACCGAGATCCTGCCGCCCGGGCGGGTCCACGCGGTCGAGGTGACGCAGCCGATCCTGTGGCGTCCCGCCGGCTGGTGGACGATCCGCATCAACCGCCTCACCGGGCGCAGCGCGTCGGACGGCACCAACGACGACTTCACGACCGTGCTGCCCGTCGGCACGGTGGCCGACGTCGAGCGCGTGCTGCGGCTGGTGCAGCCCGCGCTGACCGAGCCGGAGCGGGCGCTCATCGTGCAGCAAGGGATGTTCGGTCCGACCCAGGACGACGCGTTCACGAACACGCCGCGTCGAGCGTGGTGGATCCGGCCGCTGTCGTACCGCCGCAACGGCTTCCTGCTGACCGACGACGAGCTCCTGATGCGGCGCGGCGTGGTGTGGCGCAAGATCGTGATCCTGCCGCTCGCCCGCCTGCAGAGCTTCGGGCTGTACCAGGGCCCGCTGGATCGCCTGACCGGCGTCACGAACGGGCGTGCCCACGTGGTGCAGGGCCCCGTCACCCCGTTCCTGGCGGCGATCGACCGTGAGGTTGCGCTGCGCCTGTTCGATGACGTGGCCCGCGCGGCGGTGCGCGCATCGCAGTCCGACCGGACCCATCGCTGGGCCGAGGACGATGTGGATGCCGCGGCCCCGGCGGTCCCGTCGGCCCAGCCGGCTCCGCCCGCGAACCCCACGGGGCCGGCGGCATGACCCGCGACGGCAGGCTGGGAGTCGGGATCATCGGCGCCGGGCGCGTGGGGCCGGTGCTCGGCGCGGCCCTCGGTGGAGCGGGCCACGCCGTGGTGGGTGTCACCGCGGGGTCGGATCCGGAGCGCGTCGAGGCGATCCTGCCCGGAGTCCCCGTGCTCGACGCGACCGAGGTCGCCCGCCGCAGCGAGCTTGTGATCGTCGCGGTGCCGCACGACCAGCTCGAGGGGCTCGTCGCCGGGCTCGCCGACGTCGGCGCGTGGCAGCCGGGCCAGCTCGTCCTGCACACCGACCCGGCGTGGGGGACCGGCATCCTCGCTCCCGCCGTCGCGAAGGGGGCGATCCCGCTGGCCGTGCACCCCGCCATCGAGTTCAGCGGCACCTCGATGGACTTCCGCGCCCTGACGAGCGCCTACGCGGCGGTCACGGCACCCGCTCCGGTGCTGCCGATCGCGCAGGCGCTCGCCGTCGAACTCGGATGCGAGCCCGTCGTCGTCGACGAGGCGGCGCGACCGGCGTACGCAGAGGCCATCGCGACGGCCAGCGAGTTCTCGCGTTCGATCGTGCGGCAGTCGACGGCTCTGCTGGCGGAGGCCGGTGTGCCGCATCCCGGTGCGTACCTGTCGGCCCTCGTGCACACGACGATCGACCACGCACTGAGCGAGGCCGGCTCGGGGCCCGGTGTCGACCCCACCGCTACGATCCAAGGATGATCAGCACCGTCGACGGGCTCCGGACTCGACTGGCAGAGCTCCGCGCCGCCGCACCTGCAGCCCGTGTGGCACTCATCTCGACGATCGGGTCGCTGCACGACGGCCACATCGACCTGGTCCATCGTGCGCGCGAGCTCGCGGACGTCGTCGTGGTGTCGCTGTTCGTCAACCCGCTGCGCTTCGGTTCGCCGGCGGAGCACGCGGCATACCCGCGCACGCCCGACGAGGACGAGAAGCTCCTGGAATCGCTCGGCGTCGACGTCGTGTTCGCGCCCGAGACGGCAGAGCTGCTGCCGGACGGCGCCGCCACCACGAAGGTCACCGCCGGCGACCTGGGGCTTCGCTACGAGGGCCGCGCGCGCCCCTACTACTTCGACGGGCTGCTGACCGTCGAGGCGAAGCTCCTGAACCTGGTCCGCCCGGACGTCGCGGTGTACGGCGGACGAGACCGCCAGCGCGTCTTCCTCGTGCAGCGGATGATCCGCGATCTCTACCTGGACGTCGAGGTCGAGGTCGTGCAGACGGTGCGCCGCGACGACGGCCTGCCGGTGTCGACGCGGGTGGGGATGCTCGAGGAGCGCGATCTCGCTGCGGCCGCCCTGCTGCCGGTGGCCCTCGACGCGGCCGCGGCCAACGCGGACCGCGGCATCGACGCGTGCATCGCGGCCGCCCAGTCGACGCTCATGGGCGAACCCCGCATCCGGCTGGAGTACCTCAGCGTCGTCGATCCGCGGACGTTCCTGCCGGCGGACGAGGGCTCGCAGGGCCCGGCCCTGGCACTCATCGCCGCCACGGTCGGCGGCCACCGCTTCGTCGACAACGCCGACATCTACCTCGGCTGACCGGCGACGACCAGGCGGCGCCCGGACGGGCGCCCGCGGACTCAGCGAGCCCCGAGACGCGCCTCGGTAGACTCGTCGGGTCCGCATTCTGCGGAGCAGAACCATCGAGGAGCCCATCCCGTGACCGACACGACCGCGCCCGCCGAGCCGACCGAAGAAGACGTCTTCGAGCAGAAGGCCGTGCGGCTGGCCAAGCGCGAGCGGCTGATCGCCGAGCGAGTGGATGCCGCGGGCGGGGCTTACCCGGTCGGCCTGCCGATCACCGACACCATCCCCGCGCTCCGCGAGCGCTTCGGCGACCTCGAGGCGGGTGCCGAGACGGGTGTGGTGGCGGGTGTCGCCGGTCGCGTGGTGTTCAGCCGCAACACCGGCAAGCTGTGCTTCGCCTCGCTGCAGGCGGGCGACGGCAGCCGGATCCAGGCGATGGTGTCGCTTGCCGCCGTCGGCGAGGAGTCGCTCCAGCAGTGGAAGGAGCTCGTCGACCTGGGCGACCACGTCTTCGTCTCGGGCGAGGTGGTCTCCAGCCGCCGCGGCGAGCTGTCGATCATGGTGTCGGAATGGGCCATCGCGTCCAAGGCCGTGCTGCCGCTGCCGAACCTGCACACCGAGCTGAGCGAAGAGAGCCGCGTCCGCAGCCGCTTCCTCGACCTGATCGTGCGCGACCGCGCCCGTGAGACGGTCGTCGCCCGCGCCAAGGTGAACGCCAGCCTGCGCGCGACGTTCGCCTCGCATGGCTTCCTCGAGGTCGAGACGCCGATGTTGCAGGTTCAGCACGGCGGTGCGTCGGCCCGCCCGTTCATCACCCACTCGAACGCGTTCGACGCCGACCTGTACCTGCGCATCGCTCCCGAGCTGTTCCTCAAGCGCGCCGTCGTGGGCGGCATCGACCGCGTGTTCGAGATCAACCGCAACTTCCGCAACGAGGGCGCCGACTCGACGCACAGCCCCGAGTTCGCGATGCTCGAGGCCTACCAGGCCTACAGCGACTACAACGGCATCGCGGATCTGACCCAGGAGCTGATCCAGAACGCGGCCATCGCGGTCGCGGGCTCGACCACGGTGACGTGGGCCGACGGCACCGAGTACGACCTGGGCGGCCAGTGGGACCGTCTCTCGATGTACGGCTCGCTGTCGGAGGCGGCGGGCCGTGAGATCACGCCCGAGACGCCGTTCGACGAGCTCGTCGCGCTCGCCGAGGCCGAGGGCGTCGAACTGCCGCCCCACGCCATCCACGGCAAGCTCGTCGAGGAGCTGTGGGAGCACTTCGTGAAGCCCGGACTCGTGCGCCCGACGTTCGTGATGGACTTCCCGCTCGACACCAGCCCCCTCGTGCGCGAGCACCGCTCGATCCCGGGCGTCGTGGAGAAGTGGGACCTGTACACCCGCGGCTTCGAGCTGGCCACCGGCTACTCCGAGCTCGTCGACCCCGTCATCCAGCGCGAGCGCTTCGTCGAGCAGGCCAAGCTCGCCGCCCGCGGGGACCTGGAGGCCATGCGCATCGACGAGGAGTTCCTGCGGGCGCTCGAGCACGGCATGCCGCCGACCGGTGGCATGGGCATGGGCATCGACCGGCTGCTGATGGCGGTCACCGGGCTCGGCATCCGCGAGACGATCCTCTTCCCGCTGGTCAAGTAGCCTCACCGCCGGAACGCCCAGTCCGGCAGGTGCGCGGCGCCCACGAACGACAGCACGATCTGCGACAGCCCGTGGTCCGGGTCGATGCCGCACGCGGCATCCGCGTACGCGGCCGCGTGCGTCGATCGCCCGAGCGCCCACGCCAGCCATGCGCACATCGCGAGCGCGCCCGGCTGCGCGTCGCCCGGCACGGATGCGGCCACCCGGCGGGTCAGCTGCAGGGCCCGGTCGAGCCTCGCAGGTGACGGCGCGTCGCCTTCGCCCCACATGCGCATCGCGAGGTGCGGCGGGTACTCCTCTCCCGACTCCCACCGCAGCTGCGCGGTGAGCGCCTCGTCGCCCTGGGCGAGGTTGCCGCTCCACTGGACGAGCGCGATGTCACGCAGCGAGGGACGCGCGAGGCACCAGCCGATCGCCGCGATCTCGTACGCATCGAGGGCATCGGGGTCACGGTGCAGCGCATCCTCGAAGAGCTCGGGCAGGTCGTCGAGGCGAGCGGCCGTTGCGAGCGCGCGCGGATCGACGCGCTCGGCGCCCGGGCCCGTCTCGTCAGGCTCTCCCGTGACCGGGCCGGGCACCGGTCCGAGGTCGCGTGCGGCAGCCCCCGGGGGCGCGGGAGGCTCCTCGCCCGGCGCGGTCGCGCCGGATCCGCTCAGCGCCGCCAACGCGCGCCGCAGCTCTCCCAGCGCACGGGCGACCCCGTCACGCTCCTCGGGTGCGCAGTCCGGCAGTTCCGCTCCGGACGCCTGATCGCCGTCGGGTGCGGGCAGCCCGATCAGGCGGGCCTCGTCGCCGTCGAGTTCGCCGAGCGGGCGACCGCCGGGCGGGTTCGCCGGGTCGAACGCGGACGCCCAGGCGTCCGCGGCGACGCACAGCAGATCGCGGACGCCGATCCCGCACGCGTCGGCGCTGGAGGCCAGCGCGTCGAGGAGGGCGCGGTGCGGCATCCCTTCTGGCGCGAAGGACGCGTCGGTGTAGGCGATCGCGGCGATCGCGTCGGCGTCGGGGAGCCGGCAGACCATGCCGATCACCGTGGAGGCGATCCGCTCGGCCGACTCGTCGTCGGGCGGCAGGTCGAACCTCATCGCGCCGAGACTCCTCGTGGCGCGGAACGGGATCAGCACGAGACTGCGCACGGGCCGGTAGCCCAGCATCCGCGGGACGAGTGACAGGAACTGTGCGGCGTCCGCCGCCTTCACGATCGTGGGGGTCATGGCGGTCGACTCTCGCGGGTGCGGCGCGCGCGCCGTAACCCCTGTGGAGGGATCCGGTCGCCGAGCGACCGTTCCGGCGCCTGGGGAGGAGGCGATACCCGCACGGCGTATCCTTGAAGGCATGGACTTCTGGACGGCGGCGCTGTGGACACTCCTGCCGACCGTCCTGGTCTCGCTGATCTTCTTCTTCGTGCTGCGCAGCATCGTCCGTGCCGACCGCACCGAGCGTCGCGTGTACGCGAAGGTCGACGCCGAGGAGCGGGCCAAGCGCGGCCTGCCGCCGCGCACGGCCGGGTCCGCCCCGTCGGACGGCTGATCCGGCGCGTCGCCGCCGCAGTCCAGGCGTGTCGGCCCGCCCCGATACAGTGGGGCACACCGTCAGCACTGATCAGCGCTTGAGAGGCACCGCCCGATGATCACCATCACGATCGATGCGACGTGGTGGGTGGTGCTGGTCTTCGTCGTCGACATCATCATCCGTGTCACGGCGATCATCGTGGTGCCGCGCAACCGCCGCCCGACGGCGGCGATGGCGTGGCTGCTGGCGATCTACTTCATCCCGCTGATCGGGGTGTTCCTGTTCCTGCTCATCGGCAACCCGCGGCTGCCGCGCAAACGCCGCCGCAAGCAGGAGCGCATCAACGACTACATCCACGACACGAGTGCGTCCCTCGACTTCGGCACCCTGCGGCCCCACGCTCCGGCCTGGTTCCGGTCGCTGGTGACGCTCAACCGCAACCTCGGAGCCATGCCGCTGGCGGGCGACAACGCCGCTCATCTCATCCCCGGCTACCAGGACAGCCTGGACGCGATGGCCGACGCCATCCGTGCGGCGCAGCGCTTCGTGCACGTCGAGTTCTACATCCTGCAGACGGATGCCTCGACCGACAACTTCTTCCGGGCGCTCGAGGAGGTGGCGGCGCGAGGCGTGACGGTGCGCGTGCTGCTGGATCACTGGGCCAACCGCGGCAAGCCGTACTACCGCAAGACGCTGCGCCGCCTCACGGCCATGGGGGCGCAGTGGCACCTGATGCTGCCGGTGCAGCCCTTCAAGGGCAAGTACCAGCGACCCGACCTGCGCAACCACCGCAAGCTGCTCGTCGTTGACGGGCGCGTGGGCTTCACCGGCTCGCAGAACGTCACCGACTCGACGTACAACCTCCGCAAGAACATCAAGCGCGGCCTGCACTGGGTCGACCTCATGGCGCGCATCGAGGGGCCGGTCGTGGCATCCATCAATGCGGTGTTCCTCAGTGACTGGTACTCCGAGACGGACGAAGTGCTCACCGAGCAGATCGACCTGTTCGACGTCACAGCCGGACCGGGCGACCTGGACTGCCAGATCGTTCCCTCGGGCCCGGGATTCGAGTTCCAGAACAACCTCAAGCTGTTCGCAGGCCTCCTGTACGCCGCCCAGCGGCAGATCATCGTGGTCAGCCCCTACTTCGTTCCCGACGAGGCGATGCTGCTCGCGATCACGACGGCGTGTCAGCGCGGCATCCACGTCGAGCTGTTCGTGTCGGAGGAGGGCGATCAGGCGATCGTCTACCACGCGCAGCGCAGCTACTACGAGGCGCTGCTGCGCGCCGGCGTGAAGATCTGGATGTACAAGAAGCCGTTCATCCTGCACACCAAGAGCCTCACGATCGACGACGAGGTCGCGATCATCGGGTCGAGCAACATGGACATGCGCTCGTTCGGTCTGAACATGGAGATCTCGATGCTCGTGCGCGGCGAGGAGTTCGTCCAAGAGATGCGCGCCGTCGAAGATATGTACCGCTCCCTGTCGCGCGAGCTGACGCTCGAGGAGTGGGAGAAGCAGCCGCTGCGTTCGACTGTGCTCGACAACCTCGCGCGGCTGACGTCGGCACTGCAGTGAGGGTCTGTCGCGGCTGATCGTGATCTTCATGTGATCGACGCGATGAGATTCCAAGCCGGATTGCGACACGATAGGGGAGAGACGGATGCCTCGGGGGTGGGTGTCCGCTGAAACGAGGAGGCTCGCATGGCTGTCCGTTCCCGTTCTCTTGTCGCCGGTGTCGGCCTGATGGTGCTCGCCGCCGGTGTGCTCGCCGCGTGCGCGACCCCGGCCGGATCCGGAACGGCGTCCACGCCGAAACCGACGTCCTCGGCGTCCGCCTCCGGCGGATCGGGCGGCGAGCTCGAGGTCGACGCCGCCTGGGTCGACGGTGGACGCATGATCGCGCTCGTGACCGAGGGGTCCTCCTCGACGGACTGCATCCCGGTGGCGGGCGAGACCTCGTACGCGAACGGCGTGCTCGAGGTCGAGCTGGTCGCGCCGCCCGAGGCCACCGTCTGCACCGCCGACTACGTCCCCCGGGCGACCCTCGTCGGCGTGCCCGAGGGAGTCGACCCGACGCAGGACCTCGAGATCCGACTCACCGGCGAGTACACCGGAGACACCGATCTGGACGGCGTCGCGGGGCTCACGGCCGGAGGTTCCACGGACTACCTGCCGAGCGCCGGCTGGGCCGACGACGGCCAGTTCGTGATCGTCACGTGGGGGTCGTCGACGTGCGTGCCGGTGATCTCGGAGGTCGCAGCGACGAGCTCGACCGAGGTCACCGTCACCTTCGCGACGCCGCCGGCGGACCAGGCCTGCACGATGGACATGGTGCCTCGCGCGACCGTCGCGCAGGTCACGACCGAGCTCGACGACGACGGCGAGGTCTTCGCGATCCTCACCGGCGCCGAGTTCGACAACGTGCGCATCCCGATCATCGGCCACGACTGACGCGGTGGTTCCGGGATGCCGCGGCCGGCGGCATCCCGGAACCACGCAGTTGGGCGAGAAGTGCTCGCTATCTGCGGTTCTCGTCGATATGGTGAGCGGACGGAGGGCTTTCCCGAGGGGAGCATCGGTGCGCAGGACCTGGCTTCGGAAGAAACCGGAAGCAACACCCACGGGGAATCCTCGTGCTTCGATCGTCGTGCTGGCCACGGTCGGTCTGCTCGCCGGCGTCCTTCTGCCGATGGCGCCGACGGCGCCCGCGCCGACAGCCGAGGGGGCGACCTTTCCCAGCGGGCTGCAGACCGGATTCCAGCTCAACGGCCACAAGGCACGGACCACCGGCGCGCCGCCGACGCAGTTCGACTGGGACGACTTCCTGCAGCCGCCGCCCACGCAGAGCCAGACGCCGGTGCTCGTGCCGACGGCGCCCTACACGACGGCGCAGGGGCTGTCGTCGACCGGGATCTTCCAGGCCACGTTCTCGTGGGATGACGGCAGCTTCAACAACTGCGCGGGCAACGCCGACCCGACGGTCGGTCAGGGCGGCACCACGATCAACACCAATCCGTGGGTAACGCGCGCTCAGAACGCCAGCGGCGCGGCAGACCTCTGCAGCGCGGGGTACGCCGTCGAAGCGCTCTCGGACGGCGACGGCCTGCGGCACTTCATGCTCTACGGCTACTTCACGCGTGCGAGTGGCGGCAGTGCCTCGTTCGCGACGGCGGTCGTGTTCGAGGGTCCCGCGCCCGGGCGATGCGACGACGTCATGCTCGACGTGCTCTGGCCGGACGGCAATGCGGTGCTGCGCGAGTGGGTTCCGACCTCCGGCAACTGCGACGCCGTCGACGGCCCCGGGCAGTGGCTCGAGTCGAACCGGGCCATCGACTTCACCCATGCCTCGGGGGTCCGAACGGAGGGACCGAACCTCAACACCGATCCGAACACGTTCTTCGAGTACGGCATCGACCTCACGAACGCGGGGCTGTTCGGCGACTCGGTGTGCTCGACCTACACGATCGGCACCACCTTCTTCCGCTCCTCGCAGAGCACCACCTCCAACCTGGGCGACTTCTTCACCGCCCAGGATCCGATGTCGGTGGCGAACTGCGGCACGCTCTCGGTGACGAAGCAGGTGTCGCCCCCCGGCACGACGGACGACGCCTTCGGCTTCACGGTCACCAACGACACGTCTCAGGGTGTCGTCATCCCGCCGGATCAGACCTCCATCGCCGACACCGTCCGCAAGGACGAGACGAAGGTCTACGAGGGCGTGATCTCGAGTCAGTCGCTGCATCTGGAGGAGACGGGACTGCCCGAGAACTGGCAGCTCGAACGAGCGGTCTGCACGTACGTGGATCGCACCGGCGTCACCCGTCAGGTCGACGTGACGGAGCCCTCGACGCCGTTCACCCTGCAGGGCGGAGGACGGACGGACTGCGTGCTCACGAATACGGCAGCCCTCCTCACGGTGACGAAACAGACGCTGCCCGACGGGTCGGATGCGCGCTTCGGGTTCACTGTCGACGGAACCTCGCAGGGCGACCTCGGAGACGGGGAGAGCTTCACGATCGCGGTGCCGGCCGGCACCGTGCGGATCGCGGAGGCGGAGGCCGACGGGTGGATCGCGCCCGATTGGTCGTGCTCGAACGGTCAGAGCGCGCAGGCGACAGCCGCGTTCGAGGTCACCGCCGTCGTCGGCGACAACATCACGTGCACCGTGACGAACACGCAGTTCGCGACGCTCACCATCGAGAAGCGCGTTCCGCTGGATCTCGCCGGAACCACGTTCTCGTTCGAGTCGGCGTTGCTCGGCGACTTCGAACTGACGCCGGTCGACACCGGCGTTCCGGGCTTCGCGATCGCCACCAGGACGTTCTCCGGTCTCGCGCCGGGCGACTACAGTGCGGCGGAAGTGCCGATCGACGGCTTCGACCTCATCTCGCTCAGCTGCTTCGATCCTCCTTACGGCTCCGACGCGGACCTCGAAGGCAACACCGCGGAGATCACCCTCCGCCCCGGTTCGACCGCCACGTGCTCGTTCACGAACACGCTCACGCCGCCACCGGAGCGGGCCAACCTCACCATCACGAAAGAGACCAGGCCCGTCACCGAGTGGGACCAGGATTTCGCCTTCTCGATCACCGGCCCCCAGTTCGACGAGACCGGGCCCGAGTCGGTCTCGCTCAACACGATCGGCGACGACTGGTCCTGGACCGCCGACGTGCTCGCCGGCCAGTACGTGATCACCGAGGAACAGCTGCCCGGGTGGTCCCTCGACTCGGCCGTGTGCAGTCGTCAGAACGGCGATCCTGTCAACCACACCCTCGTCGGCAACACGCTCACCGTCGAAGCGGTGTCGGAAGCCAACATCACCTGCACCTTCGTGAACGCGATGGAGCCGGCACAGGCGCGGATCACGAAGACCGTGGCCGGCGTCGGAGCGGGGCAGGCATGGAGCTTCGACGTCTCCCTCTCGCCCGCACCCGGCGACACCCGTGCGCTCGCCGGTCAGGGGCCGGGTTCCACGTCGACGACCTGGGGCGAGCTCCGGCCCGGGCAGCGGTACGTCATCCGCGAGGCGCCTCGGGCGGGATGGGGCATGGGGGCGATCAGCTGCGCGGGCGTGACCGACCTCGACACGGATCCGCTCTCGTTCACCTTCGACGCCCAGATCGGGCAGCAGCTCGAGTGCGGCATGACGAACACCGCGCAGACGTCGAGCTTCTCGCTGCGCAAGATCTCCAGCGGACTCTCGTCGGACTACGACTGGTCGTATCAGGTGCGGCTGACGCGCGTGTCGACGGGCGATTCCACCGAGCGGACCATCTCGGGGGTCGGCACCTCGGCCGTCACCGAGGCGTGGAGCGACCTCATCCCGGGTGAGGTGTACGAGCTGACAGAGATCGACCTCCCGGACGAGGTGCAGCAGCTGCTCACCGGCTGCACCGGCGGCACGGCGGAGTCCATTCCTGGCGGCATCCGATTCACCGCTCCGCTCGCAAGCGGCGCGACGCCGACGATCCTCTGCAACCTGCAGAACATCGCGCAGCCGGCGTCGGCGACGATCACCAAGACGACGACGAGCGGCAACGGCGGTGCGTTCCACTTCGACCTCACCGCCGTGGGCACCGGCGACCCCGCCACGACGATCACCATCAACGCCGTGGCGGGCGTGGGCACCGGATCGTTCGAGCTCGTGCCCGGTCAGCTGTACACGATCACCGAACGCGACCAAACCGGTTGGATCGAGGGTGATCCGAGTTGCACCGTGACACCGAACGACGGCCGCGATCCCTACACGATCGACCCGCGCGAGGAGTTCTCGGTGATGGTGGGCGACGTGGTCGCCTGCGAGGTCGAGAACAGCCCCGCACCGGCCACCGTCACGTTCACCAAGACCGTCGAAGGACTCGCGGTGAACACGCCCTGGTCGTTCCCCGTGACGCTGACCCCGGGCGGTGGTGAGGGCGTCGCCAAGACCGTGTCCGGCACCGGCACCGGGCCGGCCAACGCGGCCTCGGTGAGCTGGACCGACGTCGACGCCGGCACCTACACCCTGGCCGAGGGAGGCTTGACGGGATGGGATGCCGGCGAGATCACCTGCACCGGTACCACGATCCCCGGCGGACAGGCCGGATCCATCACGATCACCGTGCCGCAGGGCGGGTCGGTCGTCTGCGTCGCGACCAACACCGCGCAGACGGCGACCGTCAACGTCATCAAAGAGACCACGGGCATCGGCCCAGGCGTCCCGTGGTCGTTCGACTTCGGGATCAGCCCCGCTCCCGACGGACAGCCGAACCCCGTGACACTCGCCGGCACCGGCCCCGGGACGGCCGGCCCACTCGGGTGGACGGCTCTCACGCCCGGCGCGCTCTACACGATCGACGAGACGGCCGAAGCGGGGTGGAACAGCGCGCTGGAGTGCCGCGTCGTCGGCGGCCGCATATTGACGGACGTGTCGTTGCTCGCGAGCTTCCAGTTCGTCGCGGAGCCGGGAGCCTCCTACATCTGCGAAGCCGGCAATGCGGCCGTGCCCGGCAGCGGCACGATCACGAAGACCACGGTCGGCGGCGACGGGGTGTTTCCCTTCGTCCTCGACACGGTGCCGTCGTCGTCGCCCACGACCGTTGACGTCACGACCACCGACAACACCGGCACTGCGCCGCTGCCCCCGCTCACCCCCGGACTGCACTATTCGCTCACCGAGCCCCCGGTGGAGGGCTGGACCTCGACGGCGGCGCTCGCCTGCACCCGCACGCCCATCTCGGGCGGGCCGCCCGTCCCTGTCGCCGATCTCAGCGACTTCACCGTCGACAACGGCGATGTGTTCGCGTGCACCGCGACGAATGAGCAGCTCGGCAAGGTCATCGTCTACAAGGAAGTCCACGGCACCGGCGACCAGGTGCGCAGCTTCGACTTCACGAGCACGCTGCCGGGTCACGAGAGCTTCACGATCGACGGCGTACAGGACGACGGCGAACTCGTGGCGTACGAGATCGACGACGTCGTCCCCGGTGAGGGATTCTCGTTCACCGAGGTGCCCGACACGGTCGCGCCCATCACGGACCTCGCCGACCTCGCCTGCACCTACGGCGGCAGCGACCACACCGGTGACCTCGAGACCCGCACGGCGACCTTCTCGGTGCTGCCCGGTGAGACCACGGAGTGCTACTTCACCAACGCGGTGCCCGGCACGATCGTGCTCATCAAGCGCTCCGTGCCGCCGAACTACACGCAGCAGTTCGCCTTCACGATCGAGGGTCCGAGCATCGCATCCGAGGATGAGGCGTTCACGATCAACTCGAACCCCGCGATCGACGGTGCGCTCCGCAGCTGGAGCGATCTCGACCCCGGCGACTACGTCATCACGGAGGGCGAGATGCCCGCGGGCTGGCACTTCAACGACGCGCCTGCCACCTTCTGCAACACGACCGAGATCGACTGGGCGGTCGATGCGGAAGCACAGTCGCTCACGATCGACCTGCCGCTCGGCGGCGTCGTCACGTGCTACGTGTCGAACCGGGCCGACACCGCGTCGGTGTCGGTGACGAAGTCGGTGAGCGGGGTCGATCCCTCGCTCGCCTGGTCGTTCCCCCTCAGCATCACGCCGACGGGTGGGATCACCGATCCGACCAAGACCGTGTCGAGCACGGGATCGCCGACGGCGACCTGGACCGGCCTCACGCCCGGCGTGACCTACACGCTCTCCGAGCCGACGGGCACCGGGTACACGACACAGGGCTACACCTGCCGTGACGTCGCGACCGGAGACATCGTCGCAGACCTCACCCCCGAAACGCGCAACTTCACGTTCGTGGCAGTGCCCGGGCTGCAGCTCACGTGCGACCTCGAGAACGCCGCCGTGCCGGCCGGTGTGTCGATCACCAAGACGGTCACCGGCGTCGCCTCCGTCCTGGACTGGTCGTTCGACCTGAACCTGGCGTGGTCCGGCGGCTCGGAAGGCACGAAGCCGCTCGCGGGCACGGGCAACTCGACGACGGCGCCGGCGACCTGGACCGACCTCGTGCCGGGGCGCCAGTACACGCTCACCGAGACGCCCCAGGACGGATGGGCGCAGGGTGCGATCTTCTGCAACGGCGTCGTCGGCCAGACGGGTTCGTTCACCTTCACCGCGCAGCCGGGTCAGACGCTGAGCTGCACGATCTCGAACGCCGGGCGCGCGTCGGGTCTGACCGTCCAGAAGGTTGTCACCGGTGTGGCCGCGGACCTGTCGTGGAGCTTCCCGCTCACCATCTCGCCGGCCGCCGGCGTGTCGGGCGCCCCGCAGCAGAACCTCGCGGGAACCGGAGCCGTGCCCAGCGCGTCCGCCAGCTGGGCGAGCCTCGTGCCGGGCACGAGGTACACGATCGGCGAGACCCTGCCGCCCGGCTGGACCCTCGACGACGTCGTCTGCGTGGGTGCCGAGGTCGAACAGGTGCTCAACGTCTTCAGCTTCGTCGCACCGCTGAGCGGCCAGGTGGCCTGCACCGTCACGAACCTCGCCGCGCAGGCGTCGCTGACCATCGAGAAGACGGTTGCCGGCGTCGCCGACGACTACGACTGGTCGTTCGACATGTCGCTCACGCCCGAGGCCGTGCCTGCGAACCCGCTCACGATCTCGGGCACGGGCGCCGCGACCGAGTCCGAAGCGTTCGCAGAGCTCGTACCGGGCACGCTGTACACGCTCGCCGAGGCCCCGCAGGAGCAGTGGAGCACGGACGGCTTCACGTGCACGGTCCCCGACGCCGACACCGCGGCATCCGGCTACCAGTTCCGGGCGGGGATCGGCCAGGCCATCACGTGCTCGATCACGAACACCGCCGCCCCGGCGACGCTGTCGTTCGTCAAGACGGTCGCCGGCGTCGCCGACGATTACGGCTGGTCCTTCCCCGTCACGCTCGACCCCGCCGCGGGTGACGTCTCGACGCAGGATGCCGCCGGCACCGGCAGCACGTCGTCCGAAGCGCTGGCATGGCAAGGTCTCGTGCCCGGGCAGCGGTACGAGCTCACCGAGGTCGCCGACGGCTTCGCCGCGGGGGAGTTCGACTGCGGCATCCGCGGCGAGCCGATCGAATCCGGCGCAGCGTTCACGCCCGAGCCCGGCGACGAGATCTCGTGCGCGGTGACCAACACCGCGATCGCGCCGACGGTGTCGATCACCAAGACGGTCACGGGAGTCGCCGACGGCTACGACTGGAGCGTCGACGTCACGATCGACCCGGCTGCCGACCCGTCAGCCACCCAGACGCTCGCCGGAACGGGCCCCGGCACGAGCGATCCTGCGGAGTGGACGGGACTCGTGCCCGGCGGCACCTACACCGTCACGGAGGACTCGACGGGCTGGAGCCTCACCGACTTCGCGTGCGACGCGGACGGCGCCGAGCCCGTCGAGGGCGGGGTGACGTTCACGGCGCTCCCGGGCGCCGAGATCCAGTGCGAGGCCGAGAACGCCGCCGTGCTCGGCAGCGGCACGATCGAGAAGACGGCGGTCGGCGGAGACGGGTCGTTCGACTTCGTGCTGACGCCGGAAGGCGGCGCCCCGCAGACCCTCACCGCGACGACGACGGACGGCCACGGCAGCGTCGACCTTCCGGACCTCACCCCGGGCATCGTGTACTCGCTCGAGGAGTCGGCGGCACCGGGCTGGCGCGTGACGGAGGCGCTCGCGTGCGAGGTCACGCCTCCCGGTGGTCAGCCCGTCGGCATCGAAGACCTCGACGCGTTCACCATCGACCCGGGCGATGCCGTCTCGTGCACCGCGACGAACGAGAAGCTCGGCCGCATCGTCGTCGTCAAAGCCGTCGACGGTGACGACGCGACGTTCGACTACACGGGCACGTGGCTCGACGAACAGGAGTTCTCGATCACGACCTCGGGCGGCACTGGAAGCGAGGCGTTCGACGACGTGGCGGCCGGCACGTACACGGTCGCCGAACTGCCGGCAGACGGCTACGAAGGCACGTCGCTCGAGTGCGTCGGCGGCGAGTCGGGCGCCGACGGACTGACCGGGATCATCGACCTGCAGCCGGGCGAGACGGTCACCTGCACCTTCTCCAACACCCAGTGGGGCGTGCTGGTGGTCGACAAGTCGACCCAGCCCGCCGGGGCGACCGCCGCCTTCGACTTCGAGTGGGGCCCCGTCCACGGTGCCGCCGAATCGTTCTCGCTCACCGACGGCGACGAGCCCTTCACGACCTCGCCGCTCGAGCCGGGCGAGTACACCGTGAGCGAGCTGCAGGATCCCGCGTGGGACCTCAGCGCGCTCGCCTGCACGGGTTCCAGCGGCGAACCCGTGATCGATGCGGTGAGCGCGACCGTCCTGGTCGCGGCGGGTGACACCGTGCTGTGCTCGTTCACGAACGCGCGCATCGCGCAGTTCTCGGTGACCAAGACCGTGTCGGAGCAGCCCGTCTCGCTTGGCGGCGATCAGTACCGCATCGGCTATCGCCTCGTCGTGACGTCGGTCGGAGACACCGAGCAGTCGTACGACCTCGACGACCGGCTGCAGTTCGGCACGGGGATCACGATCGTCTCGGCGACGGTGGTCTCGGAGGACGACGTGCCGGTGGAGGCCGGCTGGAACGGCGTGGACGCGGTGCGGGTGGCCACGAACGCGCCGCTGGCGGCAGGGGCGTCGCACGTCTACACGGTGACGGTGGTCGCCTCGGTGCCGAGCTCTGTCACCGCCGACGCGCGCCGCTGCGTCGACGGCTCCGACCCGACGACCGCCGGCGGCCATCTCAACACCGCGTCGGTCGGCTCCGACGGTGTCATCGACGGCACCGCCGAAGCCTGCGCCGACGCCCTCCCGCCGACGCCGGGGCCGGGACCCCTTCCGCCGACCGGCGTCGCATTCGTGTCGTCCCTCGCTCTCGCCGTGCTCCTCGCCGGCGCAGGCGTGGCCGTGCTGCTGTTCTCGCGCCGGCGTCGTCGCGCCTGACCGGAACCGGGTGGATGCCGCGGGCCGCGGCATCCACCCGGTCTCAGTCCGCGCGCACATCTTCGGCTCCCCTGTCACAAAGTGCCGTCGATCGCCGCGGGTTGCGACAGGGGAGCTGAGAGTGAGACGGGGCGGGGAGGCTCCTCCCCTCGAGGTCGCAGGCGCACCTGGGGGCCGGGTTGTCCACATCGACGGCTGGACCCGTCGGGAAGGCTGTCGAAGTTGCGAAGAGTGAGGGGATGCCTCGGACCAGCCTTCCTCCCCAGCTCGGCGATCGCTTCGTCGTGGCGGACGCCATCGCCGCGGAGGTCAGCCCGGCGCGCCTGCGAGCCAGCGATCTTGACGCCCCGTTCCACGGCGTGCGCGTGCGCGGCGATGCGGCGACACCGGACGCCGTCGCCTTCGACAGCTTCGGGCGCCCGCGCGGAGAGCACGAGATCGAGCATCTGATGCGCGCTCTGGCATACGGTGCACGATCGTCGGAGTTCGAGTTCGCCAGTCACATCACGGCCGCGATCTTATGGGGATGGCCATTGCCGTTGCGGCTGGTGAGCGGCCGCGCCATCGACATCGCGGTGGCCGAGCCGCGCCGGCTGCCGCGCAGCCGAGGCGTCCGAGGTCACCAGGTCGTGGGGAAGGTCTCGGTCGTGCGAGAGCCTCGCACCGGGTTGCTGGTTTCCGACCCCGCGACGACGTGGGCGATGCTCGGAAGGATCCTCGCCGACCCGTATGACCTGATCGCAGCGGGCGACGCGGCTGTGCGCACGTGGCGCGTGGCCGAACCGCAGACCACGATTCAAGCGCTCGAGACTGCGACGAGACGCGGGCGGCGTGTCGGGATCGGGCAGCTGCGCGCTGCGCTGCCCCGAATTCGCACCCGATCCGCTTCGCGTCCTGAAACGTACTGCCGGCTCACCCTTGTCGATGCGGGTCTGCCAGAACCCGAGCTCAATTTCGAGGTATTCGAAGGCAACGTGCGACTCGGTGCCGTCGACCTGGCGTACCCCGCGCATCGGGTCGCCATCGAGTACGAGGGCGAACACCACTTGCTCGACCCCGCGCAATGGGACTACGACATCAAGCGATACGAGCGGCTGGCTGCCGCGGGGTGGATCGTCGTCCGGGTGACCAAGACCGAGCTCTTCGGCAGCCCGCGAGAGTTCGTGCGTCGCGTCCGCGAGGCGATCCGGTCTCGTGCCTGACCCTGCCCTGAGGCGTCAGGGGCCAGCCTCCTCGCGCTTCCCCTGTCTCAAGGCGCGCCGCTGCCCCGCAACTCGTGACAGGGGAGCAGCGCCCTCCCCCCCGCTTCCGCTCGCCCAGGTCGGTGTGCCGGCTCCCCTGTCACAATCGGCGCGCTACGGAGACAGTCTGTGACAGGGGAACAGGACGGAGCCGGCATCCACCCGGGTCTCAGTCCGCGCGCACCAGCAGCTCGCCGATCTCGCAGTCGAGCGCGCGGCAGATGGCCGACAGCGTCGAGTAGCGGATCGCGCGGGCGCGGTCGTTCTTGAGGATCGACAGGTTCACGACCGACACTCCGACGAGCTCCGACAGGCGCGTGAGCGTCATGCCGCGAGCTTCGAGCAGCTCGTCGAGCCGGCAGTGGACGCCGGAGGGTCCTTCGTCGTCGGCCGGGCTCATACGAGCAGATCCGTCTCGCGCTGGATGCGGGCGCCGTGCCGGAAGATCACGGCCAGGGCCGCCAACGCGAGCGCAGCGCCGATCGGCCACACCGGCAGCGTCATGGCCAAGCCCGACGGCGCTGTGTCGCCGAGCGCCTCGAGTGCGGCGAGGTATCGGCCTGCGGTCAGCAGCACGTCCGATGCGATCCCCGCGGCGAGCACCGACACCGCCGAGATCATCAGCCAGCGCGACGCGTCACGGGCGAACGGCCGGCCGGCCGCCGCGAGCCGGCAGAGCCTCGCCACGAGGACACCGGGGATCGCCGCCACAACCCATGCGCACACGCTGCCGACGAGCAGAATCGCCTTCACCCCGGCCGACAGCGCACCGATGTCGGCGTTGGCGGTGACGATCCACGCGCAATACAAAGTGGGCTCGTCGAACGTGTCGCTCCCCGGCTCCTGGCAGGGGAGCGGGAGCGGCCACTCCACGCTGACGGGCAAGCCGGTGATCGTCGTCGTCGGCGAGACGAGGAGCGCCACGACACCGGCGATGGCGCCGAGGCTGACGAGCGCCACCCAGACGCGGGCCACGGCGCCCGTGACATCCAGCACCACCGACGCAACGCGCCGGCGGCGGGCGTCCCACACCAGCAAGCCGAGCGCGGCGCCGATGACGGCGAGCACCACGAGCGCCGCGATCGAGAGCCCGACCGGGTCGCCCCATCCGATGGTCATCACACCAGTCCCTCCGTCTCGCGCTGCAGGCGCGTGCCGACCTCGAAGGCCATCGTGACCAGTGCGAGCGCGAAGCCCCAGCCGATGGGGGCGAGGTCGAGCTGCAGCATGAACGTCCAGAACACGTCGGTGACGGCCTCGTCCGTCGCGGCGAGATCCTCCACGAGGAGCGCCCGTCCCCACGCTCCTGCGAGCTGACCGAGCCCGCCCGCGATCACGAGGCACGCCGCGATGCCGATCGCCGCCGGCATCGACGCGCGGAACGGCTTCGCCCTGATGAGCGAGACGCCGAGCCACCAGGCGATCGCGCAGACGCCGATCGTGGCGAGGGCGGGCAGCGCGCCCTCGAGCAGCAGCAGCCAGGCGACGCTCGTCGGCAGGGCCGCGAACGTCACATCGGCCGACGTGTAGACGGCCGCCGTCACGTCGGCGACGCCGTCGAGTCCCTCCACGTCGCCGCCGATCACCGGCATGGCGATGGTCGGGCTGTCGCCGAACACGGCGATCGCGCGCTGCACGATGGCCACCAGCGCCGCGATCCCGACGCTGACCGCGCCGGTGGCGATCACGCCGAGCACGACCCCTTCTCCGAGCGACACGCGGGTGCGCGGTGTGGACTGCATGACCATCCTCGTCTCCATATCGATAAACGTTGTTATCGAAAAACGTTAAACCCTGTGGATGCCGCGATGCAACCCTTCGACAAGCTCAGGGACCGAGGGGCGGGCGCTATGCCCACGGCGAACACGGCCGTGCGCTCCCGGGTGCCTCGTTACCCTCGATGTAAGGCGCAGTGGGTCAACCGACCCGAGGTGCCCCGGAGGAGTGAACGAGATGTTCGAGAGATTCACCGACCGTGCCCGTCGTGTGGTCGTCCTCGCCCAGGAAGAGGCGAAGATGCTCAACCACAACTACATCGGCACCGAGCACATCCTGCTCGGTCTCATCCACGAGGGCGAGGGCGTCGCCGCCAAAGCCCTCGAGAGCCTCGGCATCTCGCTCGACGCCGTGCGCGAGCAGGTGCAGGACATCATCGGCCAGGGTCAGCAGCAGCCGACCGGCCACATCCCCTTCACCCCGCGCGCCAAGAAGGTGCTCGAGCTGAGTCTGCGCGAGGCGCTCCAGCTCGGCCACAACTACATCGGCACCGAGCACATCCTGCTCGGCCTCATCCGCGAGGGCGAAGGCGTGGCGGCCCAGGTGCTCGTCAAGCTCGGCGCCGACCTCAACAAGGTGCGCCAGCAGGTCATCCAGCTGCTGTCGGGCTACCAGGGCAAGGAGCCCGCGGGCGTCGCCAGCGGAGCCGGCGAGCAGACCCAGGGCAGCACCCAGGGCGGATCGCAGGTGCTCGACCAGTTCGGCCGCAACCTCACGCAGGCCGCGCGCGACAACAAGCTCGACCCGGTGATCGGGCGCGAGAAGGAGATCGAGCGCGTCATGCAGATCCTGTCGCGCCGCTCCAAGAACAACCCCGTCCTCATCGGCGAGCCCGGTGTCGGCAAGACGGCGGTCGTCGAGGGTCTCGCCCAGGCGATCGTCAAGGGCGATGTTCCCGAGACGCTCAAGGACAAGCAGCTCTACTCGCTCGACCTCGGCTCGCTCATCGCCGGCTCCCGCTACCGCGGTGACTTCGAAGAGCGCCTGAAGAAGGTCACGAAAGAGATCCGCACGCGCGGCGACATCATCGTCTTCATCGACGAGATCCACACCCTCGTGGGTGCGGGTGCCGCCGAGGGCGCGATCGACGCGGCATCGATCCTGAAGCCGCTGCTCGCCCGCGGCGAGCTCCAGACGATCGGTGCGACGACCCTCGACGAGTACCGCAAGCACTTCGAGAAGGATGCCGCCCTCGAGCGCCGCTTCCAGCCCATCCAGGTCGCCGAGCCGAGCCTGCCCCACGCGATCAACATCCTGAAGGGCCTGCGCGACCGGTACGAGGCGCACCACAAGGTGCAGATCACCGACGGCGCGATCGTGGCGGCGGCGAACCTCGCCGACCGCTACATCTCGGACCGCTTCCTGCCCGACAAGGCCATCGACCTGATCGACGAGGCCGGCGCTCGCCTGCGCCTGTCGATCCTGTCGAGCCCGCCCGAGCTGCGCGAGTTCGACGACAAGATCGCCAAGGTCCGTGAAGACAAGGAGCGCGCCTCCGAGGACCAGGACTTCGAGAAGGCCGCCGCCCTGCGCGACGAAGAGAAGTCGCTCCTCGCCGAGCGTCTGCGCCTCGAGAAGCAGTGGCGCTCGGGCGACGTCGCGTCGCACGCGGTCGTCGACGAGGGCCTGATCGCCGAGGTGCTCGCCCAGGCCACCGGCATCCCCGTGTTCAAGCTCACGGAAGAGGAGTCGAGCCGCCTCGTCTTCATGGAGAAGGCGCTGCACCAGCGCGTCATCGGACAGGAGGAGGCGATCGCCGCCCTCTCCAAGACGATCCGCCGTCAGCGTGCGGGCCTCAAGGACCCGAAGCGCCCGTCGGGCTCGTTCATCTTCGCCGGTCCTACCGGTGTCGGAAAGACCGAGCTCGCCAAGGCGCTCGCCGAGTTCCTCTTCGACGACGAGCAGGCGCTGATCTCGCTCGACATGTCGGAGTTCGGCGAGAAGCACACCGTCTCGCGTCTGTTCGGTGCCCCTCCCGGGTTCGTCGGGTTCGAAGAGGGCGGCCAGCTCACCGAGAAGGTGCGCCGCAAGCCGTTCTCGGTCGTGCTGTTCGACGAGATCGAGAAGGCTCACCCCGACATCTTCAACTCGCTGCTGCAGATCCTCGAAGAGGGCCGCCTGACCGACGGTCAGGGCCGCGTCATCGACTTCAAGAACACGGTGATCATCATGACGACGAACCTCGGTTCGTCGGCGATCGCCGGTGGCCCAGTGGGCTTCCAGGTCGAGGGCGACACCGGCACCACGTACGAGCGGATGAAGGGCAAGGTCAACGAAGAGCTCAAGCGCAACTTCAAGCCCGAGTTCCTCAACCGCGTCGACGACATCATCGTCTTCCCGCAGCTCGACAAGGACGAGCTGCGCCAGATCGTGGGTCTGTTCACCAAGCGTCTCGGCGAGCGTCTGCTCGACCGCGACATGACGGTGGAGCTGACGGATGCCGCCAAGGACAAGCTCATCGAGATCGGCTTCGACCCGACCCTCGGGGCCCGCCCGCTGCGTCGTGCGATGCAGCGTGAGGTCGAGGACCGCCTGTCGGAGAAGATCCTGCACGGCGAGCTGAACCCCGGCGACCACGTGAAGGTCGACGCCGAGAACGGCGAGTTCGTGTTCGAGCACGGCCCGCGCGGCGAGAAGGTCGCGGTGGGTGTCGTCCACAACGGCGAGATCAGCGCGACGCCCGACCTCGCGGCGAACGCCTGACGCGCAGCGCAGAGACAGACGAAGAGCGGATGCCGGCGGCATCCGCTCTTCGTCGTTCCGGCGTCCGCGGGGCTCTACGCTGGACGGGTGGCAGAGTTCACGATCCGGCCGGCGCGCACACCCGATATCCGGCGCATCCAGGCGCTCCTCGAGCCGTTCGTGCAGCGACGCATCCTGCTCGGCAAGGACCTGGTGGTGCTGTACGAGGCCACGCAGCAGTTCATCGTCGCCGAGGACGCGGACGGCGAGCTGATCGGCTGCGGCGCGCTGCACGTCATGTGGGAGGACCTCGGCGAGGTGCGCACGCTCATCGTGGCCGACGGGTGGCTGCACCACGGCGTGGGCCGCGCGATCGTCGAGCGGCTGGAGCAGAACGCCCGCGCTCTCGGGCTCTCGCGGCTGTTCTGCCTCACCTTCGAGGTGGAGTTCTTCACCCGCCGGGGCTTCGAGCCCATCGGCGAGCAGGTCGTCGACCCCGACGTGTACTCGCAGCTCATCCGCTCTCCTGACGAGGGCGTGGCCGAGTTCCTCGACCTCGCGCACGTGAAGCCGAACACGCTCGGCAACACCCGCATGCTCAAGCGGCTCTGACCTTCGCGCACGCTGAGGGTTTCGCCACCCGGCGCGCGCCGGATCGGGATGCCGCCCACCGCGGTTTAGCCTGTCAGCATGACCGGCACCACCCCGCGACGTCGTCACTCCCCGGCGGTGTACCGCCGTCGGCGCCTCGTGCTGCTCATCGGGCTGCTGGTGATCGCCGGAGTCGTGTGGCTGCTGATCGCACAGCCGTGGGCCGGCGTCGCGGACGACGCGGCCGCCAAGGACGACGCGTCGACGACGAAGCAGAATCAGACCGACTCGCTGCCGGTGCCGTCGTCCGGCGCCACCGACGCTGCGGGAGACGCGGGAGCCACCGGTGGTGCGACGGACGGCACTGCGTCGCCGACGCCCGGCGCCACCCCGACGGCACTGCCGTGCGTGGCCGGTGACGTCGCCGTCGAGGCCGTGACCTCGGCCGACACGTACTCGGGCGACCAGACCCCCCAGTTCACCATCAAGCTCACCAACAACGGCCCCGACTGCACGCTCAACGTCGGCACCAGCGCCCAGTCCTTCACTGTGACGAGCGGCGACGACGTCTGGTGGCGCTCGACCGACTGCCAGAGCGAGCCCAGCGACATGATCGTCACGATAGCCGCCGGCCAGACCGTCTCGAGCGCCTCGCCGCTGGCGTGGGACCGCACGCGCTCCGCCGTCGGCACATGCGCCGACGCGACGCGTCCCCGAGCTCCGGGCGGCGGCGCCTCGTACAACCTGTCGGTCGAGATCGGCGGCATCCCGTCGACCCAGCCGAAGCAGTTCCTGCTGTACTGAACCCGCGCTTTGCGCGTGCTGCCCCGAGAGACCGCGGAGCGGGGCGTCCCCCCGGACCGCCCCGCTCCCCGCACCGGGTGTTGGCCGAACAACCGGTCGTGCGTGCTTTCGACGATTGTCACCCCTATTGGTACGCTGTGTCTACCTTTGCGGCGGAACTTTTGAGGGGATGGTGGGAGTTGGGGTCCACGAGGAAGCCGGTGATCGGCCTGACGACCTACCTTGAGCTCGTGACGCAGGACGTCTGGCAGGAGCGCGGGGCGTTCCTGCCTGAACCGTACGTGACCTCGGTCACGGCGGCGGGCGGCATCCCGGTTCTGCTGCCGCCGCAGCCCGCGGCGGAAGACGTCGTCGACGCCGTGCTCGAGCGTCTCGACGGGCTGCTGCTCACCGGCGGTCTCGACGTCGACCCCGCGCTGTACGGTGCCGAGCGGCACCCGCTGACCGATCCTGCCCGCCCGGATCGCGACGCGTGGGAGCTGGCGCTGTTCCGCGGCGCCGAGCGCTGCCGCATGCCCGTCCTGGCCATCTGCCGCGGGCTGCAGCTCGTGAACGTCGCTCGTGGCGGGACCCTCCACCAGCACCTGCCCGAGGCGCTCGGCACTGAGCGCTACTGCGTCGGCGGCGGTCAGTACGCCATCAACGAGGTGACCGTCGACAGCGGATCCCGGCTCGCAGAGCTCATCGGCCCGGGCGAGCTCGACGTGCACAGCTACCACCATCAGGGCATCGAGCGGCTCGGCGAGGGACTCGTCGCCACCGCGCGCGGCCAGGAGGGTCTGGTCCAGGCGTTCGAGTCCGACGGCGACGACTACCTCGTGGGCGTGCAATGGCACCCCGAAGCGAACACCGAGGATCGCCGGCTGTTCGAGGGACTGGTGGCCGCGGCATCCATGTTCTCGCTGGGATCCGCGCTGCCCGCATGACCGACGCGCCGCTGGCGGAGGTGCGCAAGGCCGTCTACCGGCCGGTGCGCGAGGGCAACGCGCTCGAAGACACCACGGCGCGGCTCGTGCAGACCGTGCGTCTCGGCGTCGTCGCGCCGGGGGAGTCGCTGCCGTCGGAGCGCGACCTCGCCGCCATGTACGCGGTGAGCCGCGACACCGTGCGTGAGGCGATCCGCGAGCTCGCCGACGCCGGGTACCTGGTGCGGCGCCGCGGACGCTACGGCGGCACATTCGTCGCCGACCCGCTGCCGCAGCCCGAGAACCCCCGCGACGTGACCGCGGAGGAGCTGGAGGACGTGCTCGGCCTGCGGCGCGTGCTCGAAGCCGGTGCCGCCCGTGCCGCCGCCGCCCGCACGCTCGACGCAACGGCGCGCGACGAGCTCTGGGCGCGATACGAGGCCGTCGCGGCGGCGACCGAGTCCGACTACCGCAGGCTCGACACGCAGCTGCACCTGGCGATCGCCGAGGCCGCCGGCATCCCTTCGCTCGTCGCGCTCGCCGCAGACAACCGGGCGCGCGTGAACGAATGGCTCAACACGTTCCCGCTGCTGCACCGCAACATCGAGCACTCGAACGCGCAGCACGAGCGCATCGTCACCGCGATCCTCGCGGGGCGCCCGGAGGCCGCCGTCGCGGCGATCCTCGAGCACCTCGCGGGCTCGGAGGCGCTGCTGCGCGGGTTCCTCTCGTGAGCCGTCGTCAGGCCTGAACCACTGATTAGGCTGATGGAGTGGCAGGCAAGAAGCGCGTGAAGAAGTCGAAGGAACCGCTGGAGTTCCGCAACACGCAGCTCAGCGACGCGCTGCAGACGCAGGACATGGCTGCCGTCGCCTTCGCGCTGCGTCACGGTCCCACCGTCGTGCCGCTCATGAAGCCGGGGCAGCGCGACAATCCGCTCGACGTCGGCGAGGTCTGGACCTACCGCGACCCGAACACCGGCGACCTCGCGCTGCTGCTGTTCAGCGACGCCGCCCACAAGCCCGCCGCACTGCCGCCGGCCGTCGCGCTGCAGTCGCCGGGGTGGCTGCGCGCGTTTCTGGAGACGCACAAAGACAGCATCACGACGGTGTTCTTCGACATCGCCGGTCCGCATCCCATGCAGGCGGCCCCGGTCGACATCATCGCGGCACTCGACGCCTGACGGCGGGCATCCGCGACACTCCGGGCCCGGTGCCCTGCACCGGCGCCTCGGTTGGGCATGCTCGCGGGGTGGAATACCTCCTCGTGGGCATGGTGTGCGCGGCGGGACTCGTGATCCCGATCGCGCTCGGCTTCGTCGACCCGCAACGACGCCGCCGTCCGCGCGGTCGGTGACCGTCGCTGCGGCAGCGCTCGCCTGCCCCGAGAGGTCAGAACTCCGGGACGTCGTCCCCCGGGCGGCCCTTCGTCCGCGCACGGACGTCGTTGAGGGCGCCCAGCAGGCGGCCGGAGCGGTCGTCGATGAGGTCGCGGTAGCCGAGCCGTGCGGCCTCGGTCCGGCGCTGCGCTGACTGTGTCACGGGACGGATCTCGCCCGCGAGGCTCAGCTCGCCGACCGCGGCGATGTGCCGGGGGATGGTGAGGTTGGTGACCGCGCCGGCCACCGCCAGCGCGATCGCGAGGTCGGCCGCGGGCTCGACGAACCGCACTCCTCCCACGGTCGAGACATAGACGTCCTTGTCGGAGGTCTTCACGCCGACCCGCTTCTCGAGCACCGCGAGCACGGTGGCCACCCGCGCGGCGTCGACGCCGCTGACGATGCGGCGCGGATTGGGCGACTTGCTCTCGATGACGAGCGCCTGCACCTCTACGGGCAGGGCGCGGCGGCCTTCGAGGGCGATCGACACGCACGTGCCCGGCTCAGTCGTGCCGTGCCCGAGGAACAGCGCACTCGGGTCGGGGACCTCGGCGATGCCCGCACCGGTCATGTCGAAGCATCCCACTTCGTCCGTGGGCCCGAAGCGGTTCTTGAGCGCGCGGACGAACCGCAGCGACGTCTGCCGGTCGCCCTCGAACTGGCACACCACGTCGACGAGGTGCTCCAGGATGCGGGGGCCGGCGATCGACCCGTCCTTCGTGACGTGGCCGACGATGATCGTCGGGATGGCGCGCTCCTTGGCGACGCGGATCAGGGTCGCCGCGACCTCGCGCACCTGCGACGGGTGCCCGGCCATGCCCTCCGACAGCGCGGACGACACCGTCTGCACCGAGTCGACGATCAGCAGCTCGGGGGTGACCTCGTCCACATGTCCGAGGATCGTCGCGAGGTCGGTCTCGCTCGCGAGGTACAGCTCGTCGTGCAGCGCGCCGGTGCGCTCGGCACGCAGCCGTACCTGCGCCGTGGACTCCTCGGCGCTCGCATAGAGCACCCGTCGCCCCGCGCGCGCCGACTGCGCGGCGACCTCCAGCAGCAGCGTCGACTTGCCCACGCCGGGCTCGCCCGACAGCAGGATCGCCGCGCCGGGCACGATGCCGCCGCCGAGCACGCGGTCGAACTCGCCCACGCCGCTGGTGCGGCGAGGGACATCGGACGTGTCGATGTGCGTGATCGGTCGGGCCGTCCGCGCGGCGCCGGGCGCCACCGGTGTCACCGATCGCAGGATGCCGGTCTGCTCGGCCGCCTCGACCACGGTGCCCCACTGCTGGCACTCGCCGCACCGGCCGACCCACTTGTGCGTCGTCCACCCGCATTCCGTGCACCGGTACGGCGCGGTCTGCGTGGGACGTCGGGGTGCGGCCATGCGATCAGCGTACGTGCGACCCCCGACAACCGCCCCGACGGCGGGCCGGGGCATCCGCCGACGACGGTCAGCCACGCAGCGAGTCGGCGACCTCGCGCAGCGCGTCGGCCGAGCGGTGGAACAGCTCCAGCTCGCGAGCGTCGAACTGCGTCTCGCGGATCGGCACGGCGCCTGCGGCGCTCACCACCGACGGCACCGACAGGGCGACGCCGTCGACGCCGTGGAAGTCGTGCAGCACGGGCGAGACCGGCATGACCGCCCGCTCGTCGTTGAGGATCGCCTCGATGATGCGGGCGCTCGACAGGCCGATCGCGTAGTTCGTCGCGCCCTTGCCCTGGATCACCTTGTAGGCGGCGTCGCGCACGTCGACCGCGATGTGGTCGAGCTCGTCGGTGGTCATGCGGTCGCCGCGGGGAGTGACCCACTCCAGGATCGGGACGGTGCCGATCGTCGCCTTCGACCACAGCGGGAACTCGGTGTCGCCGTGCTCGCCGACGATGTACGCGTGGACGCTCGAGGTCGACACGCCGGCGCGCTCGGCCAGCTTCCAGCGCAGACGTGACGTGTCGAGCACGGTGCCCGACGCGAAGATGCGCTCGGGCGGCAGGCCGGTCTGCTCCTGCGCGAGCACCGTGAGCACGTCGCAGGGGTTGGTGACGATGACGTAGATGGCGTTCGGGGCGGCCTCGAGCAGCTGCGGCATCATCTTCTTCATGATCCCGGCGTTGACGCCGGCGAGCTCGATGCGCGTCTGCCCCGGGTCCTGCTTGGCGCCGGCCGTGATGACGACGACGTGCGAGCCTTCTACGACCGACAGGTCGCTGCCGCCGATGATGTCGCTCGAGCCGGTGAACTGCGTGCCGTGCGCGAGGTCGAGCACCTCGGCCTCGACCTTCTGCGTCGCGATGTCGTACAGCGCGACGTGCCGCGCCGATCCCCGGATGAGTGCCGCGTACGCGGTGCTCGCGCCGACGCTTCCGGCTCCGACGACGGTGACCTTCGAGTTCTCGATGACAGCCATGCGGCCAGTCTTGCAGGGCAGGTGGCGGCGGGGCCAGCGCGTTCGGCCGTGACTATCGACGGAGAGTGGATGCCGCACCCCGGCGCGTCGCGACGCCCGGCGTGACAGCAGCACGGGGTGGCGGCATCCACTCGATCAGGACGGCTGCTGATCAGTGTCGCGCGGCGGATTGCGGATGCCGAGGAACGACGTGATGCCGCCCGCGATCATGAGCGCGGCGGTCGCGATGGCGGCCCGGTGGAAGCCGTCGAGGTCGAGGGACCCGCCCACGATGACCGCGAGCAGCGCGACGGTGACGAGCCCGGCGACGCGGGCGACGGCGTTGCTGACCGCCGAGGCGATGCCTGAGCGTTCGGGCTCGATGGCGCCCAGGATCGCCGAGGTGAGCGGGGCGACGGTGAGCGCGAGGCCGACGCCCATCACGATCATGCTGGGGAGCACCTGCCACCAGTACGAGAAGTCCTCGGTCGTCGTGAGCAGCAACAGTGCGCCGACGCCCATCGTGATCGGGCCGACCGTCATGAAGAAGCGAGGACCCCACCTGCCGCTCCACGCACCAGCACGGGAACTCAGGAAGATCATGATGATGGTCATCGGCACGCTCGCGAGGCCCGCGAGCGTTGCCGAGAGGCCCGCGCCCTCCTGCAGGTACACGACGACGACCAGGCCGTTGAGGGCGAGTGCGCCGTAGATGAAGGCGGTCGCGACGTTGCCCGTCCAGAAGTTGCGCACGCGGAACAGGTCGAGCGGCAGGATCGGGCTGCGCGCGTACCGCTGCCGCAGGATGAACGCCACGAACAGCACGGCGCCGATGACGAGCGGAAGCCAGATGTTCGGCGCGGCCCAGCCCGAGTTCGGCTGCTCGATCAGGGCGTACACCATGCCGCCGAGGCCGAACGTGCACAGGACTGCGCCCAGCCAGTCGATGGATGCGTCGGGATGCCGCACGTCGTGGAACCCGCCGCGTGCGAGGAGGATGAGCGTCGCGCCGATGGGCAGCACATTGATGAGGAACGCGAGCCGCCACGACACGAGGTCGACGAGCAGACCGCCGATCAACGGTCCGACGATCATGGCCGACGTCGTCATCGCCGTCCAGATGCCGATGGCGCGGCTCTGCGCCGGGCCGCTGAAGTTCGACGTGATGAGCGCGAGCGAGCTCGGCACGAGGAACGCGCCTGCCGCGCCCTGCACCGCGCGCGCCACGATGAGGAACTCGGACGTCTGCGACGCCGCGATGGCGATCGACGCGATGCCGAAGCCGATGAGCCCGATGCGCAGGACCAGCACGCGGCCGTACGCGTCGCTCACCGAGCCCGCGACGAGGATCAGCGCGCCGAGCGTGATGAGGTACGCGTCGACCACCCACTGCTGCGTGGTGATCCCGCCGCCGAGCTCGTCGCTGATGGCCGGCAGGGCGACGTTGACGATCGTGCCGTCGAGGAACGCCACGAACGACCCGAGCACCGCGATCCACAGCACGAACCGCTGCGTCGTCGCCATGCGGCCGGCCGGGGCGGCGGGTGCGTTCTCGGTCACCTGCCCCACGCTAGACCCGCTCGGCGACATCGGGGGCGGGATCCGTGAACCCCCGTCGACCCCTCGACCTCCGGCCCGCTAGCCTGACCCCTGGAGCGGGCCCAGCCGCTCCAGGAGGATGGCGCGGATGGACTACGGACTTCACATCGCGGACTTCACATGGCGCAGCGGCGCCGCCGACCTCGGCCCCGCACTGGCCGCGCACGTGCGCAACGCCGAGGCCGCCGGCATCCGTCGCATCACCGTCATGGATCACTTCTGGCAGCTGCCGGGCCTCGGTCCCGTGGAGCACGAGATGCTCGAGGCCTACGCGACCCTCGGCTTCATCGCGGCGCACACCGAAACGGCGCTGCTGCACACGCTCGTCTCGGGCGTGATCTACCGCCACCCGTCGCTGCTGGCGAAGCAGGTGACGACCCTCGACGTGCTGTCGGGCGGACGGATGGGACTCGGCATCGGCGCCGCGTGGAACGAGGAGGAGTGCCGCGGCCTCGGCTTCCCGTTCCCGCCGGTGGCGCAGCGGTTCCGCGAGCTCGAAGAGACGCTGCAGATCTGCCTGCAGATGTGGTCGGACTCCGAGGAGCCCTACGACGGCGCGATCTGGCAGCTGGAGCGCACCCTCAACTCGCCGCAGAGCATCAGCCGCCCGCATCCCTACCTGCTGATCGGCGGTGGTGGCGAGAAGAAGACGCTGCGCCTGGTCGCCCAGTACGCCGACGCCTGCAACCTCGGCGTCGGCGCCGGTGGCGAGCTGCCCACGCACAAGCTCGACGTGCTGCGCGCCCACTGCGACGAGGTCGGCCGCGACTACGACACGATCGAGAAGACCGCGATGGTGGCCGTCACGCCGGAGTCCACGGCGGCGTCCCTGGCTTCGCTGGCGGCGTCGCTGGCCGGCATCGGCTTCACCGCGACGTACGTCTACGCGGTCGGCATCGACGAGCCCTCACGCGTGGTCGACGTGATCCACGGGGCTCTCGACCTGGAGTGATTCGAGAGTGGATGCCGGCGCCCCCGGCCGATTCGCGGCATCCGCTTTCGTGACGTAAGCTTGTCGGCGGTGACGTGTCCGAGCGGCCGAAGGTGCAACTCTCGAAAAGTTGTGTAGGGTAACCCCCTACCGTGGGTTCAAATCCCACCGTCACCGCCATGAAAACCCCTGTTCAGCAGGGGTTTTCTTTTTGCTCTGACCGCGGTTTGCCCCACATCTGGTCCGGACGTGACGGGCTGGCAATGCCTCGAATGCGCGGGTCGGCCGCCGCCGGGGGAACGCGAGTCTCCGCCCACAACTCGCGAGGCTCCGCGGATTGACCCGGGTTCCGTCGATGCCAGAGACGACTCCGTGTCTTCCGGGGTCCTCCTTCTTGGGATCTTGACCACAGAGTCGGCCGCGCGTGCATCGGGAACTAGCGAGAGATGCGGCCTGAGGTCGTTCGTGTGGTCGCCGAGCAGGGCGTTGGTGATCCTCGCATCAGTCCCGCCCCGGCTCCTGCTCGGCGGGAGTGGCGACCAGGCGCATGAACACCTCGAGGAGCGGCAGCACGTCGTGATCGGGGTCCATCAGCGCTTGGATGCGCAACCCATCGATCATCGCCATCAGCATCGTCACCTTGTCGTCGGCGCTGAGCTCGTCGCCGTCCTCTGCGGTACCAAACCGCCTGCTCGAAAGGTGGGAGCGCATCCGTTCGCGTCGGGCGACGAAGAAGTCGTGCGCGGGGTGATCCGGGTTCGTCGCGGCGACCGTGATTGCGAGCCAGTTGCGCCCCTGTTCCGGATGCGCGAACTCATTTCTGAGGACGCCCGACAGCACCTGCTCGGCGGGCACGCGCGACTCCATGATGCGTCGTGCGAACTCCTCGTCGTCGGCGTCGCGCTGCGCGAGTGCGGCCACCAGCAGTTCATCCTTGCTCGAGAAGTGCCGAAGCAGTGCGGCATGTGTGACCTCGGCCCGTGCGGCGATGTCGCGAAGGGAAGAGCGCTCGTACCCGTGCTCGGCGATGCTCGACAGCGCTGCGCGGACGATCTGCGCTCGTCGGGCGGGCGTCGTTGAGTAGGGGCCGCGGCGGCGTGACCCGCTGTCGCTGAGTGCCGACGCCGATGCGTCTGTGCTGTTCATCTCCACGCCTCCGAGTCTTCCAGCACGAATGCCCGCTTGCTAATCGTAACCACTGTGGTTACTCTTCATGAAAGCTAACCACGACGGTTACTTTTGGCGGTGTCACGCCGTCAGCCGATCCCGCACAGCTGCGCGATTGAATCACGCGATGAAGGAGTCATGGTGACCAACGACTTTTCGGTCACGGAGCAGAGCCCTGCCGGTGCAGGTGAGCTTCCGCCCGCACGGGCGGCGCACGCGGCCGCCGCCGGCCCGCAGCAGCCGATGAGCAAGAGCTACATCTTCTGGCTGATGCTTGCGAGCTTCGGCGCTTCGATCGCCATGATGGTTCCGCTGTCGTACGGCATCGCAGTGCGCATCACCGAGCTCGCTCCCGGTCACGAGGAGGTGCTGGGCTACATCACCGGCACTGCGCAGCTCGTGTACCTGATCATCAGCCCGCTCGTCGGCATCTGGAGCGACCGCACCCGGTCCCGGTTCGGACGCCGCTCGCCGTTCCTCTTCCTCGGCACGGGCATCGGCCTGGTCGGGCTCGTGATCATAGGGCTCGCGCCGGACCTGCTCGTGGTCGGAGCCGGCTGGGTTCTGGGGATGTCGGGCTGGTCCATCGCAGGTGCCGCACTGCAGACCATTCAGGCCGACAAGCTGCCGGAGCAGCAGCGAGGCAAGGTCTCAGCACTCACTGGCCTCATGACCCAGATCGCCCCCGTGCTCGGCATCGGCGTGGCCTACGCGGTTTCGTCGAATACGATGCTGATCTTCCTGGTGCCCGGACTCATCGGCGCCGTCATGCTGGCGCTCTTCCCGCTGATCAAACCCGAGGGCAGCTCGAAAGACCTGCCTCGCGGTGAGGTCGTCACCGTGAAGTCCGTCGTCGCGAGCTACGGCTTCAACGTCCGCAAGTACCCCGACTTCGCCTGGAACTGGCTGGGACGTTTCGTCTTCTTCGTCGGGCTCTACTTCAACACCACGTTCGGGACGTTCTTCTATGCCCAGCGCCTCGACCTGCCTGTCCGCGAGGTCGCCGGCATCGTCGCGACGGTCGGCATGATCGGTGTCCTCGCTGCGGCCACGGGGGCGCTCGTGGGGGGATTCCTCTCTGACAAGCTGCAGCGCCGACGCCTGTTCGTGATGATCGCCGCCCTGCTCTTCGTCGGCGGCGCGATCGCCGAAGCAACGGCGTGGTCACTGCCCCAGATCATCCTCGGCGCCGTGTTGATGCAGCTCGCGATCGCGGTGTTCGCCACCGTCGACCAGGCCATCGTCTACGCGATCATCCCGGAGCGTGCCCAGGCCGGACGGTACATGGCGGTGATCCAGTTCGCGCAGAAGATCCCCAGCGCCCTCGCCCCGTTGATCGCGGGTGTGGTGATCACCATCGGCGCGGTCGGTGCCGAGAAGAACTACACGCTGTTGTACCTGGTCGGTGCCGCGTTCGCGCTGGTGGGCGGGCTCATCATCCTTCTCAAAGTCAAGTCCGTCCGCTGAACCCGTGAGGTGATCGAACAATGCTCCGTACCGTTCCCTACGACTTGACCGTCGACAGCGGCGGCGACGGCTTCCCCGTCACCGATGCCCATCCCCGCCTCAGCTGGAAAGACCCGACAGCCGGTAACGGGCAGACCCGGTACACCGTTGAAGCGACCGTCGACGGCCGGGCGCCGATGACTGCAGAGATCGCCGGACGTCGATTCGTCCCGTGGCCGTTCGGCGTGCTGCGCAGCGGCACCCGCGTCAGGTGGCGCGTTCGGCCGGCGACTCCCCACGCCGAGTGGTCCGAGGCCGCCGGATTCGAGGTGGGCCTGCTGGACGCGGATTGGCAGGCCGACTGGATCTCCCCCGTCGAAGATCCCGAGCTCGGATACGGCACGCGGCCGGCACACGTGCTGGAGGCATCGTTCTCGATGCCCGGCGGCATCGCGTCGGCCCGGTTGTACTCGACCGCACTCGGTGTCTACACGGCGCAGATCAACGGACAGCGTGTCGGCACGGACGAGCTCGCCCCGGGGTCGACCTCGTATGACCGGACACTCTACGCGCAGGCGCACGATGTCACCGGCTTGCTTCACCCAGGTGAGAACCGGATCGCGGTCGAATTGTCCGACGGCTGGTATCGCGGGCAAGTCGGCGCCTTTCGGCTCCCGGCGGGGTGGGGCACCACCGTGGGGGCGCGCATCGAGCTCCACGTCCGCCTCGAGGACGGCAGCGAGCGCGTGGTCCGCAGCGGCGAAGACTGGACGACCTCGCCGTCATCGACGACGCGGGCCGACCTGATGGCCGGACAGACCGTCGACTTCGAGACGGCGACAGCCCGACCGCAGCCGGTGCGGGTCGGAGTCGTCGTCGACCCGCCGGCCATCTCGTGGTCGCCCGCCCCGCCTGTGCGAATGGTGGAGACCCGCTCTGCGGTCTCATCCACCCAGATCGCGGACGGAGTGTGGGTGCTCGACTTCGGCCAGAACGCGTCCGGCTGGATCAGGATGACCGACCTCGGCCCGCGCGGCACCCGCACGGTCATCGACTACGGCGAGCACACGGATGCCGGGGGTGATTTGTCTACCAGTCACCTCGACTCCGAGCGCCCGGGCGAGGCACCACTTCCGTTCGTGCAGCAGGACGTCGTCATCTCGGGCGGCGGTGATGAGGAGTTCGAACCGCGACACACCGTCCACGGCTTCCAGTACGCGCGCGTGACGCGACAGGACGCACCACTGGACCCGACCACCGTCACCATGCGAATCGTCCACACGGACCTCGTCCGGGTCGGCACATTCGACTGCAGCGACGAGGACTTGAACCGCCTGCACCAGATTGCCGAGTGGAGCTTCCGCGGCAACGCCGTCGACGTGCCCACAGACTGCCCGACGCGCGAGCGACTAGCGTGGACCGGCGACTACCAGGTGTTCGCGCCGACAGCGACGCGACTCTACGACGTGCACGGCTTCAGCCGCAAATGGCTGCGATCGGTGCGTGACGACCAGCTGGACGACGGGCGCATCGCGAACTTCTCGCCCGACGGCAGACGCATCAAGCACCACCTCGACGACCAATTCGCCATGATGACCGGCTCCTCGGGATGGGGAGACGCGGTCGTCGCTGTGCCGTGGGAGCTCTATCGAGCATATGGAGACCGCGAGGTCCTTGCCGAGAACTACGAGGCGATGGCCCGCTGGGTCGAGTGGGCCCTCGAGGCGGCCCGGACGAATCGCCACCACACCCGGCTGCAGGCCTCGCCCGAGCCGGAGACGTTCGAACAGTATCTCTGGGACGGCACCTTCCACTGGGGCGAGTGGACCGAGCCGAAGCAACGTGACGCCGAGGGAAACCCCGTCGATCCGATCAAGCACAACCCGATGGCCTGGTTCATGGCAGACAAGGGCGAGGTCGGCACGGCGTACCTCTATCGTTCGACGGCGACCCTCGCCCAGATCGCAGAGATCCTGGGACGCGAATCGGATGCCGCAACGTACGCCGCAACGGCCAGCCGTGTCGCGGACGCATGGTGCGCCGCCTACCTGAAGAACGACGGCACGACCGCAGCCGACACACAGGCCGCGTACGTGCGGGCCCTGGCCTTCGGCCTCATCCCTGACAGGCTGCGCCGCGCGGCTGTGGAGCGGCTCGTCGAGCTGATCCGGGCGAACGACACGCACCTGGCTACAGGGTTCCTCGCCACGGGCGATCTGCTCCCCGTGCTCGCCGATGCCGGCCGAGCCGACGTCGCGTACGAACTGCTCGGCCGCCGCACCGCACCGTCGTGGTTGTACATGGTCGACCGCGGCGCGACGACCATCTGGGAGGACTGGGAGGGCATCGACGAGAACGGCGTCGCCCACGACTCCCTCAACCACTACAGCAAGGGCGCCGTCATCCGCTTCCTCCACACCCACACGCTCGGACTTCGCCAGGATCCGGATTCGATCGCCTGGGAGAAGGTCACGATCGCGCCGGTACCCGCCCCGGGGATGGCCTGGGCCCGGGGAACGCACAACGGCCCACAGGGCGAGATCGCCGTGGAGTGGCGGATCGAAGGCGATAGCATCCGGATCACCGCTGACATCCCTGCAGGGACCGCCGCGCGGATCATCTTCCCCGACGGCACCGTGGCTTCAGCGGGGCACGGGCGATTCGACCAGACCGCCGGGCTGCCGGCATCCACTTCCGCCGTCACCGCCCGGTGACGCGCATCCTCCGCATCGACGCGAAAGAGAGAAACGATATGACCAGCTTTCCCGAAGGCTTCCTGTGGGGCGCCGCCACTGCCGGCCACCAGATCGAGGGCAACAACGTCAACAGCGACTGGTGGGCGCGCGAACAGATGATGCCCGGGATGGAACTGTCGGGCGACGCCGTCGACAGCTACCACCGCTATCGCGAAGACATCCGACTGCTCGCGGATGCCGGCCTCACCTCGTACCGCTTCAGCCTGGAGTGGTCGCGCATCGAACCGGTGCGCGGCCACTTCTCGAAGGCCGAGCTGGCGCACTACCGCCGCATGATCGAGTTCTGCCTCGCCAATGGCGTCACCCCGGTTGTCACCCTGCAGCACTTCACGACCCCCCAGTGGTTCGCCGCGGGCGGCGGCTGGGACGGATCCGAAGCGCTGGAGCTGTTCTGCGCCTTCGTCGAGCAGGCATGCACGATCCTCGACGGCGTCGAATGGGTCGTGACCATGAACGAGCCGAACATGCAGGCTGCGATCATGACCGCGATGCGCCACCTGGCCGCCTCGGGCGGCGACTGGACCAGCCCGACCGTCGAAGCCGATGGCGACGACAAGAAGAAGCAGACCCACAGCGAGTTCCTCACCTACGCCGATCCCGAGATCGGACGCCTGTTCACGCGGATCCACCACACCGCCCGCGAGATCGTCCGTGCACGCACGAACGCCAAGGTGGGGTGGACGATCGCCGCCGGCGCCCTCACCGCCGCCCCCGGCGGTGAGGAGAAGCTGCGCCAGATCCGCTACGGCAAGGAAGACGTCTACTGGGAGGGCAGCCGAGGGGACGACTTCGTCGGCGTCCAGGCCTACTCCAGCCAGCAGGTCGACGCGAACGGTCTCATCCCGCACCCCGCGCACCCCGACAACACGCTCGTCGGCACCGCCTACCGGCCGGACTCGCTCGCGATGGCTGTGCGGCACGCCTGGGAGGTCAGCGACCACACGCCGATCCTTATCACCGAGAACGGCATCGCCACCGCCGACGACACGCAGCGGATCCGCTACACCGGAGAAGCGCTTCAGGGTCTGATCGGTGCGATCGCAGATGGCATCGACGTGCGCGGCTACCTGCACTGGTCGCTTCTGGACAACTTCGAGTGGGGTCACTGGGAGCCGACGTTCGGGCTCATCGCCGTCGACCGCGACACGTTCGCCCGCACACCGAAGCCGAGCCTCGCGTGGCTCGGCGACGTTGCTCAGCGCAACGCACTCGCGGCGGAGGTGCCGGCGTGAGCTTCCCCTTCCCCGACGTCTCCACCCGCTCGCTGGCCGACCTGCTCTCACTCCGTGGCCGACGAGCGGTCGTCACGGGCGCTGCCCAAGGGCTGGGCAAGGCCATCGCGGCCCGCGTGGCCGAAGCAGGCGCCGACCTGCTGCTCATCGACCTCAACGAGGACGCGGCGCGCGCCGCTGCCTCCGAGCTCTCCGCCCGCTACGGCGTTCGTGTGGTGAGCACCCGCGCAGATGTCAGCGACACCGCGTCTGTCGCCGCCGCGGCCGACCTCGCGGTCGCCGAGCTCGGCGGGATCGACATCTGGGTCAACAACGCGGGGATCTTCCCGAACGCGCCGGTAACCATGATGCCCGACGAGATGTGGGACGCGACCTTCGCGGTGAACGCGCGTGGAGTGTTCCTGGGAGCGCGCGAAGCCGCACGCCGGATGTCGGGCGATGCCGGCGGCGTCATCGTGAACATCATCTCCACCGCCGGTGTGCAGGTGGCGTTCCCCGGGATGGTGGCGTACGTGGGGTCGAAGCATGCTGCGCTCGGCATGACGAAGGCGCTCGCCGTGGACCTCGCCCCGCGCGGAATCCGCGTGCTCGGTGTCGCCCCCAGCTTCGTGCCCACCGAGGGCAACATCGCCGCGGCGAAGGCCGGTGCCGAAGCCGCTGCGGCCGCCGGAATCGAGATGCCTCCCCTCGAGGTCATGAACACCAGCCTGATCGGCCGCGTGGGCGCTCCCGACGACATCGCACGGGTCGTGCTCTTCGCAGCGAGCGACCTCTCGATGATCATGACGGGCAGCACGCTCCTCGCAGACGCCGGCGAGACACTCTGAGCTCGATGAGTCCCGGTGTCCCGCAGCGACCGCTGCGGGCGATCCAGCAGATACAGATCGGGACGGTCGCGAATACCGAGGACCAGGCGCGAGACACCCTCTCGCGCCTGGTCTCGGCCGGGTTTGAGGCGATCGAGCTCAACGGCTTCATGACCCGACCGACACCACTGTTGGTACGGGCGCTCACGCGTTTCGCGGGCATGCCCGTCGGGAGCGGTGGCCGCTTGGAGTGGCCACGTCTGATCGCGGAGTCCGGCTTGTCGGTGGCTGCACTGCACGAGGATCTCGGAGCGATCGAGTCCGACCCGGGCACGGTGGTGGTGCGAGCCGACGTGCTCGGCACCGGCAACATCGTCGTGACCGGCATGCATCGCTTCGACTACGGAGACGAAGCCAGCGTTGAACGGCTCGCCCGACGACTCGATGCCGCCGGCCGACTGCTCGCCGGTGACGGCATCCGTCTCCACTACCACAACCACACCGCCGAGTTTCGTCGACCAATGTCTGGTCGCACCGCGTTCGAGACGCTCGTCGACCAGACGGATCCCGCGGTGCTGGGATTCGAGCTGGACTGCTTCTGGGCGGCCACGGCAGGCGTTGATCTGCTCGCGCTGCTCGACAAGATGGGTGAGCGCATCCGCCTTCTTCACATCACCGATCGCGGCTCGCGCCTCACGGGGCCGACGATGACGCCGATCGTGAAAGTCGACACCGTGGAGCTCGGGGCGGGGAACATGCCCGTCGACGCGATCATCGCCTGGGCGACCGCTCAGCGCGTCGAAGCGGTGATCCTGGAAACGCACAAAAACTGGATCGACGGCTCTCCGCTGCGCAGCGCCGAGGTGAGCGCTGTCGCCCTGCGGCGTCTGCTGCCGTCGTGATCTCCTGTCATCGCGCCTCGACTGGCCTCCGACGACGCGGCAACGGCGACGGCTTCGACGCGGCTGATGTCACCGCTGTCCGTCCGGATCGACGGACCGGTGAGCGTCCGCCTGATCCGTACTGCTGGTGACGATCTGGTTCTATTTCGCGCCGATGGCGGCGTCCTAGCATTGCGGTCGCCTCAGGCAGTTCGCGGCGCATCACCGCCGGTGCGCAGCCGTGAGACGATCCCCGAAGGAGTGGACGCAATGGCGCGTAACCAGAAGACAACAGCCAGCGAAGCGGACGGCGTGTCATACCGTCGAGCCCGCACGTGGGAGATCGCGTTCTCTCAGCTGAACAACGGGTCCGCGATGATCTTCTACGTCCTCGTAGGACTCATGAGCTATCTGCAGAACGCCGGATACGGCATCGCTGTCGCGGTGGCAGGCATCATCCTCACTGTTACGCGGGTCTTCGACGGAGTCATCGACCCCGTTCTCGGACTGATCATCGAGAAAGTGAACCTCCCGTTCGGGAAGCTCCGCTTCTTCATGCTCGGCGGGTGGGCCGTGAGGTCGGTCGCGATCCTCGCGTTGTTCGTATGGGGGTCAGGCGCCGGGCTCGGCGTGTGGTTCTTCATCGCCTTCTACCTCGTGTACATCATCGGATCGTCCATGAACGACATCGCCGGGCAGATGTCGGGACCCGTGCTTACGAACGACCCGCGGCAGCGGCCGACGGTGCAGGTGTGGGCCACCACGTACGCCTACCTGATCCCATCGATGTTCACGATCATCTCGACGGTGGTCTTCCTGCCCCGCCACGGCAACGAGTTCACGATCGGGATGCTGAGCGAGACGGCCGTCACCTACGTTGCATGCTCATTCGTGCTTCAGATCCTCGCGTGCATAGGGGTCGCCCGGGTCGACAAGCCGGCAAGCTTCGCCCACCTCACCGACGACCGCGCCGCAGCTGCGGACACGCGTGCCAAGGTCGATGTCACGGTGCGCGACATGTGGAACGTACTCGCGCACAATGGGCCGTTCCAGCGGTACCTGATCAGCGGCGCCTCAGACAAGCTCGCACAGGTGGTGAAATCGCAGGCTGTGATCGGCACTCTGATGTGGGGAATCCTGCTGGGCAACATGCAGCTCGGAACGATCCTCAGCTTGGTCGCGATCCTTCCCGGAATCGTGTTCGCGATCTTCGGCGCGCGCTACACGGGCAAGCACGGGTCGAAGTCGGCGACGGTCACCTGGACCTGGATCTGCCTGATCCTCGCCGCGCTCATGGCAGTGTTCTGCCTCGTCGTCGATCTGCGGTCTGTGCTCGACAACATCGCGCTCACGATCGCGTTCTTCCTGGTGTACCTACTGCTCAACGGAGCCTCGATGGTCGTGACCGTCGCCAACGGTGCGATGCGGGCGGACGTCATCGACTACGAGATGGACCGTTCGGGCAAGTTCCTGCCGGCCACGGTGACCGCGACGTACAACATCGTCGACCAGATCATCTCGTCTCTCGGTTCCACCCTCGCACTCGGTGCCGTGGCGCTGATCGGGTTCACGACGGTCATGCCCCAGCCCACCGACAGCCCGAACACGGCGATCCTCCTGATGACAGTGGTGCTGTTCTTCGGCCTGCCGATTCTCGGCTGGGTCTGCACGCTCGTGGCCATGAAGGGCTACAAGCTGACCCGCGTGGAGATGATCGACGTGCAGAAGCGCGTGGCAGCACGCAAGACCGCCTCGGCGGAGGCGGAACCGGCTGGGTCGTTCTCTTAGTTCTGACCGGGCCCCCCAGGTGATCGTGCGCGATGCGCGGGAACGTGCGGCCGCTACCGCGTATGTGCGTCGCGATACGCCGTGGGGGTCACTCCGTACTCGCCTCGGAAGACCTTCACGAAATAGTTGGCATCGTCGTAGCCGACGAACACTGCGATGTCCTTCACGCTCTGCGAGGTCGTGGCGAGCAGTCGAGCCGCGCGTTCTGCGCGCCGGTGCGCGACGTAGCCCGCGACCGTCGTCCCCGTCGCCTCCTTGAACCGTCGAGCGATGGTGGACGTCGACACCCCGAGCCGCTCGGCAAGCTCCGCGGTCGACACATCACGAGTGAGGTGCAGGTCGATCTCATCCGTGACGCGCCTCACCAGCGGTGGAAGGCTGCGCTGCTGATGTCGTCGCACGTTCTGGCAGAAGTCGGTCACCATCTGTCCGGTGAAGCCGATCGTTCGCTGGGGGTCGACGGTGTGGCCGACTCGATGAAGGCGCTGCGCGTATTGCTGCGAGATAGCGTCGATCGTCACCGCGGGGAGCCCTCCGCGCTGCGCAGCGACACGAGCCATGATGCGCAGGATCGTGGTGCCGAGGAAGGGGGTGTTCAGATAACTGATGGTCTGAGGCATCCCCGCCAGCCTCTGCAAGGCGGTCAGAGCCTGCTCGGTGGATCCGTCGGCCACGGCATCCATGAAGTCCGCTTCGAGACGGTAGCGCTCTTCGATCACCGTTGTGGAGGCGGACTGAGGAAGCTCTCCGAAGCCGGGGACGATGCTGCCACCCTCCGCCTTGATGTGAAGGAGAGTGCCCATTGCGTCCTCGGTTCCGGCAGCGGTCAGCAATGCCGCCGCGCTCCTATGGACGTGCTCGGGGTCCAGGATCGGATAGCGGGTGCGGTACAGCTTGTACTGGGACAGCTGGGACGACGGGATGCCGAGCGTCCTCAGCACTTCCTCGGCGGCACCGGGATAGAGGGGTTCGTGGGTGTACGGCCCGATGACGAGCAGGTATGCGTCCCACCGGGTGAGCGTCACCGCCATCCCGAGCGGCTCTTCGACTTCATGGACGACCTGCGTCGGCATGTCGCGGACGAACTCCCGCAATGCGGATGCGGTGAATGCAGGCTGAAGCTGTGAGCTCAGGCAGTGGTCATGCTGGAAGGTTGCGAGCGCGGCAGGCACATCCGTGGTGAGCGTCACAGGGCAGCTCAGTACTTGGCTGAGCGCGCTGACGACCGCGGTGAGTACGCGGTCATGGTCTGCGGATGCGGTCGACATCGTCGTCGTCCTTCGTTCCTTCCGCGGCGCGCTGCCGCATGATTGCTGTTCGTGCGTGACCAGTTCTATCACCGTCTGCCGTGCGATCCGTAGCGTGGGCGTGCCTCGGAACGTCCCGAGGATGTGCGCCGAAGGAGACCACGATGTCGCAGCCTCCCGCCGATCCCGGCCGACGGATCACGCCGATCCTCGAAGGCTGGGCCTTCGCCCCGAGCGCCCTGCGGCCGGATGCCGACTGGGACGACGTCGCGGCAGCCGGGTCGCTGGTCCGCCTGCCGCACACCTGGAACGCAGCGGACGGACAGGCTGGTGGCGAGTACCGTCGCGGAGTCTCGACATATGCCCGCCGAATCCTGCCTGATGCCGGAGCAGCGGAGACCTGGGTCGAGTTCGCCGGTGTGAACTCATCGGCCGAGGTCTACCTGGACGGGCATCTGCTCGCCCGCCACGACGGTGGATACTCCACCTTCCGCGCGAACCTCACGCAGCATCTCACCGACGAGGGAGGAACCCTCCTCGTGCTCGTCGACAACTCGCCGAACGAGACGGTCTATCCGCAACAGGCGGACTTCACGTTCTACGGCGGGATCTACCGGGACGTCCTGCAGATCAGTGTGGGTGCGACTCATTTCGTGCTGCAGGACGGTGGGCCGGGACTGGCGGTCACGCCGACGCTCGCGGGCGATCGCGCCGACGTCGCGATGAGTGCGAGCGTCATCGGCGCCGGCGCGCGGACCGCGCGCGTTCGGTTCACCGTCGACGGTGAGGGGTCGACTACGACCTCCATCGTCGGAGGAGTATCCCACGCCACCGTCCCGATCGAGCAGGTACGCCGCTGGCACGGACTGAGGGATCCCCACCTCTATACCGCCCGCGCCGAGCTGCTCCTGGACGGAGTCGTCGTCGATGCAGTGGAACTGCGTTTCGGATGCCGCGAGTTCGCCGTCGACCCCCAGCGGGGCTTCCTGCTCAACGGGGAGGAATATCCACTGCGGGGTGTCTCAAGGCACCAGGACTTCGAGGGTGTCGGCAACGCCATAGGCGAAGAAGCGAAGCAGACGGATCTCGCGCTCCTGCGGGAATTGGGCGCGACAACTGTCAGGCTGGCGCACTACCAGCACGATCAGCGTTTCTACGATCTGTGTGACGAGACCGGGCTGGTGGTATGGGCGGAGATCCCGCAGATCACCGTGTTCCTGCCGGCGGCCGTCGACAACGCGCGCGACCAGCTCTCGGAGCTGATCGTGCAGAACCGCCACCACGCGAGCATCGTCTGCTGGGGCCTGTCCAACGAGATCACCCTCGCCGGTGCGGGCGATGACGTCCTTGCCGCTCATGGCGAGCTCAACGAGCTGGCGCACCGACTGGATCCGACTCGGCTGACCGCGATGGCGCACCTGTTCCTGCTGGAGACCGACAATCCGTTGGTCACCGTACCCGACGTCATGTCGTACAACCTCTACTTCGGCTGGTACGTCGGGGACGCCGTCGACAACGACACATGGCTGGACGGTTTCCACCAGACGTATCCGCGGACCGCCATCGGTCTGTCCGAATACGGCGCCGACGCCAATCCGCAATACCAGTCCTCCGATCCGGTGAAGGGCGACTACACCGAGGGCTATCAGGCGCTCTATCACGAGCACATGGTCACGATGATCGAGGCCCGGCCGTGGCTGTGGGCCACCCACGTGTGGAATCTCGCCGACTTCGGTTCAGCCGGTCGGGACGAGGGTGGTGTCAAGGGTCGTAACCAGAAGGGGCTCGTGTCGTTCGACCGCAGTGTGAAGAAGGATGCGTTCTACGTCTACAAGGCGGCCTGGTCGAGCGAGCCCTTCGTGCATGTCGCGGGCCGACGAAGGATCGAGCGCGCGGAGCCGACAACGGAGGTGGTCGTGTATTCCAACCAGCACGACGTCACTTTGCTCGTAGACGGAGTCGAGTTCGGCACGATGACCGGCCGACGTGCATTCCGCTTCAACGTTCCGCTGACGGATGAGCACACGATCACGGCCCGCTCCGGAGCCGCCTCCGACAGCATCACTTTGCGGAAGGTGGATGAGGTCCCACCCATGGCCATCACGCCGACCACGACGATCGCGAACTGGTTCGACGAGGCCGAGCTGCCCAGCCCCGATGGGTACTTCTCCGTCCGTGACTCGGTGGGCGAGATCAGGCAGTCGGAGCAGGGGGCTCGAATGATCGCATCCGTTCTCGAGGCAGTCTCCACCAGCCGGGGCGAGGTCGGTCGTGGCGTGGACATCCCCCCGGCGATGCAGGCGATCGTCGACCGCATGAGCATGGAGAAGCTGATCCGACAGGCGGGAGGAGTATCAATCGAGCAGATTGCGGCCCTCAACGCCCAGCTCAACCTCATCGCGAAGTGAGCTCCGGACAGCCGTCGCCCGCGCTGGGAGGCTCATGCCTCTCCGCGCTCAGATCCCACCATCGCGATCGCCATCACTGTGTGTGGCGGGCGGCAGCTGTGTCAGCAGCCGCTGCCTCTCCGCCGCCGTGACCGGGATCACGGATCCGTGGCGGAAGCGCGGCGGAAGGCTCTGCGGCGTGCGCGTCCAGCGACCGGAGTCGATGTCGTCCGTCTCGAAGAGGACGTAGCCCGTGCCGCCGCCGTAGGGCGGCCAGTCGAGCAGCAGGAACCAGCGGTCGTCGGTGAGGGAGGGCACGACGATCGGGCCCTCTCCGTGGGTGACATGTTCGGACCCGATGCGCTCCGCGATGAGGTCCCAGGCCGATCCGGCCGCACCCGTCGTGGCCCGGAACAGGTCGGGGCTCACCTCGTGGAACACGTGCATCACGTCAGGATGCTCGTCCTTCGTGAAGCGGTGGTACACGTCGCCATGGCGGATCACCGTCGAATCGATCGTCCCGTAGCCGGGGGCCCTCCGAACGTCGATCCAGATCCGGGGTTCGGTGAACGTGACGAAATCGTCGGTCGTCGCGATCATCATGCGGTTGTAGCTGTCGGCGTTGCGGCGTTCGACACCCTCGTCGTAGAGGTTGGACGCCCAGTACACGGCGTACGTCTGCGCCTCCTCGCACCAGATCGCCTCGGGCGCCCACGCGTTGCCGGCGCGCTCCGGCGGCATCACCTCGACGCGACGCGGGCCGTCCCACGTCACGAGGTCGCGCGATTCCCACACGAGCAGCGCAGTGCTGCCGTGCTCCTGCGCGTCGCGGAAGTGTCCGATCCCGTACACCTGCAGGTCGGTCGCCAGCATCACGAAGCCTTCGCCGTCCCGCAGCCGCAGGAGGAACGGGTCGCGGATGCCGCCGGTCCCGACCGACGAGCGCAGCACCGGTGCACCGCCGGCCAGCATGTCCCATTCGCTGAGGGTGTCGCCGCGGCTGACGGCGAGGTGCACCTGCTCCGCGTCCGGTCCGTCCTCGCCGACGAAGTGGGCGAACAGATACGCCTCGTAGCCGGTGTGCTCACTGGCGCTCATCGTGATTCCTCCATGGTTCGCTCGGTTCCTGTCCATGTCGCGCTCGCGGACCGCTGCGCGACGGCGGCAAACGCGTCGGCGACGGCCGTGCGGCGGCGTTCCACACCACCCTCCGACTCGACCAGTTCATACAACCCCATGGTCAGGCGGTGGTCCGACCGCGGGCCGGAGCCATGTCGGTACGTCCATTCGTACATGTCGAACAGCGGCCACCACGTGTAGCCCACGACCTCCAGGCCGCCGGCTCGCAGGCGGTCGATCTCGGCAACGGAGGCGTGCAGCCAGTCGATCCGCTCGGCGACGGTCCCGGTGACGCAGGTCTCGGTCAGCATCACCGGTGCCTCGTAGCGTCGCGCGTATTCGACGAGCACTTCAGAGAGTCCTGCGACGCCGTCGTCGCGGGTCGGCCGCGGATCGGCGAAGCCGCCCCGGTGATGGACGCCCGGTTCGAAGACCTCGGTCGAGTGCCGGGGGTAGTAGTTGACCCCCATGATGTCGGGATGGGCCGGGCGTCGGGCGAGGTCGTCGAGCGTGTCCTCGTCGGCGCCGTGCCGCAGCAGCATCTCGAGGAGGGGGTGGTCTGCGCCGACGCGCCCTGTGACGAGATCCTCGACGAGGTATGCCTGATGCCGCAGCCGCTCGGCGGTCTCACGGTGCTCGGGCGCATCGGTCGCGCCGACATACCGCATCGAGGCATCCACATGCACGAACGTCGCCCGATCCCGCAGCATCTCGCGGATGCCGTGCTGTGTCGCCTGGAAACCCTTCGCGATCGCGAGGGCGAGCTGCACAGCGCCCTCCTCGCCTCGCAGATACGGCGGCCAGTAGCCGTACTCGCCGCAGAACAGCACGTGGATCATCGGTTCGTTCACCGGCGTGTAGTCCGTGACGAGGTCGGAGTAGCGCTCGGCCGCGGCCACCGCGTACTCGGCGACGCGCTGCGGGTAGTCGCGAGCGGCGAACTGTCCTTCCAGCCACAGCGGCGTGCCGTAGTGAAGGAGGTCGATGATCGGACGGATGCCGAGCTCGACCATGCGACCGATGACACGGTCCGTCCAGCCCCAGTCCCAGCGGCCGGGCTCCGGGTTCACCCGATGCCACGGGATGCCCCAGCGGAGGAACTCCGCGCCCACGCCGGAGGCAAGGTCGAGGTCGCTGCGCCATCGCGTGTAGTGCTCGGTGAGCTCGTACTCGTCGATCGGCCGCAGACCGGGCCCGCCCTGCGGGACGAACGTGTTCTCGATGCCGAGCCCGAACCGCAGCGGACCCTCGGTGTACCAGTCGGTCAAAGAACGTCTCATTTCAGGCCGGTCGAAGCGACGCTCTCGATGAAGCGTCGCTGCACGAGAAGGAACATGATCGCGAGCGGGAGCACGGCGATGAGCGAGCCGGCCATCATGACGCCCTGCGGGATGATCCCGCCGGGGCCGGTCAGGAGCGTGAGCCCCGACGTGATGGTCCCCATCTCGGCGTCGGTCGTGAAGACGAGAGGCCAGAGCAGGTCGTTCCAGTTGTTCACGAAGGTGAAGATCGCGAGGGTCAACAGCGCGGGCCTGGCGTTGGGCAGAACGACGTTCCAGAAGGTCCGCCATTCGGATGCCCCGTCCAGACGTGCCGCGTTGTCGAGGTCGCGGGGCAGTGACAGGAAGAACTGCCGGAGGAAGAAGATGCCGAACGCGTCGGCCGCGCGTGGTGCGATCAGCCCGGCGTACGTGTTCACCCAGCCGAGGTCGCTGACGAGCTGATAGATCGGGATCAACGTGGCCTGGAACGGGATCATGAGGCTGGCGATGATCGCGATGAGGAGTACGCGGCTCCCGCGGAAGTCGATCCTCGCGAGCGCGTACGCGGCCAGGGAGTCGAACAGCAGGGCGAACGCGGTCACGCCGCCCGCGAAGACGAAGCTGTTCACGATCAGCCGCCCGAACGGCAGCTCTTCGAAGATCTGGGCGAAGTTGTCGAGCGTCCAGGCCTCGGGCAGCAGGGTCGGAGGGTACGCGTTCACCTCCGCGACCGGCTTGAACGCGGTGAACGCGATGATCGCGATCGGCAGCAGCACCAGCGCGGAGGCGGCGAGCGCCGCGATGAAGAGGAGGATGCTGCCGACTCGGCCTGTCCCGCGGCGACGCGTCGCCCGGGCAGGTGTCGCCGCCACTGAGCCGGGCAGGGTCGTGATGGAGGTCATTGCGCGTCCTTCTCTCGACGGCCGAAGAAGCGGAATTGGACGAGGCTCAGCACGAGGGTGACGAGCAGCAGCACGTACGACAGCGCCGAGGCGAAGCCGAGTTCGAGCTTCTTGAACCCGGACGTGTAGATCTCCATCACGACGGTCTGCGTCGTCCCGTAGGGGCCGCCGCCGGTCATGACGTAGATCTGGTCGAATGCCTGCAGAGCCGCGATGAGGGCGACGATCATGACGAACGCCATCGTGTTGCTGAGCATGGGCAGAGTGATGTGACGGAACCGCTGCCACGCGGTCGCGCCGTCCACGCGCGCGGCCTCGTACAGCGACCCCGGGATCTCTTGCAGGCCGGCGATGAAGATCACGAGGTAGAAGCCGAAGCTCTTCCAGACGGCGACGAGCGCGACTGTCGGCATCGCCAGCGCCGGATCCTGCAGCACGTTCCCGAGTTGGATGCCGAAGACGCGGAGCCAGTGGTTCAGCAGGCCGATCTGGGGGTCGAGCAGGTACGACCAGGCGAACGCCGCGACCGCGAGCGACACGATGAACGGCAGGAACAGCACCGTGCGGAACGCTCCGCGTCCCGGCAGCCGCCGGTGGTTCACGAGGAGCGCGAGCAGCAGGGCGGCGATGATCGCGGTCGGCGTGAACAGGACGGCGTAGTACGCGGTGTTCCCCATCGCCTGCAGCACGTCCGGGTCTGTGAACACGCGGACGTAGTTGTCGAGACCGACGTACTCCTCCTGCCCGAAGCCCGAGGCATCCGTGAACGAGAGCCGGAGTGCCGACAGCATCGGCCACGCCACGAAGACGAGCAGGATGACGAGGGCGGGCGCGAGGAATGCCAACGCGGTCAGCGAGGTGCGCCTCGTCGATCCGACGGGCGTCCGGCCGCCCAGCTGGGGCGCGGGACGATAGCGGCGCTGCGTGATTGTCGCCATGTTTCTCCAGGGGCCGCGGCGCGGAGCGCGCGCCACGGCCCCGATCGGGGACGGATGTGCGGTGGACGCTACTGGAGCGCCGCCTGGACCTCGTCCTGCGCGGCGGGCAGCAGGTCGTCGAGGCTCTCGCCGGCAACGGCGCGTTGGGTGAGATCGTCCACCGCATCGAGCACGTCGACGCTGTTGACGACGCCGGGCAGCAGCGCCCGGCTGGTCGGCGCGATCTCCGTGAGCGAGACCACGACGGGGTTCTCGGCGACAGCATCGGCGGCGACATCGGTTCGCAGCGGCGGCCATCCGGAGCCGAGCGACCACTGTGTCGCGACGTCGAGGTCGAAGAAGTACGAGAAGAACGCCTCGGCGCCGGCCGTCTCGGCTTTTCCGGCCTGCGCCGTGACTCCCATCGCGACGCCGATGGCGGATGCCGCCTGCGCCTCCGGCCCGGCGGGGACCGCGGCGATGCCGTAGTCGATTCCGCTGTCTTCGGCGATGGACGCCATCCAGGGGCCGCCCACGTGCATCGCCGCCTTTCCGGAGCTGAAGAGCTCGTCGGCGCCGATCCCGTCCAGGCCGGTGGGCGAGATCTTGTCATCCCGGATCGCAGAGACCCAGTACTCGAGCGCCTCCCGGTTCGCGTCGGAATCGATGACGGCGGTGTCCGCGTCCTCGACCACGTCCCCGCCGGCCCCGTAGAACAGGGTCGGCCAGAGGCCGTTCGCCACGGTGTCGTGGTCGGGCAGCGCGAGACCGTACTGCTCGGGTGTGCCGTCGCCGTCGGAATCCATGGTGAGCTGCCTCGCCGCGGCGCGCCATTCGTCCCACGTCTGCGGGAAGTCGGTGATTCCCGCGGCGGCGAACAGCGCCTTGTTGTAGAACACCGAGAGCGGGACGAATCCGGTCGGCACGCCGTACGGCGCCCCGCTCACGGTGACCATCTCGACAGCCTGCGGGTTGAGCTCAGCGGTGTTGCTGTCATCGCCGGCGTACCACTCGCTGAGGTCGACGAAGGCGCCCCGGTCGGCGTAGACGGGCAGTCGCTCCGCGGGCATCGCAACGATGTCGGGGCCTTCGTCGGCCGACAACGCGGGCAGCAGCGTGTCGTCGATCACCGCCCACGTCTTCACCTCGGTCGTGATCTTGACATCGTCCTGCGAGGCGTTGAAGTCGTCGACGATCTGCTGCAGCACATCGCCGTCGGCTTCGGTGTAGCCATGCCAGAAGGTCAGTTCGACGGGTCCTGCCGATTCCTCGGCGGTGCCGGCGGTGCAGCCGGCGAGCGCCAGAGCGGCGGTGACGCCGATGCCCGCGAGGGCGAGCAGTCGTTTCATGGGGCACTCCTTTGTGACGTCCGGAGACCTGCAGTCTTCCGGTGGGTCCATGGTGTAGGTAATCGATGTCGGTAATCGATGTAAGAGAAAGTATGCGGCTCCGTGTGGCAACCCGTCAAGTTCTCGGATCGAGGTGTTACATCGATGTACGCTGAAGTGCCGAAAGGGGGCTGCTGTGAGCGTGAGGATGGAGGATGTCGCGCGCCTCGCCGGTGTGTCGACGAAGACTGTTTCCAACGTCATCAACGCCCGCCCCTACGTTTCGGCCGAGACCCGTCGGAAGGTCGAGGCCGCGATCGCGGAACTCGACTACAAGCTCAACCTCGCCGCGCGCAACCTTCGCTCGGGCCGGAGCGGAGTGATCGGCCTCGCGGTGCCCAGCCTGTCGGTGGCGTACTTCGCCGAGCTCGCCGAGGCCACCATCGCCGCGGCCGAAGAGCACGGTCTCGTCGTGCAGATCGAGCGCACCGGCAGCATCACCCGTGAGCGGGCGCTGCTCGACAGCCCGCGACTTCAGCACATCGACGGGCTCATCCTGAACCCCATGGACCACGGTGCCGAAGAGCTCGAGAGCGTGCAGCTCTCTGTGCCCACGGTCGTCCTCGGCGACCACCCCGTCGGCGGCGCCGCCGTGCATGTCAGCACCGACCAGCGTGCCGCCGCGGCACTCGCCACCGAGCACCTGCTCCTCACCGGCCGGCGGCGGATCGCGGTCATCGGTGCGCGCAGCACCGACAGCCGCGGGTCAGCGGCTTTGCGGTTCGACGGCTACCGGACCGTGCTGGAACGCGCGGGCATCGCCGTCGAACGCGATCTGATCGCGGAGGCGGACCCGTGGATCCAGGTCAACGGTGCGAACGCCATGCGTCAGCTGCTCGAACGCGGGGCGAGGTTCGATGCCGTGTTCGCGTTCAACGACAGCCTGGCGCTGGGCGCGATGCGAGCGCTCGACGATGCCGGGCTGCATGTGCCCGGTGACGTCGCCGTGATCGGCATCGACAACACCGCCGAGGCCGCATACTCCATCCCGAGCCTCAGCACCGTCGATCTGGGCCGGCAACGCATCGCCGAGACCGCCGTGGCCGCACTCACCGAGCAGATGGCCTCCAGCGAGAACCCGGCGCCGCGCCGTGTGCTCGTCGACTTCACCCTCCAGGCGAGGGAGTCCACAGCGCGGTAGCAGCGCTCGCACCCCGTTGTGCGCACGAACGCGTCGTATCAGACGGCCACCCACCGGCGTCCTAAGCAGTGTGCCGTGCGACGGCCGGGCAGAAGCGGAGGCGATCCCCATGGGCAGACAGCGGCGTCTCGGGGGCGGCGTTCAGAATCACTGGTGGGTGATCCTCGGCGGCGTCCTCGCCACCGTCTTGGGATGCGCGCTGGCGGCGCTGCTGCCGGTCGTGCGCGCCACGCCCGACTGGTCCGCTGCGATCCAGTTGACGATGTTCATGCTGGCCGCTATCGCGTTGTCGAGCATCATCGGCTTCATCTTCGGCGTACCGCGCACGCGGTTGACCGTCACCGAGGCGGAGGAGGGGGCGATCCGACCAGGTGCGGCGCAGAGGGTCCGCTACGGGCGATTCGAGGCGAATTCGAATCTCGAACAGATCTCTGATTGGCTCACGAAGGTGCTGGTCGGCGCGGGCCTGGCGCAGTTGGCCCTCGTGCCTGCCTACATCAAGCAGGTCGGCGAGTACCTGGACAGCTCGCTGCAGCTTCCGGGCGGACCTCCCGTCGCCGTCGCGTTCGTGCTCTACGGGGTCGGGGTCGGGTTCATCTTCTCCTATCTCTGGGCGCGGTTGCGGCTGCGTGTGCTGCTGGAAGAGAGCGAACGGATCGCCGATTCCGCAGCGATGGTCGCAGCCGATGTCGAGGGCTTGCTGCAGGACGCCCAGATCGGCGCAGCGGCGCCCGGGAGCCCGCAAGAGATCGAGAAGACCGCCGCTGAGGCGGGCCGTCTGGCGGAACGCGATGGCGTGGTCGGGACGGTGCTCTGGGTGGACGACCACCCCATCAACAACCGGTCGTTGGTGAGTGCTCTGCGCCGCATCGGTGCACGCGTGGTGGAGGTCAGGTCGACCGCCGAGGCGCTCGGCTCCCTCGACAAGAGGGCGTACGACCTCATCGTCACTGACGCGGGTCGTACCGAGGACGGCGCGCACGTTCCGGACGCCGGGCTGCGCCTGCTGAGAGAACTGGCACAGCGGAGGATCGCATCGCCTGTTCTCGTCTACACGACTCGACAGAACGCCGACGCCCCTCAGCCGTTCCTCGACGCAGGCGCCAGCCTCGTCACCGCGTCACCCACCGAGCTCTTCGCTGCGGCCCTGCGACTGCTGGGCTGACGGAGCAGGGCACGTGGCCGAGCTCAGCTCGGCGCGATCGTCAGCCGGTCGATCTTGCCGTCACGGAGCAGGAACGTGAGCGGGCTCGTGCCGTTGTAGCCGCCGCCGGTCACCCGGACCGTGACCACGTACACGTCCGGCGCGGTGCCCTGATCCACGCCGACGACCTCGAAGTGGGACTGCTTGCCGATGTTGTCGGAGCGGTCCCAGGCGGCCACTCCGACGCGACCCGTGAACACGCGGCCCCAGTCCTCCAACGTGGGGTCGTCGCTGAACGCCTCCAGGAAGGCATCCGAGTCGCCGCGGTTGGTCGCGTCGACGAATGCTTGTATCGCAGCGGGGAGAACGATGTCGGTCACTGGTGTCTCGCTTTCATCTTCCGTGCGGGTCGAGGCTGTTCACTGCGGCGACGGTCTCGGCATAATCGCCGCGGGCCTCACCGTAGCGGAGGAACTTCACCCGCTCGACCTGGATCTCCCGGGCATCCGGGTCCCGCTCGATGAGGCCGATGACCTCTGTGACGAACTCGTCGAGCGGCATCGCGAAGTCGCTGTCGCGCTGACCGGGCATCAGGTCGGTCGCGACGGACGGCGGCTCCAGCTCGGACACCGTCACCGTCGTGCCCGCGAGCTGAAGACGCAGCGTCTCGCTGAGCATGTGGATCGCCGCCTTGGTGGCGTTGTAGCTCGGGGTGACCCGCAGCGGAGTGAAGGCCAGGCCGGAAGAGACGGTCATGATCGTCGCGTCCGGCCGGGTCTGGAGGTGCTCGATGAAGGCCGCGATGAGCCGGATCGGGCCCAGCAGGTTGGTCGTCACCGTGGCCTCCGCGGAAGCGAGGAACCCCTCCGGTCTCGTCCAGTCCTCCACGCGCATGATCCCTGCCATCGTGATGAGCACGTTCAGCGCGGGGTGCTCTGCGATCACCGTTTTCGCGGCGCGCCGGATGCCTGACGGGTCGGTGGTGTCGATCTGGATGGTGTGGATGCCGGGATGCTCGGCCGAGATCCGAGCGAGCAGGTCGGTGCGACGGCCGCCGACGATGACCTCGTTGCCCTTCGCGTGCAGTGCGAGGGCGAGGGCGAGGCCGATGCCGCTGGTCGCGCCGGGGATGAAGACGGTGTTTCCGCTGATGTGCATGCATCGAGTCTTCGGGGCGGGAGCGGACGTCTGCCAGAGAGCGGTTATCGGGGGAGAGCCGGTCCCTCCCTCCGCGCATGGGGTGCGCGGAGAATGGGGGCATGGATCGTGAAGCGCTCGGGAAGTTCCTGACCCGTCATCGCGAGAGTCTGCAGCCGGCCGACGTCGGCGTCAGCGTCGGTCCCCGCCGCCGCGCCGCGGGTCTGCGCAGGGAAGAGGTCGCACAGCTCGCGGGCATGTCCACCGACTACTACACCCGCATGGAGCAGGGGCGCAGCACCCGGCCGAGCACACAGATCCTCGGGTCGCTGGCTCGCGCGCTCCGGCTCACGCCGGACGAGCGGGACTACCTGTTCCGCGTCTCGGGGCTCGACGCGCCCGATCGGCACTCCGGAGGAGACTATGTCGCGCCCGCGCTGCTGCGCGTCATGGACCGCTTGTCGGACACGCCCGCGCTCATCATCTCGGTCCTGGGCGAGACGCTCGTCCAGAACGAGCCCGCCCGTGCGCTGTTCGGCGATGCTGCCCGATATACGGGCTTGGAGCGCAGTGACGTCTATCGCTGGTTCATCCATCCCGAGACGGAACGCCGGCGGTACCCCGTGAGCGATCACGATCGGCAGAGCCGCGCGTTGGTCGCGTCTCTCCGGGCGGCCCTGGGCGCAATGGGGCCGGGTTCGCGCGCCGGAGAGCTGGTCCGCGAACTCACCGGCCGCAGCCCGGAATTCGTCGCCCTCTGGGATCAGTACGAGGTTCACCGGCGATTCGCCGACCACAAGGTCCTCATCCACCCCGAACTCGGAGAGATCGAGGTCGACTGCCAAGTCCTGTTCACCGAGGACGAGTCGCAAGCGCTCCTGGTGCTGACCGCTCCACCGCGCAGTGAGGCCGCAAGCAAGCTCGAGCTCCTCGCCGTCCTCGGCAACCAGCAGTTCGCCACGCGCCGCTGAGCGCCCGAGCCGCGGCGCCGTCGCCTGCTCTGAGGATCCTGAGCTCAGTGGGCGAAGCGTCCGCGCGGAGCGAGATGGGGGATGGGCACCGGCTTGCGCGACGGCACGCGCGACGGGTGGCTCGCCACCCGGACGACGTCGTCGAGCACCCGCCGCGGCGACGCGTAGGTCGACGGCAGGCCGAGGTGTCGCAGCCAGATGGCCTCGTACTCGGCGGCGGAGACCTCGTGGATGCACGCGACAGTCCGATGCGGGTCATGCGGGTCGCGGGAGGAATCGACGATGATCCACTCGACCGGGGTGAGCTGCTGCAGGACGAACCGCTCGTTCATCGGTGATGCTCCTCGTCGGCGGTTTCGGCGAGGGCCGGGGCTTCGAGGTTCACGGGTGCTCCTTCCTTGTCGGCGCGCAGCTGCGTGTTCTCGTCCTGGAGGGGGATGACCATGGCGATCCCGGCGAGGTTGAGTCCGGCATCCAGCAGGTCGCCGATGCGGCGCAGCGTGACCACGTCGTTCGCGCTGTATCGCCGGGTGCCGCCGGCCGATCGCTCGGGCTGCAGCAGCCCGCGTGCCTCATAGGCGCGCAGGTTCTGCACGCCGGTGCCGGCCAGCTCGGCCGCGACCGAGATGCCGTACACGCCGCGGTCGGGGTCTGTCTCGCCGCCTGCCAGGTCTGTCATCGAACCTCCAGGAATTTCCTCTTGCATCCAGCATGCCATGAGTGGTACAAGAAATCTATGGCGATTGATATAGATCCCAGTCGCCGCAGCATCAACACAACAGAGAAGACGGAGGTGGAACCATGTTGATGCGCACCGACCCGTTCCGCGAGCTCGACCGGCTCGCCCAGCAGATGTTCGGGTCCGACGGAACGATGGCCCGACCGGCGGTGATGCCGCTCGATGCCTGGAGGGACGACGACACCTTCCACGTCGAGTTCGACCTTCCCGGTGTCGATCCCGAGTCGATCGACCTCGACGTCGAACGCAACGTCGTCACGGTCCGCGCGGAGCGCCCGCACCGCGCGAGCGACGCGGAGCTGATCGCCGCGGAGCGCCCCCGCGGCATCTTCAGCCGCCAGCTCGTGCTCGGCGACAACCTCGACACCGACCACATCAGCGCCAACTACGACGCGGGAGTGCTGGCGCTGAGCATCCCGGTCGCCGAAAAGGCGAAGCCGCGCAAGATCCCGGTCGCCGGCGGCAAGACGCGGCAGGCGATCGACGCCTGAGAGCGGTGACCGGGCATGCGTGATCCGGCAGCCGGCGAGAGCGTCGCCGCTGAGTTCCTCGACATCGTGTGCAGCGACGAAGAGCTGCTCGCAGCAGAGTTCGAGGCCATCATCGCGGCGAACTGGCCGGCGCCGCCCGAAGCCGTGAGCGCCTCGTCCGCCGCGTCCCTGCGGCGGCGCGGGCGAGCCCCGTCGCGGACGGCGGGCTCGCGGCATCCCGGCGGCAACGGTGCCGACGCCGTGCCGGCGCGGCCGCATGAGCGGTCGCCGCCCGCCGGCAGAGCGGCCGAATGACCCCGGATGGGTGGATGCCGGCGGCCGCGGCATCCACTCATCCGATGCGCCGTCGCCCCGCGGCGGAACATCACGACTTGATACCGGCCGACCCTGGCGCCGACCGCGGCGCGCACACTGGAAGCATGTGGTGGAGATTCCTCAAGGCGCTGAAGTCCGGTGAGCACCGCGTCGCGCCGTCGACGTGGGTCGCCGCGACGGCCGCCGTCTACTACGCCGTCTCACCGATCGACCTGATCCCCGAGCTCGTGCTCGGGCCCCTGGGTCTCGCGGACGACCTCGGCGTCTGGAGCATCCTCGGCGTGCTCGTGCTGCGCGAGCACCACCGGTGGCAGAGCCGGCTGCACGCGGCCTAGGGGCGCGGCGCCGGCAGCCCCGCCTCGTCGACGGCTGCCGACCCGGGATCGCCCGCCGTCTCGCACACGAACTCGTGCGTGCCGCTGGTCACCTCGACGCGTCGGCCGTCCGGCGTCACGACGGTGCAGCGGGTCGACACCGGCACCTCCACACGGAGCCGGAACGTCCCCGCCGCCGACAGCGTCCATGATGACGATGCGCGTCCGTAGGGGGTCTCGACGACGCCTTCTGCCGACGTGAGCCCGCCGCCGAGTAGCGGCGCGACACGGAAGGTGCGATACCCGCCTGACGTGGGTTCGATGCCCGCGATCCGCTTGTACAGCCAGTCGCCGACCGCTCCGGCGGCGTAGTGGTTGAACGAGACCATCCCGCCGGTGTCCTTGCCGGTGTTCAGGTCGAGCGTGTTGACGGTGCCGTCGGGGCGCAGGGCGTCCCACCGCTCCCAGATCGTGGTGCCGCCGGCATCCACCATGTACAGCCACGACGGCGGACCCGTCTGCAGGAGCAGGTCGAAGGCCTCGTCCACGCGGCCGTGGTCCGACAGCGCGAACAGGATGTACGGGGTGCCCGGAAAGCCGGTGCGCAGGTGGCCGCCGGCCTCGCCGATGAGGCGGACGAGGTTGCCGACCATCGCCTCGGTCTCGGCGCCTTCGGTCATGCCGAAGTGCAGCGGCAGGACGTACGCGGTCTGGAACTCGTTCTCGAGTCTTCCTGCTCCGTCCGTGAACACGTGGCGATAGGCGGCGGTCACCTCGTCGCGCACCGCGCGATAGCGTGCGGCATCCTTCGCCTCGCCGAGCAGCTCGGCGACCTGCGCGACGATCGCGAGCGAGTTCGCCCGGTACGCGGTGCCGATCCACCTGCCCTTCTGGATCCACTCCTTCGCGGAGCCGTCGGGCGAGGTCCAGTCGCCGAAGTGGAACGGGAACCGCCAGATGCGCCGCCGCTCGCCCACTGACAGCAGCTTCGACCACCAGTCCGCGGCCTTCATGAACTTCGTCATCATGGGGTAGGTGCGCCGCAGCACGCCGAGGTCGCCGCGTGCGAGGTACTCCGCCCACGGCGCCATGATGCACACGTCGCCCCACAGCGACGTCGCCATGACGGGGAAGCCGTTGCCCGCACGCGGGACGACCATCGGGATGCCGCCTCCCGGCGCCTGCTCGGCCGCCATGTCGCGCAGCCACTTGTCGACGAAGCGGCTCATGTCGAAGTTGTAGCTCGCGGTGGTGGCGAAGGCGGCGTAGTCGCCGGTCCACCCCTCGCGTTCGTCGCGCTGCGGGCAGTCGGTGGGGATGTCGACGAAATTGGACCGGCCGCCCCACTCGATGGCCGACTGCAGGCGGTTCAGCCGGTCGTCCGAGGACGTGAATGTGCCGGTGCGGCGCAGCTCGCTGTGCAGCGCGAGTGCGGTGAGCTCGAGGTCGTCGGGGTCGATCCCCGTGACGCCCACGTAGCGGAAGCCCATGTACGTGTGTCGCGGCGAGTAGGTCTGCTCTCCGTCGACGCACGTGTAGGTGGCCGTCGCCTTCGCCGTGCGCAGCGACTTGACGAAGAGCTCCCCTTCGACGAGCACCTCGGCGTGGCGGAACACGACGGTCTGGCCCTCGCGGCCGCGCAGGCGTGCGTGGACGACCCCGGCGAAGTTCTGCCCGAAGTCGTAGACCACCTCGCCGCTGGGCGCCGTGGCCCGGCTGATCGGCACGAACGTGCGCTGCACGCGGACAGGCGGTCCGTACTGCGCCCGGATGGCGGGTGCGGCGGGCGCTGCCGTGACGTCGGCGGGATGCCACACCATGCGCTCGGCCGTGATCCGGGCGTCGACGGTCTCGCCGTCGTACCACTCGGCCATCCGCACCGGCCCGTCGACCGAGACCTCCCACGCGTCGCCGGTCGGGATGACGTCGGACGTGCCGTCGGCGAACTCGAGGTGCAGCTCGGCGAGGAACGCCTGACGCTCGGCGTAGATCTTGTTCTTGCGCGCGAACGTGTACGAGCCGACCGCCCAGCCGCCGGCGACCGTCGCCACGAGCTCGTTGTCGGCATCGTCGAGCAGGTGCGTGACGTCGTAGGTCTGGTACTGCAGCTGATGGTGGTACGACGTGAATCCCGGGGCGAAGTAGTCCTCGCCGACCTTGCGGCCGTTGAGTGCGAGGTCGTACACGCCGAGGGCCGTCGCCTCGATCCAGGCGCGCGCGACCGGACGGCTCACCGCGACACGGGTGCGGAACACCATCGGCGTCGGAGAGGCCCTCTTGGGCGTGACGTACGAGGCATCGGTGATCCACCGCCCGATCCACGGCGTATCGAGCCGGCCGGTGCGGAACGACGCGGTCGCCGTGGCGGTCGCGCCGCTCGTGCCGGTCGCCTCGACCTCGACGAGGTAGTCGGTGTACGGCTCGAGCGGTCCGTCGTAGGCGATGCCGACCTGCTCGGTCGTGGTCAGCTGCCAGTCGCCGACCCGGATGTGCGCCTCGGCGAGGTCTTCGCCCGGGACATCAGAGGCGAGCGAGAAGGCGAAAACGGGATGCTCGTCGGTGATGCAGCCCGCCTCCTGGCCGTTGACGCTCAGGCGCGGGATTCTCATCGACTCCCCGCCTTCGGACGGCCCAGAAGACGGCGGATTCCGCGCAGCAGATGACCGGTGCCGAGATCGGAGAGACCTGCCGCGACGTCGTACGGAAGCTCGCCGGCCGACGACATCGCCATCGCGCGCAGCGACATCGAGGGCATCATCCTCAGCACGAAATGCGCGTTCTTGACCTTCGCATCCCGCTCGGGCGACGGGGGCAGGGCGAGGGCGGCGTCGAAGTCCTTCTGCACGCGCCCGACGACGGCGCGGTACATGATGCCGCCCAGGAACGATCGCCGGGCGTCGGCCAATCGCGCTTCCAGCTCGAGGCGGTGGGGGCGGCGCCCCGGTGGAACGGGTCTGCCCAGCAGCGCCGGGAAGGCGTCGGGGATCTCGGCCGGCGGCACGGTGTACGCGAGATCGACCGCGGCCGGGTACGGCGAGCGCGATGCGCGACCCTCGTTCACGACGAGCGGTGCGGACAGGCGGACGTCGGCGGCCGAACTGGCGATGAGCACCTCGTACGCGCCGTCCTCGAGCACCCAATCGTGCTCCGAGACGTCCCAGTACGCGAGGTCGGAGAGCGCGAAGTCGAGCTCGAGTCGCGTCGAGTCCCCTGCGTCGAGAGACGTCTTGGCGAACGCCCGCAGCTCCTTGTCGGCCTTGAACACGCGGCCCCGGTTGTTGCGCACATAGAGCTGCACGACCTCGGCGCCGTCGCGTCGACCGGTGTTGGCCACCGTGACCGACGCGCGCACGCGCTCGCCGTCGATGGCCACGGTCAGGTCGCGGTGCTCGAAGCTCGTGTACGACAGGCCGTGCCCGAACGGATACCGCAGAACCGTGCCCGCCCGGTCATGGAACCGGTAGCCGACGTAGATCGACTCGTAGTACTGCGAGACGGCGTCGCGGCCGAAGTCGGCGGCGCAGCTCGAGTCGGCGGCCGTCATCGGCCAGCTCTCGGTGAGCCGGCCCGACGGACTCGCCTCGCCGAACAGCAGGCGGGCTGCCGCTTCGCCGCCCCGCATGCCGGGCAGCGACAGCAGCAGCACCGCGGCGAGCTCGTCGGCGCGGGGAATCTCGACGGGCGCGCCGGTCGACAGCACCAGCACGACCTTCACCCCGCAGTCGACGAGCTCCGACAGCAGGCGGACCTGGGCCTCCGGCATCCTCATCGTGGTCCGGTCGAAGCCCTCGCTCTCATCGAGGTCGCCGAGGCCGCCGAAGAACAGCACCGTGTCGGCGTGGGCTGCAGCCGCCAGAGCGGCGCTCTCCAGTGCGTCATCGGGCGCCGAGTCCAGCGCGCGGTACCCGGGAGCATACGTGTGGTCGATGCCGCGACGCTCGAACGCGTCCTTCGGCGACAGGATCTCAGGAGGCGACACCAGAGACGAACCCGCGCCCTGGAACCGCATCTTCTCGAACATCTCGCCCACCACCACGAGACCGCGGGCGTGGGCGGACAGGGGCAGGATTCCGTCGTTCGCGAGCAGCACGGCGCCTTCGACGGCGACCTCTTCGGCCAGCGCGGCGTGCGCGGCGGCGTCGACGATCGACGTGTCGCCGGGCGAGCATCGGTCGATGAGTGCCAGCACGCGGGCGACCGCGCGGTCGAGCGTCTCGGGCGCAAGGCGCCCGTCTTGGACCGCAGCCTTGAGCTGCGTGCGGTTGTGCTCGACCTCGCCGGGCATGTCGAGGTCGCAGCCCGCCGCGAGCCCCGCGACGCGATCGTGCGTGGCGCCCCAATCCGTCATGACGAGACCCTCGAAACCCCACTCGTCCCGCAGGATGCCGGTGAGCAGCTCGGGACTCTCGGAGCAGTACGTGCCGTTGAGGCGGTTGTACGCGCACATCACGGTGGCAGGGGCGGCCTCCCTGACGATCCGCTCGAACGCGCGCAGGTAGATCTCGCGCAGCGCTCGCTCGTCGACGACGCTGTCGCCGGTGAAGCGGAAGTCCTCGTTCGAGTTGGCGGCGAAGTGCTTGACGGATGCCGCCACCCCCTCGCTCTGGACGCCCTCGACGAACGCGGCGCCGAACACGCCCGAGACCAGCGGGTCCTCGGAGTAGTACTCGAAGTTGCGGCCGCACAGCGGGCTGCGCATGATGTTGACGCCGGGAGCGAGCAGCACGTCCACGCCGAGCGCCGCGCTCTCGCGCCCGATCGCCGCGCCGACCTCGCGCGCGAGACGGGGGTTCCACGTCTTGGCCAGTACGGTCGAGGTGGGGAACGACGTCGAGGGCTCGGCTTCAGCGAGGCCGAACGCGCCGCTGTCCTCACGCACCTTGCGCACTCCGTGCGGGCCGTCGGTGACGAACAGACGTCGGATGCCGAGCCGTTCCACGCCGTTGGTGTTCCACGCGTCGACGCCTTCGAGCAGCAGCGTCTTCTCGTCGAGCGTCAGTCGGGCGACGAGCGAGTCGGCCGTCGTGGCGGGCGGGGATGCCGTCATCAGCGGACACCGCGGACGAAGCTCGTGACGACGCCCGTGCCGATCGCGATGACGGCGCCGGTGAGGAACAGTGCGGTGTAGTTGCCTCCGCTGACGTCGCCCAGGAGGAGCAGACCCGACCCGATGAGGGGTGCGATCGCGCCGGGCAGCGTGGCGGACAGGTTGTAGATCGTCATCCACCGGCCGGCCTGATCCTTCTCGGGCACGAGGTCGCTGGCCATCGCGACGTCCGTCGCGCCGAACATGCCCGCCGCCCCGAGGACGAACATGACGGCGGCGAAGAACAGCCCGAAGCCGTCGGCGAACGCCATGAGCGCCAGGCCGGTGGCGGTCAGGGCCGAGGCGGTGAAGATGAAGACCTTGCGGCGCCGCAGCCTGTCGGAGAGCATGCCCGATCCGACGGCGAAGCCCATGGTGACGAGGATGCCGATGCCGCCGACGAGGGCCAGCTTCTGCCCCGCCTCTTCGGCGGTGAACCCGAGACGGTCCGCGAGGAAGTACAGCTGGTACGTCGTCAGGAAGGCGAGGGCCGTCTGCATGAGGAACTTGCCCAGCCAGACCAGCGAGAAGTCCGGGTGCCGGCGAGGGTTGAAGATCAGCAGGCGGAAGGTCTGCCCCACGGTCGTGTGCTCGAGGGGCGCCGTCGAGTCGGGGAACACGAGCGAGTAGACCAGGGCGAACACGCCCAGCACCAGCACGGGAAGCGCGAACAGCAGCACGAGGTTGCCGGTGAGCATGCCGCCGATCGTGTAGCCGAGCACGCCGGCGAGCTGCGTGGCGACGCCGACGATCGCGCCGACGGTACCGCGCTGCGCCTCGGGCACGCGTTCGGCCACGACCGGGACGATGGCGGCGGCCGCCCCCGCGCCGCCGATGCAGACGATGCACCACGCGCCGATCATCAGCGGGACGGACGGGGCCAGGGCGAGGGCGATCGAGCCGGCGAGCACCACGAGGATGCCGCCGAGCAGCCACGGGCGACGCCGGCCCCAGCGCGAGCGCGTGTGGTCGCTGAGGACGCCGGCCACGGGTCCGCTCACGATGGAGACGACCGCGCCGATCGCCGAGACGAGGCCCAGCGTGACCGCCTTGTCGTCCGGTGCGAGCTGCTGCACCTTGAACGGCAGGCTGAACAGCGCGGGCATCATGACCGTGAGGTAGAGCCCGAAATTCATCAGGCCGAACAGGGTCAGGAACAGGCCTCCGACCCGCCTGGGCGCTTCAGCGGTCGGGGCGTCGGCAGAGACCGTGATGCTGGTCTCGTCGGTGGGGGGCATGGGACTCCGATGTCTCACGAGGAAGGCGGCTAGCGCGCGCTACCTGACACGATAGGTCACACGACTAGCGCGCGCAAGCTTGGTTTCGCGACGGGGTCGGTCAGGTCGTCTCGCGCGCGATGATCTCGGTCGTCGCGCGCGGGATATCCGCGGGCACCGGTGCGCCGGCCGCCGCGGTGAGGGCCATCTGCGCGAAGTAGCGGCCGAGCCCCGCGATGTCCACCCGCACCGAGGTGAGCGACGGGACGAGGAGCGCGGCGAGCGGAGTGTCGTCGTGGCCCACGATCGCGAGGTCGTCGGGCACCGCGACACCCGCGCGCAGCGCGGCGCGCAGCAGCTGTGCGGCGACGTCGTCGTTGTAGGCCACGACGCCGTCCACACCGGCGGCGACGAGCCGGTGCAGGCGGTCGGGGGCGGCTGCGGCATCCACCTCGACGACGTCGACGAGTTCGACGCTCGGCGTCCGGGCGACCTCCGCACGCGCGGACGCGAGGCGAAGGTCGCGCAGATCGGCCAGCCGCGGATCGGGGGACGCCGCGTACGCGAGCCGCGTGCGGCCCCGCTCGGCGAGGTGACGCACCTGGAGCGCGGGACCGTCGCTCAGTTCGTCGAGGACCGTGCCGTCCTCGCGGGAGGTGTCGGGAACGATGTGCTCGACGCCCGCCGCGCGGAAGCGGGCGATCTGCTCGCGGGTGAAGGGTGTGAGGCCCATCACCACGTCGGGGTTCAGGGTCTCCCACAGGGGCTGCGCCCTGCCGCCGCTGTGAGGGGTCATGGTGACGAGCGAGTACCCCGCCTCGTCGAGTGCCAGCGACGCCTCGTCGAGATTGGTGCGCAGGTTGTGGTCGAGCGGCCAGTCGGGCATGACCAGCAGCACGATCCGGCTGCGTCCGCTCGCGAGCGCTCGCGCGGCGGTGTTCGCGCGGTAGCCCAGGCGCTTCGCCTCGGCGATCACGCGCTCCCGCGTGGCCTCCGAGATCTTCTGCCCCGGGGTGTCGTTGAGCACGAACCCGACGGTCGCGCGCGAGAGCCCCAGCGACCGGGCGACGTCCGCCGCGGTGACCCGCTTCGCGGTAGTGGTGGGCATCGGATGCCTCCTCTCCGGCTTGCACGCGCTAGTGACGTTACCTCAGGGCGGCGGCTCAGATGGGGAACGCCTTGATCCGCAGCAGCAGCCCCGGTCCGGACCGGTCGAGGGTGCGCCCGCCGACGATGACGCCCGCGACGATGACGCCCGAGCCCACGACGATCCCGACGACGAGCGATGCCGCGCCGAGCGGAGCGGAGGCCGTCACGAGCGAGATCGTCGCGAGCACGAGCGCGGGCGCGGCGAGCACGACGCACGCGGCCATCACCACGAACACGAGCATGCCGCTCGCGAAGGTCTGGCCGGGCACCGTCTTGAAGGGGCTGTCGCCGGCGCGCGGGACCGGAACGACGAGGAGCGCCGACGACACCGCCGAGGCGCCGTAGCCGACGAGCAGCAGGCCGAGCGACGCGCCGAGCACGGCGGGAAGGCGGTCCCACGCGTCGCTGATCGCCGCGACCACGATCGCGACGGCGACCACGGCGGGCACCCCCACCGAGCCGGCGCCGAGCGTGCGGCCCCAGCGGTCGGCACGGCCGGTGATGCCGGACGACAGGACCGAGGCGAAGGCGGTGCCGTCGTACGAGATGTCGGCGTAGCCCGCGATCGCCAGGATGAGCGCGACGAGCACCGGGGACGCGCCGAACATGAAGCCGTCGACGCCCGTGGTGAAGGCGAACAGCGCCGGGAACAGCGGGATGAAGATCAGCTGGCGCAGATAGCGCGGGTCGCGCAGCCAGCCGTTGAGCGAGCGCGCCCACGTGGCGCCCACCCCACCCGTGGGCATCGCGCCGAACAGCCCGAGCGCGCCGGACTTGACCGTGCGGCTCGCCGTCCGGGGCCGGGTGCCGGCCGACGAGTGCAGTGCTCGTGCCCACACGAACCACAGCGCGGCCAGGGTTGCGACGGCGATCACCGTCTTGCACAGCGCGGGCAGCCAGGCCTGCGCCGCCACGTCGCCGGGCACGGCCCAGGCCGCGCCGATCGGCGTCCAGCCGAGGATCGTGCCGGCCGCCTCGAGTCTGGCCGGCAGGTCGTCCGCCGCGTCGACCAGGCCGAGGACCCCGGTCAGGATCGGGCCCGTCATGATGAGCAGCCCGATCAGGATCGTGCCGAGGACCTCCTGCCCGCGGCGCCGACCCGAGAAGCGCGTCGTCACGGTCGTGACGAGCCGGCTGACGACCACGCACGTGAGCACGGCCACCACCACCATGGGCACCGCGAAGACGGCGGCCAGCGGCCAGCGCACCCACAGGGCGATCGAGGCGAGCGCGGTGACGGCGGTCGCGATGCCGGGGATGCCGGTGAGCCCGGTGCCCGCCAGGGCGATCATGAGCTGACGCCGTGAGAACGGGAACGGGGCCAGGCGGTCGGCATCCACCATCCCATCCGAACCCGACACGATCAGCGGCCCCAAGGTCCAGCCGAGCAGCAGGGCAGAGCCCGCGACCACCGCGATCGCACGGATCGCGTCGAGATCCTGCAGGATGCCGACGGCCACGAGTCCCGCGACGACGAGGCCGATGACCCACAGCGCGCCCAGCATCCCCACGATGAAGCCCACGAGCTGCCACGGGCTGCGGGTGAGCGAATTGGCGAGGAGGCGGTACCGGAGCCTCAGGACTGTCGCAACCACTCCGGGCCCTCCGAGTTGTGGCGGCCGCCGACGAGCGTCAGGAACCGGGTCTGAAGGGTCTCGCCCGCGCGGACGTCCTCGACGGTCCCCGCCGCGCGCACGCCGCCGTCGACGATGATCGCCACGTGGTCGCACATGCGCTGGACGAGGTCCATCGAGTGGCTCGACACGATGATCGTGCCGCCGGTCGACGTGTAGCCGCGGAGGACGTCTTCGATGTTGGCTGCCGACACCGGGTCCACGGACTCGAAGGGCTCGTCGAGGACGAGCAGCCGCGGCGCGTTCACCAGCGCGCACGCGAGTGCGATCTTCTTCGTCATGCCCGCCGAGTAGTCGGCGACCATCGTGCCGGCGGCTTCGCGCAGGTCCATGAGGGCGAGCAGGTCGGCGACGCGGGGTGCGATCTCGGGCCGGGGGATGCCGAACATCATCGCCGTGTACGTGATGAGCTGCTCGCCGGTGAGGCGGTCGAACAGGCGCACCCCGTCGGCGAGATTGCCGATCATCCGCTTCGCCTCGACGGGATGCTGCCACACGTCGACCCCGTGGACCTGCGCCGTGCCCGCGTCGGGCCGCAGCAGACCCGTCGCCATCGAGAGCGTCGTCGTCTTGCCGGCTCCGTTCGGACCCACGAGCCCGAAGAACGAGCCCGTCGGCACCTCGAGGTCGAGCCCGGCGACAGCGACCTTGTCTCCGAACCGCTTCACGAGCCCCGACAGTCTGAGGGCGGGCATCACAGGAGTCTGATCCACCCTCACGACCCTAGCGAGTCGGGGGAAGCGCCCACTCGCCGCAGATCCGTCACATCCGGACGCGCCAGGCGGTCATCTCTGGTGACGGTCCGTTGCGGCCGCAGGCGCGACCGCCGACCTCGCCCGCGATCGCGCACGAGCGAAGGAGACGATGTGAACGAGCAGACGAAGGACTCCGTCCCGGTCTCGGCCTCCGATACCGCCGCCCTGGTCGCGGAGGTGAGCGGAGCCGCGGATCTCGAGATTCCGTCCGCCGAGACCGATGTCGAGATCTCGGTGCACCGGCGCGAGGACGAGGACCGCTTCGCGGCGGTGCTGGCCGAGTGGCGGATCGGCACGATCGGCCATCGCGAGATCGGCTTCATCCACTACGCGCATGGCGACGACGTCCTCGTGATCGACTCGACGTTCCTCGAGCCCGAGTTCCGGGGCCGGGGGATCGCGGCGGACTTCATCGCGGACGTGCTGGACGATCTGAGGGATGCCGGCACACGCGTCGCCGTGACGTGCGAGGTGGTGTCGGCATTCATCGCCGCGAACCCCGAGTACTCCGACCTGGTGGCGTAGCGGCGTCGGCGTGGGGGTGGGCCGTCGCGGTTGGCCGCCGCGCGGCTAGCATTCGAGCATGACGAACCCCGCACCCATCGACGACGTCTCCGTCGGCGGTGAGATGATCCGCCTCGGCCAGTTCCTGAAGTTCGCCGGACTGCTCGACTCGGGCGGCGACGTCAAGGAGGCGATCATCGACGGCTACGTCACGGTGAACGGCGAGGTCGACCGCCGCCGCGGGCGGCAGCTGCACGCGGGCGATGTCGTGGGCTACGACGGGCGACGCGTGCGCGTCCAGCCCTGATCAGCGAGCGCGGGTACCGGCGTCACCCCGGCCCGTCGGGGTGGGCCAGGTCGTAGGCGCGCGAGACCTTGAGAGGCACGACCATGCGCCACGCGTCGACGACGAATTCGCGCGCCTCGGCGGGTTCGAGGGCCGACAGCCGCGCACGCACCCAGTGGAAGCGCATGTCGCTCGGCGCGGGCAGGCTGAACTTGTCGGGCTGACCTCCGACGAGCGCGTCGCGCTCCTCGCGTGGGAACGCGAACTCCATCACCGTCTCGTCGCGCGAGAACGCGACGTAGACGATCTGCTTGACGCGGAACTTCAGGCGCCCGTGGACGTGGACGGGGTACGAGCGCTCCAGCTCGGAGCCCAGGGGCAGGACGTCCTCAATCGTCGCCACGAGGGGCAATCGTCTTTCGCACCACGGTCTTGTTCTTGCCGATGCGCCGCTCGAACGTGAAGCCGGCCTTCTCGAACATGGCCCGCGTGCCGTTGTGCAGGAACGACGACGACGTCTTCTTGTCGGTCGGCACCTCGTTCGGGAACGACACCACCTCTCCGCCGCCCGCCTGCGCGATGAGGTCGAGCGCGCCGTCCAGCGCCTCGCGGGCGACGCCGGAGCGCCGGTGGTCGCGGTCGACGAAGAAGCATGTGATCCGCCACGGCGCAGGGTGGGCCTCACCCGCGTCGTACTCCTTGCGATGGTAGATGCCCGGCAGCTCCTCAGGGCTGCCGTACTCGCACCACGCGATCGCCGCGTCGCCCTCGAACACGAGCGCCGCGTGCGCGACGCCCTCCTCGACCAGCCGCTGCTTGAACGTCGCCCGATCGTACTCGCTCTTGACGGTGCGCTCGGTGTCGCCGTGGAAGTACGAGCAGTAGCATCCACCCCACACCCCGTTGTGCTTCTGCGCGAGCGCCAGCCATGCCGGGAAGGTCTCGGGCGTCAGCGGCTTGATCACGTGCGTCGTCGACACGTCCACGGCAGCCTCCTCGCGTCGGTGGTGCCATTGTGCGACGGAGGGCCGACATCGCGCGAGAGCCCGTCCGACAGGGCGAGCGGATGCCGGGGCCCGCGGCATCCCCTCGTCCGAGGCTCAGCCGCAGCTGGGGCGGCAGCCGCGCTGCGTCACGGCGTCGATCAGCACCGTGCCGATGTCGGTGGGCTGCAGCGCCTGGTAGGCGGCGCCGTCGGTGGCGGCGGCGATCTGCTCCAGGGCGGACTGGTCGGTGTCGGGGCCGTAGCCGATCGCGATGACCGCGACGGGCTTGGACGGGTCGCGTAGCTTCTCGAGCTCGGCGAGGAGCCCGGGCAGGTCGAGGCCGTCGTCGTCCTCGTTGACGCCGTCGGTGTTGAGCAGAACGAGGTTGATCTTGCCGGGCTCGTACGTCTGGCGCATGTAGCTCACGGCGGCGAGCACGCTGTCGTACAGGCCGGTCCCGCCCCCGACGAGACTGTCGAGGTTGTTCGCGGTGTCGATGGTGAGCTGTTTGTGCGCGGGGTCGCCGAGCGATCCGAACGGCACGATCTCCTGCCAGTCCTGGCCGCCGATGCGGCGGCTCGAGAACACCCACGTCGCCAGCGACGAGTCGGTCGACAGCGAGTTGACGGCACGGACGGCCGCCTGCTCGAACAGGTCGATGCGCCGCATGTCGGCCGTCGCCGGCTGCAGCATCGATCCCGAGACGTCGTTCAGCGACAGCATCCGCGACGGTGCCGTCAGCACCTGCCACGTGCGCAGCGCCTCGGCCTGGTTGACGCTGTCGGTGGACGCGGGCGCCGCGATCGTGGTCTCGGCGTCGCCGGAGGCGGTCGGCGGCGGGTTGCCTTCGGCGTTGCGCAGGCCGTGCTCGGCGAGGATGTCGCCGGCGTCGGACATGGCCGCCGAGAGCGACGCGACGGCGGCCGTCGTCTCGTCCGAGGCGTCGGCGAGCGTCACGAGAGGCACGCCGACCGACGGCTTCACGTCGGAGGGGAAGATCGGCACGAGAGGCGCCTGCGCACTCTCGTCGTACATCTGCACCGCCTGCTCGGTGGTCACGGCGATCGTCGGCGTCGTCGCGGCCGACACCGCGTCGAGCGCGGCGGTCGGGGTCGGCACGACGCCGGGGTCCAGGCTGAGCGAGAGGGCCGTGAACGTGCGCGCGTCGCCGTTGAGCGCGGTCTGCAGGGCGAGCAGGGCGGCCGAGCTCGCGGCGACGGCGGCCGGATCGGGCAGCACGACGGCGACCGCGCCCTGCGTGAAGCTGGAGAATCCCGCGCCGCTGCCGGCGAGGGCGGTCGCGGTGGGTTCGGTCGCGGCGAACACGACGGGGGTGCTGGCGACGGGGTCGCTGACCACGAGCTCCGCCGCGGTGACGCCGGTGCGCTCGGCCTGTCCTGTCGCGCGCGCCGGCCACATCGCCGAGTCCGGCACCCAGATGTCGAAGTCCGGCTCCGCCCCGGTCGAGAGCGCGTTCGCCGTGACGGCGCTGTCTTCGGTGTGGATCGTGACGTCGGCGCAGTCCGTGCCCAGGGTTGCGGCGACCTCCTCGACGGCCCCGGCCACTGTCGGGTCGGCCGTGATGCGCAGGTCTTCGGGCAGGCACGAGTCCGTCGCCGCGGGCTGCTCCTCGGCCGCGGGCTCGTCGCCCGCGCCTCGGGCGAAGACGACACCCAGGACGACGACGAGCGCGACGACGAGAAGAAGGACGACGCCGAGCAGGATCAGCGACCGCCGGCGCTGCTTCGCGGCGCGCGTGGCCGCACGCGTCGGGGCGTTGTCGCCTGCGGGCGTGTTCGGCTGCACTCGAACCACTTGCACTCCGATGGACGGCGGGTCGGGGCCCGCTGCGGGATACGACAGCGTATCTGGCACGGCATCGTACGTTGGGGGGATTCTCCGCGCGAGTATAGGCGACGTCCGCGCCGAGCCGAAACGCGGTGCAGTTTCACGGGCGACCTGGGAGAAGTGGATGCCGGCGGCCGCGGCATCCACTCATCCCGCGGTGTTGAGCTCCACGGCCTGTCTCACGACGGCCGCGACCGCCGCTTCGTCGACCCTGCTGCCCTCGGCGAAGTCGACGGCCCGGACCACCTTGCTGTCGAGCCGGGTGTTGAACAGGGCGTCGGCTGGCAGACGGGCGCCTTTCGAGAACGTCAGTCGCACCGTGTTCTTGAGCACGTCGATGAAGCAGAGGTCGCCGTCGTGGGTCCAGAACGCGACCCCCTCGGGCTTGGAGGGCTTCTTGTACTTGACCACCTCGACGGCGTCCGGATCGCCGGCCCGTATCGCTGAGCGCAGCGCGACGTAGGCGTCGTGCTTCCAGCCGCTCAGCTGCGCGATGATGTCGTCGATCTGCTCGGAGTCGGGCTTGTCGGTCATGCGTCTGGTCAGGAGTTGATCTGCTCCACGACGTCGTCGGCCGACTGCTCGAGCGCCTTGCGCAGCTTGTCGTAGTCGTCGGCATCGATCGCCTTGCTGATGCGCTTCTCGGAACGGGCGAGCGCCTTCTCGACCTTGTCGGCCCACTTGTCGTCGACGACCGCGACGACCGCCGAGGTTCCGGGCGCGAGGTACTCGTCGACGTCGACGCCGAACTTCTTCTCGTCGCGGCCCTTCTTGATGGCGCCGAGCACGGCGCCGATACCTGCGCCGATCGCGGTGGCCGCCAGCAGGGGCGGCGCGAAGAGCCCGACGACCACGCCGGCGCCGGCGCCCCAGGCCGCACCCTTGCCGACCGACTTGTCGCCGTGCTCGTGCACCTGCACCTTGCCGTCCTTGTCACGGACGAGCACCACGGCGCCGACGACTTCGTATCCACCGGAGTCCTGGCCGCTGCGCAGGTCGTCGTAGTCCTCCGACGCGGCGTTCACGTCGTCGTACGAGCCGACCACCAGCGCGAGGTTCTTCGTGCCCATCGATAGCTCCCTTGCTCGCGTCCGAAGCCCTCGGCCCAGTGCCCCCATGCTCGGCTTGCGGACGGTGCTGCGATCGTAGTCCCGCGATCGACGCTGGAGGAAGGGGATGCCGGCGGCCGCGGCATCCCCTTCTCCATACCGACGCGACCGGCGTCGCCTACGCTGTGAACAGGTCCGAACGAAGGAGCCGACGTGTCACTGCCTGACGAGCGTTCCGCGCACGACCACGTCCCGGCCGAGGACGAGCCGAGCATCCCCGAGCTGGAGGAGGACGAGAACATCGCTCCCCGCCCGGAGGAGGAGATCGCCGACGTCCTGCGTGCGAAGCCCGACGTCGCCGACCACACGCACCGCGGCTGACGCCCGCGCCGTCGTCGACGCCGCGACGTGAACGCGGCGCCGACCTCCGCCGCGCAGCACGGGTAGGTCGCGGCATCCAGGATGTCAACGTCCTGGCGCCGACCGTGAGCACGCGGGAGTCTGGCGCCATGGCACACACAACGGAAGACCTCACCGGGCTCGATGCGATCGCCCGGCTCAAGGAGCTCGTCGAGGAGCTCGACGTCGCGATGATGACGACGCGGGATGCGGAGGGAAATCTCACCGCGCACCCTGTGAGCACGAAGGAGATGGACGGGTCGGGCGACCTGTGGCTCGTGTCCTCTTCCGCCGGCGCCGGCGGTTCGGGCCCGTTCGACGTGGGACTGTCGTACCTGGACCGCGAGGGACGGCGCTTCGCGTCGGTCGCCGGTCGCGCCGAGATCGTGGACGACGAGAACAAGGCGGCGGAGCTGGCGACCGACGACCTTGCCGAGCGGCTCGGCGCTGACGCGTCCGAGGTGACGCTCGTGCGGGTGACGCCGACCGAGTGCGAGTTCTGGGAGCCGGCCGACGGCGGGCGGACGGCATCCACCCAGGTCGCCGGGATGCGGCACGGCCGCGTCAGCTGCTGACGGCAGCGCGTCTGCGTGGCCGGCGGGCGTCAGCGCGCGTCGGCCAGGGCGCGGTCGAGCTTGGCGAACGTGCGACGCCAGCCCGCCGCGTAGTCGTGCTCGGATGTGCCGCGCAGCTCGCTGTGAACGAACCGCATCTCGGTGTCGCTGCCGTCGGCTGAGAGCGACACGCTCACCCGGGAGGTGTTGCCGGGCTCGCTCACCCACGACCACGTGAACCCCAGGGCCGCCGGCGCCTCGACGTGGAGGTAGGTGCCCTCGGACGTGTGCTCGTCGCCGGACGCGTCCTGGAACGAGACGGCGAACCGGCCGCCGACCCGCACGTCGAGGGTCGCGGCCGTCACGACGCCGTCAGGGTCCGACCCCCACCACCGGCCGACGAGCTCCGGGTCGGTCCAGGCGCTCCACACCACGTCCCGCGGTGCGCGGAATCGGTGCAGGATCTCGATCGACGACGGCTGCTCGGCCATGCGCCACACAGTACCGCCCACCGGCGACCCGGGACAGGAAGGGATCAGGCGATCTCGCCCGCGGCGACGGTCTCGGCCAGCGCGTGCACGCGAGGCAGGTGGTGGACGCCGTAGAAGTCCGCGGAGGTCAGGCGTGCGGCATCCCGCTCGCTCCTCACGTCGTGCGAGAGCACGGCGGCGACCGCGAGGCCGTGCATCCAGCCGCCTGCGAGCGTGCCGAGCAGCAGCAGGTACGGCACGCTGACGGCGTAGGCGTCACGGGGCGAGTCGGCGAAGCCGAGCACATCAGCGGTGGCGCGACGGGATGCCGCCACCGCCCGCTCGAGACGGTCCGCGCTGCGCGCGGCGCCCGCGTCGCCGTGGGCGCGCAGAGCGGCGACGGTCTCGTCGATCTGCGCGAACAGCTGCTCGGCGGCCGCTCCGCCGTCGCGGATCACCTTGCGGCCCACGAGGTCGTTGGACTGGATCGCGGTCGTGCCCTCGTAGATGGGCGTGATGCGGATGTCGCGGTAGTGCTGCGCGGCACCCGTCTCTTCGATGAAGCCCATGCCGCCGTAGACCTGGATGCCCTCGCTCGTGGTCTGCACGGCGTCCTCGGTGGTCCAGCCCTTGAGCACCGGCACGAAGAACTCCGCGAGCGGGGCGATCGAGGCGTCGTGCTCGGCGCGGTCGAGCAGGTCGGCCGCATAGACGCCGAGCGCCCGCATGGCGAAGATCTTGCTCGACATCGACAGCAGCAGGCGACGCACGTCGGGGTGCTCGGCGATCGGCATCCGGCCGTCACGGCCGAGGACGCGGCCCTGCACGCGATCGGCGGCGTACGCGGCAGCCTCCTGGTACGCACGCTCAGCGATGCCGGTCGCCTGGAAGCCCATGCCCGCGCGGGCGGAATTCATCATGACGAACATGCCGGCAAGGCCGCCGCCGACCTCGCCCACGAGGTACCCGGTGGCATCCTCGTACGCCAGGACGCACGTGGGCGAGCCGTGGATGCCGAGCTTGTGCTCGATCGAGACGGTGGTGACGCCGTTGCGCTCGCCGAGGCTGCCGTCCGCGTTCACGAGGAACTTCGGGGCCACGAACAGCGAGAGGCCCTTCGCCCCCTCGGGCGCCCCGGGGGTGCGTGCCAGCACGAGGTGCACGATGTTCTCGGCGACGTCGTGGTCGCCCCACGTGATGAAGATCTTCTGCCCGCGGATGGCCCAGGTGCCGTCCTCGCGCTGCGTCGCGGTGGTGCGGATCGCCCCGAGGTCGGTGCCGGCGTCCGGCTCGGTGAGGTTCATGGTGCCGGTCCACTCGCCCGACACCAGCTTGGTGAGGTAGGTCTCGCGGATCTCGTCGGATGCCGCGGCGTCGAGCGCGTGGATCTGCCCGGCCGTCAGCAGCCAGCACAGGGCGAAGGCCGCGTTCGAGCCGTTCCAGATCTCGCCGAGGCCCGCGCGGATGGCACCAGGCAGGCCGTCGCCACCCGCCGAGACCGGCGCCTCGGCCGTGACCCAGCCGGCCTCGACGAAGGCCTGATACGCCTCGGCGAACCCGTCGGGCAGGTGCACCTCCCCGTTCTCGAGACGCGCGCCGACGCGGTCGCCGACGGTCTCGAGCGGGGCGATGACGGATGCCGCGAACTCGCCGGCTCCGGCGATGATCTCGGTGGCGTCCTCGGCTGTCAGCTCGCCGCCCGTGGCGCGCGCGACGACGTCGAGGCCGAACGCCTCTCGGAAGAGGAAGGCGTAATCGTCGACAGGGGCGGTGTAAGAGGTGTCGGCCATGCCGGACTCCTGACGTTTCAGAACCGTGGGACTGCGGTTCATTCTACGCGAGACTGAGTCTCACGTCGCGGGGGATCAGGCCGCGATCGCGCGCAGGTGCGCGGCGACGCGCTCCGCGAAGGCCGGGCATCCCGCAGCGGCGAGAGCGTCGGTGAGGGACGTCGAACGGATGCCGGCGGCCTGGCGGGCACCGAGCTCGCGCTGGCGGCGACGCGTCAGGGCCCGGACGCTTCCGGCGGCTTCGTCGTCGATGCGGCAGAGCACCTCGTCGGGAGCGAGCGCCTGGGTGGCCCCGTCGGTCGTCACGTCGTCGAGCACGCCCCTCAGAAGCTCCTCACGCCGCGCCGCATCGGCGGTCGCGGCGTCGGGGTGGTGCGCGCGCCACTGCGAGGTCGCTGCGGCCAGTGCATCGGGCGAGGTGACCAGCCGGAAGGCGCCCGTCTCGTCGCGCAGCATCGCCAGCCAGCACAACGGCGTGCGCGTCGCGAGCACGTCGGCGTCGACGAACACGCGTGGCGGCACGGGGGGTTGCAGCACGGGGACAGACTACCCAGCGGAGCCTGTCAGTCGGCTCCGAATTCGTCGTCGAATCGGAGCAGCGCCTCGAGCGCCTCGCGTCGCTCGCGGGCCCGCGCCCGTCGCAGCGCGAGCACATCATCGGTGCGGAGCCGGGTGTGGCTGCCGACCTGGCGCGCGGGGAGGACGCCGTCGCGCACCATCTTCATGAGCGTCGGCCGCGAGACGCCGATGAGCTCTGCAGCGACCGTCGTCGTCAGCTCGTCGGGGAGCGACGACACCGAGACGGCGCCGCGTGCAAGCCCCGTGAGCACGTGCAGCAGGAGGGACTGGAGCTCCGGTGCGAGCTCTTCGGCGGCGTCGTCGTCGCGCACCAGTGCGAGGCTGCGCACGCCCGGCTCGCGCGTGCGCCGCACGACCTCCGCGGCCTTCTCGCGCAGGCCGTCGTCGACGAAGACGGTTCCGTTCGTCACGAGCACGGTCATGAGGCCCCCCAGCCTGAGCACCCGGATTCGAGCGCTTGCGGCATCCATGATATGCCCTTGCACTTGCAACTGAAGGCTTTGCGGATGCAAGTGGAACGCGCTAGCGTCGCCCCTACCGACTCGCCGAGGGATGGGACACGACACAGGTGGATGCGGATGCACTCAAGCGGACCTGGGCGCAGGTAGCGGCGTACGGGGACGCGGTTCCCGGGTATTTCTACGCGCACCTGTTCCTGGCCCACCCTGAGACGCGCGACCTGTTCCCCGTCGCCATGGCGAACCAGCGGGACCGCCTCGTGAAGGCCCTCGGCCACATGGTCAGCAACGTCGACCACGTGGGGGATGTCGTCGGCTACATCGAGGACCTCGGTCGGGACCACCGCAAGTTCGGCACGATCGCCGGTCACTACCCGGCCGTGGGCGCCTCGCTGCTGGCCACCCTCAAGCACTTCCTCGGCTCGGCGTGGACGCCCGAGCTCGCGGCAGACTGGGCGGCGGCCTACAACCTCATCGCGACGACGATGATCACAGCCGCGGAGTCCGTGGAATCGCAGCCGGCCACGTGGGCCGGTGAGGTCGTCGCGACCGAGCGCCGCGGCATGGACGTCGGCACGCTCACGATCCGCGTCGCCGACCGCTATCGCTACCAGGCCGGTCAGTCCCTCGCCCTGGAGATCCCCCAGCGGCCGCGGCAGTGGCGCTACTACTCGCCCACGCACGCGCCGCGGGCGGACGGCACGGTCACGTTCCACGTCCAGCTGGTGCCCGGCGGTCAGGTCAGCGGCGCGCTGCTGCGCGACGTCAAGCCCGGCGACAGGGTGCGCCTCGGCCCGCCGATCGGCGAGCTGCTCACGCTGCCCTTCGACAGCGAATGGCCCGACCTGCTGCTCGTGGCCGGCGGCACCGGCATCGCGCCCCTGCTGGCGGTGCTCGACCAGGTGGCCGCCCGCCACGCATCGCGGGGGAGCGGCCCGGACGTGACGCTCTACCACGGGGCGCGGCATCCCTGGGGCTTCTACGCGGAACCCGACCTCGAGCGGTTCGCCGACGCGCCGTGGCTGACGGTCGTGCACGCGGTCTCGGACGACCCGTCGTTCCCCGGCCTCCAGGGCCTGGTCGGCGACATCGCCGCCGCCGACGGCCCGTGGGAGGGGCGCCTCGCGATGGTCTGCGGATCGCCGCGCATGGTCGACCACACCATCGCCGCCCTGCGCCGTGCCGGGCTCGACGAGCAGTCCATCCGCGCCGAGAAGTACGAAGACCCGTTCACCCAACAACCCAGCGCCGCCGGGGCCCAGGCAGGGACCCCGGAGCTCGCCCGCTCCGGCGCCGGGCAGGGAATCCACTAGAGGGCAGAGACGAAATGACCCCGACGCAATCCGTATCCATCACCCCCGAGTTGCTGCGCACGGTCTCGTTCGCCGACGAGCGCAACGGCTACGCGCGCGGCGAGGTCCACGCCCTGCTCTCGGCCGCCGCCGATGCCCTCGAGCTGGCATGGCGCGACAACGACGCCCTCACCGCCGGCGCCGTGGCGAGCGAAGAGGGTGAGATCTCCAGCCGTGCCGTGCTGCTGCTCAGCAAGGCGCAGCGCATCGCCGACGACGCCGTCGCCGAGGCCGAGTCGTACGCGAAGGACCTCATCGAGACGGCCCGCAAGCAGTACCGCGAGATCATCGAGCGCGCCCAGCACGTCGCGCACTCGATCGAGAGCCAGGCCGCCGCCCACCCCGGGCAGCCTGCCGCCGCCGCCCCTGGGACGC
>NZ_JAEUAW010000013.1 GCF_019511665.1 Microbacterium jejuense
GCGCCTGTCCCCCGGAGCCGGATGCCCCGCCACCCCCGCTGGGCGATCCGGCGACCACCGATGCCGCGGCCGGGGCGGCATCGGAGGTGTAGGCAAGGGCCCCAGCCCCGCCTAGGACAAGAGGCAGCAGCACCACGCGGAGCTTCTGCGACACGTGCTCGAGGTCGGCCGCGACGATGCGGCACGCCTGACATTCCTGGAGGTGCGCGTCGAGGCGGCGGCGGTCGCCGCGCTTGACGGGTTTCTTCTCGCTGGCGATGAGCAGCTCGCACACCCAGCGGCATTCGGCGGGGCGGGCCGGGTCGCTGATGTGCGCCTGCAGCCAGGCCTGCTTGAAGCCCTCGCGTGCGCGGTACGCGAGCGCCGACACGGCGTTGGCGCTCATGCCGAGCAGCGGCGCGATCTCGCGCGGCTTCATGCCCTCGACCTCGACGTACCAGAGCAGCTCCCGCCAGCGTGCGGGCAGTTCGCGGAACGCCTGCGCCAGCACCGAGCGGTCGGCGACGAGCTCGGCGAACTCGGCGGCCGAATCGGCCGCCCGCTCGTCGAGGTCGTCGAGCGGTGTCTCCTGCGTGCGGCGCCCCCACGAGGCGGCGACGTTGCGGATCGTCGCGAACAGGTACGGCCGGAAGCCGTCCTGCGGGCCGCCGCCCTTGCGGATCGCCGAGAGGATCGAGGTGAACGCCTCCGAGACGATGTCGTCGGGGTCGACGTTCGGGCTCACGGCCCGCGCTGCGTTCCGGCCGCTGGCGACGTGACGCTCCCACAGCACCGCGTACGCGGCGTCGTCGCCCGCGCGTGCGGCGGCGACGAGCTCCTCGTCGGAGCGCTCGCGCGACGGTCCGTCGGCGACGGCACGGGTGGGGGTGGTCACTTCTCTCCTCGCCGGATGGCGCTTACAGGGGCTCGGCCGGCGACGGCAGATCGCCGCCAGGCTAACGACGCGCGCTGAGAAACCGCTGGTGAGCGGCCCCACGCGCAACGGGGGGACACACTGCAAGACGCCGGGCGAGCACGATCATGACGCGCGGCGAGAAAAAAGTTCGAGCGAGATCCGTCGAGCATCGGGATGCCGCCGATCGCGGCATCCACTCGTCAGAAGATCATCGGACGATCGTCGTCGTCCTCGCCCTCGAAGTCGAGGTCGACGACCACGGGCACGTGGTCGCTCGGCGCCTCACCCTTGCGCTCGTCGCGGTGGATGGTCGCGCCGGTCACCGCGTCGGCGATCGCATGCGAGCCGAGGATGAAGTCGATGCGCATGCCCTCGTTCCGGGGGAAGCGCAGCTGCTTGTAGTCCCAGTACGTGTAGCCGGTGGGGATCAGCGGGCGCACCACGTCCTGCAGCCCGGCGGCCTCCAGGGCGGCGAACGCCTCGCGCTCGGGTGGCGACACGTGCGTCGCGAAGCCCTGCACGACGGTCGGGTCGCCGTTGTCGGCATCCGTCGGCGCGATGTTGAAGTCGCCGACCAGGGCGAGAGGCAGGTCGGGGTTGGCCGTGAGGGACTCGCGCGTGTACTGCTCGAGGGCCGACAGCCAGTCGAGCTTGTAGAAGTAGTGCGGGTCGCCCAGCGACCGGCCGTTCGGCACGTACAGGCTCCACACCTCGACGCCGCCGATGGTCGCGCCCATCGCGCGGGCCTCCTGCGGGGCGCCGGGGCCGTTGTGGCCCTTCTCGAACCCGGGCATGCCGGGGAAGGCCGTGCGCACGTCGGTGATCGGCTCACGGCTCGCGATCGCGACGCCGTTCCACTGCGAGAAGCCGTAGGCCTCGACGTGGAATCCGGCCTCTTCGAACCGGTCGAACGGGAACTGCTCGGTCTTGCACTTGATCTCCTGCATCGCGAGCACGTCGATGTGCTCGCGCACCGCGAAGTCGACGATGCGGTCGACCCGCGCGCGGATCGAGTTGACGTTCCAGGTGGCCAGGCGCATGGGATCCAGCCTATTCGGGGCTGCCGACGTCGATCGCTGCCTCTTGTCAGACACCGCGGGGGACTGACAGGCTCGCGCTTACCCAGGGAAGGGGTAAGACATGCGCAAACCCGCGCTCGCGTTCGCCGCTGCCGCAGCGGCTCTGCTGTTCCTCTCGGTCGCCTCGCCGGCACAGGCCATCACGGACGGCGTCCCCGACGGCGACGGCCACCCGGAGGTCGGCCTCATGGTCGCCTTCGACGACGAAGGCCCCGCGTGGCGCTGCAGCGGCACGCTCGTGTCGCCGACCGTGTACGTCACGGCCGGGCACTGCACGTTCGGGGCGACCCACGTCGAGCTGTGGTTCGACGACGATGTGAGGGATGCCGCGGCCCACGGCTACCCGAACACCGGCGAGGTGTCGGGCACGCCGTACACGCACCCGCAGTACGACGACGCGGCGTTCTACCTGTACGACCTCGGCGTCGTCGTGCTCGACGAGCCGGTGATCCTCGACCACTACGCGTCGCTGCCGGCGCTGAACCAGCTCGACGCGCTGGCGAACAAGAAGGGCCAGCAGGACCGTACGTTCACCGCCGTGGGCTACGGCCTGCAGAAGAGCTTCCCCGACGCCGCGTCGTGGAAGACGCAGGCCGACCGCCTGCGCATGGTGTCGACGCCGCAGCTCATCTCGATCAACACGGGCTACACCGGCGACGGGTCGCTGATCCTGTCGAACAACGCGCACACCGGCGGCACGTGCTCGGGCGACTCGGGCGGCCCGAACTTCATCGGCAGCTCGGACGTCATCGCGGGCGTCACGTCGTTCGGCAAGAACGAGACGTGTGCGGGCACCGGCGGCGTGTACCGCCTCGACCGCGCCGACGACCTCGCGTTCATCGGCGGGTTCCTCGGCGACTGACCCGGCTGACCGGGCTCGGGCGCGGGGGTGCGGCATCCGTAGAATCGACGGCATGACCGCCGCCTCCACGTCCGAGCTCGAAGCCGACCGCCAGCGCCTCATCGGCCTCATCACCGACGAGGCGGTGTTCCACGGCGACTTCACGCTCTCCAGCGGCAAGAAGGCGACGTACTACGTCGACATGCGCCGGCTGACGCTCGACCACCGCGCCGCGCCGGCCATCGGTCGCATCATGCTGGACCTCATCCGCGACGTGGACGGCGTCGTCGCCGTCGGCGGCCTCACGCTCGGCGCCGACCCGATCGCCAACGCGATCATGCACGAGTCGGCGCGCACCGGCGCCCCGCTCGACGCGTTCGTCGTGCGCAAGGAGCCCAAGGACCACGGCCGCGGCCGCCAGATCGAGGGCGCCGACGTCGCCGGCAAGCGCGTCGTCGTGGTGGAGGACACCTCGACCACCGGGCAGTCGGCGCTCAAGGCCGTCGAGGCGCTGCGTCGCGAGGGGGCAGAGCCCGTGGCCGTGGCCGTCATCGTCGACCGCAAGACCGGCGCGCAGGCCGCCGTCGAGGCCGAGGGGCTGCAGTGGCTCGCAGCCATCGACCTGGACGACCTGGGGCTCGCACCGCAGTAATCCCAGCGAGGTGTCACACGCCGGCGGCGGCCGGTGTCCTCATGTGCGAAGGACTCGTTCCACGACACATCGGAGGAAGACATGAGCACGACCGCCCGCATCCCCGCCGCCGAGATCACCGGCCTGAAGGGCGCCGTCATCAAGACGGCCGCACGCAGGATGGCCGGAAAGGTCCCCGACTCCCTCGGCGTCTTGTGGCACCACCAGGGCGTCATGCAGGACTCGATGAGCATCGGACGCAAGACCGAGGGCTGGCATGAGCTCGACGCGAACCTCGCGTCGTACGCCGTCATGGCCGCGGCGGCCACGATCGGCTGCAGCTTCTGCCTCGACTACAACTACTTCATGGCGCACAACCACGGCCTCGACGAGACGAAGGTGCGCGAGGTGCCGCGCTGGCGCGAGTCGACGGTGTTCACCCCGCTCGAGCGCCGCGTCATGGAGTACGCCGAGGCCATGTGCGAGACGTCCCCGACCGTGACCGACGAGCTCTCGGACGCGCTGCTCGCCGACCTCGGACCGGCGGGGCTCATCGAGCTGGCCGCACGCGTCGCGTTCATGAACATGAGCGCGCGCATGAACGTGGCGCTCGGCATCCACTCCGAGGAGTTCGCGGATGCCTGCGGTCTGGCGCCGCTGGCGACACGGCCTGCCGCCGCCTCGGCCGTCGGGTCGGCCGCGTAGGCTCGCGCGCATGAGCACGCCCCAGGCCGACGACCCGTTCGTCGAGCACCGGAATCTGCTGTTCACCGTCGCGTACGAGATGCTCGGCTCGGCCGCCGACGCGGAGGATGTGCTGCAGGAGTCGTGGCTGCGCTGGGCGGCCGTCGACCGGAGCACGATCCACGAGCCGCGCGCGTACCTCGTGCGGATCGTGACGCGGCAGGCGCTCAACCAGCTGCGCACGCTGTCGCGTCGCCGCGAGGACTACGTCGGCGAGTGGCTGCCCGAGCCGCTGCTGACGAGCCCCGATGTGGCCGAGGACGTCGAGCTTGCCGAGAGCCTGTCGATCGCGATGCTCACGGTGCTCGAGACGCTGGGGCCCGCCGAGAGGGCGGTGTTCGTGCTGCGCGAGGTGTTCGACGTGCCCTACGACGAGATCGCGGATGCCGTCGGCAAGACGCCCGCGGCGGTGCGGCAGATCGCGCACCGGGCCAAGGACCACGTCGCCGCGCGCCGCCCGCGGGTGACCGTGATGCCCTCCGAGCATGAGGAGGTCGTCGAGCGCTTCGTCGCGGCCCTGAACACGGGCGACATCCAGGCGCTCATGGACGTCATGGCACCCGATGTCGTGTCGGTCGCCGACGGCGGCGGCAAGGTCCGCGGCGCGGCGCGCCGGCCGATCATCGGATCCGACAAGCTCGCGCGCTACCTCGTCGGCAGCATGGCCAAGCTCACCGGCACCCTCGTCGCGACGCCGGCGTGGATCAACGGCATGCCCGGCATCCGCATGGAGCTCGACGGCGCCCTGGCCGGCGTCGTCACGCTCACCGTCGAGGACGGCCGCGTCACGCAGATCTACTCGATCGCCAACCCCGACAAGCTCGGCCGGGTCGACGCGGAGGCGGTGGTCGCCCGCTGACTCAACGGGCGAGGATCTCGGCGTTGAGCGACCGCTGCCATTCGCGCAGCTGCCACATCGGGTGGTGTGGTGCCGCGTTCGAGCACAGCACCACGCCCCACATGCCGTGGTCGAGCGCGGTGCGTACGCCGTGCTCGGCCAGGGCCCGCCCGATGCTGCTCTCTTCGAATGTGCCGTGCAGCGGGGTGTAGCCGACCCAGCCTTCGCCGATGATGGCCGGGACGCCGTGCCAGCGCGCCCAGGCCGCGATCGCAATGGTGCGCGATGCGATCTCGCGGAGCATCACCTGCTCGTACGGCGGATAATTCTCGAAGAGCCACGCGTCCCACGCCTGCGGGTCGACCCAGTCGTAGCCGTAGACCATCTGGTCCGTGATGACGGTCGCCCGCAGCTTCCACTCCGCTGCGCGCCCGTAGGACGCGACCGATGGTGCATCCGCACGCAGGAGCGCACGCAGTGTCGCGTTCGGAAAACCCTCGCTCGCCTCCGCGCGGATGTCGATGCGCCGCTGAAGGGCGTCGAGCACGCCGTAGCTGTAGACGTGGAACTGAGCGGCGCCCAGCCCGTCCGGGACCCGGTGCATCGCGAGGTGCGGTGGCTTGCCGTAACTGGCGGTGATGAGTAGATCGGGATGCCGCGACCGCAGTCGCACGATCTCATCGGCGCCGCCGTCCTCGGGGGCGGGCAGGATCGAGAAGTCGACCTCGTTGTGCAGCTCGACCAGCGCGATGCGCGAGCGATGCCCCTCGGCCGTCAGCCACGTGATCATGCGGTCCCACGCGTCTGCGAGCAGTCGATAGCGGGCGTCGAGGGGCACGGCGTCGATCGCTTCGAACCACCACGGTGAGGCGGCGAACGCGGGGGACTGCTGGTACTCCCAGCTGGCGAGGATGATCACGATGCCGTGGCGCGCCGCGGCATCGAAGAGCGCGAGGAGCCGCGCGTGCAGGTCGACGCGGAAGCCGCCCGGCGTGTCGTACCACCGCGTGCGCTGACCGTAGAAGCCCCCGCCCGGCGCAGTGCCGAGGCCTTCGATCTCGAGGTCGCGCGCGAGGTCGTCGAGTCCGAGGCCGCCGAACAGCAGCAGCGGCGCGGCGCAGATGCGGATCGCGTTGTAGCCGAGCGCGGCGGCGTCGGCGACCGCCGCGTCCAGATCCTCGTACGGTTCGCCGGGGCCCGCCTGGGTGTACCACGAGAAGTCCCACAGGATGATCGTGAGCCGCCGCGGCAGGTGCGCCGGCACCGGTCCGGTGAGCGACGATTCGTCGCGTTCGATCGTCCCGGATCCCAGGTAGCGCTCGGTCATGCGTCGATCCTTTCCCACCGGGTCGCTGCCAGGACAGCGGGGTCCAGAGCGCGACCGCGTGCGGCGAGGCTCTCGAGCGCGTCCGCTGTCGCCGCTCGCGCCGTCGCCGTCGCGGCGTCGAACAACGTCAGCTCAGGCACGGAGGTGGCGAAGTAGTCCACCTCGTCGGGCGCGGCCCGCAGCGCCGAGGCGCGGGACTCCAGTGCAGCCCACGAGGCCGCCGCGCCGGCGGCGTCGCCGAGGTGCAGATGGGCGACGCCGGTCCAATACGTGGATTCGTCGGCCTCTCGCGGTGACACCGCGAGCGGGGTGGGCTCGACGGCCGCCCGCCAGGCCTCGCGCGCCCCCGCCGCATCGCCTCCCGCCGCGCGAGCACGACCGAGGAGTACCCAGCGCTGGACCGGGCGTTCGGCGGGGTGACGCCCCTCGCCCAGCGAGGCCGGTGGGACGAAGCCCGACTGCAGCAGTGCGGCGGCATCATCGGGCGCGGCTCGCATGAGCCGTTCTGCGAGAAGACATGACGCGCGATCGAAGGCCGCGATGACGAGGCCTTCGCCACCCTCGAACGGTCGGAACCGTCGGGTCGTCAGGATCTCCCACGCTTCGTCGACACGGCCCGCATCCAGCAGCAGCGACACGTGCCGGACGGCCAGGTCGTCGCGTTCGTCGAGCAGCGATCGGTGCTCTTCGAGAAGAGCGAGGCGGGTCGCGGCGTCCATGCCGCGGCGCACCGCGAGCACGTCCCGCTCGAACACGAGACGGGGCTCCGGGCGAAGTGCGAGTGCGTGCGCGAGCGCTGCGTCGGCGCCCGCCTCGTCGTCTGCGGCCGCCACCAGCGCGATCGCGAGGTTGCGCCACACGACAGGGTCGGACGACCCGGCGGCCGACGCCGCCCGCAGGTGCGTGAGCGCATCGGACTCCCGGCGTGCGTCAAGCAGCCACATGCCCAGCAACCCTGCCGCCACGGCGTCGGTCCGGTCCGCGACGACCGCCGACATGAGGGCGTCGTACTGGTCGAGTCCCGCAGGAAAGGCGAGGTCCGCGGGAACCTGCCGTGCCGTCTCGCGCTCGGCCGCCGCCTCGTCCGTCCGGCCTGCCTGTTCGAGCCAGTGCGCGCGCAGGTAATGCCGGAGCGGGCCGGCGAGACCTGCGGCCGGCGTCGTCTCGATGGCGCGTGCGGTGATCGCGAGCGCCTCGTCGAGTGCGCCGGCGCGAGCCAGTTCCGCGCCGACATCGAGAAGGGTCCGCGCATCGCGGTCGGCGGGATCGCCGCACAGCGCACGGGTGGCGGGATCGAGCGGATCGGCCCCGTGCAGCCGGTCGAGGAGGGCCCGGGAAGCGGCAGCGTCGCCGCGGCGCGCCAGCGCGAGCACCTCGATACGACGCGCTTCGGGGATGTCGCCGGACGTGCGCGCGAGTTCGATCGCAGCCTGCGCCCGGCCCTCGCGCAGGGCCAGGCGGGCTCTGCCCAGCGCCGCCGCCGGCGTGAACGCGGCGTTCCAGCCGGCCTTGGCGTACCACCGGTCAGCGCTCCGCGTGTCTCCTTCGCGCTCCGCGACGAGACCCAGCAGGTACGCAGTCTCACCGTCGCGGGGATTGAGGTTGCGGCGCGTCAGCCGTGTCCACGCCGACTCGAGCGCGGCGCGAGCTCGCGCGTACTCCCCGCGGGCCAGATGCCATGCACCGAGCGCGGTGGCGGCGCGGGAGTCGCCAGGGTCACGCTGCCGTGCCTCCTCGAGGTACGGCACGGCCGAGCGACTGGGGTGGCGGTACTGCAGCAGGTGCACTGCTGTCGTGTAGAGCTCGTCGTTCGATGCGATCTCACCGGGCTGCGCGGGGGCGGTCGCGATCCAGGGTTCCTGCGCCTCGCCCGCGCGAGCGCGCCACTCCACCAGTGGCCTTCCGCCGTGTGCGACGCGCACCTCGAGACGAGGAGCGTCCGCGGCGACCGCGGCGGTGACGGCGAAGGGGGCGTCGGGGGCGAGGTCGACCGTCCACTCGTGGACCAGCTCGCCGCCGTCTCGCACTTCTACGATTGCGTCCTCGAAGCGCTGGGTCGCGATGGCGGTGATTCGGATGCCAGCGCCCTCGGCCCGTACGCCGATCGCGGCATCCGTCGTCGCCTGCCGCACCGCGCCGGTGCGGTGGAGCGGATACCAGTACTGGCGGAAGCGCTTGGTCTCACCCGGCAGCAGCCAGCTGAAGTCGGGCTGGTTGTCGGTGTACACACCTGCCATGAGCTCCACGTACGGGCCGTCACCGTCGGTCAGCTGGTCGTCCCACGCCCGGCCGATCGGGCCGTCCCCCCATGTCCACATCTTCTTGCCCGGCGAGGCGGCCCGGTCGGCCCAGTGGACGAATCCTGCGTCTGCGGTGTGGTCGTAGCCGCCGAAGAAGGACTCCTCCGTGTCCGTGATCATGTACGACGTCGGCACCGGGATGTTGCTGTAGACATCGATGCGATCTGCGCCGTCGCGCTCCGCCGCGAGCGCCGGGTAGTCGACGCCGTAGTACGGGCGATCGGCGCGCGGGAAGGCGGTGATGGCGCGTCGCGCGTGGTCGGCCACGTACTTCACGTCATCGGGGAAGAACGACTGGTAATGCGCGTGAGAGCGGGCCGCGACATTCGCCCACCACAGGAACGTCTGTGGGATGTCAGTGCGGTTGTGGAGCGCCGCCTCCACCTCGATCAGCGACGAGCCCGGCCGGAGGCGTACGCCGTGCAGGCCGCGCATGCGCTGCAGCGGGTCGAAGTCGCTGTGCCACACCACGACGGCGCCGTCGTCCTCGCGCTGGATCCGGGCATCCACGGGCAGGAAGGTCGCAGGGCGATGATGCTGCGGCCAGTTGAACTCCACGCCGCCGGAGATCCACGGACCGGCGAGCCCCACCAGAGCGGGCTTGATCACGTTGTTGCGGTAGAAGAAATCGTAACCGGCGACCTTGTCATAGCCGATGTGGATCCGCCCGCCGAGCTCGGGAAGAAGTGTGAGGCGCACGTACGCGTTCTCGAGGTGGATCGCCTGCCACTGCCGCGGCGACTTGTCGTGGGCGACGCTGTCGATCATGGGCAGCGGATACACCTTGCCGCTCGAACCCTGGTACACGCGGCGGTCGAGGAAGAGTGGGAATGGATCGGGCTGGCCCGCCGCGTAGGTGTCGATCCACAGCGGCGCGCTCCAGCAGGCGACGCCGCCGGCAGCGAGGATCGCCGCCTGATCGGCGGGTGCGGCGGGGAGCTGGATGCGGCTCGGGGGGACGTCGTTTGCGCTCACCTGGCAAAACTATGGCCGGGCACGTTGCGTGAGAATGGTCGAACGTGTCTAGAACATGGATGATTCAATGATCCCGTGTGACAGGATGCCGGAGTGGAGAGAGCCGACGGATTCGAGCGGGAGAGACTGAGCGTCGTGCCGCGGCCGCTTGTGGAGGCCGCGCTCGTGAGGCCGGTCACGCGGCGAATGGTGGTGACGGACGCGGGGTATTTCCCGCGCGCCGAGCACCACGCGCGGCATCGGCCGGCCGGCGCAACGGAGACCATCGTGATCGTGTGCGTATCCGGTGCCGGCTGGGTCGAGGCCGGCGGCGTGCGGACGCGAGTCGGCAGTTCGACGGCGATCGTGATCCCGGGCGGCGTGGCGCACTCCTACGGAGCGAGCACGTCCGACCCCTGGACGATCTGGTGGTGCCATGTGCGCGGCACCGACGTCCCCGAGCTCGTCGACGCCGTGGGCGTGCGCCCGGACCGGCTCGCCCTTTCTCTGCGTGAGGTCGACCGCGTGACATCGCTGCTCGACGAGATCTCGGTCGCACTGGCCCGCGACACGACCCCGGCACGGCTGACCGCCACCGCCGGCATCGCGTGGCGGCTCTTCACGCAGCTCTCGGTAGATCGCGTGCTGCCCGGGGAGGGAGCGCCGGTCGAGCGAGCGATGCGGTACCTAGAGGAGCGCGTCGACGGTCGCGTACAGGTCGCCGAGCTCGCCGCGATGGTCGGTGTCTCGCCGTCGCACCTCGCGGCGCTCTTCCGCGACGCGACCGGCGGCGGAGTGCTCGCCTACCACAACGCGCTCAAGATGGCGCGCGCCCGATCTCTGTTGGACACCACGGATCTGCCGGTCGCCGAGATCGGCCGGCTCGTCGGACTCGACGATCCCTTCTACTTCTCACGCCAGTTCCGGCGCACCCATGGCATGAGCCCGCGTGCATACCGCTCACACCGCAAGGGCTGAGATCAGCCCTTGGTGGCACCGGCGGTGAGATCCGCGCGCCAGAAACGCTGCAGGGCCGTCATGAGCGTGACCAGCAGCAGAGCAGACACCGCCGACCCGGCGACGACGAGCGAGTAGAACATCGGGTCGCGCTGCGTTTGGCCGTTCCAGAGGGTCAGGCCGAGGGTGACGGGGAACGTCGACGTGTCGTTGAGCATGACCAGTGGCAGCAGATAGTTGTTCCAGATCGTCACGAACTGGAAGAGGAAGATCGTGACCATCGCCGGCATCATCATGCGAGTCGCCATCGAGGCGAAGATGCGGAGATCTCCCGCTCCGTCCAGGCGTGCCGCCTCTATGACCTCGTCGGGCACGCTCGCGTTGGCGTGGATGCGAGCCAGGTACACACCGAACGGGCTCACCATGCTGGGGAGGAGCACGGCCCAGTAGGTGCCGGTGAGACCGAAGGTGTTGAGCAGGAAGTACAGCGGAAGGGCGATCACGGTGGCGGGAACCAGCACGCCCCCGAGGATGACCGAGAACAGCAGCTCTCGGCCGCGGAAGGGGAACTTCGCGATCGCGTAGCCGCACGCCGCCGAGATCACCATCGCGACGAACGCGCCGACGCCCGAGTAGACGATGCTGTTGAGGACCCATCGCGAGAAGGCGCCGCCGTCCTGCGTGAACAGCGCGACGAGGTTCTGCCATGCCTGCGGAGAGTCCGAGAACCACAGGCCGAACGTGCCGAAGAGGTCGGCGGGCGATTTGGTCGCGGCGACGATGACCCACACCAGGGGCAGGACGAAGTAGATGCCCGCGACGATGAGCACGGCGTTGACGGCGACGGCGCTGACGGCGCCGCCGCGCAGACCGCCGCGATGGCGCCGGGACGGCGCCGGCGGTGTCCCGACCGGAGCGGAGTCGGCCGGACGGGTTCGTGGGGCGGAGTGGACCGAGGTCACCATGCGCGGTTCCCCTTCCGGTTGACAAGGCGGAGGAATCCGAACGAGAAGGCGAAGCCGAGGATCGCGACGATGACGGCCATCGCCGCGGCGAAGTTCGGATTGCTCTGTGCGAACGCCTGGTTGTACGCGGCGAGGTTCGGCGTGTACGTCGAACTGATCGCCGTCGTGAGCGGCCGCAGGACCAGTGGTTCTACGAAGAGCTGGAGCGTGCCGATGATCGTGAAGACCGTGACGAGAATGATCGAGGGACGCACCAGCGGCAGCTTGATGTGCCATACCGTGGCCCAGCCGGATGCGCCGTCGACCCGCGCCGCTTCGTACAGTTCCGACGGGATGGCGTTCAACGCCGCCATCAGGATCACCATGTTGTAGCCCGCGAACCCCCACAGCGCGATGTTCGCGATCGAGAACAGCACGGTGCCGCTGGCGAGCGGGTCGAAGCTCACGCCGGCGAAGCCGAGGAGCTGCAGCACCGGGCTCGTCGCGGGAACGTAGAGGAAGCCCCACAGCAGCGTCGCCACGACCCCGGGAACGCCGTACGGCGCGAAGTACACCACACGGAAGAGACGCGGCAGCTTCGCGCGCCCGGAGTCCAGCAGCAGTGCGAGGCCCAGCGCCGTGACCACCATGAGAGGGACGAGGATCGCCGAGAACAGCACCAGGCGACCCAGGCTCTCGACGAAGGCCGGGTCCGAGAGGGCGCGCGCGTAGTTGTCGAAGAAGACGAATACCGTCTCAGGCGCGCCGTAGCCGAGACCGGAGCTCTTCGTGGTGAACATGCTCTGCACCACGGCGTAGACGATCGGTGCGACGAAGAACGCGGCGAACATCACCACGAATGGCAGGACGAGGACCCACACGGCTCCGGGCAGGCGCCGTCGTCGACGCCCGGCCACGGGGTCGGTTTCCGGCGACGAGGCGGACAGAGGGGTGCGGACAGCGAGACTCACGGGCGCTCTCTCAGAGATGGCGACGGGGTGGGCCGCGCAGCGGCCCACCCCGTCAGGTGTCAGTCGACCGAGATGCCGCGCTCTTCGAGCGCCGCGATCATGTCGGTCTGGGTCTTGGCGTACGCCTCGGGCAGCGGCGTGCCCGCATCGACGGCGGCCTTCACGTTGTCGGTGAGGCTCGCGAAGAGCGTCGACGACAAGGGCGGCCATGACCACGACGTGTCGACGGCCTTGTCGGACTCGGCGAAGACATCCCAGATGTCCTGCCCGCCGTAGAAGGCGAAGACCTCGGGCGCGTCCTGCAGTGACGCGATGGCGTCGGTGTCGACAATCGACGGCCATCCCGCGCCGATCTCGGTGAGAAGGCTCACGCTGTCGGTGTTCGAGTTGAGCCACACCGCGAATTCCGCGGCGGCCTCGGGGTTCTTCGAGCCCTTCAGCACGGCGTTCGCCGAGCCGCCGGCCCACGTCGCCGAGACGTTCTCACCCGCCGCCCACTGCGGCACCGGGCCGACGCCCCAGGAGCCGGCCGTGTCGGGGGCGGTGCCGCGCAGGATCGCGTCGGCCCACGAGCCGGAGATCCACGTCAGGATGTTGCCGTTCTGGAGGTCGGCGTTCCACTCGCTGGAGAAGTCCGCCTCGATCTTGACGAGGTCCTCATCGATGAGCTTCTGCCAGAACTCCGCGACCTTGACGGTCTCGGCGCCGTCGATCGAGACGTTCCATGAGTCCCCTTCGGGAGTGAACCAGTTGGCCCCACCCTGCTGCGCCAGACCGATCATCCACGGCGCCTGGTTGAACGCGAACGCGGCGATGTAGCGGTTCGGGTCGGAAGCCCGCACGACCTTCGCGGCCTCGTAGAACTCGTCCCATGTCTGGGGGTATTCGATGCCGAGCTCGGCGAACACGTCCGCGCGATAGAACTGACCCAACGGTCCCGACGCCTGAGGGATCGAGTAGACCTTGTCGCCGAAGACGCCGGTCTGTCACTGCCACGGCACGAAGAGATCCTCGGAGTCCTTCACATACGGCGTGATGTCTTCGAGCGCGTCGTTGATGAGGAAGTCGGGGATCGCGTCGTAGCCGAGCTGAACGACGTCGGCGGGGTCGCCTGCCTTCACGGCCGACAGCATCGTCGCGTATCCGCCGTCGGGACCGGCGGTGATCGTCTCGAGCGTGACGTGGATGTCGTCGTGCGCGTCGTTGAAAGCGTCGACGGCGCGATCGATGTTCGGGACCCACGACTGGAAGGTGATCTCGACCGGTCCGTCGGCAGCGGGCTCGCCGGCGGTGCCGGCGCAGCCGGCGAGGACGAGCGCGGCGGCGACGCCACCGGCGAGAAGGGTCGCCGCTCGGGTGCGGCGACCTGCAGAAATGGACATACATGCTCCCTTGCGATGCAGACGGGACAGCCTCGTCTGGATGGTGCGCACCGAGATTACGTCGCCGCCCACCGCGGGAACATGGGAGAAGCGCGCGACCACCTGGACGAAACGACGGACGCGCGTTCGCTCTCAGTCGCCCTTGCCGCGCCGGTTCCACAGCTGCCACGCCACGACGATCAGTGACGTGAGCACGATGACGGCCGAGATCGACAGCAGGATCGTCTGCTCGGTCTGCGAGATCATGCCGCGACCCTACCGGCCCACCGCACCGTTTCACTTGCGCTGAACGTACGCGGATCCGGGGCCCGGCCTGTACGTTCAGCGCAAGTGAACCGATTCGGTCTGCTCGCGCACGACCTGCGCCAGCAGACGCACGGCCTCATCGACGAGCGGGTCGGCGAGGTTGCCGTACCCCAGGACGAGCCGCTCGGGCGCCGGCGCGTCCGGTGACAGGCGGTAGCGGCGGATGTCGGTGAGGCCGAGGTCATGGCGCTCGGCGGCGCGCACGACGTCTGCCGCCCGCACGCCCGGTGGCAGGTCGAGCACGACGTGCAGGCCCGCCGCGATGCCCGACACGCGGCATCCGGGAAGCGCCCTGCCGAGCGCATCGAGCAGCGCCTCCCGTCGGCGGCGGTACCGCGTGCGGGCGGCCCGGAGGTGCCGGTCGAGACCGCCGCTCGTGAGGAACCGCGCGAGCGTCAGCTGATCGAGCGTCGAGGGCGCGGGGCCGCCGGCATCCCGCACCGCCGCCTGCAGCCACGGCGGCAGCACCAGCCAGCCGACGCCGAGGGCGGGGGATGCCGTCTTGCTGAGGCTGCCGGCCAGCACGACGCGGTCGGGCGCCATGGCCTGCAAGGCGCCGACGGGCCGTCGGTCGTAGCGGAACTCGGCGTCGTAGTCGTCCTCGACCACGACGCCGTCGCACGCGCGGGCCCAGGCGAGCAGGCGCTCCCGCCGCTCGGGCGACAGCGCGGCGCCGACGGGGAACTGGTGCGCGGGCGTCACCAGCGCGGCGCGGGCGCCGGTGCGGGTGGATGCCGCCACCAGCGCCGCGACGTCCACCCCGTGCTCGTCCACCGGGACGGGCACCGAGGCGAGCCCCTCGGCGGCGGCCACCTCGCGCATGCGCGACCATGACGGATCCTCGACGAGGAACGCGGTGTGGCCGAGGCCGCGGAGCGCCCGTGCGACGCGTCGCATGCCGTCGGTCGCGCCGTGGGTCACGACGACCGCCGCGGCATCGGCGCGCGCGAAGCGGGACCGCGCGAGATATGCGGCGACGGCGACGCGGGCCTCGGGGACGTCGGGGTCGAGCCGGAACAGATCGGCGTCCGGAGTCTCGGCCAGCACGTCCGACACCGCTCGCCGCCACAGCGCCCGGGGCGCGTGCCGCAGGTCGGGCACGCCGGGGGCGAGGTCGAAGCGCGGGCGGCGCAGCGGAGCGACGGGGTCCGCGGCCGGGCGCGGAGCGGTGATGCCGACCGACGCCGCCACCCGCGTGGCCGACCCGGTGCGGGCATCGAGGATCCCCTCGGCGGTGAGCCGGCCGTACACCTCGGTGACCACCCATCGCGAGACGCCGAGCGACGCCGCGAGCAGCCGGCTCGGGGGCAGGGCGACCCCGGCGGGCAGGCGACCGGAGGCGACGGCATCCCGCACCGCCGCCTCTAGCCGCAGATGGCGAGGCCCCTCGTACGGCGTGAGGTCCAGCAGCGTTTCCCAGGCGACGGAATTGGTCTGGAGTTCTGCCATGGAATCGGATCGTACTCCCAGACCGTTCCCGTCGGAGCATGGGACCACGACGCAGAAAGGGAACACCATGCAGTACCGCACCATCTCGAACGGCAGCACCTCTTTCGAGGTCTCGACCCTGTGCCTCGGTGCCATGAACTTCGGCACCCTCACCGATGCGGCGACGTCGCGGCAGATCCTCGACCGCTTCGTCGAGGCGGGCGGCACGTTCGTCGACACCGCCAACAACTACAGCGCCTGGGCCGGCGGCCACGGCCGCGACAGCGAGGACGTGCTCGGCGACTGGATCGCGCGTCGGGGCGGGCTCGGGGATGTGCGCCTGGCGACCAAGCTCGGCGCGGCCAAGAAGGACCCGGCGCTGCCGCTGCAGAACGTCGAGCCGACCAACTTCCAGGGTCTGTCGGCCGAGATCGTCGCCTGGGAGGCGCGCGAGAGCCTGCGCCACCTCGGCATCGACCGCCTCGACGTGCTCTACGGCCACGTCGACGACCGCGAGACGCCGGTGGCCGAGACCGTCGCCGCGTTCGGCGAGCTGCAGCGCGAGGGCCTCGTCGGCATCTCGGGCATCTCGAACATCGCCGTCTGGCGCCTCGTCGAGGCGCGCGAGGAGGCGCTGCGGCAGGGCGTCGACCCGTACGGCGTGATCCAGCAGGGGTACAGCTACGTGTACCCGAGCCCGGGGTTCGGCCGCACGAACGACGTGTCGGTCGACCTGCTCGACTACGTCGCCGCCGCGGGCGTCGACGGCCGTCCGCCGCTCACGATCACCGCGTACTCGCCGCTGCACCAGGGCGCCTTCACCCGCGACGACAAGCCGCTGTGGCCCGCGATGCGCCACGCGTCCAACCGCGACCGCGTGCGCGTGCTGCACGATGTGGCCGCCGAGCTCGGCGCGACACCCAACCAGGTGGCGCTGGCCTGGCTGCTGGGCGGTGACGTGCCGGTGATCCCCGTGATCGGTCCGTCGACCGTGGCCCAGCTGGAGGAGCTGCTCGGCGCCGCCGACCTCGTGCTCGACGCCGACGTGCGCGCCCGCCTCGATGCGGCCGACCTCGACGTGCGGGCCATCGTCGCAGTCTGACGCGATCGACCTCGGGAGGCGGGCGCTGCGGACCCGGCCGCTCGCGTCGGCCTCGGCGACGGGGTTGTTGGCGAGTCGCCACGTTCTGCGGGCGGGCTCGGCTGGTGTCGTTCTTGGCGAGTCGCCAGGAACGGCGTTTGGGGCGGGGGTTGTCGGCGAGTCGCCACGATCTGCGGGCGGGTTCGCCTGGTGTCGTTTCTGGCGAGTCGCCAGGAACGACGCTTGGGGTGGGGGGTTGTTGGCGAGTCGCCAAGATCTGCGACCGCCGACCGCGGGGGAGTGGATGCCGGGCGCCCGGCATCCACTTCACCCATGCCGGGGGCAAGGAGGGTCAGAGCAGCTGCGGATCCTCGGACTCCACGGGCTCGGCGTCGAGCAGCTCGGCGACGGACGAGAGCACCTCGTCGGGGCGGAACGGGTAGCGCGCGATCTCGGCGGCGTCGCTGATGCCCGTCAGCACGAGCACCGTGTGCAGACCCGCCTCGATGCCTGCGACGACATCGGTGTCCATGCGGTCGCCGATCATGCCGGTGTTCTCGGAGTGCGCGCCGAGGCGGTTCATGGCGGAGCGGAACATCATGGGGTTGGGCTTGCCGACGACGTACGGCTCCATGCCGGTCGCTTTCGTGATGAGCGCCGAGATGGCTCCGGTCGCCGGCAGCACGCCCTCGGTCGACGGACCGGTCGCGTCGGGGTTGGTCGCGATGAACCGGGCACCGCCGTTGATGAAGCGGATCGCCTTGGTGATCGCCTCGAACGAGTAGTTGCGGGTCTCGCCGACGACGACGTAGTCGGGCTCGGTCTCGGTCATGATGAAGCCGGCCTCGTGCAGGGCCGTCGTGAGTCCCGCCTCGCCGATCACGAACGCCGACCCGCCGGGCATCTGCGACGCCAGAAAATCGGCGGTGGCCAGGGCCGAGGTCCAGATCGACTCCTCCGGCACGATGAGCCCCGAGGCGCGCAGCCGCGCCGACAGATCGCGCGGCGTGAAGATCGAGTTGTTGGTCAGCACGAGGAACGGCACGCCCTGATCGCGCCACTGCTCGAGCAGCTCGGAGGCCCCGGGGATCGGTGTGTTCTCGTGCACCAGCACGCCGTCCATGTCGGTGAGCCAGCATTCGATGTCGGACCGGGTGCGCATGCGTAAAGACTAGGTGCCCGGCGGGCGTAGGGTCGAAGCCGTGACGTGGGACCCCCGCAGCCTTCCCGACCTGACCGGCCGCGTGTACCTCGTGACCGGATCCAACGCCGGCCTCGGGTATTTCGCGTCCGAGCAGCTCGCGCGCGCGGGGGCGAAGGTCATCATGTCGGCCCGGCACCCCAACCGCCTGTCGGCCGCTCGCGCCGCCATCCGGCGGAGGGTCGTGGATGCCGCACCCGACGCGACCGAGCCGCTCATCCTCGACACGTCCAACCTCGGCTCGGTGCGTTCGGCCGCTGCCTCCGTGCGCGGTCGCGGGCCGCTCGACGGCGTGCTGCTGAACGCCGGCATCGTCCACGCGCCGAAGACCCGCGAATCCACGGTCGACGGGCACGAGGTGGTGTTCGCCACCAACGCGCTCGGGCACTTCGCGCTCGCCGGCGAGCTGCTGACCGCGCTCGCCGAGGCCTCCGGCCGCATGGTGTGGGTCGGCAGCATGTCGACCGCGCTCACGCCGTACGACCCCGTGGATCCGCAGCTCACAGAGGGCTACTCTGCCTGGCGCGCCTACGTGCAGTCCAAGGTCGCGACGACGTCGCTCGGCTTCGAGGCCGACCGCCGCCTGCGCGAGGCGGGAGTGCCCGTCGAGAGCGTCGTCGCCCACCCCGGGTACTCCACGGGCGGTCGCACGCCCGGCATCGTCGGGGTGAACGAGCCGTCGCGCGCCAAGCGGTTCGCCGACAACCTGCAGGCCATCGCTGCCCAGTCCAAGGAGCACGGCGCCTGGCCGCTCGTGCGGGCACTCGTCGACCCCGAGGTCGAGGGCGGCGAGTTCTGGGGTCCGCGAACCGGCTCGCGCGGCGAGCCGCGGCGGCAGACGGCCGCCAAGATCACGCGCGATCCCGACGTCGCCGCACGCCTGTGGTCGTTCGCCGAGAACGCGACGGGCGTGGCCTGGCCGTTCGCGCAGGCCGCCGCCGTCGCCGCCGGCCGCTGACAGCCCGCTGCGCGGTCGCGGGGCGGATCTGCGTGCGACCGGGTCGGCCGGTGCAGCGGTCTTCGGGCGCGGCCGGTTCGCGGCATCCACTTCTCGCAGAATCGGATCCGCACGTACGGACGGACGACGCAACACGCCGGGGGAACGGCGTCGGCGTCGGCGTGTCGCCTGGCTGGTCCGCGTAAGCGGATCCGCGTGTACGAATGTGGCTGGCTCCACGCGCGACCGGGGCCTCCCGGTGCCGTGGTCGCGGGGCGTCCCGGTGCCGTGGTCGCGGGGCCTCCCGGCGCCGCGGTCTTCGGGCTCGGCCGGTTCGCGGCATCCACTTCTCGCAGAATCGGATCCGCACGTACGGACGGACGGCGCAACACGCCGGGGGACGGCGTCGGCGTCGGCGTCGGCGTGTCGATCGGCGGGTCCGTGGATGCGGATCCGATTCGGTGTCGTGGGGGTGTGGATGCCGGCGGCCGGTGCGACTGCCAGACTGACCGCAGGAGGTCGCATGACCGAGGAAGCGTCGCTGTGGTCGCGGTTCCTCGTGCGCGTGCGCGAGACGTCGTGGGCCATCGACGCGAACGACGGCATCATCGCGACGGCCGGTCTGCTGCAGGGCTTCGCGGGGGCCGGTGCGGGCGACCGTCTGCTGCTGTTCACGTCCATCGCGGCGATGCTCGCGGGCGGTCTCAGCGCCGGCGGCGCGAAGTGGGCCGAGGTGGCCGCCGAACGCGAGGCCGAGCTGGAGCTCGCCGCCGAGGAGCAGGCCGAGATCGAGCGCGACCCCGCCGGCGAACTGGCCGAGCTGGCCGCGTACTGGGAGTCCCGCGGGCTCACGGCCGACCTCGCGCACGAGGTGGCGCAGCAGCTCATGGCGCGCGATGCGCTGTCGGCGCAGCTGGACGCCGAGCACGGCATCGAAGAGATCACCCATCCCACGGCGCCCTGGTGGGCGGGACTGGAGACGGCCGTGGCGTTCATGATCGGCGCGGCCATCCCGGTGCTCATCACGTTCCTCGCGCCCGTGGCGATCGAGACCTGGGCCATCATCGTCGCGGTCGTGGTGTCGCTCGCGCTCACGTCCCTCGTCGCGGCGGGCGTCGGCAGACTGTCGGCCGTGCGCATGCTGATCCGGAGCCTCGCCGTCGGCCTCGGCACGATGGGCGTCAGCTACCTCGCGGGCGTGCTGTTCTTCTGAGGCCGGGCCGTGCCCGGAGGCGTCAGGCGCTCAGCCACACCGCGTCGGCGGCGGCAGCGGGGAGGGTGACCGGCGTCTCACCGATGCGGAGGCCGGCGGCATCCATCACCGTCACGGTCGTCCCGACGGCCACGCCGGACGCCTCCACGGCGCGCAGCAGGTCGGGGTCGCGATCGCTCACGCGCAGCACCCGGCCGACATGGCCCGCCGGCGCCTGGCCGAGCAGGATGAAGGGCTCGCGGTGGACGTGGCCGGCGGCATCCGGGATCGCATCGCCGTGCGGATCGAACCGAGGGCGCCCGAGGCGCTCGTCGATGCCCTCGAGCAGGCGGTCGCTGATCGAGTGCTCGAGGACCTCGGCCTCGTCGTGCACCTCGTCCCATGAGTAGCCGAACTCGCGCACCAGCCACGTCTCGATGAGCCGGTGGCGGCGGATGATCGCCGCGGCACGGTGCTCGCCCTCTTCGCTCAGCGACACCGGACCGTACGGGCGATGCGTCACGAGCCCCTGCGCCGCGAGCTTCTGCACCATCTCGGTCACGCTCGACGGCGCGAGCCCCAGCTCGGCGGCCAGCTGCGACGGCGTGATGCGCTCGTCCTGCCACTCGGTGTGGTGGTAGATCGTCTTCAGGTAGTCATCGACCGCGGGTGAGGGCACGGCCACCAGGCTACCCGGGGGCCCTCAGCCGGTGAGCACGAGGAACAGCAGCACCGCGTTGAGCGCGATGAGGAAGACGGATGCCGCCATCCCTGCGATCGTCGTCCACACGCGGTTGCGGAACCCGCCCAGCACGTCACGGTTCGCCGTCAGGGCGACGAGCGGCACGAGCGCGAAGGGGATGCCGAACGACAGCACCACCTGGCTCAGCACCAGCGCGAGGGTCGGGTCGAACCCGAGGGCAAGGATCACGAGCGCGGGAATCAGCGTGACCAGCCGCCGCGCCAGCAGGGGGACGCGCAGATGCAGCAGGCCGTGCATGATCTCGGCGCCCGCGTACGCGCCGACGGACGTGCTGGCGAGGCCGCTGGCGAGCAGGCCGACGGCGAACAGCGTCGCGACCAGCGGTCCGAGCCCGGCATACAGCGCGGCGTAGGCGCCTTCGAGCGAGTCGGTGCCCGGCACGCCGGCGAGGTTCGCCGCGGCCAGCAGCAGGATGCACAGGTTCACGGTCCCCGCGATCAGCATCGCGACCGTGACGTCCCACTTGGTCGCGCGCAGCAGGCGGCGGGTGGGGATGCCGCGCAGCTCGTCGAGCGTCGGGTCTGCCGTGCTGCGGTCGCTGAGCGGGTGCGGGCCGACGTCCGTGCGGCCCTCGCCCCGGTCGCTGCGCGGGTGAGTGCGTGCGCCGTCCGTGCCGCCCTCATCCCGGTCGCTGAGGGTGTGCGGGACGCCGTCCGTGCGGTCCTCATCCCGGTCGCTGCGCGGGTGATTGCGTGCGCCGTCCGTGCCGCCCTCATCCCGGTCGCTGAGGGTGTGCGGGACGCCGTCCGTGCGGTCCTCGTCCCGGTCGCTGAGCGAGCGAGGAACGAGCGAGACGAAGCGTGGTGCACGGTCGACGTTTTTCGCGGGCGCGAAGCGGTCACGCGCCAGCGCGCTGTGGGCGTAGATCGCGTGCGGCATGATCGTCGCGCCGAGGATCGAGGCCGCCAGCAGCACGGAGTCGGTGCCCTCGAAGCGCGGCACGAGCCCGCTGACCACGCCCGCGGCATCCGGCGGTGCGACGATCACGCCGAACGAGAAGCCGAGCGCGATGATCGCGAGCAGTCCGATGACGACGAACTCGAACGTGCGCGGGCCGCGGCGCGACTGGATCAGCAGCAGCGCGATCGACACGGCGCCGGTGATGGCGCCGCCCCACACCAGCGGCACGCCGAACAGCAGGTTGAGCGCGACGGCACCGCCGATGACCTCGGCGATGTCGGTCGCCATCGCGACGAGCTCCGCCTGCAGCCAGTACGTCCGACGTGCCCACGGATTGCGGATGCGGGCGCCCAGCGTCTCGGGCAGGCTCCGGCCCGTCACGATCCCGAGCTTCGCCGACAGGTACTGGATGAGCCACGCCATGACGTTGCCGAGCACGACGACCCACACCAGCAGGTAGCCGTAGCGTGCGCCGGCCGTCATGTTGCTGGCGACGTTGCCGGGGTCGAGATACGCGACGCCCGCGACGAGTGCGGGCCCGATCAGCCACGCCGCGCGCGGCACGCTCGGGGGACGGCGCGCGGCGGTGGCGGCATCCCGAACCGTATCTGTTTTCGGCATACCGAAAACCTACCCTCTTTTCGGTTCACCGAAAAGGCTCGGCGTGCAAGATCGGATCCGCACGCGCGGACCGCCGGACCGCCACGCCGGGTCGAGGCGCCGCGGAGCGGCGTGTCGGCGGACGCGTCCGCAGGATCGGATCCGATTCTGCGCGGGTCGGCGGCGGTGATGGATGCCGGCGGCTCGGCGCCGGCGGATAGCCTGGGCCGGTGACCTCCCCCGACCCCGCACCGCACGCCGAACCCGCGGAGCCGACGCTGCCGGTCGGGGTGGGGCCGTGGCCGGGCGGGCCGGAGGAGTGGCCGGACGATCCTCGCTACGACCGGGAGCTGCTCGCGGACGGCGACCGGCGCAACGTCGTCGACCGCTACCGGTACTGGACGATGGACGCCATCGTCGCCGACCTGGACGAGCGGCGTCACAGCTTCCACGTCGCGATCGAGAACTGGCAGCACGACATGAACATCGGCTCGATCGTGCGCAGCGCCAACGCGTTCCTCGCCGCCGAGGTCCACATCATCGGCAAGCGCCGCTGGAACCGCCGCGGCGCCATGGTCACCGACCGCTACCAGCATGTGCGTCACCACGAGACGGTCGAGGCGTTCGCGCAGTGGGCGGCTGCGGCATCCCTGCCGGTCATCGCGATCGACAACGTCGACGGCTCGGTCGCGCTGCCCGCCGCCGACCTGCCCGAGGCCTGCGTGCTGCTGTTCGGGCAGGAGGGCCCCGGGCTCTCGCCCGAGGCGCTGGCCGCGGCATCCGCCACCGTCGAGATCGAGCAGTACGGCTCGACGCGCTCGATCAACGCGAGTGCCGCCGCCGCCGTGGTGATGTACGAGTGGTGCCGCCGCTGGGCGTGAGCAGCGTCAGGCGCCGGCGGTCATCCAGGCGGGGCCGCGCACGCGCCAGCCGAGCGTGAGCAGCCGCGCCAGCATGTAGACGCCGAAGAACGCGGCGGCCAGCCAGGCGAGCCCGGCAGCGCCGGTCGGATGCAGCACCGCGATCAGCACGAGCGCGGGCACGAACGGCACGAGGTTCAGCACGCCGACGATCGCGAGGTAGCGGGCGTCTCCGGCGCCGATCAGCACGCCGTCGAGCACGAACACGACGCCGCACACCGGCTGCGCGACGGCGAGCACGATGAGCGCGGGCTGCACGAGGGCGGCGATCGCGGCATCCCCCGTGAACAGCAGCCCGATGACGCCCGACAGCACCCCGATGATCACGCCGGTGACGATGCCGAACCACGCACCCCACGCGACGGTGCGTCCGAGCACGCGGCGCACCGTGTGCGGGTCCTCGGCGCCGAGCCCCTTGCCCACGAGCGCCTGCGCGGCGATCGCGAGCGCGTCGAGGGCGAACGCCGCGGTCGAGAAGATCGTGAAGGCGACCTGCCAGCCGGCGAGCTCGTCGGTGCCGAGACCGGTCGCGACCGCCACCGTCGCGAGCAGCGCCACGCGCAGCGAGACCGTGCGCACGAACAGCCACCCGCCCGATCTCGCCGACCCGCGCACGCCGTCGCGCTGCGGGCGGACGGATGCCTCATGCCGGCGTGCGAGCCGCCCCACGACCACCACGTACGCAGCGACCATGCCCCACTGCGCCACGACCGTGCCGAAGGCCGAGCCGGCGATGCCCCATCCGAAGCCGTAGATGAACAGCCAGTTGAGCAGCGCGTTGGCGCCGAAGCCCAGCCCCGCGATCCACAGCGGGGTCACCGTGTCTTGCAGGCCGCGCAGCAGGCCCGTGGCGGCGAACACGACGAGCATCGCCGGCAGGCCCCACATCGAGATGCCGAGGTAGATCTCGGCCTGCTCGGCGACCGCCGCCGGTGCGCCGAACAGCGCCACCAGGAACGGCGTCGCGAGATAGCCGACCACGGCGAGCACCGCCCCGAGGCCCAGCGCGAGCCACATGCCGTCGATGCCCACCGACACCGCGCGGGACGGATCGCCCGCGCCGAACCGGCGGGCGACGGCCGGCGTCGTCGAGTACGCGAGGAACACCATGAGCCCCACGATCGTCTGCAGGACGGCCGAGGCGATGCCGAGCCCTGCCAGCGGCACGACGCCCAGGTGGCCCACCAGCGCCGAGTCGACGATGAGGAACAGCGGCTCGGCGATGAGCGATCCGAGTGCCGGAACGGCGAGCCGCAGGATGTCGCGGTTCAGGGTGTCGCGGGCGCTCGTCACCCCACGAGCCTAGAGCGGGCCGCCGACGCCGGCGCCGCGGGCGGGGCGGGGCGCAGCGGCGTGGCTGGCGCCGCGGTCGCGGCCGGGCGCCGCGGTCGTGGCCGGGTCCTCAATTGAGGGCCGGGGCCCAGGTGCGGAGCGGGGTGCGGCGTTCCCTCCTCGGCCCAGCCCAGCGCCTCAGCTGAGGAACCGGGAGGGCGCCGGCCGCGGGGCGCGCATGCCGCGAGTGCCGACGCCGCTACGGTCGGGGGAGCGAGAGGAGCGGCGGTGGCGAAGACACGCGAGGCGCGACGGAGCGCGATCGGCGACTGGTATGCCCGGCGCCCGCGGTGGGTGCACGGGACGATCGGCGTGCTGACGGTCGCGCTGGGCGCGGTGATCCTCGTGCGCCCCACGACGTCGCTGGGCGTGCTGGCGCTGCTGATCGGCGCGGGGCTCGTGGTGAACGGCATCCTCGAGCTCGTCACCCGCGACGGCGCGGCACGCGCGTGGTGGCGCTGGGCGCTCAGTGCGCTGTGGATCCTCGCCGGCCTCTTCGTGCTGGCCTGGCCGGGGCTCACGGTGCGCGTGCTGGTGCTCGTCGTGGGCATCGGGCTCATGGTGGGCGGCGCCGGCCGGATCGTGGAGGCGTTCCGCGTGCGGCAGAGCCTCGACGCGCGCATCGCAGCGGGGGTCCTGGGTGCGGCCGAGGTCGTGTTCGGCGTGCTGGCCGTGCTCTGGCCCGACATCACGGGGCTCGTCGTCGCCGTCGTGTTCGGCGCCCGTCTGGTCATCGTGGGGCTGCTCGAGCTCTGGCACGCGATCCGGCCCCCGCGCCTGGACGCCGAGCCCGCCGCGCCCTCGGGGCTGAGCCGCTGGACCCGGACGATCGCCGCCGTGGCGGCCCTCGTCGTCGCGGTCGGCGCAGGGGCCGTGAGCGTGTCGCTGCGCGGCGGGTCCCCCGTCGTCGACGAGTTCTACGCCGCGCCCCGCACGGTGCCGTCCGAGCCGGGCGCCCTGATCCGGTCCGAGCCGTTCACCCGCGGTGTGCCGGAGGATGCCGAGGCGTGGCGCATCCTCTACACCACCACGAACGGCGACGGGACGCCGGCGGTCGCGAGCGGGCTGGTCGTCGTGCCGAAGAGCGGCGACGGCGCCTGGCCGGTCATCGAGTGGTCGCACGGAACGACCGGGTTCGCGCAGCAGTGCGCGCCGTCGCTGCTCGCTGAGCCGTTCGAGTCGGGGGCATTGTTCCTGCTGCCCCAGATCGTGGACCGCGGATGGGCGCTCGTGGCCACGGACTACATCGGGCTCGGCACGGCCGGACCGCACCCCTATCTGGTCGGCGAGCCGAGTGCGCGCGCGTCGCTCGACGCCGTGCGGGCCGCCCGTGAGCTCGAGTCCGCAGACCTCGGGCCGCAGACCGTGGCATGGGGTCACTCCCAGGGCGGCGGGGCCGCGCTGTGGGTCGGCGCCGTCGGCGCGGACTACGCCCCCGATGTGCCGTTGTCGGGCGTGGCGGCGCTGGCGCCGGCATCCCAGCTCCCCGCATTCGTGGGGAGTCTCGACGAGATCACGGGCGGCAGCGTGTTCGCGTCGTACGTCATCGCGGGGTACTCGGGCGTGTACCCCGACGTGACCTACCGGCAGTATGTGCGCCCGGGCGCCGAGGTCACGGTGCGCGAGCTTGCGACGCGGTGCCTCGCCGAGCCGGCGATGGGCGCATCGCTGCTGACGCTGCTCGGCATGACCGCCGATCCCGACATCTTCGCGGCCGACCCGACGACCGGGCCGATGGGCGAGCGCATGCGCGAGAACGTTCCGCCGGCCACCGGCGATGCGCCGCTCCTGCTGGGCCAGGGGCTGGCCGACCCGCTCATCGTGCCGTCGGCGCAGGACGCCTATGTCGACGGTCTGTGCGCCGACGGGCGCCAGGTGGACTACCGCCTGTACGCGGGGCGCGGACACGTCGAGCTCGTGCAGCCCGACTCGCCGCTCATCCCCGAGCTGCTGCAGTGGACCGAGGATCGCTTCGCAGACGTGCCGGCCGAGGCGGGATGCACGCGCCGGGAGGAATGACCGGTAACGACCCCGCTACGGTGTGGGTGCGCGGCTTCCCGTCCTCGGTCGTGCGGCTAACCTGGAACGCATGACCGACGCCCCTCGCTCCGGTCTCGCGCTCGAGGAGCTGAGCGCCGAGATCCGCCCTCAGGATGACCTGTTCCGTCACGTCAACGGCTCGTGGATCGAACGGACCGAGATCCCCGAAGACAAGGCGCGATGGGGGGCCTTCCATCTGATCGCGGAGCAGGCCGAGAAGGATGTGCACGCGATCGTCGAGGAGTCTCAGCAGGCCGAGCCCGGCACCGAGGCGCGCAAGATCGGCGACCTCTACACGAGCTTCATGGACACCGAGCGCATCGAGGCGCAGGGCGCGGCGCCGCTGGCCGACACCCTCGCGCGCGTCGAGGCCGTCGACGACATCCCCGGGTTCCTGCGCACGATCGGCGAGTTCGAGCGCGAGGGCGTGGCGGCGCTGATCCACCTGTACATCGAGCCCGACCCGGGCAACCCGCAGCGGTACGTCCCCTTCTTCCTGCAGGGCGGACTGTCGCTCCCGGACGAGAGCTACTACCGGCTCGAGAACTTCCAGGAGACGCGCATCGCGTTCCGCACGCACGTGCACCGCATCCTGGAGCTCGCCGGCGTGCCCGAGGCCGAGGCGTCCGCCGACCGCATCGTGGCGCTCGAGACCGAGCTGGCCACCCACCACTGGGACAACGTCGCGAGCCGCGACGCCGTCAAGACCTACAACCTGAAGACGTGGGACGAGGTGCAGGCGCTCATGGGCGTCGACCTCACGCCGTGGCGCGATGGCGCGGCGCCCGGCCACGCGGACGCGTTCGCCGAGATCACGGTCTACCAGCCGAGCTTCTTCGAGGGCCTCGGCACGCTGCTGGTCCAGGACCGCCTCGAGGACTGGAAGGCGTGGCTGCGCTTCGCCGTCGTGCACTCGGCGGCGCCGTTCCTCTCGGACGAGTTCGTGGCCGAGAACTTCGGGTTCTACGGCACGCAGCTGACCGGAGTCCCGGTCAACCGCGAACGCTGGAAGCGCGGCGTGAGCCTCGCCGAGGCCGCGATGGGCGAGGCGATCGGCCGCGTCTACGTCGAGCGCCACTTCCCGCCCGCGGCGAAGGTGGCGATGGACGAGCTGGTCGGCAACCTCATCGAGGCGTACCGCCAGAGCATCTCGGAGCTGGAGTGGATGACTCCCGAGACGCGCGAGCGCGCGTTGGCCAAGCTGGATGCCTTCACGCCGAAGATCGGCTACCCGGTGAAGTGGAAGGACTACTCGTCGCTCGAGATCGACGCCGAGGACCTCGTCGGCAACGTGCGCCGCGCCCACGTGTGGGAGCACGACCGTCAGCTTGACAAGATCGGCCAGCCCATCGACCGCGACGAGTGGTACATGACGCCGCAGACCGTCAACGCGTACTACAACCCGCTCATGAACGAGATCGTGTTCCCGGCCGCGATCCTGCAGTACCCGTTCTTCGACGCCGACCGCGACGCCGCCGCCAACTACGGGGGCATCGGCGCGGTCATCGGCCACGAGATCGGCCACGGCTTCGACGACCAGGGCAGCCGCTACGACGGCGACGGCTCACTGCGCGACTGGTGGACCGACGACGACCGGGCGGCGTTCGAGGAGCGCACCAAGAGCCTCATCGCGCAGTACGACACCCTGGTCCCTGAGGGCCTCGCCGACGAGCACCACGTCAACGGCGCCCTCACGATCGGCGAGAACATCGGCGATCTGGGCGGCCTGGGCATCGCGATCCGGGCGTACGCCCTGTCGCTCGGCACCGATGACGAGGGGCAGCCCATACCGGCCCCCGAGCTCGACGGCTACACCGGCATCCAGCGTCTGCTCCTCAGCTGGGGGCAGATCTGGCAGCAGAAGGGCCGCGACGCCGAGACCATCCGTCTGCTGACGATCGATCCGCACTCGCCCAACGAGTTCCGGTGCAACCAGATCGTCCGCAACATCGACGCGTTCTACGACGCGTTCGGTGTCACCGAGTCCGATGCGCTCTGGCTCGACGAGGATCAGCGCGTCACCATCTGGTGACCGCTGACCCCCCACCCGCGGCGTCGCGCTGGACCCGGCGCCGCCTCACCACACCGAGAACTGGGGAAGGACGCTCCGTGGGCATGGAGCCCCGAAAGGATGCCGAGTCGCTGCGGGGGGCGCGACGGAGCTCCGGAAAACGACTGCCGAAGCGCGCAGCCGTCGGCCGTCGTTCGTTCGCGTCGACGCTGAAGGCGCTCGACGACCTCGCGGCGTCCGGCGCGAAGATCTCTGTGCGCATCACCGACCTCGATCGCGGCACGTCGGTGCTCTCGGGCGACGACTTCGTGACGCTGCCGGTCGCCGGCCTGGGCGTGGTGCCCCTGCTGATCGAGGTGGCGGCGGCGTTCGAGTCGGGGCGCCTCGAGCCGCTCGAGATCATCGACCGCGCGCACTACGAGGCGGTGGGCGTCGGGGGAGTGTGGCAGCACCTCAAGGCGCCCGCACTGCCGCTCGTCGACCTCGCGGTGCTCACCGCGTCGACCGGCGACGCGATGGCCGCCAACGCGCTCCTGGCGCGCGTCGGCCTGCCGGCGGTGCGCGCGCGCATCGAGCAGCTGGGGCTGTCGCGCTCGGCCCTGCTCGACCGCTTCCGCAACGAGCGCGGTCCCGACGACGCCCCGCACTTCGCGCTGGGATCGGCGCGGGAGCTCGCCGAGGTGTTCGCGGCGCTCGTCAACTCGCAGGTCGTCTCGCCCGGCGTGAGCGCGCAGGTCGCCGAGTGGCTGAGTCTCAACCACGACCTGTCGCTCGTCGCGTCGGCGACCGGCCTCGACCCGTTCTCGCACGAGAACGACGAGCACGGACTGCTCTTCATCAACAAGACCGGCCGGGATGCCGGCATCCGCGTCGAAGCCGGCGTTCTGGCCGGTCCGCGCGCCGGCGTCTCGTACGCGCTCATCGTGTGCTTCGACGACCTGTCGATCTCGCACCGCCTGCGAGCGCACGAGGCGTTCCGGATCCTCGGGACCGACCTCATGGAGTACGTGTTCTGACGGTCGGGCACGGAACGGGCGCGCGCGGCGGCGAGTGGATGCCGGCGGCCGCGGTGCTCCGGCCGCCATGCCGTCTCGGGCTTCCCTGCGGCGCGCAACTCGTGTAGACACGGGAGGACGTGCGGCACCGCAGCCGCCCACCACCCGACGCGAAGAGGAGTCAGCCGTGTCCAACCGCACCGCCGTGATGCCGGAGCTTTCGAGGATCGAGATCGAGGATCGGCCGGTTCCCGCGCTCGCCGCGCGCCAGGCGCTGGTGCGCGTCGAATCCGTGGGCGTGTGCGGCTCCGACACGACGTACTTCACCGCCGGCTACATCGGCGACTGGGTCGTCGACGGTCCGATCGTCCTCGGGCACGAGGTCGCGGGCACCGTGGTCGAGATCGGCGCCGACGTCACGCAGGTCGCGGTCGGCGACCGTGTCGCGATCGAGCCCGGCACCCCGTGCCGCGACTGCGAGGACTGCCTCGCGGGCGACTACCACCTGTGCGCGGAGCTGGTGTTCCTCGCCACGCCTCCGCACGACGGCGCGCTGACGCAGTTCATGGCGATCGACGAGCGCAACCTCTTCCCGATGCCCGAGGGCATGAGCTTCGACGAGGGTGCGATGCTCGAGCCGCTCTCGGTCGGCATCTGGGCGTGCCGCCGGGCGGGCATGCGGCCTGGCGACAGCGTGCTGGTGACCGGAGCCGGACCCGTCGGAGTGCTCGCCGCGCAGGTGGCGCGCGCCTTCGGCGCATCGAGCGTGCGCGTGGCCGACGTCTCGCCCTATCGGCTCGAGCTCGCCGCATCGCTCGGCTTCGAGGTCGAGCAGGCGGGCGGCGGCAGCCACGAGCCGGAGTTCGACGTGCTGCTGGAGTGCTCCGGGGCCCCGACGGCGCTCGCCGACGGGCTGTGGCGGCTGCGCAACGGCGGACGGGCGGCGATGGTGGGCATGCCCAAGCAGGCCGTCGAGCTGCCGCTCTCGCGGCTGAACGTCCGGGAGCTCTCGGTGTCTCTCGTGAACCGCTACGCCCACACGTGGCCGACGGCGATGGCGCTGGTCGCGTCGGGACGAGTGGATGCGGCATCCATCGTCACCCATCACTTCCCGCTCGACGGCACCGCCGACGCGCTGCTGCTGGCCAGGACCGAGCCGAACTCGATGAAGGCCGTCATCCACCCGCAGCGCTGATCGCGCTCCCGCGCGGCCCGGGTGTCGTGTCCTGATTGTGATCAACTCGTGTTGAACCGACTCTTGCAACCGGCGTTCAACTCGTGTTGACTGGCGCCGTACTCAACGAGGAGGAGTGTTCGCAGTGGAACGAGTGGTACTGGATGTAGACCTGGCGATGGGTGCTCCCGGCAGCGACATCGACGACGGATTCGCGCTGGCGCTGGCGCTGGCCGACCCGGGCATCGCGCTCGAGCTCGTCACGACGGTGAACGGCAACACCGATGCCGACACTGCGACCGCGCTCACGCTCGAGCTGCTCCACCGGCTCGGGCGACCCGACGTGCCCGTGGTGCGGGGTGCGACCCGTCCGCTCGTCCGGCCGCAGGCGCGGCAGGGATCGCTCCCCGCCGACGTGCCCGTGCGCGAGCCGCGCGAAGGCGTCGCCGCCCAGGCGATGGTCGACATCGTGCGCGCGAACCCGGGCGAGATCACGCTCGTCGCCGTGGGTCCGCTCACCAACGTCGCGCTCGCGATGCGGCTCGACCCGGGTTTCGCCGCGGCGCTCAAGTCGCTCGTGATCATGGGCGGAGTGTTCGAGGGTCAGACCAACAACGCCGCCATGCCGGGCGAGTTCAACATCTGGTGCGACCCGGAGGCTGCGGCGATCGTGCTGGACTCCGGCATCGCCGCCAAGTGGGTGGGGCTCGACGTCACCCTGCAGGTGCGCGTGGAGCGCGCGCAGGCGCTCGAGATGGCCGCGAGCGACCGGCAGTTCACGGCCTTCGCGGGGGAGTACACGGCCGCCTGGATCGACCACCTCGCCGAGATCGACGACCCGGGCGTCACGTCGTGTGCCATGCACGACCCGCTCGCCGTCGCCGCGGTCACCCGCCCCGACCTCCTCACGTGGCGCGACGCGCACGTCGCCGTCAGCCAGGCCGACCTCACGCGCGGCGTGATGGTCTGCGACTTCCGCTGCGCCGGCAGCGGCCCCGACGGGACGCCGCGTCCCGCCCGTCCCAATGCCTCGGTCGCCGTCGCCGTCGACGTCGCCGGGTTCAACAACCACTTCCTGAAGAAACTGGAGGCCATCGCATGAACCGTGCCGTCATCGGCAAGACCATCGCGCTCGGCGCCGTCGCAGCGGTGCTGCTGACCGGCTGCGCCGCGAACTCCTCGTCGGCCGAGCCCTCGGACGACTGGAGCATCCCCGACGAGGACCCGACCGCCGAGATCAACGTCGTCGGGATCATCGACCCCGTCGCCGACAACATGGCCGAGGTGATCGACGCGTTCGAGAAGGCGCACCCGACCATCGACGTCAACTACCAGTACGTGCCGTTCGACGACCTCAACAGCGTGCTCGACACCCGCATCACGTCCAAGAGCGGCGACCCCGACGTGTTCTGGGTCGACCAGCCGCGAGTGCCGGCCCTGTCGGCGCGTGGCTACCTCGAAGACCTCACCGACCAGTTCTCGGACCGGCTCGACGGCCTCGTGCCGGCCACGGTCGAGTCCAGCTCGTACGACGGCAAGCTGTGGTCGGTGCCGATCGCCAACTCGACGCAGGTGCTGTTCTACAACAAGGACATCCTGGATGCCGCCGGCATCACTCCGCCCGGCTCCACCGGTGAGCGGGTGACCTGGCAGCAGCTCAAGGAGCTCGCGGCGCAGGCGCAGGCCTCCGGCGGCGCCGACATCGGGCTCATGGTCGGTCAGCCCGATCGCTACTACCAGCTGGAGCCGCTTCCCGTCTCGGCGGGCGGCGGGGTCGGCGTGACCGGCGACGACATGCTCACGCCCGACATCACCAACGAGGGCTGGGTCGATGCGATGACGTACTACGGCTCGCTGTTCAGCGACGGCGTCTCGCCGAAGGGGATCACGCCCGAGCAGACGGACGCCACGTTCCTCGCGGGCAAGACCGCGTTCTTCGTCGAGGGCAACTGGATGGTCCCGAAGATGCAGGACGCGACCTTCGCGTGGGGCGCGGCGCTGAACCCCGTGTGGGAGGGCGGCGATCCCGCGACGCCGACGGGCTCGTGGTCGCTCGGCATCAACCCGTTCTCGAAGAACAAGGAGGCGGCGGCGATCTTCATCGACTGGATGGCGATCGACGGGCAGGGCGGCTACGGCGAGTACCGCGACTTCGCGGAGCTGCCCGCGAACATCAAGGGCCTCGAGTCGTATCTGTCGGGTCCCGCGTTCACCTCGTCCGAGGGCGGCAAGCAGTCGGCCGAGGTCGTGAACGAGGAGTCCACGACGACGGCGGTCGCCCGCGCGTCGACCGTCGGCTACATCGAGTTCGAAGAGATCATCGGCCGTGCGTTCTCGGACATCGCGAACGGCGCCGATCCGGCGACGGCACTGGCCGCGGCAGAGACCGAGCTGAACGGCGCATGGAAGCAGTACAAGTGATCGAGGGGGCGGGGACGGCGCAGGCGGTCCCCGCCCCGGTCCGCCCCGATGCCCCGTCGGGCGCCGCGCGCGACGTGCGGCCTGCCCGGGCCCGACGCCGCCGGAGCGGGCGCCTGTGGCTGATGGTCGCGGCGTTCCTGGCTCCGGCGGTGGTGACCATCCTGCTGATCCGCATCATCCCGTTCATCGGCGCCGTCATCTCGACGCTGCACGTGCGCGAGGGCGTCGGACTGCTCGCCGAGGAGCGCTTCGCCGGATTCCAGAACTACATCGAGCTCCTGTCGGACCCGCTGTTCCAGGCGACCCTCGGGCGCACCCTCCTGTTCAACCTCATCATCAACCCGCTGCAGATCGCGCTCGCACTCGTGATCGCGGTGCTGCTGACGCGGCGCGTGCCGGCGCGCGGGCTGTGGCGCATGGCGGTCTTCATCCCGTGCACGATCCCGCTGGTGGGCTCGTCGATCGCGTGGGGCGTCGCGCTGCGTGCCGACGGGCCCATCAACGGGATCCTGCAGGCGGTCGGCCTGCCGGCCCAGCCGTTCCTGTCCTCGCCGACGCAGGCGCTCGCGAGCATCATGCTCGTCGCGTCGTGGGTGGGGATCGGGTACTGGATGATCTTCCTCATCGCGGGGATCAACGAGATCCCCGACGAGCTCTATGAGGCGGCATCCCTCGACGGCGCGGGTGCGTGGCGCAGCTTCTGGTCGGTCACGCTGCCGATGCTCAAGCGCCCGCTGCTGTTCGTGCTGGTCGCCGACACGGTCGCGAACTTCGTGCTGTTCGTGCCGATGCAGATGCTCACCGGCGGCGGGCCGCAGAACTCCACCACGATGCTCATGTTCGACGCCTACCGGCGCACCTACACGTACTCGCAGCCGAACCAGGGCGCGACGGCCACGGTCATCCTGACCGTCGTCATGCTCATCATCGTGTTCGTGCAGTTCCGCCTGCTGAAGGAGGACGCCCGATGACCGCCCTGACCACCGGGAGAAGATCGCTGCGGGGTCGCGTCATCGCGCAGCGCTGGCTGCTGGGGCTGCTCGCCGCGCTCGTCGGCCTACTGTTCGTGTTGCCGGCGGTGTGGATGCTGCTCGGCTCGCTGCGACCGGGCAGCGACGTGATCGGCAGCGTCAGCCCGCTGAGCTGGAACACGCTGATCCCGGACGTGTGGACCCTCGACAACTACGCGTCGCTGTTCGGACCGCTGCGGTTCGGGCAGGCGCTGATGAACTCGCTGATCGTGGGCTTCGCGAGCGTCGCGCTGGGACTGGCGATCTCGATCCCGGCTGCGTACGCGCTCAGCGTGTTCCGCTTCCCGGGCAGGGAGCTCGTGTTCGCCGTGCTGGTGGTCGGGTTCATGATCCCGTTCGAGGCGATCGCGATCCCGCTCGCGCAGATCTTCACGCAGTGGCATCTCGACAACACGTACATCGGCTTGATCCTGCCAGGCATCGGCAACGGCCTGGCCATCTTCAACCTGCGCCAGTTCTTCCTGGGCATCCCGCCCGAGCTGCACGAGGCGTCGCGGGTCGACGGCGCCTCGGAGTTCCGCACCATGACGCAGGTGTACCTGCCGCTCAGCGTGACCCCGGTGATCAACTCCGCGCTGCTGATCTTCCTCGCGCAGTGGAGCGCCTACCTGTGGCCGCTGCTCGTGGTCTCGGACGAGAAGATCCAGGTGGCGGCGATCGCGCTGTCGCGCACGTTCTCCGACACGAGCTTCAACTTCGGGCAGATGTTCGGCGGGGCACTGGTCATCTCGGTGATCCCGGCGGTGCTGCTGCTGGTGCTGCAGCGCTATTTCACCCAGTCCGTGGCGACGAAAGGCCTGAAGTGACGGAAGTCGTCGTCGTGGGATCGGTCAACTACGACCTGGGGCTGCGCGTGCAGCGGCTGCCGTGGGCGGGCGAGACGGTGCTGTCGTCGTCGCTCACCCGGCGCTCGGGTGGCAAGGGCGCGAACCAGGCCGCCGCGGTGCGCGAGGCAGGGGCGACGTGCGCGATGGTCGGCGTCGTCGGCGCCGACGGTGCCGCGCTCGTGGGGCAGCTCGAAGAGGCCGGCGTCGACGTGACCCGCATCCGCGCCGACCCGGGCGCGACCACCGGCACGGCCGTCATCATGATCGACGACGACGGGCAGAACTCGATCATCGTCTCGGCAGGGGCGAACGACGCGCTCACCGCGGCCGAGGTCCGCACGGCGATCGCCGCCACACCGGGCGCGCGCATCGTGCTGACCCAGGGGGAGTCGCCGGTCGCGGCGGTCGCTGCCGCCGCGGAGGCCGCGGAGGCGGCATCCCTTCGATTCGTCCTCAATCTGGCGCCTGCGATCGACCTGCCGCGCCACGTCATCGCGGTGGCGGACCCGCTCGTGGTCAACGAGCTCGAAGCCGAAGAGACGGCACTGGCGCTGGGCGTCGACAGCGACGACGTCGCCGGTCCGGATCTCGCCGGGGTCCTGGCCCGGGTGGCGCGATCGGTTGTGATTACACTGGGCGCGGGCGGCGCCGTCTGGGCCGCGCGTGGAAAGAGCGGGCGGGCGCATGCGCAACGAGTCGAGGTCGTCGACACGACCGGCGCCGGCGATGCGTTCGTGGGTGCCATGGTGGCGCGGCTGACGCGCGGCGGCGACCTCGCGGCGGCCGTCGAGAGCGGGGTCGCGGCGGGAACGCGTGCCGTGCAGTTCGCCGGCGCCCGCGCCGCGGAGGCGCGATGACCTCGGTGCGGCGGTCCGACGTCGCGGAGGCCGCCGGGGTATCGCCGGCGGTGGTCAGCTATGTGCTCAACGGGGGTCCTCGTCCCGTGTCGGCCGATGCGCGGCGGCGCGTGGAGGCGGCGATCGCCGAGCTCGGCTACCGGCCGAACAAGGTCGCCCAGGCGCTGCGGGGCACGCGGACGCACTCGATAGCGATGCTCATGCCCGACCACCTGAATCCGCACTTCGCCGAGCTCGCGCAGGCGATGGAGGACGAGGCGCAGCGCCGCGGCTACGTGCTGATCATCGGCACGGCGGCCAACGACATCGAGCGCGAGCAGAGCTATCTGCGTTCGTTCCTGGATCGGCAGGTCGACGGCGTCGTGCTGATCAGCGCGTCCGCCGACCCCGACGTGCACGAGATCGAGGCCGCCGGCATCCCGCTCGTTCTGCTCGACCGCGCGGCGGTGGGCGCGACGCACTCCAGCGTGGTGACCGACAACCGCGCCGCCGCGGCACTGGGCGTGCGGCACCTGCAGGATCACGGCCGGAGTCGTCTGCGCTTCCTGTCGGGCCCGGCCGAGCTCGAGCCGGTGCGCGAGCGCGATCAGGGCTGGCGTGAGACGACGGGCGACGAGGGCGACGCGCGTGTCTGGCGCAGCGCGTTCTCACGCGAGGGCGGCTACCGCGCGGTGCAGGCCGCGATCGCCGCGTCGGGGATCGACTTCGACGGGCTCTTCACCGCCAGCGACGCGCAGGCCATCGGCGCGCTGCGCGCTCTGCGCGAGGCCGGAGCACGCGTGCCCGAAGACGTCGCGGTGGTGTCGCTCGACGGCTCTGAGGCGGGGCTTTACACCGAGCCGCCGCTGACGTCGGTGGTGCAGGACGTCCACCGCCTGGCGGCGGAGGCGGTCGAGATCGTCGTGGCCGGCACCGGATCCGGCACGCCCACGGCGCACCTCGTGCTGGGGCCGTCTCTGCGGCGACGGGACTCGTGCGGCTGCGGAGGCGAATGACATGGCCACCTTCATCTACGACGCCGTGCGCACGCCGTTCGGTCGCGCGGGCGGGGCACTGTCAGGCATCCGTCCCGATGACCTCGCCGCCGTCGTCATGGCGGCGACCGTCGAGCGCACGGGACTCGACCCGGCACGCATCGACGACGTCATCTTCGGCGACGCGAACCAGGCAGGGGAGGACAACCGCAACGTCGCCCGCATGGGCGCGCTGCTGGCGGGCTTCCCGACCACGGTGCCCGGCGTCACCGTCAACCGGCTGTGCGCGTCGTCCGTCGAGTCGGTGATCCAGGGCTCTCGGGCGATCGAGGCGGGCGACGCCGACATCGTGCTGGCAGGCGGCGTCGAGTCGATGAGCCGGGCGCCGTACGTGGTCGAGAAGTCGCCGCGGCCGTGGCCGAGCGTCGGCAACCAGACGCTGTGGAACACCTCGATCGGGTGGCGCATGACCAACCCGCGGCTGCCCAAGCACTGGACGATCTCGAACGGAGAGGTGGCCGAGCAGGTCGCCCGTGCCCAGGGCATCTCGCGGGAGGCTCAGGATGCCTTCGCGGTGCGCTCGCACCGTCTCGCGGCCGCCGCGTGGGCGTCGGGGGTCTACGAGGGCGAGATCGTGCAGGTGCCGGGGGCCGAGCTGTCGCGCGACGAGGGCATCCGCGACGACACGTCGGTCGAGAAGCTCGCGACGCTGCCGGCTCTGTTCGCCGCGGACGGCGACGGCACGGTCACCGCGGGCAACTCGTCGCCGATCAATGACGGCGCGTCCGCCGTGCTGCTGGCCCGCGAGGGTGCGCTGCCCGGCGAGCCGCTCGCCCGCATCACGGCGCGTGCCGCCCACGGGGTCGATCCGGACCGGTTCCCTCTCGCGCCCATCGAGGCCGCGAACAAGGCGCTCACCCGCGCGGGCCGTACGTGGGCCGACGTCGACCTCGTCGAGCTGAACGAGGCGTTCGCGTCGCAGTCGCTCGCCGACATCCAGGGGTGGCCCGAGCTCGACCCCGAGCGCGTGAACATCCACGGCGGGGCGCTGGCGATCGGCCACCCGCTCGGAGCTTCCGGCGGACGCATCATCGGCCACGCCGCGCACGAGCTGGCCCGCCGCGGTGGCGGGGTCGCGGTCGCCGCCATCTGCATCGGCGTCGGGCAGGGTCTCGCCGTCGTGCTCGAGCGCTGAGCCGGCCCGCCGAGGATCGCGCGGCGTCGAGGATTCAGGACGATCGCGAGGGATCGACCCTTCGCGATGGTTCCCGTCGGCGTGTCTGCTGGATCCTCGTCGCACGCCGTGCGGGGCGGCGCGGCCCCGGAGCGGAGCGTTCAGAAGATGATGGTGTGGTTGCCGTGGCGCAGCACGCGGTCCTGCGCGTGCCACAGCACGGCGCGCGAGAGCACCTGACGCTCGACGTCGGCACCGCGGCGGGCGAGTTCGGCGGCCGAGTCGGCGTGGGTGACCCGCACGGTGTCCTGCTCGATGATCGGGCCCTCGTCGAGGTCGTCGGTGACGTAGTGCGAGGTCGCGCCGATGAGCTTGACGCCGCGCTCCTTGGCCTTCTTGTAGGGCTCGGCGCCGATGAACGCGGGGAGGAAGGAGTGGTGGATGTTGATCACCGGCACCCCGAGCTCGGCGAGGAAGTCGCCCGAGAGGATCTGCATGTAGCGGGCCAGCACCACGAAGTCCACGTTGCCCTTGAGGAGCTCCAGGATCTTCGCCTCGGACGCCGACTTGTCGGGTCCGGGCACGCCCGGCACGTGGAAGAACGGCACGCCGAACGAGCGGACGTCCTCGGCCGAGGTCGTGTGGTTCGAGATCACCATCGGCACCGTGACGGGCAGGTCGCCGCGGCGGTGCCGCCACAGCAGGTCGAGCAGGCAGTGGTCCTGCTTGGACGACAGGATCGCCATGCGCTTGGGCACCGACTGATCCGTGAGCGACCACTCCAGCTCGAAGCCGTCGAGGGTCTGCGCGATCTCGGACTCGATGAGCGGGCGATCGGCGGCGAAGCCCGGTCGGTGGAACACCACGCGCTGGAAGTACGCGCCGCCGGTCGGGTCGTCCGAGTACTGGTCGAACGCGACGATGTTGCCGCCGATGCGCGTGATCATCGCCGACACGGCTGCGACGATCCCCGGCTGGTCGCTGCCGTGCACGATGAGGCAGACGTGGTCGGGCTTGAGCTGTTCGGCGGCCATTGCTCGATTCTGCCAGGCCGGCCGCATCACGAAGGCGACGGGATGCCGCGGTCCGCGGCGTGGACGAGGTCGCCGTTCTCTGTCAGCTCGAGGAAGCGGGCGACGGCGTCGCGGCTGCGGGTCAGGCACGCCAGGCGTTCGTTGAGCGTCGTGAGCTCGCTCGCGAGCAGTTCGGCGAGCTCGCGCGTGCACACCGGGGCGGCCGTGCGCGATGCCGATTCGGCGTCCAGCACCACCTTCGCCAGGCGCGTCGTGAGACCGGACTGCACGAGCCCGCGCGCGCGTTCGGCACGCTCGACGTCCGCCTCGTCGTACGAGCGGTAGCCGTTCGCCGACCGCTCGGACGACAGCAGGCCCTGGCCTTCGTAGTAGCGCAGCATCCGCGCGGGGATGCCGGTGCGCTCGGAGAGTTCGCCGATCTTCATGGGGTGCCGCCTCGGATGTCGCCGCATGTCGGACGAAAGGTTGACATTGACATTGATGTCAAAGTTTAGCCTCGCTGCATGACCACGTCCACGGCTCCCGCAGCCACCTCTTCGCCCACGTCCGTCGCGCGCTTCCCGCTCGGCGCGCTGCTGCTCCTCTCGCTCGGGGTGTTCGTCACCGTGACGGCCGAGTCGCTGCCGGCCGGGCTCATGCCCGAGATGGCGGCCGACCTCGGCGTCGACCCGCTGCGCATCGGCCTGCTGGTATCGGTGTGGGCCGTCGTGGTGATCGCCACCAGCCTGCCGCTCACGCGCGCGACGCGGCGCATCGACCGGCGCATCGTCGTCGCGTCGTCGCTCGCGGTGTTCGCGCTCGCGAACGTGGCGACGGCGCTCGCGCCGACGTACGAGATCGCGTTCGCCACGCGTGTGGTCGCCGCGGTCGCGCACGGCGTGTTCTGGGCGATCGTCATCGTGTACGCCTCGTCGCTGCTGACCCGGGCGCAGCTCGGCAAGGGGCTCGCGCTCGTGACGGGCGGAGGCACCGCGGCCACGGTGCTGGGGCTTCCGGCGGCGACCGCGCTCGCCCAGGTGACGAGCTGGCGCGTGTCGTTCGCGGCGATGGGGATCGGGATGCTGCTGCTCGCGGCCGTCGTGCTGCGCCGGCTGCCGCGCTCGATCGTCGCGGCCGTGCCCGCCGGCGAGCGTGCGCCGCTGCGGCACGACCGGTCGATCCCGGCGCTGGTCGCCCTGGGAGTCTCGGGGCTGCTCATCGGGCTCGCGCAGTTCCTCTCGTTCGTGTACATCCGTCCCTACCTGGCCGGACCGGCGGGCGTGCCGGATGCGTGGGCGAGCGTGCTGCTGCTCGTCTTCGGCGCCGCGGGCATCGCGGGTGTCGCGGTGGCGGGTGCGCTGGCCGACCGGTTCCCGCGTTCCGCGCTCACGGCCACGCTCGTCCTGTACGCGTCGGCGTTCGCCGGCCTCGCGGTCTTCCCCGGGCGCATCGCCGTCGTCGTGGTCGCCCTGGCGCTGTGGGGCGCGGCCACGGGCGCGGTCTTCCCGCTCATCCAGACCGCACTCATGCGGGCGGCCTCCGATCGCCTGCGCGACCTCGCGAGCGCCGCGATCATCGTGCTGTTCAACATCGGGATCGCCGCCGGCTCCTGGGCGGGCGGACAGCTGAGCGCCGCCTTCGGCCCCGCCGCGAACCCGGCACTCTCGGGCGCGGCGGTCCTGTTGGCAGCCGCGCTCGCCGCCGTGGGGGCGGCGCTCACGTCCCGGCGGAGCCGACGGACGGCGAGTGGATGCCGGGCGCCCGGCATCCACTCGTCTAACGCACGCCGCGCATGAGTCTGAGCACGGGCTTCACCGACGCGAGGAGCGCGAGGCCCAGGACGATCGCGATGGCGCCGAGGATCGTGAAGTACGGGACCTCGTCCTCGGGGTTGTAGAACTGGGCGAGCCAGCCCGCGATCGCGGTGCCGAGCGCGATCGAGAGGAAGTACAGCGCGACCATCTGCGTGTGGAACCGCTCGGGGGCGAGCTTGGTCGTGACCGACAGTCCCGGTGGCGAGATGAACAGCTCGGCCACCGTGAAGACGAACAGGATGAGCACGATCGCCAGCAGCGGCGTCGAGTTTGGGGCGCCGTTGGCCCACGGCAGGAACAGCAGGAACGCGACGCCCATGATCATCGCGCCGAGCGAGAACTTGACGGGGGCGGACGGCGCGCGGTCGCCCAGCTTGGTCCAGACGGCGGCGAACACGCCTGACAGGATGATGACGAAGATCGGGTTGATGGAGTTGACCCACGACACCGGCATCTCCCACCCGAGGATCGAGCGGTTCAGGCGCTGGTCGGAGTAGATCGTCAGCACCGTGAACTGCTGCTGGTACAGCGACCAGAACCCGACGTTGACGATGAACAGCGGGATGAAGCCGATCACGCGCGACCGGTCGTCGCTGCCGATGTGACGCGACGAGATGATGACGGCGAAGTAGGCGATCGCAGCGGCCAGCGTGACGAGGATCACGATCCCCGACAGGTTGTCGGCGCGGATGACGCCGGTGAGCACCAGCACCACGATGACGATGAGACCCGCGGCCGCGATCCCGATCATGACTCCACGACGGTTCGCGGGGAGCGGATTGGCGACGATGCGGGATGCCGCCGGCAGCTGCTTGCGGCCGAACGAGTACTGGACGAGGCCCAGCGCCATGCCGACCGCGGCTGCGCCGAAGCCCCAGTGGAAGCCGACGCTGCTCTGCAGCGCACCCGTGACGATCGGCCCGAGGAAGGCGCCGAGGTTGATGCCGAGGTAGAACAGCGAGAAGCCCGCGTCGCGGCGCGGGTCCTTCGGCGTGTACAGCGTGCCGACGACCGCGGTCGCGTTCGCCTTGAGGCCGCCGGATCCGACGGCGACGAGGATCAGGCCGACGCCGAGGCCCCACACGTTGGGCAGCAGGGCGAGGGCGATGTGACCGGCCATGATGACCCACGCGCTGAAGAACAGCACGCGCTCCGAGCCGAGCAGCCGGTCGGCCACCCAGGCGCCGAGGATCGTCGAGAGATAGACGGTGCCGCCGTACGCACCCACGATTCCCGTGGCGGTGGCCTGGTCGATCCCCAGTCCGCCCTCGGAGACCGAGTAGTACATGTAGATGAGCAGGATGCCCTGCATGCCGTAGAAGCTGAAGCGCTCCCACATCTCGACGCCGAAGATGTGCGCCAGCGCCCACGGCTGGCCGAAGAACCGGGCGTCGTGGTCGGCCCCGTCGTCGGGTGCGGTGGTGCCGGCGGTTGGGCCCACGCGGCCGGAGGCTCCGCGCGACGCGCCAGCGGCGCGTGGAGGGGCCGTGGGGACGGTGCCGCTGGCGGAGGCCACCGTGCCGGTGCGTGTCGCGTCGGCGGCGCCGCGCGCACCCTCGGGCGGGCCGACCGCCACCTGGTCGGGCTCGCGCTTGCCGCGCTGAGCACCGTCGTCGTCCTGAAACCCCTGGTCGCGCCCGCTCATTTCAGCTCCCGTCGCCGGTAGAGGTCAGGGTAGCGGGCGGGCGCGGCGCGCGTCAGTAGGCCCTCACTCCGGGAGTGAGGGATGCCGCTCCTCCGGCGCGTGCCGGCGCGGGATGAACAGCGCCACGACGAGGGCGACCACCGCCGCCGCGCCGCCGAGCAGGAACGACGCCTGGAACCCGGCCGGTCCGGGCACGGGCGTGCCGTCGAGGTCGATCGCGTACGTGGCGAGCACGGCCCCGACGACGGCGGCGGCCGTGCTCGTTCCCAGCGAGCGGAACAGGGCGTTGAGGCCGTTCGAGGCGCCCGTCTCGGACTGCGGCACCGACCGCATGATCAGCATCGGCATGGCCGCGTACCCGAAGCCGATGCCGAAGCCGATGCCGATGTTGGCGACGAGGATCTGCCACACCTCGCTTGAGAAGACGAGGGTGAACGCGTACGTGATGACGAGGGCGATCGCCCCGAGCACGAGCAGCAGCTTGGGCCCGACGGTGCGGGCGAGCTGCCCCGAGAACGGCGAGAGCACCATCATGACGAGGCCCGCCGGCATCACGACGAGGCTCGCGGCGACGAGCGACAGGCCGAAGCCGCCCGCCACGGCCGGCAGCTCGAGCAGCTGCGGGTAGACGACGTTCGAGGCGAACAGCGAGAACCCGAAGGCGATCGAGGCGAGGTTCGTCAGCAGCACCGGGCGTCGCGCTGCCACGCGCAGGTCGAGGAGCGGGTCGGGGATGCGCAACTCGTACCAGCCCCACACCAGCAGCACCGCGACACCGCCGAGGCCGCACGCCAGCACGGCGGGGGAGGCCCAGCCCCATTCGTTGCCGCGCGAGACGGCGAGCAGCACGCCGATGAGGCCGACCGCGAGGCCCGCCGTGCCGAGGTAGTCGAATCGCCCGCCCGTGCGCAGCGCGCTCACCGGCACGATCCACAGCACGAGCACGAAGACGATGACGCCCAGAGCCGCCGCGACCCAGAACAGCACGTGCCAGTCGCTGCGCTCGGTGATGAGCGCGCTGATCGGCAGGCCCAGGGCGCCGCCGACGCCGAGCGTGGCGCTGATGAGGGCGATGGCGGCATCCACCCGGTCCTCGTGCAGCACGTCGCGCAGGATCGAGATGCCGAGCGGGATCACGCCGGTCACCGCGCCCTGCAGCGTGCGACCGACGATGACGCCGACGATGCCGGGGGATGCCGCGGCGATGACGGACCCGAGCACCATGACCGCCAGCAGCACGAGCACGATGCGCCGCTTGCCGTACATGTCTCCGAGGCGGCCGGCGATCGGCGTCATGACAGCGGCCGCGAGCAGGGTGGATGTCACGACCCAGGCGGTGTCCTCGCGGCTGGCGTTCAGCAGCTCCGGGAGCTTGGACTGGATCGGCACGACCAGCGTGAACATGAACGACGACGCCAGGCCGGCGATCGCCAGGACCGCCACGATGGCGCCCTGGCGAGGCATCCGGGTCAGTCGTCTTCTCTCGTCGTCGCCACCCGTGCCCATCCCTTCAGGCTATCGGCGCCCGCAGGCACCGGCTCCGAGGATGCTGCCCTCGCTCCCCTGTCGCATTCGGTCGGACCGCCCCGCATATGGTGACAGGGGAGCCGGTGTGGATTCGGCTCGCCTGTCGCGTTCGGTCGGGGCGGCCTGCAGATCGTGGCAGGGGAGCGGGCTCCGAGCGTGCCGCCCCGGGTGCAGACTGGGAGCATGGCCGACTCCGCCACCCCGCCCGGCATCGACATCCGACCGCTCGACACGGTGGACGAGGTGCACCGCGCGTCGGCGGTCCTCGCCGAGGTGTGGGGCGGCGACCGCGGCGGCATGCCGCCGAACCTGCTGCGCGCCCTCGCCCACTCGGGCAACTACGCGGTGGGCCTGTACGACGCGGACCGCATGGTCGGAGCATCGGTCGCGTTCTTCGCCGCACCGGCGGCACGATCGATGCACAGTCATATCACCGGCGTGCTGCCGTCGCATCAGTCGCACGGACTCGGGCGACTGCTCAAGCAGCACCAGCGCGAGTGGGCGCTCGCGCGCGACGTCGGTCACATCACGTGGACGTTCGATCCGCTCGTCGCGCGCAACGCGCACTTCAACCTGCGCGTGCTGGGCACGCGCGCGACCGAGTACCTCGTGAACCACTACGGCCCGATGGACGACGGCGTCAACCGCGGCGACGAGACCGACCGCATCATGGTGTCGTGGGCGCTCGCCGCCCCGCCGGTGCCCACTCCCGGCGATGACGCGGTGGTCGCGTCGATCGCGATCCCGCACGACATCGAGTCGCTGCGCCGCGATGCGCCGGGGGATGCCGCCGCCTGGCGCGTGCGCGTGCGCGACGAGTTCCTCGCGCGCCTGGCCGAGGGGCTGGTCGTCGGCGGCTTCGACGACGAGCGCGGGTACCTGCTGGTGCGTCCCTGAGGCTCAGGCCTCGGGATCCTTCGTCGGATCGCCGGGACGCACGGCGGCGTCGTCGCGGATGTCGATGCGGGTGACGCCGCCTGCGCGCTCCGTGACGTCGACGCGCGGCGCGGCGTCCTCCTCGACGGCCCCGGGCGCCGCGAGCAGCTGGTCGCGGCGCTTCTCGTCGTCGGTCATGCCGGTCGTCTCGGGTGTCTCGTTCGTGGTCATCTTTCTCATCCCTTCCGCCAGGCGTCGGATTCCAGGTGCGACCCTGCCTGCGGGCCCATCTGCAGCATGCCGCCGTCGACGGTCCAGCTGGCTCCGGTGACGTAGCTCGCGGCCGGCGAGGCGAGGAAGGCGACGACCGACGCGATCTCTTCGGGCTTGCCCGGCCGCCCGAGCGGGATGCCGGGACGGTGCGTGTGCTCGGCGTCCTCGGCGTCCATGTCGTTGATCGGCGTCGCGATCTCACCCGGCGCGACGGCGTTGACGGTGATCGCGTGCTCGCCGAGCTCCTGCGCCATCGTCTCGACGAGCCCGCCCAGTCCGTGCTTGGCGGCGACGTAGGCGGCCGACCCGACGCGGGGCTGCGTCTCGTGCACGCTCGTGATCGCGATGAGCCGTCCGCCGTGCCCGGCATCGACGAGGTGCCGCGCCGCCGCCTGAAGTCCGACGAACGCGCCGTCGAGGTTCAGCGCGACGACCCGGCGCCAGTCCTCGAGCGAGAGCTCTAGGAACGGTCCGCCCGAGCCGCCGCCCGCGTTGTTCACGAACACGTCCAGACCGCCGAGTCGCTCGACCAGGCCGTCGATGGTGCCGGCGACGTCGTCGAGCGCGGTGGCGTCGAACCGCGTCACCTCGGCGCGGCGGCCGCGCTCGCGGACGCCGGCCGCGGTCTCTTCGGCACCCTCCTCGTCGCTGTGCCACGTGATGCCGACATCGAGTCCGGCGTCCGCCAGCGCGAGGGCCGTCGCCCGCCCGATGCCCGAGTCCGAACCGGTCACGATCGCCCGCCGCGGGCTGAAGTCGAAGGTCTCCATGCGTCGACGGTACGGTTCCGGCTCCCCGTGAGCACGGGGCTTGCGCGGAAGCGGCACCGCCGATAGGGCCATCGCCGCGCCCCGCAGCATTCCTGCCGCGTGGGCCGGATCGTCTGCCATCTTCCCGGGCGGACGGATCGGGGTGGATGCCGCGCCCATAGGCTCGCGGCATGCCTGAGTACCGCGCCCATTTCGACTTCGATCTCCGCTTCGCGAACGGCGGCGGTCTGTCCGGAGCCGGCTTCCGGCTCGACCTGCCCTCGGCAGACATCTCCGAGGACGAGCTCGGACGCCTGCTGATCGCCCACCTGGGCCTGGCGCTGGTCGACGAGGTCGAGCTGCGCGGCGTGCGCATCGTCGAGGAGCCGCACCGAGGGTCGCGCGGCGTCGAGGTGACGGCATCCACGTGGCACAGCCGCGTCGTCGACCTCAGCCACCCGATCCGCGCCGGGCTCGTCACCTACCCGGGCCTGCCGGCGCCGACGATCACGCCGCACCTCACGCGCGAGGACTCGCGCGCCCGGTACGCCCCGGGCACCGAGTTCGCGATGGACGTCATCCACATGATCGGCAACACCGGGACGTATCTCGACTCGCCGTTCCACCGGTACGCGGGCGGCACCGACCTGGCGGGCCTCGACCTCTCCACCCTCGTCGGGCTGCGCGCGGAGGTGTTCCATCTGGAGGATTCGTGGGATGCCGCGCGCCGCGGCATCCGTCCCGAGACGCTCGCCGACCGCGACGTGCGCGGGGCGGCGGTGCTGCTGCACACCGGATGGGACCGGTGGTTCGGAATGCCGGAGTACGGCGTGGGCGCCCCGTTCCTGACCGGCGAGGCGGCGCAGTGGCTCATCGACGCCGGCGCGGTGCTCGTGGGCATCGACTCCGTCAACATCGACGACACCGAAGGGGGCGGGGAACGACCCGCGCACTCGCTCCTGCTCGGCGCGGGCGTGCACGTCGTCGAGCACCTCACGAACCTCGGCGCGCTGCCGCCGCGCGGTGCCCGGTTCACGGCGGCGCCGCCGGCGGTGGAGGAGTTCGGCACCTTCCCGGTGCGCGCCTTCGCCGAGGTGCCCGCCTGACGTCGCTCCACTGGGCGCTCGACGCGACGTATCAGCGTGAACGGCGACGACTCCTTCGAGGGGAAGGAGCAGTCATGCACGAGCACATCGAGTCCCTGATCATCGCCGCGAACGAGGCGCTGCGGCGCGCGGAGCGCCGGCTGTCCGAGAGCGAGCCGCGCCGTCGGCGCCCCCGCGCCGCGCGGTCGACCTACATCCCGGTGCGTCGCGACGCCGCCCTGCCGCACCTCGTGCACTGACCACGGGTTCGCCGGGCCGGGCGTACGCTGAGCGCATGCCCATCGCCCGGCCCGCGGCATCCCTCGCCCTCGAAGGGTTCGAGCTGCGCGTGCTGCACCTGCCGCTCGTGTCGCCGTTCACCACGTCGTTCGGCACCGAGACGGTGCGCGAGGTGATCGTCGTGCGGGCGCTCACGTCCGACGGTGACGGGTGGGGAGAGATCGTCACGGGCGCCGACCCGCTGTACTCGAGCGAGTACACGCAGGGCGCGTGGGACGTCGCGCTGCGGTTCCTCGCTCCCGCGCTGCTCGACCGGCGGACGCTGGCGCCCGAAGACGTCGCGGGGGTGCTCGAGCCGTTCAAGGGGCACCGCATGGCGAAGGCGGGGCTGGAGCTCGCGGTGCTCGACGCCGCCCTGCGCGCCGAGGGGCGGCCCCTCGGCGAGTACCTCGGCGCCATGCGCGATCGCGTGCCGAGCGGCGTGTCGGTGGGGATCCAGCGTGATCCGGCGGCTCTCGTCGACGCCGTCGCCGGCTACCTCGACGAGGGGTACGTGCGCATCAAGATCAAGATCCGGCCCGGCCGCGACGTCGGCGACACGGCGGCTGTGCGCGACGTGTTCGGCACGATCCCGCTGCAGATCGACGCCAACTCGGCATACACGCTGGCCGACGCCGACACGCTGGCCGAGCTCGATCGCTTCGACCTGCTGCTCATCGAGCAGCCCCTGCAGGAGGACGATCTCGTCGACCACGCGACGCTGGCGCGGCGCCTGCGCACCCCGGTGTGCCTGGACGAGTCCATCGTTTCCGACAAGGCGGCGGCCGACGCGCTCGCGCTGGGTGCGGCATCCATCATCAACATCAAGGCCGGCCGCATCGGCGGCTACCTCGAGGCCGTGCGCATCCACGACCGGTGCCTCGCCGCGGGCGTGCCCGTGTGGTGCGGCGGGATGCTCGAGACCGGCATCGGCCGTGCCGCGAACGCCGCGCTCGCCGCGCTGCCGGGGTTCACGCTGCCCGGCGACGTGTCGGCCTCGAGCCGCTTCTACACGCGCGACATCGTGACGGAGCCGGCGGTGCTCGAGGACGGCCACGTGCGCGTCCCCACCGGGCCGGGGCTCGGCGTGCAGCTCGACCCGGTGGCGCTCGACGAGGTCACCGTCGCCCGCGAGACGCTCACCCGCTGAGGAGCCGCTGTCGTGCGCCGCGTCCTCGGTTCCGCGCTCGGGATCGGACGGTGGGGGATGCCGCGACACTCCGTCCGTCCGTCCGTCGATGCCGTCGCGGTCGTGCGGCCGGTACTCCGGGCCGCCGGGCTGCTGGCCGCGACCGGGGTGATCGCGCTCGCGGGCTGCAGCGCCGCCCTTCCGCCGGCGCCGACGCCCAGCACGACGTCGGCGCTGCCCGCGGGTGTCACGGTCGAGCTGCAGCAGCAGCGGTCGGACGTGTCGACGCGCCAGGCGCAGGTGCGGGTGCGCAACGCGTCGGACGAGGCGATCACCCTGGCGGGCGTGCGTGTCGAGGACCCGCGGTTCGAGGGTGCGGCCACCCGCGTCATCGCGGACCGCGTCACGACCCTCCCCGCCGGCGGCAGCGTCGACGTGCGCGTGCAGCTCGCACCCGTGGACTGCGACGCCCCCGACGAGGCTGACGCCGTCGTCGTGCTGGAGCTCGTCGATGGGGACGAGACCACCGAGGTCGAGGCGGCAGCTGCGGATCCCCTCGGCTTCGTGGCGCGGCTGCACGCCCGCGAGTGCCTCGAGGAGCGGCTGACGGATGCCGCGAGCCTGGCCTTCACGGGATTCACGCCCTCACCGCCGGGCCTGCCGGCCTCTCTCGAGCTGACGATCACGCCGACCGGTTCCGGCGCTGCGACCGTCGTCGGCGTCGAGAGCACGAACCTGCTGGACTTCGCGGCGCCCGGCGATGAGGACGACCTGTACCCGGTCGACGTCGAGGTCGACGACGGCGGCGACGCCGCCCCGGTGGTGATCGCGCTGCCGCTCGTGCCGTTCCGCTGCGACCCTCATGCGGTGCAGGAGGACAAGCGGGGCACGGTCTTCGACGTGCACATCGAGCTCGACGGCGAGCCGGGTGAGATCGAGCTGTTCGTCGGCGAGGAGCTGCGTGGCCGCATGCTCACGTGGGTGGCGCAGTGGTGCCGGTTCGGCGAGCAGGGCTGAGAACGAGAGCGGCCGGTCGCCCGAGGGCGACCGGCCGCATCGCGTCCGGGATCAGCTCACACGTCGACGCAGCAGCGTGACGGCGCCCGCCGCGATGAGCAGCGATGCGAGCACCAGCGCGGCCCACGGGGTGTTGAGACCCGTCGTGGCGAGACCACCCGCCGGCGCCCCGGGCGTGCCCGGCGTGCCGGGGGTCGTGGGCGGGGTGCTCGTGACCGCGGTGACGGTCACCGTCACCGGCGCGGACGCCGGTCCGACGTTGCCGGCCGTGTCGGTCGCCGTCGCCGTGATGGTGTGGGCACCCGGCGTCAGCGGGCTCGTCGGCGTGAACGTCCAGTCGCCGTTCTCGTCGGCGGTGGTGCCTCCGACGATCACTCCGTCGATGATGACGGTCACCGTCGACCCGGGCTCGGCGGTGCCGGTCACCGTCGGTGTCGTGTCGGTGGTCGACGATCCGTCGGTCGGGCTCGTGATCACGGGCGCCGCGGGCGGCGTCGTGTCGACCGCGAACGTGACGGGCTCGGACGCCGGGCCGAGATTGCCGGCCGCGTCGGTGGCGGTGGCCGACACGGTGTGCTCGCCGTCCTCCAGCGGGGTCGCCGGCGTGAAGGTCCAGTCGCCGTTGACGTCGGCGGTGGTCGTGCCCACGGGGACGCCGTCGATGATCACGGTGACCGTGCTGCCCGGTTCGGCCGTGCCGGTGATCGGGGGCGTGTCGTCGTTCGTCGTCGATCCCGCGGCAGGGCTCGTGATCACCGGCGCGGCCGGTGCGACGGTGTCGACCGTGAACGCGACCTCGTCGGCCTCAGGGCTGACGTTGCCGGCCGCGTCCGTGGCGGTGGCGGTGACGGTGTGCTCGCCGTCGGCGAGCGGGGTCGCCGGAGTGAAGCTCCAGTCACCCGTGGGTGAGGCGGTGGTCGTGCCGGCGACCGCCCCGTCGATGATGACCGTCACCAGCGCGTTCGGCTCCGCGGTGCCCGTGATGAGCGGCGTCGCGTTCGAGAGGACCTCGCCGTCGGTCGGCGTGACGATCTCGGGTGCGGCGGGAGCGGTCGCATCCACCGTGAACGCGACCTCGTCGGACTCCGGGCTCACATTCCCCGCGGCGTCCGTCGCCGTGGCGACGACGGTGTGGTCGCCGTCGGCGAGGGGTGACGTGGGTGTGAACGTCCACTCTCCGGTGGGGGATGCCGTCGTGGTGCCGGCGGTCGTCCCGTCGATGATCACCGTGACCGTGGAGTTCGCCTCCGCCGTGCCGCTGATGGGCGGCGTCGGCGAGGCGACGACGTCCCCGGTGGACGGTTCGGTGATCACCGGTGCGAGGGGAGCGCCGATCAGCGTCGTGTCGACGGTGAAGGTGACCTCGTTCGACTCGGGGCTCTCGTTGCCGGCGGCATCGGTCGCGGTCGCGACGACCGTGTGGTCGCCGTCGTCCAGCGGCGTCGTCGGAGTGAAGGTCCAGTCACCGGTGGGGGATGCCGTCGTCGTGCCGGCCTCCGTCCCGTCGATGATGACCGTGACCGTCGCGTTCGGCTCGGCGGTGCCCGAGATGTCGGGCGTGGCGTCCTCCACGACAGCGCCGTCCGTGGGCGCTTCGATGACGGGCGCCGCGGGCGCCACCGTGTCGACGGTGAAGTTCACCAGGTTCGACTCGGGGCTCTCGTTGCCGGCCGCGTCCGTCGCGGTGGCGACGACCGTGTGGTCGCCCTCGTCCAGCGGGGTGGTCGGCGTGAACGTCCATTCGCCGGTCGGCGAGGCCGTCGTGGTGCCGGCCACGGCGCCGTCGATCGTGACGGTCACGGTCGAGTTCGCTTCGGCGGTGCCCGAGATCGGCGGGGTGGCGGTGCCGACGACGTCACCGTCGGCCGGCGACTCGATGACCGGCGCGGCGGGCGCCACCGTGTCGACGGTGAAGTTCACCAGGTTCGACACGGGGCTGACGTTGCCGGCCGCGTCGGTCGCCGTCGCGGTCGCGGTGTGCGGACCATCGGCGAGCGGTGTGCCCGGGGTGAAGGTCCACTCGCCGGTGGGCGAGGCGGCGGTGGTGCCGGCCACGGCTCCGTCGATGGTCACGGTGACGGTCGAGTTCGCCTCGGCCGTCCCCGAGATGGGCGGCGTGACGGTGTCGACCACGTCGCCGTCGGCGGGCGACACGATCACGGGAGCGGCCGGGGCCGAGGTGTCGACGGTGAAGTTCACCAGGTTCGACACAGGGCTGACGTTGCCCGCCGCGTCGGTCGCCGTCGCCGTCGCGGTGTGCGGACCCTCCGCGAGCGGTGTGCCCGGGGTGAAGGTCCACTCGCCGGTGGGCGAGGCGGTCGTGGTGCCGGCGACGGCACCGTCGATCGTGACGGTCACGGTCGAGTTCGCCTCGGCCGTGCCCGTGATCGCGGGCGTCGCGGTCGCCACGATGTCGCCGTCCGCCGGCGCTTCGATGACCGGCGCCGCAGGAGCCGCGGTGTCGACCGTGAAGTTGACCGTGTTCGAGTCGGGGCTCTCGTTGCCCGCGGCGTCGGTCCCGGTGGCGACGACGGTGTGCGGGCCCTCGGCGAGCGCGGTCGTGGGCGTGAACGTCCAGGCTCCGGTGTCGGACGCCGTGGTGGTGCCGACGTCGACGCCGTCGATGGTGACCGTCACGACCGAGTCCGCCTCGGCGGTGCCCGAGATCGGCGGCGTCGCGGTGTCGACCACCGCCCCGTCGGTCGGCACCTCGATCACGGGGGCATTGGGAGCCTCCGTGTCGACCGTGAAAGTGACCTCGTTCGAGTCGGCGCTCTCGTTGCCGGCTGCGTCCGTCGCCGTCGCGACCACGGTGTGATCGCCCTCGGTCAGGGCACTCGGCACCAGCGACCATTCGCCGGTCGGAGAGGCCGTCGTGGTGCCGGCCACGACGCCGTCGATGGTGACGGTCACGGTCGAGTTCGGCTCGGCCGTGCCCGAGATCGTGGGTGTCGCGGTGTCGACGACGTCACCGTCGGCCGGGGCCTCGATCACCGGTGCGGGCGGGGCGACGGTGTCGACGATGAAGTTGACCAGGTTCGAGTCAGGGCTCTCGTTGCCCGCAGCGTCGGTGGCTGTGGCGATCACCGTGTGCGCGCCGTCGGCGAGCGGGGTGGTCGGCGTGAACGTCCATTCACCGGTGGGGGATGCCGTCGTCGTGCCGGCATCCGTCCCGTCGATCGTGACCGTGACCGTGGCGTTCGCTTCGGCGGTGCCCGAGATCGGCGGGGTTGCCGTGTCGACGACGTCACCGTCGGCGGGGGCCTCGATGACGGGCGCGGCAGGGGCTGCGGTGTCGACGGTGAAGTTCACCAGGTTCGACTCGGGGCTCTCGTTGCCGGCCGCGTCGGTCGCGGTGGCGACGACCGTGTGCGGGCCATCGGCCAGCGGGGTCGTCGGCGTGAACGTCCACTCACCGGTCGGCGAAGCCGTCGTCGTGCCGACGTCGACGCCATCGATGGTCACGGTCACGGTCGAGTCCGCCTCGGCGGTGCCCGAGATGTCCGGGGTCGCGGTGTCGACGACGTCACCGTCCGTGGGCGCGTCGATGACGGGTGCGGCCGGTGCTGCCGTGTCGACGGTGAAGGTGACCTCGTTCGATTCCGGGCTCTCGTTGCCGGCCGCGTCGGTCGCGGTGGCGACGACCGTGTGGTCGCCGTCGTCCAGCGGCGTCGTGGGCGTGAAGGTCCATTCGCCGGTCGGGGATGCCGTCGTGGTGCCGGCGTCGACGCCGTCGATGGTGACGGTCACGGTCGAGTTCGCTTCGGCGGTGCCCGAGATCGGCGGGGTGGCGGTGCCGACGACGTCACCGTCGGTCGGCGACTCGATGACGGGCGCGGCGGGCGCGGCGGTGTCGACGGTGAAGTTCACCAGGTTCGACTCGGGGCTCTCGTTGCCGGCCGCATCGGTCGCGGTGGCGACCACGGTGTGCGGGCCATCGGCGAGCGGGGTCGTCGGCGTGAACGTCCACTCACCGGTCGGCGAGGCCGTCGTGGTGCCGGCGTCGACGCCGTCGATGGTGACCGTCACGGTCGAGTTGGCCTCGGCGGTGCCCGAGATCGGCGGCGTCGCGGTGTCGACCACCGCGCCGTCGGCCGGTACCTCGATCACAGGGGCGTCCGGAGCCTCCGTGTCGACGGTGAAGACGACCTCGTTCGACTCGGGGCTCACGTTGCCGGCTGCATCCGTCGCGGTCGCGACCACCGAGTGGGCACCGTCCGCGAGGGGCGTCGTCGGCGTGAAGCTCCACTCGCCCGTGGGCGAGGCGGTGGTGGTGCCCGCTTCGACGTCGTCGATGATGACCGTGACGACGGCGTTCGCCTCGGCGGTCCCCGAGATCACGGGGGTCGCCGTGCCGACGACATCGCCGGTCGTCGGCTCCTCGATGACGGGCGCGGCGGGCGCCGCGGTGTCGATCGTGAACCCGACCTCGTTGGACTCGACGCTCACGTGGCCGAGCGCGTCCGTGGCGGTCGCGACCGCGGTGTGGGCGCCGTCGTTCAGCGGCGTGGTCGGCGTGAAGGTCCACTCACCGGTGGGGGAGGCCGTCGTCGCGCCGGCCTCGGTGCCGTCGATGAAGACCGTCACGGTCGAGTTCGCCTCGGCCGTGCCCGAGATGTCCGGCGTCGCGGTGTCGAGGACGGCGCCGTCGAGCGGCGCTTCGATGACCGGCGCGGCCGGGGCCTCGGTGTCGACGGTGAAGTTCACCAGGTTCGACTCCGGGCTGACGTTGCCGGCCGCGTCGGTGGCGGTGGCCACGACGGTGTGCGCGCCCTCGTCCAGCGGCGCCGACGGCGTGAACGTCCATTCGCCGGTGGGGGATGCCGTCGTCGTGCCGGCGGGAGCTCCGTCGATGATGACGGTCACGGTGGAGTTCGGCTCGGCGGTGCCCGAGATCGCCGGGGCCGCGGTGTCGAGGACGGCGCCGTCGAGGGGAGCTTGGATGACCGGCGCCGCGGGCACCGCGGTGTCGACGGTGAAGGTGACGGTGTTGGAATCCGGGCTGACGTTGCCGGCCGCGTCGGTGGCGGTCGCCACGGCGGTGTGCGGGCCGTCGGTGAGCGGCGTGGTCGGGGTGAAGGTCCATTCGCCGGTGGGGGATGCTGTCGTCGTGCCCGCCACGGCACCGTCGATCGTCACCGTCACGGTCGAGTTCGCCTCGGCCGTGCCCGAGATCGGCGGCGTCGCGGTGTTGACGCTCGACCCGTCGGCGGGGGCCTCGATCACGGGAGCATCCGGTGCCGTCGCGTCGACGGTGAAGTTCACCGCCGCCGAGGGGACGGACGGCGTGCCGTTGACGGTCTGGACGGCGGTGACGCTGTGGGCCCCCTCGGCGAGCGGTGTCGTCACGGGCAGCTCCCACGTCCCGCCCGCGCTCGCCGTGGTGGTGCCGATCGAGGCGCCATCCATGAAGACCTCGACGGTCGCACCCGCCAGCGCGGTGCCCTGGATGGTGGGCGTGGCGTCCGTGGTCGCGCCCTCGGTCGGCGACGTGATGACGGGGGCCGGCGGCGGGCAGTCGATGCCGCCGGCGGGGGCGGTCGCCGTCGCGTTCAGCGGCAGCACGTCGACCGATACGTCGGCCACGCCGAGCAGCAGCGACACGTCCACGGTCAGCAGCGCGACAGAGGCCGTGGCCGACGTCGCGGTCGTCGAGATGGTGGGGGTGTTGAGGCCGACGGTCACCGTGCCGACGCCGACCAGGTTGACGGTCCGGGTCGGGGCAGCCGGGGTGAGCGTCACGGTCGAGCCCAGCGCGGTCACCGTGACGGTGGCGGGAGCGTAATCGACGGTGCCGGTCGACGTGCCGCTCGCCGTCGCGGTGAGCGTGGTCTCGCCGGCCACGCCCACGGTGACGAGTCCGCCCAGGATGCTGAGTCCTGAGATCGTGCCCGACGCGACGCTCTGCACGCCGTAGTTGAGTCCGCTGTTCTGCACGAGGCTCGTCGTGCCGGTGGTCTCTGAGACGCCGAGGCTCAGCACGCCGCCGTTGAGCGCGGGCAGCACGCCCAGGCCCGCGGTCTGCGTCGTCGCGGACGACAGCACGCCGCTGGTCACGCACGCGGTGTCGAGGTCCCACTGCGCCTCGTTCGTCGTGGTGATCGCGCCCACGTCGATGAGCCCTGTGACGCTGGCCGCGATGCCACCCGTCTGGGGGCCTGCCGACGGCGGAGCCGACACGCTGTTCGTGCTGACACCGATCGGCAGCCCGGCGACCGCGGCAGAGATGTTGCTCGAGCTGGAGACCGCGCGGGGCGTCGCCTGCGAGTCCACCTCGGCCGAACTGATCGCGACGCCGAGTCCCGCCACGTTCAACCCGGCCGCATCCGCGGTCACGGAGGCGACATCGCCCCCGGCCGAGCCACTCCACGGCGCCGTCGGTGGCGCCGCAGAAGCGGGACCCGCGACGCCCGCGGTCGCGATGACGATGGCGAGTGCGGCAGCTGCCGCGGTGAACACAGACCGCTTCATGATGACCCCCGGCGGAGGTCAGCCTCCCGCATCCGATGCCTGTAACCGGCCGGGGCCCCTCCGAGACCAGACAGTAGTCCAGTGAACGCTCAGGCGCTGTCCCCCTTTCGGGGGACAAAAGCCCTCGTCGGCGGGCAGAAGCACGACGGCCGGCCATCCCGTGCGGGATGACCGGCCGCCGTGGAGCGCCGCTACTTCTTGACCGTCACCGTGACGGCTTTCGAGGTGGTGGTGCCTGCGGCATTGGCGAACTCGGCGACGTACGTGTACGTGCCGGGCGCGCGTCCGACGACCGCGGTCGCAGCGTGCTGCGCGTTCGGGGATGCCGCGACGAGCGTCTGCTCGTCGATCAGCGTCCCGTTCTCGTAGAGCCGGTACGACGTGGCGTTGGTGCCCCACCACAGGTCGGCGGTGACGGTGTAGTTGCCGTCCTTGTCGTGGTTGTCGTGCGACAGGACCGGGACGCCGGGTGCGGCATCCTTCACCTTCACGGTCACCGACGACGTCGCGGTCGTGCCGACGGCGTTGATGAGCTCGCCCGTGTACACGTAGGTGCCGTTGGGCTTGCCGGTCACGTCGACGGTCGCCAGCTGCGCCTTGGGCGAGTTCGCGTCGAGCAGCTTCGTGGCGATGAGCGCGCCGTTCTCGTACAGCTTGTAGACGGCGCCGTTGACACCGGACCACAGGTTCATCGACACGGTGTAGCGGCCGTCTCTGAGTCCGTTCTCCCATCCGGAGTCGGACGAGAGGATGCCGCGACCCGGCGCCTTGGTGGCCCCCTCGTCGTCGAACACCAGCAGCTGCACCGATGCGCGGGTGACCAGTCCGTCGTGGTTCACGGCGTTGACCGTGAGGGTGTGGACGCCGACCTTGTCGGCCAGGGCGATCCCGGCACCGGGTGCGACGGGCTCGCCGTCGAACGCGATGTCGAGGTTGCGCACTCCGGACTCGGGGTCATCCGCCGTCACGCCGACCGTGAACGTGCCCGTGTTCGGCAGCAGCGTGCCGTCGGCCGGGACGCCCGAGAGGGTCGGGGCCGTGGCATCCACGGCTCCGCCCGGGTCTCCCGTCACGGCGATGCGCGGAGCGGCCGGCTGCGTGAACCCGTCGCCGAGGAAGAAGCTCGTCTGCGGGGGCTGGTTGTAGCCGGTGTTCTGCCATGCGACCGACAGCCGGTAGACCGGGTCGTGCATGAGCGTGCGCAGCCGGATCGACGTCTCGTCGGTGGTGGAGTAGATGCGCAGCTCGGTGGAATCCGCCGAGCGCCACGCGATCTCTTCACGCCAGTCGCCGAACAGGTCGGCCTGCAGGTTGGGCGTGCCCTTGGTGTCGTTGTTCGACAGGGCTCCGTCGGCCCGCAGGATCACGTCGGACGACTCGGTCTGCCAGTTCCACTTCGCCACCGTCGGCACGCCGAGGCGCGTCGTCGTGTCGAAGTCGTGGTCGACGATCTCGCGCAGCGGGTCGCCGTCGAACCAGGCCAGGAAGTTCGCCGCGGGGATCTTCTCGCTGATGAGCTCGCCGGTGGAGGACTTCAGCTGGCCGACGGGGGAGTTCCAGGCGGCGTCGCCGCCGATCGCCCACCCCTCGGCACCCTCATAGCGCGGGTCGATGTCGGCGGACGCGGCACGACCGGTGTCCTTCGTGGCCGGGATCGACCACAGGACTTCGCCGGTGCGCGCGTCGCGCATCGTGGCGCCGCGGTCGCCCGACGCGCCCATCTCTTCGTGGGCCGCGAACACCTCGAGTCCGGGACGGTTCGGGTCGAGGTCCGACACGTGCAGCGCATCGCCGTGGCCGAGGCCCGTCGAATACAGCAGCGAGCCGTCGTCGTCGACCGTGGCCGAGCCGTAGACGATCTCGTCCTTGGCGTCGCCGTCCACGTCGGCCACCGACAGGTTGTGGTTGCCCATGCCGTAGAAGCCCTCGTTGCCCTCGTCGTTCGAGTCGAGCACCCAGCGCTGGTGCAGCTTCGAGCCGTCGAAGTCGTACGCCGCCATCACCGCGCGGGTGTAGTACCCGCGGCTGAAGATCGCGCTCGGGTGCTCGCCGTCGAGGTAGGCGGTGCCCGCGAGGAACCGGTCGACCCGGTTGCCGTACGTGTCTCCCCAGGCCCCGACGTCGCCGCGCGGCGGCACGTAGTCGACCGTGTCGATCGCGGCGCCGGTGAGGCCGTCGAACACCGTGAGGTACTCCGGACCGCTCAGGATGTAGCCCGAGCTGTTGCGGTAGTCGGCGCTCGCGTTGCCGATGGGCTGGCCCACGCCGTCGATCGTGCCGTCGGCGGTCTTCATCATGACCTCGGCGCGGCCGTCGCCGTCGTAGTCGTACACCTGGAACTGCGTGTAGTGCGCGCCGGCACGGATGTTCACGCCGAGATCGATGCGCCACAGCCGCGTGCCGTCGAGCCGGTAGGCGTCCAGCAGCACGTTGCCGTTGTAGCCGGCCTGCGAGTTGTCGTGCGAGCGGGCGTCCCACTTCACGATCAGCTCGTACTGCCCGTCGCCGTCGACGTCGCCGAGGCTGGTGTCGTTGGCCGTGTAGGTGTAGGGCTGACCGTCCTTCGTGTACCCGTCGGCGGGCTTGTCGAGCGACACCGACAGGTAGTCGCCGTCCTGCACGCCGAACGTCTCGGTCTCGGTGGTCTCGACGCCGTCCAGCACCTTCGTGATGAAGTACGTGGATGCCGCCGACCCGGTCGTGTCGAGATAGTTCGTCGAGTCCGTGATCGGGGTCGTGGTCAGGCGCGTGCCGTCACGGTAGACGTGGAACGCGACGCTGTCGGGGTCGGTGCCCAGCATGCGCCACGACACCAGGGTTCCCTCGTCCGTCGCCACGGCCGCCGGAGCGCGGTCGAGGTACTCGGCCTGCCGCTGCAGCACCGTCACCGCGTCCGTCTTCAGCTGTGCCGAGGCCGCGCCCACGCCGCCCGCGTTGACCGCGACCACCGTGTAGAAGTACGGGATCGTGGTGAGCACGGTGCTGTCGGTGTAGCGGCTCGCGTCGGCGACGCCCACCAGCTCTCCCTGCTCGCCCTCGACCTCGGAGCGGAACACCAGGTAGTACAGCGCGTTCAGCGGCTGCGCCCACGACAGGTCGATCGACCGCTTGTCGATGCTGTCGACCGCAAGGCCGGTGGGCGCGGTCGGCGGCGTGATCGAGGCATCCACGAACGACACCTCGACGGCCTTCGACGGAACCGACTCGAGCTTCGTCTGGTCGACGGCGGTCACGTGGTACTCGTAGTCGAGCCCGACGCGCGCCGACGTGTCGACGAACGAGGGCTGGTCGACGGATGCCACGAGCACAGGCTTCGCGTCGAACGGCGACTGGCGATAGACGTTCCACGTCAGCCCGCTCTCGCCGGTCCAGGCCAGCGCCACACTGGGCGCCGCCGGGTCGGCGTTCACGTCGGTGACCTCGAGTCCCACCGGGCCGAGCAGGATCGGCGTGATCTCGAGGCCGTTCAGGCGCGAGCCGGACGCGGCGCCGTACGCCTCGACGTTCAGCTGGCCGTCGGTGACGAGGAACGGTCCGCGCAGGGTCTCGTTGACCGAGCCCTTGCCGGCGTTGCCGCTGCCCGCCTCCTTGCCCTCGACGCGGAAGCTGGTCTTGCTCGATCCGATCCAGTCGCCCGAGTAGGTCTTCACCGAGTACGTGCCGTTCGGCACGTCCAGCGCGAAGGTCGAGCTGTCGCCCGGCAGCACGAAGTCGCGCACGAGGTCGTTCGACCCGTCGGCCGCACCGCGATCGCGGCCGGCCGTGGCGGGCAGCGTGTTGGTGAAGCCGTAGCCGCGCTCGGGGGTGTACGCCAGGTCGGGCGTGACCTCGGTGTAGCCGGGCATGAGCGGATTGCCCGCGAGCTGGAAGTCGTACTTGTACAGCGCCTGCTTGGTCGTGAAGGTCACGACGGCGCTCGGTTCGGACTCGCCGCGGCCGTTCACCGCGACCACCCGGTAGCGATAGCCGGTGCCCTCGGCGAGGCCCTGCACGATCGAGCTGGTCTGCGTCACCATGCCGACGAGCGCCCACGTGGGCTCGGGGTCGGCGACGGCCTGTCGGTAGATCTTGTAGATGTCGGCCGTGGGCGAGGCATCCCACTGCAGCGTCGCCCCACCGTTGCTGATGGCCCCGGCGACCACGTTCTGCGGTGCCACCGGCACGTCGGCGGGCGGCTCGACATCGGTCACCTTCGCGGCGAGCGGGTCATCGAGTGCCTTGACGTCCTGCGCGACGAGGCGGGCCATCTGGATCGCGCCGTACTCCTGGAAGTGCGTGTCGTCGGCGATGCCTGCGGGACGCTGCGGGAAGACGCCGGGGTCGGCGTAGAGGAACACGGCCTTGGCGGCCTCGGGGCCGATCTGGTCGAGGTAGGCGCGGCTGGAGGCCGAGAGGTCGACCAGCAGCACGTCCTCTTCGGCCGCGAGCTCCTTCATCTTGTCGACGTACTCGGGGAAGCTGACGTTGAAGAGGCCCGTGTCGGCGTTGAACGAACGGCGCGAGACCGGCGTCACGAGAATCGGGGTGGCGCCGCGCTGGCGGGCTCCTTCGACGTAGACGCGCAGATACTCCTTGTAGTCCGCGGGGCTCGCGTACCGGTCGTCGACGCCCTGGGTGGCGTCGTTGTGGCCGAACTGCACCACGAGGTAGTCGCCGGGCCGCACCGCACGCAGGATGTCGTCCAGGCGCCCCTGGCTGATGAAGTTCTTCGACGAGCGGCCGCCGATCGCCTGATTCGAGAAGGCGACGTCCGCCGCGAAGAAGCGGTCGATCATCTGCCCCCAGCCGGCCTGCGGCGCGTAGGCGATCGGGTCGTACGTCTGCACCGTCGAGTCGCCCGCGATGTACGCGGTCGGGATGGCTCCTGCGACGCGCTCGGGCAGGCGCGTGATCGTCAGGGCGTTCACGACGGGCACGTCGCCGCCGAACACGAGGGTGAGGGTGCCGTCGACGAGCGCGATCGTGAACGACATGTCGAGGTACGAGCCCGCCGTCTGCGGATTCGGCTGCACCTTGGCGATGCTCTCGGCCGTCACGGTCGTGGTCGTCGCCTCGTCGGCGTCGCCCGACACGAGGCGCACCGAGTAGTCGCCGGCGCCGAGGTCGACCTCGAAGGTCGCGCCGGCTGCCGACACGAAGTCGCCGCGCAGCGCGTCGTCGCCGCCGCGGTCGACGTCGGGCGTGGCCGACGTCGGCGCGGCCGAGAAGCCGTACCCCCACTCCGGGTCGTAGGCCGTCGTGCTCGTGACCGCGAGGGCGCCCTCGGCCACCTGGCCGGGACCGAAGTCGAACGTCACGACATCGCCGGCGGGCAGCGGTGCGGGTGCCGTGTAGATGTCCGAGGTCACCGTGGCCGACGCCGGCGACGGACCGGCCTGGTTGCGGGCGGTGACCCGGTACGTCCACTGCTGCGCGGTGTCGACGGCATCCGTGTACCCGGGTGTCGTGACGGCGGCGACGGTCGCGAACGCACCGTCGGCGCCCGCGCGCTCGACCACGTACTCGTCGCCGTTCGCGACGGCCGACCACGACAGCACCACGGCCTGCTTGGTCACCTGTGCGACGGCGAGGTCGGTGGGCGCGACGGGGGCGACGAGCGCCGGGATGGTGCCCGAGCGCACCTCGGCCGACTGCGGCGAGACCCGGTCGTAGGCGTCGACGGATGCGACGGCGTAGGCGTACGAGCCGCCCTCCGCGACGGACGCGTCGGTGTAGGCCGGATCGGTCACCTCGGCGAGCTGCGCGAACGCGCCGGTCGTGCCTCCCGTGACGTCGGCGCGCAGCACGCGGTACCCGGCGGCGCCGTCCACCGCGGCCCAGGTCAGGTCGACGCCGTTCCAGGCGACGCGCGCTGTGGCGAGGTCGGCCGGCGTCGCCGGCAGCGCCGGTGCGACGACCAGGCCGTTCACGTACGCGCCCAGGCCGGAGCCGGCGAAGCCGATCGTGAGCTGCCCGTCGGTGACGACGGCGGTGTAGGTCGCGGTGGCGTTGAGGCCCTTGCCGGACGTGAGCCGCGTCTGGGCGACGCCTTCGAGCGTCACGGTGGCGTTGGTTCCGGATGCCGAGCTCAGCCCGTCGCCGATCGTGACGGTGACCGCGTACGAGCCCTCGGGCACGCCGTCGAGCTGGAAGCCCCAGTTCGTGCCGGCCACGAAGTCGTCCTCCATGGCACCGGCGGGGGAGCCGTCGGTGCTGCGGTCGCGGTCGAACAGCGTCGCGCCGTCGGGAAGCGTGATGCCCCAGCCGGTCTCGGCGGTGTAGCGCGAACTCGTGAGCACCTGCTGGAAGCCCTCGGCCACGGCACTGGTCGCAGTTCCGAAGTCGAAGCGCCACGCGCCGTCCTCGGCGGGGGCGAGCAGGGCCGCGGCGGGCGTCGCGGTCATGAGCGCCGCGACGACGGCGGCGGCGCCGGCGATCGCGGTGAGACGCAGCCCGCGCGCGGCGCGGGATGCGCGGGCGTGTTCTGCGGGTCGCGTCGCGCCGTCGGCGCGTGCGGACACGTGGGGCACGGTTCCTCCTGTTGTCAGCATCGGCAAAGGATGGCGGCATCCCCCGCGGCGTCGCGGCGGAGTGTCGTCGTGAACCGGGCACGTACGGACTCGGGCCCTGTCCGGTCTTGCTGGGTTGGTTGCGGACGGTGCGGAAAGCGTATTCCGTTCGCGTTCGTCGGCAGTCTGGCACGAGCACCCGGCGTGGGGCAAGGATTTCGTGAAACGTTTTTGCGATCGCACGGCGTCGGCTTGTGCGTCGTCACCGACGTGGTCTATCGTCCTCGGCGAACGCTTTCCCACACCCCCGCCGTCGGTGCGCATACGGACCGCGCCGGCGGCGGGCTCCACGGATCCTCCTAGGCTGGGCGCCATGGCTCAGAGCATCGACGCTCCAGGCGACCCCGCCGCCGCCTCGCGCGGCATCTCGCGCCGCACCCAGTCCGACATCTACCGAGCCGGCATCAGCGGCACCCGCCCCCGCGTGCCCGTCGACGTCGATGCGCTCGAATCCGCCGCGCGCAAGGCGCTCAGCGCCGAGGCCTTCGCGTACATCGCCGGGGGAGCCGGCGCGGAGCGGACCGTCGCCGCCAACCGCGCCGCATTCGCCCGGTGGCAGGTGTGGCCGCGCCCCCTGCGCGACGTGTCGAGCCGCGACCTGTCGATCGACTTCCTGGGCGTGCGACGCCCGACGCCGCTCATCCTCGCGCCGCTGGGTGTCATGGAGCTCGCGCACGCCGACGCCGACCTCGCGGTGGCGCGGGCCGCGGCATCCCTCGGCGTCCCGTACACGCTCTCGAACCAGGCCTCCTTCGCGATGGAGGAGGTGAGGGACGCTTCGTCTCGTTCCTCGCTCAGCGCAAGTGGCGCACCCGCCGGCTCCCGCCTGTTCCAGCTGTACTGGTCGGCGTCGGACGAGCTCAACGCGTCGCTGCTGCGTCGGGCGGAGGCCTCCGGGTGCGAGGCGATCGTGGTGACGCTCGACACCCACCTGCTGGGCTGGCGCACGCGCGACCTCGACCTCGCCTACCTGCCGTTCACGCGGGCGATGGGCATCGCGCAGTACACGAGCGATCCGGTCTTCCAGCAGCTCGTGCGCGAACGGGCACGCGCGTCCACGGGCTCGGCGGCCGACGCGGCGCCGCCGGTCAGGGTGACTCCCAGAGCGGTGGCCGCCGGCGTGCGCATCGCGCGCAAAGGCGCCGCGCTCACCGGCTCGTCGAGCATGCGCGAGAACCTGCGCTCGCCGCTGCCGCGCGCGGCGGTCGAGACGTTCCTCGAGGTGTTCTCGACCCCGGCGCTCACGTGGGACGATCTCGCCAAGGCGCGGCAGTGGACGTCGCTGCCGCTGATCCTCAAGGGCATCGTGCACCCGGACGACGCCATTCGCGCGCTCGATGCGGGCGTCGACGGCATCTGGATCTCCAACCACGGCGGGCGGCAGATCGACCAGTCCGTGCCGACCCTGGACGTGCTGCCCACCATCGCCGAGCGGGTCGCCGGCCGCGTGCCCATCGTTTTCGACTCGGGCGTGCGACAGGGGTCCGACGCGTTCATCGCGCTGGCGCTCGGGGCGACCGCCGTGGCACTCGGGCGGCCGTACGCGTACGGTCTCGCCATAGCGGGCGAGGCCGGGGCGGCCGAGGTGATCCGCAACGTGCTGGCCGAGCTCGACATCACGCTGGGTCTCGCCGGGCTGACCTCGATCGCCGACGTCGACCGGCACGCGCTGCGGGAGGCGTGAGTCACGACGTTGCCCCTAGTCTGGGGCGGTGACCACACCCCCTCCTCCGCAGTACCCGTATGCCGCGCCGCAGCCGCAGCCGATGAGTCCCACCGACGAGAAGCTGTGGGCGACGCTCATCCACATCGGCGGCATCTTCTTCGGCTTCCTGCCCGCGCTGATCGGCTATCTCGTGCTCAAGGACCGCGGCCCGTTCGTGCGCGCCCACACCGCCACCGCACTGAACTTCCAGCTGACGCTGCTCATCGCCTATGTCGTGGGGGTCGTGCTCTCGGCTGTCGGCATCGGTGTGATCCTCCTGCTGGCGGTCTGGGTGCTCAACATCGTGTTCAGCATCATCGCCGCCGTGAAGGCCAACCGCGGCGAGTGGTACAAGTACCCGGTCGCGATCACGTTCCTCAGCTGAGAACGCGCCTCAGCGCGGGTGCCCGTCGGCGGTGAAGCCGAAGACGGGCACCGCGCCCGGCGGCTCCGACGCGGGGAGCGGGTCATGCGCGACCGGATCGTCCGGCCACCCCGGGTACAGGATCGCCGTCAGCTCGTCGGGCGCGCCGTCGAAGCACCTGGTCGTGGCCCGGACGCCGATGGCATCGGCCGATCCCTCACCGTCGCGGATCTCGATCGTGAGCGTTTCGATGCCGAAGCCCTCCACAGACGCGTGCACCTCGACGGTGCCGTCGGCGTCGGCGGCGGCATCCCGAGCAGTCCAGCCCCGGTCGGTGAGCCACCGCGCGGCCCGATGGGCGAGCGTCGGGGCATCGGCGTGTGCGTCGCCGTCGAGGGTCCAGCCCTCCGGAGTGGTGCGGCCGAGCTCGAAGCCGTAGCCCTCGTCGCAGGCGACGGGGAGGTCGCCGTACTCCTGGACCTGCCAGTCGCCGTCGTACAGATGCAGCAGGACGGTGGCGACGGTCTGCCGGAACAGCAGGTCGTGCTGCCGCGCCGACGCGTACAGGGCCTCCTCCTTACCCGTCGCGGGAGTGCAGCCCGCAAGGCCGGCGACCCCGGCAAGCACGGCGGTCGCGATCACCCATCTGCCGGGATGCCCGGCACGGCTGGCGGTGGCGATGGCCATCGGATTCTCCGATCGACCGCTTCAGGCTATGCCGCGCTGCACTCGAGCTGAAGGGGCGGCCCGACACGACACCGGCCGCGCTGCTCGACGGAGAAATGCCCGGGTGCCGGCGCTGAACCCTCGTGTGTGTCGGGACGACTTGACCCTTAGGCTTCTGCCATGCCCGCACGAACCCGGCGTTCGTCCGCCGACAGCAGCCCCCTGGTCAGGATCCGACCGCGCGCGCTCGCCGCAGCGGCGATCCTGATCGCGCCGGTCATCGCGCTCACCGGCTGCTTCGCGCCGACCCCCGACGACAGCGACTTCGGCGACGGGGACTTCGCCGACGACGGCTGCACGAGCGTCGTCGTGGCGACGTCGTCCGAGAAGGTCAACATGCTCGACGCGCTGGCCGACGCTTTCAAGGAGTCGTCGCAGCACGAGCAGCTCGACGAGTGCGCGACCGTCCACCCCATCAACGTGTCGTCGGGCGACGCGACCCGGTTCCTCACGGCGGGCGGCGACTGGCCCGACGAAGACACGCGCCGCTGGCCCACGATGTGGTCGCCGGCGTCGACGGTCTGGACCGAACGGGTGGCGGCCGCGGCATCCCCCTCCCTCGTCGGCGAGCCGGAGTCGTTCACCCACACGCCCGTCGTGTTCGGCGTGCCCGAGACGATGGCGAAGGCGCTGGGCTACCCGGGCACCGCGATCGGGATCGGAGACTTCGAGCGCCTGTGCCAGGACCCGCAGGGCTGGGCGAGCGTCGGCAAGCCGCTGTGGGGGTCGTTCAAGATCTCGAAGACGAACCCCAACACGTCGACCACGGGGCTCTCGGCCATCCTCATGCAGTCCTACGAGGCGGCGGGCAAGACCGCCGACCTGAGCGCCGACGACGTCGCCGCGGCCGCCGAGTTCTCGCGCGTGTTCGAGGAGTGCGTCATCCACTACGGCGACACCACCGGCAAGGTGCTGGCGCGGCTCTACGACGAGACGCAGAACGGCGCGGGCGGGTCGGGCTACGTCTCGGCGATCGCCCTCGAAGAGACGTCGCTGCTCAACTACAACCAGGGCAACCCCGATTCGCACACCGTGCAGCCGGGCGAGACGCTGACCCCGCCGAAAGAGAAGCTCGTCGCGGTGTATCCGTCGGGCGGGTCGATGTGGTCCGACAACCCGATCACGGTGCTCGGAGCCGATTGGGTGACGCCCGCGCAGGCCGAGGCGGGCGCGGCGTTCGCGGCGTTCCTGCAGACGGACGCGGCGCAGCGGATCCTGCCCGAGTACGGCTTCCGGCCCCTGGACCCCTCGGTGCCGCTGGGCGACCTGTTCACCGCGGAGTACGGAGTGGATGCCGCCGGCCCGGCGATCACGCTGCCCAAGCCCGCGGTCGACGTCGTGTCGGCCGCGATCGACCAGTGGACGCAGATCCGCAAGCCGTCGTCGGTGCTCGAGGTGATCGACATCTCGGGTTCGATGGACGACCCGATCGGCGACGGCCGGTCCAAGCTCGACGGCGCCATCGAGGGCGCCCAGGCGACGCTGGGCCACTTCCGCTCGACGGACGAGGTCGGCGTGTGGGCCTTCACGACGGGCGTCTCGTCCCCGGCCGGCGAGAACCTCGTCGTGCTGCGCGACGTCGAGCCGCTCGCCTCCGACCGCGAGTCGGTCGAGTCGTCGCTCGACGATCTGAAGTTCGCGACCCGCGAGGGCACGCCGCTGTACGACGCCATCGCAGCCGCGTACGACGAGATGCTCGCCCGAGCCGAACCCGGGCGCATCAACGCGATCGTCGTGCTGTCGGACGGGCAGGACACGGATTCGTCGATCTCGCTCGACTCGCTGATCGCCAAGATCGGCAAGTCGGCCCGTGAGGGCGGCGACGACGCCCCGGTGCGCATCTTCCCGATCGCCTACGGCGAGGGCGCCGACACCGGCGCGCTGCAGCGCATCGCCGAGGCGACCGGCGGTCAGTGGTTCGACGCGTCGGACGCCGCGAAGATCGACCTCGTGTTCGCCTCGGTCATCAACAACTTCTGAGGCTCCGCATGATCATCGCGACGGACGCGCAGGGCTACGTGGACGATGCCGTCGACGGCATCGCCGAGGACGGCGTGTACGTCTCGTCCGAGGTGCCCGGTGCCGCGCAGCTGCACGACCAGCTCGTCGCGCAGATCGGCGACGAGTCGATCGGCGTCGCCGTGTTCTCGGACAACGCCGCGCTCGAGGCATCCGGTCGCGACATCGTGTCGCAGCTGGCCGCCGCGCACCCCGAGTGCCAGACCATCATCGTGGCGGTCGGCGACGACCTGTCGGCCGGCTCCCGCGTGCTCGAGCAGGGCGAGGCCATGCGCATCGCGAACGAGGCCGAGACGGCGGCCGGCGACGTCGATGCCGCGCTGACAGAGACGATCCAGGGGGTCATCGCCGCGTCGCCGGCGCCGTCCGCGTCGGCGCCAGATGCCGGGCCCTTCATCGGGATCGCACTCGGGGTCGCCGCGCTCGTGGCCGCGGGCGCTGTCGTCTTCGGCGTCGCCCGTTCGCGCCGGCGCGGGCGGGCCGCCCCCGGCAGGCACCCGTTGCCCGAGCCCGTGCGCACGCACGTCCACACCCTCCAGACGCTCGCGGCCGAGTACGCGCGGGCCGGGAGCGCCGGCGTCCCTCAGGCCGGTGAGGTGGCCCACGAGGTCGCGGTGATCGCGCAGAACACGACCGAGCTGTTCGCGCGCCTCGACCGCAAGGGCGAGGAGGGGCAGCGCGCCACGGCCGCCGTCGAGTACGGCGAGACGCTGCGCAAGCTCACGGGTGCGCTGGACCGCGACTACCTGCTCGACATCCTGACGCGTCCGGATCTGTGGGACGACCCCGTCGAGCGCGTGCAGGAGGTGCGCTCCGCCGTCTCGTCGTTCTCCTCGGAGCTCGTCGAGAACATCAAGCAGGTCAACGCGCGCCGTGGGCTGCACTTCCAGGTGTCGCTCGATGGGCTGATGGGTAGGCGCAAAGAGCTGCAGGAATGGGATCGCGCCTTCGAGCGGGCCGACGGCGACGCGGGCCCGACGCCGCACGGCGACTAGAATCGACGGATGCCGGAATCCCCGGCGTCCGCACGCTCGTGCATCCCCCTCCCGACCATTGGAGCCACCGTGGCCGAGCAGTCTCGCCTCGACAAAGTCATCGCCCTCGCCCGTCACCGCGGGTTCGTGTTCCAAGCGGGTGAGATCTACGGCGGGTCCCGGTCGGCGTGGGACTACGGTCCCCTGGGCACCGAGCTGAAGGAGAACATCCGCCGCCAGTGGTGGCAGACGTTCGTGCGCGGACGCGGCGACATGGTCGGCCTCGACTCGTCGATCATCCTGCCCAAGCGCGTGTGGGAGGCCTCCGGCCACGTCGCGACCTTCACCGACCCGCTGGTCGAGTGCCTGCACTGCCACAAGCGCTTCCGCGCCGACAACCTCATCGAGGACTTCGAGGCGCGCAAGGGCCGCAAGGCCGAGAACGGCCTCGCCGACGTGCCGTGCCCCAACTGCGGCACGAAGGGCCAGTACACCGAGCCCAAGGCGTTCTCGGGTCTCGTGAAGACCTACCTCGGCGTCGTCGACGACGAGTCGGGCCTGTACTTCCTGCGCCCCGAGACCGCCCAGGGCATCTTCGTGAACTTCTCGAACGTGCTCACCGCGAGCCGCAAGAAGCCGCCGTTCGGCATCGGCCAGGTCGGCAAGGCGTTCCGCAACGAGATCACCCCCGGCAACTTCATCTTCCGCACCCGCGAGTTCGAGCAGATGGAGATCGAGTACTTCGTCCCGCCGGCCGAGGCGCAGGAATGGTTCGACCACTGGGTCGAGGAGTGCTGGAACTGGTTCGTCGACCTCGGCATCGACCCCGCCAACATGCGGCGCTTCGACGTGCCCGAAGAGGACCGCGCGCACTATTCGGACGGCACGATCGACGTCGAGTACCGCTTCGGGTTCCCCGGCAAGGAGTGGGGCGAGCTCATGGGCGTCGCCAACCGCACCGACTACGACCTCAGCAGCCACACGGAGGCGTCGGGCGCGAAGCTGCAGTACTTCGACCAGGCGTCGGGCTCGACCTACACGCCGTACGTCATCGAGCCGTCGTTCGGCCTCACCCGCAGCATGATGGCGTTCCTCGTCGACGCCTACCACGAAGAGGAGGCGCCGAACGCGAAGGGCGGCACCGACACCCGCACGGTGCTCAAGCTCGACCCGCGCCTCGCGCCGGTCAAGGCTGCCGTGCTGCCGCTGAGCCGCAACGAGCAGCTGTCACCCATCGCCCGCGAGGTCGCCGAGAGCCTGCGCGGCGACTGGAACATCGACTTCGACGACGCCGGCGCGATCGGCCGCCGTTACCGCCGTCAGGACGAGATCGGCACGCCCTTCTGCATCACGGTCGACTTCGACTCGCTCGACGACCGCGCCGTCACCGTCCGCGACCGCGACACGATGGGCCAGGAGCGTGTGCCGCTCGAGGGCTTGCACGCCTACCTCGCGGAGCGCCTGCGCGGCGCCTGACCCCCGGCGCCTGACGCCGAGAACAGTGGATGCCGCCACCCGGCCGGGTGGCGGCATCCACTGTTCTGGTCAACGAACGGGCCCGTCCGGGCCGGCGAGATCAGGAGATCTGGCGCGCGCAGGACGATTGCGCTCAGACCATCCGGTCCCCGCCAGATCTCCTGATCTCGCGGGCGGGATGGAGGATGCCGGCGGCGTGCTCGGAGGCTGACATCGGCACGGCCGACGCCGCCCTCGAACGAGCGAGCGGATGCCGCGACGTGCCTGTCGCGGCATCCGCTCCGCCGGAGCCGACGGGCTCCGGCGTGCGGGCGCAGCCGGCTGGAACCGGGGAACTGCTCTCGGCCGCGCCCGCGGTCTCTCAGCCCTGCGCCCTGCGCCGGCGCAGCAGGAGCGCCACCGCAGCCCCCAGCGCCACGAGCCCCGCGCCGGTGAGCGCGAACGGCAGCACCGGGCCGGCACCGGTCAGGGCGAGGTCGCCCGTCGGGCCACCGGCAGCGGGCGGCGCGGGCGGCGCCGGAGGGGCGGTCTCGGTCGGCGTCGGCGTGGGGTCGACCGGGGTAGGGGTGGGCGCCGGCTCCTCGCGCACGAAGCGGTTGTCGACGGTCAGCGTCGCGGCCGTGTCGGCGGTCACGATGGCGGAGGCGGCCGACACCGTGTAGCCGTCCCACGTGTACGTGTCGTCGGCGAAATCGCCAGCGTCGGCGGAGGCGGCCTCACCCGTGATGGCGCAGTCCGCACCGACCGGAAGGCCGGTCACCGTCGCAGCCGTGTCGATCGAGGCCGCGGCGGTGCCTTCGGCGACCGTCTCTCCGTCGAACGTGCACGCGTAGGCGATGTCGAACGCGCGGTCGCCGCCGCCCGTGTATCCGGCGGCGGGCGTGCCGTCGCGCGGAGTCACCGTCTTGGCGATCACGAGGTCCCCGCGCGGGTCGTACGTGTTGGTGTAGGTGCACGTGATGGGTGCGGCGGCGGCATCCCTCGCCGCCAGGTCGCCCGCGATCTCGATCCGCTCGCCGGCGGTGATGGGCAGGACGGTGCCGGTGCCGTCGACGCACACCAGGCTCGTGAACGCCCACGGCTCGGCGGTCGCGTCCTCGGCGATCGTCAGGGTCTCGCCCACGACGACGTCACGCGTGACGGACGCCGCGCCGTCGGCGCCGAGCGCCGTCGGGGTGAGCGCGAAGCCGTCGGTCCACGCCGAACCGGGCGTCCCGGCGTCGGTCGTGAAGCCGAAGGCCGGGATCCCGGCCGGCGCCGAGTGCGCGGCTTCCGCGGCCTTGACCACGGTGAGGCTGCGGACCTGCTGGATCTCGCCGTAGAGGCATCCATAGGTCGACGTCCGCTCGACCGTCTCGAAGCGGTTGATCGCCTGGCCCGGGTCGGTGAGGGTCGGCGCGCACGTGCCGTCGGGCCGCGGGGAGGCGAACCCGCTGACGACGAGGGTGTACCGGTTGCCGTCGGGGCCCTCGAACGAGTGCTCGCTGACGGTGTTCACGAACTCCAGCACGTCGTTGTTGGCGGGGTTCTCGGGCGGGTTCGCCTGGTTCGGCGTCTCGTGCAGCTGCCACGCGTACGTGAGATCCAGGCCGAGCAGCTTCACGTCCATCTCGCCGCGGAACCACTGGTTCGTCGTGTACACCGGGTTGTTGCGGTGCACCATGCGACCGAGGTTGAACGCGACCCCTGTCTCGACCGAGGCGATCGACGCGGGCGAGAAGCCCACGGCGCTCTGCGACGTCAGGTCCAGCCGGTCGCTGCAGCTGGATCCGCCACGCCCGTGGGCGGAGTAGGCCGTCGTGCCGGTGGTGACCCACGCTGCCGCGCCGTCCGACCAGGCGCTCGCCTGCGTGCCCGCCGAGCCTCCGGCGTTGTCGATCGCGCCGGACGTGACGGTGTCGGGCGCCCAGCCGTAGCGCACGCAGTCGCCGGTGGTCGGGTTCGCGGCGGTCTGGCCGTTCCACCCGGTGTGCGAGGCCATGCGCGTCTGCACCCCGTCCGCGACGGGGATCGACAGCGAAGCCGCGGCGGCGGGTGCGGCATCCATCGCGACTCCCGCGACGACGGATGCCGGGGCCACCAGCAGCACGGTGGCCAGGGCCGCCGTCAGCAGGCGCCGGGTTCGTCCGGCGCCGGCCGGCGGGTGATGGGTGAAGGCGCGCGGGCGCGCGAAGACATCATGCATGGAATTGCCCCCAGGCGGCGCCCTCGGGTAGGGCGCCCTCGAATCGGTGCACGTCGGGGTTTCGGGTCCGCCGACATGCGCTTGCACCCTGCAGGACGCGCGCTGTCCGGTTTCATGACGCCGCCGTCGCAGAATGTCCGTCGCGGCGGACGCATCCGCTGACAGCGTCGTGACAGCGCGACGGCAGTGCGAGGGATGCCGTGACACCGGTGTGACAGCACCCGGCGCGCACTCTGGGTGACATGACCAACATCAGTTCCGCATCCCGCACCCCCGCGGTCCGCGCCGAGGGGCTCGTCAAGACCTTCGGCAGCAACCGCGCGGTCGACGGCGTCGATCTGACCGTCGAGGCCGGCACCGTCTACGGCGTGCTCGGGCCCAACGGCGCGGGCAAGACCACCACCATCAGCATGCTGTCGACGCTGCTGCGTCCGGACGCCGGGAAGGCCGAGATCTTCGGCTACGACGTCGTCCGCGACGCGCAGATCGTCCGTCAGCTGATCGGCCTGACGGGGCAGTTCGCATCCGTCGACGAGACGCTGTCCGCTACCGAGAATCTCGTCATCTTCGCGCGGCTGCTCGGGCTCTCGCGCGCCGACGCGAAGCGCAAGGCCGCCGAGCTGCTCGAGGAGTTCTCGCTCACCGAGGCCGCCACCCGGCCGCTGGCGAAGTTCTCGGGCGGCATGCGCCGCCGCCTGGACCTCGCGGCATCCCTCATCGCCCAGCCGCCCCTCATCTTCCTCGACGAGCCGACGACGGGCCTCGACCCCCGCACGCGCGGGCAGATGTGGGACACGATCCGCCGCCTCGTCGCGACCGGCTCGACCGTGGTGCTCACGACGCAGTACCTCGACGAGGCCGACCAGCTCGCCGACCGCATCGCGGTCATCGACCGCGGCACCGTCGTCGCCGAGGGCACCGCGCTCGAGCTGAAGGCGTCGGTCGGCCAGTCGTCGCTGCTGCTGCGGCTGCGAGCCGGGTCCGACATCGCCGAGGCGCAGCGCGAGATCGCCCGCGTGCTGGGCGTCACCGCCATCGTCTCGCCGGAGGCGGCTCGCCTCACGGTGCCGATGAGCGACCCCGATCGCGTGGCCGACCTGCTGGTGGCGTTCCGCGCGGCCGACCTGCACCTCGAAGAGCTGAGCGTCCAGCAGCCGACGCTCGACGAGGTGTTCCTCACCCTGACCGGCAAGGGCGTGCCTGAAGCCGGCGAGGCCGCCCACATGACGGCCGACGAACTCGAAGGAGTCCGCGCATGACCGCCGTGATCACCCCCATCGTCCCGGTCGCCGAGCGCGACCTCTCCAACCGCGCGAGCCTCTCGCTCACGGTGCGCAACACGCTCACCATGGCGTGGCGCGGCATCCTCAAGATCCGCCGCACGCCCGAGCAGCTCGTCGACGTGACGGTGCAGCCCATCATCTTCACGCTGATGTTCACGTACATCTTCGGCGGCGCGATCGCCGGCGATGTGGCGAGCTACCTGCCCATCATCATCCCGGGCATCCTCGTGCAGACCGTCATCACGACCTCGGTCGTGACCGGCACGCAGCTGCGCGAAGACATGGACAAGGGCGTGTTCGACCGGTTCCGCTCGCTGCCGATCGCGCGCATCGCGCCGCTGTCGGGCGCGCTGCTGGCAGACACGATCCGCTACGCGATCGCCACGACGCTCACCTTCACGATGGGCTTCATCATGGGGTACCGCCCGGGCGGCGGTATGGGCGGCGTCCTGGCCGCCGGACTCCTCGTGATCGCCTGCTCGTGGGCCATGAGCTGGATCTTCGCGTTCTTCGGAGTCATCGCGCGCACCGCGTCGAGCGTGCAGGGCATCTCGATGCTCATCCTGTTCCCGCTGACCTTCCTGTCGAACGCGTTCGTGCCCGCCGACACCATGCCCGAGTGGCTGCAGTGGTTCGTCGACATCAACCCCGTGTCGCACCTCGTCACGGCCGTCCGCTCGCTCGCGAACGAAGGCATCGTGACAGCCGACGTGTTCACCGCCCTGCTCGGCGCGGCGGTCATCGTGGCGGTGTTCGCCCCGCTCACGGTGCGCGCGTACATGCGAAAGGCATGAGTGGATGCCGCCACCCCCGGCGGCGTGACGGGCCGAGGTCGACCGACCTCGGCCCGTCACTGTCGGTGCGGTCCGGCGCGTGACGCCACCCCGGCTGTGCGGGTGGCGCGGCCGCCGGCATCCATTCGTGATTCCCCCGGGGGGTGACGGTCGGCGTGCGCGCCCGGTCGTTGAGCGAGCATGTCGGGATGCGGGCGTCGTCGCGTTCTCGGGGCTGATGCGGCTCCCGGTCGTTGCGCGAGCGCAGCGAGACGAAACGCCGTGCAGGGGCGCGGGTGGGGCCGCCGGCATCCATTCGGGGTGGTCCCCGGCGCGTGAGGCGTCGACGGTCGGCGTGTGCGCCCGGTCGTTGAGCGAGCGCAGCGGGACGAAACGCCACGCGGGCCGTCGCGCGCGCGTATGTGTGCGGGCGGTGTCAGCTCGCGGTGGACGAACCGGTTCGGGTGGCCAGCGCGACGCGGACGTACGGCAGGTCGTCGCGCGGGATGACGGCGGTCGCGACACGGTCGGGCGCAAGGCGCACGCCGACCGCGTAGACGAATGGGTCGGTGTCGATCTCGGACGCCTCTCGCTCGACGCCGTCGACGGCGACGGTCGCGCGCGTGTTCATGGCGGCCGCGGTGACGCGCCAGCCGCCGGAGAAGGGGTCGTATCCAGGTGGCGGCGGGCCCATGGGCAAGCCGAGCTCTTCGCGGAAGCCGTTCATCAACACGTCGTTGGCGTGGTGCACGAGATGGTGGGTCAGCGTCGACCGCTCGGACGGGTCCCGGTCCCACGTGGTCCGCACGGCCTCCCTCAGCCGCGGGAAGTGGAGGCGTCGCACGTGGTCGAGGATCCAGGCGGGCCTCGGCCACGGTGGTTCGACGTCCAGCCGCTCGCGCGCGTCGTCGTCGAGGTCGGCGAGGTTGACCGGATCGTCGCGGTCGTCGGGGTTGCGCCACAGGGTGTAATTCACGCCGACGGTGATGCTCCACGCGGCGTGGGCGTCGGTCGCCTCCGCGGTGCTGAACGAGTCGAAGTCCTCGACCGCCGGCTGCGGCTCCAGGCCCATCAGCGGGAACGGCAGCGCTCGCACGCGCTTCCGCAGCTCGTCCATCGGATCGGGGGCATCGGAGGGCAGCACTCCGGCGAACCTCATGTGCAGAGCATGGCCGCGCGGCGCGGAGAGGGCAACGGTCCGGGAGAAAGTGCTTGCGAGTGTCGTAGTTATGTTCTACTCTGGATGCAGATCGAACTCGTGCCCACGTTTCGTTTGATCCTCATCGCGCTGACGTGCGCTTCTGCAGGAGGCATCGTGGGCAACCGGCTCGACACAGGCGACGCGACCTGGGGTGCGCTGGAACGCGTGGTGTCCGGCGTTCAGGCGGCCCGCGCGCAGATCGCCCGACTGCAGGCCGAAGAGGCTCGCCTGCTGGCGGACGCCGCACAGATCGTGAGCGCTCGCGAGGATGAGCGGCGCAGGGCAGGTCGAACAACCGCGCACGACCTCGCGCTGCGCGAGGTCTCGAGCGAGCTGGGCGCCGCGATGCGGCTGAGCGACCGCACGGTTCAGGCGCGCATGTCTGCGGCGAGCAGCCTCGTCGACCGATTCGCGGCGACGCATCGTGCGCTCGCTGACGGTCGCATCGATCACGCGCACGCCTCCGCGATCGTCGACTGCGGCGCGGCGCTGTTCGACGAGGCGGTCTGCGGCGAGTACGAGCGGATCCTGCTCGAAGCGGCCGAGTTCGAGACGCCGCCTCGCCTGCGGGCGATCGCCCGGGTGGTCGCGGCGCGCATCGACCCCGAGCTGGCGGCCGAGCTGCAACGGCGGGCGCGCAGCACCCGCCGGGTGCGCGTCATCGATCTGGAAGACGGCATGGCGCGGCTGATGGCCGATCTTCCGGCGGTGCTCGCCTACGCGATCTTCGACCGGCTGACACAGATGGCAGAGATCGAGTTCGAGGCCGACCGCGCGGCAGCGGAGTCTGCCTGCGCCGAGGCGGATCCGGATGCGGCAGCCGACGCCCGCGACGACGTCGAAGACGAACGACCCGCCAGGCCACGAACCGTGGACGCCGCGGTGGACGGCGGTACGGCTCACGGCGCTGCGGCCGACGGCGCTGCGGCCGACGGCGCTGCGGCGGCGGATGCAGATGCCGGCTGCGACCGCGTGGCCGAGGTGTCCACCGCGCCAGGGGCTGAACACCGATCGCGTGACGAGCTCCGTGCCGACATCCTCGCGGACCTGATGCTGACCGGAGCGCCCAGCGCACACGGCGACGCCCTGGCGTCGATCCGCGGTGAGGTGCAGATCACCATTCCGGTGCTCACTGCCGCCGGCAAGGGCGACGAGCCGGCGCTGCTGACGGGGTACGGCCCGATCGATCGTGAGACGGCGTGCGAACTCGCGGCCGGAGCCCCCGGATGGGATCGCGTCATGTACCACCCGCACACGGGGCTTCCGATGGCTGTCGACAGGTATCGGCCGAGCGCCGAACTCCGCAGGTTCCTCCGCGCCCGAGACGAACGATGTCGGTTCCCCGGTTGTGTACGCAGACCCACGCGGTGCGACGTCGACCACACGATCGACCATGCGCGGGGCGGGCGGACGAGCGCAGTCAATCTGGCGCACTTCTGCCCGCGCCACCATACGGTCAAGCACGCCACCGCGTGGCGAGTGCGGCAGGTCGGCGGGGGAGTCCTCGAATGGACCAGTCCCACCGGGCGTCGCTACCTCGATCGGCCGCCATCGGTGGTGCAGTTCGTCCCGTCTGGTGGGTTCGCGCGGCTGGCATCGGCGCACTACCAGGGCGACGCGCCGTTCTGATCGGCGCGCCGGGATGCACCCTCGCCCGCTGCGGACGGATCTGCGCGCATTGGCTTCGCCCGCCCGCCCACCGCGGAGGGCAGGCACACGGCAGGCGCACGGCAGGCACACGGCAGGTACGCGGACCGGCCGGGCCGGCGTCGTGGCAGGGTACTGGCATGGTCGACGACGTGGTTCCCCGCATTCCGTTCCGTCCCGTTCCGCGCGACTTCGAGGGCTTTCCGATGCCGCCGACGGTCCCACCCGGGTTGCGGCTCGAGCTCAGCCGCGCACGCATCGTCGACGGCAGAGAGGACGAGGTCGCCGAGTGGATGGCGATGCTCACCGAACGGTACGACGAGTGCCTGGCGACGCTTCCCGCCGAACGGGCGGTGTTCGAGGCCACCTTCCGGCACCGTGAGGCCGATGGATCGCTGTGGATCTACCACTTCGCCTTGATGGGTGAGGACGGCGGCGGACTCGACGAGTCGAACCCGGTGGATGCCGCGCACGCGGCCTACAGCAGACGTGTGAAGGAGCCCGGCTGGGAGGAGCTCGAGCCGATGTTCATGCTCACTCCCGCCCACCTGCGGGCGGCGATGGAACGGTGGGGCGCCTCAGGAGTCGCCGGGTGAGCCGAGCAGTGCGCTGAGCACGGCGACCTCGTGCTCCGCGTCGACGGCGGGGTCGGCGGTGCCGTCGACGGTCGTGACGCGTCCGGCCTCCGAGCCGGCCACGGCCGGGTCCAGCGCCTCGGTGCCGAGGCGTGCCCTCAGCACCCGGAGGAACGGCTCCTCGGCATCGGCGCCGCCCCGGATGCGCGCGGCCGCGGTCAGGGCGCGGCCGGCATCGCCGTCTCGTCCCTCGAGGGCCAGCCAGCCGGCGATCGAGACGGCCACGTCCGACACGATCGGGTGGTCGCCGCTGCCGATCGCGGCGGGCAGCGCCGACCGGAGTGCCGTCGCCGCCGCGTCGCTGCGACCCAGCAGCACGAGCGCCTGTGCGCGCTTGGACAGGGCCCACGCGACGAGCTGATCGGGGAAGGACGGCATGGCGTCGGAGTCCACCTCGTCCAGGTGCCGAAGGGCCGCAGCGCCGTCACCGACCGCGATCTCGATCGTGGCGGCGCTCATGTGCACCTGGGCGAGGCCCTGGGGCGACTCGTTGTCGCGCGCGAGCCGTTCCAGGCGGGTCAGCCGCTCGCGCGCCTCGTCGACGCGCCCGAGCCTCAGCAGCAGGCCGATGCTCTGCGCCCGCTGCTGAACGAGATCGGCGGTGGAGGTCAGCCCCGCCAGTGCTTCGCTGGAGGTGTCGGCGACATCGAGGGCCTCCTCGAGACGCCCGGCCAACTGCAGCCATTCCGAGCGCATCTGGCTCGCGAACGCCGTTCCCCACACGTCGCCGAGCCGCAGGAACGTCGCGAGCGACCGCTCGCTCTCGACGCCGAGCGTCGCGGTGTCGCCGCTGTTCTGCGCGATCGCCGAGCGCATCATGCCGACGAACGCCTTCGACCACTCCGGTGCCTCCTCAAGGCCCGTGTCGTCGATGACGGTCGTGCGCGGCCACGGCCGCCCCGGCGGCGTCTCGCGCGCGGTCGTCGCGACGCCGCGCAGGAGCGGGCCGATCACGGCCGACAGCTCGCTGCGGTGCACCGCAGCGGCGGCGATGACGGCGGGGGATTCCCGTTCCAGCAGCTCCAGGGCGTCGTTGGTGGACGGAGTGTCGGCGACCAGGTCGCTGTGCCGTGGCACGCCGTCGGCGTTCTCGTTGCGGTCCATCTCGCGACGGCTGAGGTCGAAGGCGCGCGCGAGCAGCCCGACACCCCGCACGACCACCGCGGGCTCGGAGTCGAGCGCGCCCGCTGCCGCGAAGAACGTGGTGAGGCCGGCCGAGAGCTCCTCGAACCGCTCGCGCATGAGCCAGGTCCACAGGTTGGCGCGCACGAGCCGCACGCCCACGTCGGCCAGGCCCGCCTGCTCGGCGCAGGCGCGCAGCGCGGCGCTGAGGTTCTCGTCGTCGGCATCGAACCATGCCAGTCCTTCGCGCACGGCGGGGCCACGCAGCCGGGCGTCCTCACGGGCGGCGAGCTCCGCCATCGCGCGGGCTTGGATGCCGCGGAACTCCGCCTCGTGTCCCTCACTGCGCAGGCGGTCGATGCCGTACTCCCGCACGGTCTCGAGCATCCGCAGGCGTCGCTCGGATCGGTGCAGCAGAGATTTGTCGACGAGGGCGTCGAAGGAACCGGCATCCACTCCGAACGCGCGGGCGACGACGGCGACGTCGCCGGCGGCGATGCCGTCCGGAAAGACGGCGGCCGCGAGGAGGGCGGTGCGCTCGGACCCGGTCAGGGTCTCCCAGCTCCAATCGATCAGGGCGCGGAGCGTCTGATGCCGTGCCTCGACGGCGCGCGGGCCCGTCGCGAGCAGCGCGAAGCGGTCGTCGAGGCCCGTGTCGATCTCGGCGATCGTGAGCGTGCGGGCCTTGGCGGCAGCGAGTTCGAGTGCGAGCGGCAGGCCATCGAGCCGCGTCACGATGCGCTCGACCGCCTCGGCGTCCTCGGGTGCGGGCGGGGTCCCGCGTGCGGCGCGCACGCGCCGCACGAACAGCTCGCGTGCGTCGCCCTGGGGCAGCGGCCCGAGATCGACGAACGCCTCCCCGGCGAGGCCCAGCGGTTCGCGGCTCGTCGCCAGGATGCGGGTGCCCGGCGCGCTGCGCAACACGTCGAGCGCCGCGGCGGCGGCCTCGGCCGACACGTGCTCGCAGTTGTCGAGCACCAGGAGGACGGTGCGGCCGGTGAGGGCCTCGAGCACGCGGTCGCGGGCGGTCGCCGACACCAGTTCGCCGATCCGGATGCTGCGGCCCACGGCGCCGGCGACGGCCGCCCATACCTCGCCGGGCGCCGCCGGGGCGAGTTCCACGACGACCGATCCGGGGCGCCGGCGCGCGGTCTCGAGCGCGAGGGTCGTCTTTCCGGCGCCGCCCGGACCGATGAGGGTCACCAGCCGTTCGACGCCGAGCTGCTCGTCGATCAGCGCGAGCTCGTGTTGCCTGCCGATGAGCGGCGTGAGTGCGGCGGGAACGGCGGCGACCCGCTCGGCCGCCGGCATCCCGGATTCCTCGCCTGACGGAACGGAACCGGATGCCAGCCGCTCGGCGTGGGCGCGGTCCTCGAGTAGATCGCGCACGACCCAGTCGAAGCCTTCGCCTGGCGTCCACGGGTCGCCGGTCCACAGGTCGAGCGCGGCGCGTGCGTCGGCGGCCGCCGACGCCGGGTCATCGGCGCGACGGGCGCGGTCGACGAGGTCGGCGAAGTGCGCGAGGTCGACGTCGTCGCGGTCGACCGCCAGCCGGTAGCCGCCGGGGGCTGCTTCGAGGACGCCGCGGGGCAGTGCCCGACGCAGCCGCGACGCGAGCGACTGCAGCGACGCCCGCGGATCCTCGGGCAGGTCGTCGGGCCACACATCCTCGGCGAGGGCGCGGTACGCGACCGTGCTGCCGGCGTCGAGCGCGAGCCGGAACAGCAGTGCCTCCTGGCCGCGCCCGCGGACGTCGACGGCTCGATCGCCGTCGGCGATCGAGATGCCGCCGAAGAACCGCAGTCGCACGCGGTCCACCTTAGGACCCGCCCCCGTTGCAGCACCGCTGCCGAGCCGACACCGTCACTCCCGCGACGGGAGCACGGGGCCGAGCGGCGGAGGTCGGCTGGTGGCAGCGGGCCACCGGACGCTGAGCGAGCGAGGAACGAGCGAGACGAAGCGCAGCGTGCGGACGACGGAGCCTCACGGTGCTGGACGCGCTTCGTCTCGCTGGCGCTCGCTCAGCGACCGGGGGTCGCCGTGGGCCGGGCATCGGGGTTGCGCGGGGACGCGCTTCGTCTCGCTGGCGCTCGCTCAGCGACCGGGGGGCGCGGAGGCGGGATCGCCGGACGCTGAGCGAGCGAGGAACGAGCGAGACGAAGCGCAGCGTGCGGACGACGGGAGCCTCATGGTGCTGGACGCGCTTCGTCTCGCTGGCGCTCGCTCAGCAACCGGGGGTCGCCGTGGGCCGGGCATCGGGGTTGCGCGGGGACGCGCTTCGTCTCGCTGGCGCTCGCTCAGCGACCGGGGGTGGCTGAGGCGGGATCTCCGGACGCTGAGCGAGCGAGGAACGAGCGAGACGAGCGCAGCCTCTGGACGACGGGATCCTCATGCGCCGCGGGCGCCGGCGCTCGCTCAGCGACTGGGCGGCGGGGACTTCAGCCCGCGGACGCCTCGGGGGCGCGGGTGCCGAAGGTGCCGGCGGTGAGCGTCTCGTAGGAGCGACGCACGACGGCCTCGAGCACGGTCAGGTCGATGTCGTCGAGCCTCTTGAGGTAGAGGCATCCCACCCCCGACGTGTGCGGGCCGAGCCTCGACAGGGCGTCGGCGTGGGCCGCGGTCCCGTCGGAGAGGTAGACGACCGTCGCGGTCTTGCGGGGCGCGAAACCTGCCGCGGCGGCGTCGCCCGACCGTCCCGACGCGTACTCGTAGTGGTAGCGCCCGAACGCGACGATGCCGGGATGCTGCAGAACGGGTTCCTCGCCCGTGGCGCGGCGCATCAGCTCGACGAGCGTGAGGGCATCTCGCTGCCGCACCGCCGGCGTCACGCCCGCGAGGAACTCCTCGACCTCAGCCGCGGCCACGGGTCAGCCCTTCGCCGCGGCCTTCATCGCGCGCTTGTGCTCGCGCACCTTCGCGAGCGAATCGGGCGACACGATGTCGGCGACGCTGCGGAAGGATCCGTCCTCGCCGTAGGGGGCGGATGCCTCCCGCCAGCCCTCACCCGTGAACCCGTACTGCTTGCCGAGCAGGGCCAGGAAGATCTTCGCCTTCTGCTCGCCGAAGCCCGGAAGGGCCTTCAAGCGCTTGAGGACCGTGGCGCCGTCGGGCTCGCCCTGCGTCCAGATGGCGGCCGCGTCGTCGTCCCAGTGCTCCTGGATCGCGGCGCACAGCGCCTGCACACGGGCCGCCATCGATCCGGGGAACCGGTGGACGGCGGGTGTCGCCTTGAACAGCTCGGCGAAGGCGTCGGGGTCGAAGCTCGCAAGGGCCGCGGCATCGAGCGTCCCCGCGCGTTCGGCGATCTTGAGCGGACCGGCGAACGCCGTCTCCATGGCGACCTGCTGATCCAGCAGCATGCCGATCAGCAGGGCGAGCGGGTCGTCGGTGAGCAGGGCGTCTGCGGCGATGTCTCCGGTGATGTGAAGGGCCATGGCCCCCAGTCTCCCACCGCGCGCGGCCCGCCGCCCGGCGGTCACGCGACCGGCACATGCGCGAAGCGGCGCGCCAGGTTAGGTTGGCAGGACGTGCGCCTGCATGCGTGGGCGCACGACATCTGCAACGACGACGTCGCGCACGTCGCACCCGACCCGCGGAGGACCGAGCCTGATGCCCGATCGTCGCGTGCCGGGGCAGCCGCCCGCGGCATCCGTCGCGCGGCTGCTGCTGCGCCGGTCGTCGGCGCGTGCCGGACTGCTCGCGAGCGCGGCCGCCACCGTCGCGGTCGCCGTCGCCACGGCGTGCCTCGTGCTGGCGTGGCTGGGCCGGGCCGTCGCGGTCGCGGGCGACCCGCCGCCGCCGGGAGTGGATGCCGCCGACGTCGCAGACCAGGTCGCCGCCGGCGCGGCCGCCCTCGCGTCGGCCGCCCCTGCGCTCGTCGTGCTTGTCGCGCTGCTGGCCGGCACGGCCGTCGCACAGCTCGCCCGGCTCATCGCCGCCGCACGGGAGCACGAGACCGCGACCGTCCGCGCGCGCGGATTCTCTCGCGCACAGGCCTGGACGACGGATGCCGCCGAGGGCGGTGCCGTCGCGCTCACCGGGTCGGCCGTCGGCCTGCTGGTCGCTGCCGCGGTGGCGGCGCTCGCCGGCGCCGGTCCGCTCGCGGGGCTCGCCGCGTGGCCGTGGGCGCTGGTGCTCGCCGCACTGCTCGCGGTCGTGTTCGCGGTCGCGCTGCGCCGTGGCGAAGGCCGACGCACGTCGGCGCGGGCGACGCGGGCCACCACCGCGGCGGTCGTCGTGGTGCTGCTGCTGGCGACGGGCCTCGTGGTGTGGCAGCTTCCCCTGGCGCGGGGCGCGGGCTTCGACCCGATCGTCGCGGTCGCGCCCGCCGTCGTGCTGTCGGCCGGAGCCGTCGTCGCCCTCGCCGTCTTCGGGGCCGGGGCCGTCGCGTGGGCTCGGCCGGCGGCATCCGCTCCCGGGCTCGAACCGGGCTACCCCGCGCGGCAGGTCGCACGCCGCATCCCGATCTTCGCCGTCGCGGTGCTGCTGGTCGCGCTGACGGTGGCGCAGGCCGTGTTCACGGCGGCGTACGGCGCGACCTGGACGGCCATGACCTCGGATTCCGCCGCGGTCCGTGCCGGCGCCGACCTGCGCGTCGACACGACGCCGCAGGCCGCCACACCCGCTCAGGTCGCCGATGCCGCGGCCGTTCCCGGCGTCAGCGCCGCCACCGGCGCCCTGACGACCGATGTCGAGGTCGGAGAGCTCGAGGCCCAGCTGGTGGCGGTGCCGGCGGCATCCCTCGACACCGTCGTGACCACCGCCGGCGGCCTCATCGACCCCGTCGCGCTCGAGGCGAGTGCCGACGGCGCCGTCACCGCCGATCCGGTGGAACTCGGGGATGCCGCCACCGCACTCCGCGTGACCGTCGAGGTCGCGGGACTCGACGGGGCGAGAGCGGTGCCGGTGCTGCTGTCGGCCGTCGTGCTGGACGCGACCGGCACGGCCGCCGTCGTGAGTCTCGCGGGAGACCCCGCGCCTGAAGGTCAGGGCCTCGTCTCGTACACCGCGCAGGGTGAACTGCCGGACGGCACGGCGCCGTGGCGCCTGCTGGCCCTGCTGCTCGGCACGCCGCCGAGCCCGGTGCCGCCGCAGGTGTCGGTGGCGCTCACCGCGGTGGAGGCCGTGGGCGGCGCGGACCTCGACCTCGAGGGCAGCGCCTCGCTCACGGACGGGACGCGCGAGGCCGTGCTGTGGCTCGCCGACGACGGCACCGCGGCTGCCGGTGAACAGCCGCCGGTCGCCGCCGCCGTCACGCCCGCGCTCGCCGACAGGCTCGGAATCGGGGTGGGCGAGCAGCTGGAGTTCCGGTACTCGGGCGTGGGCCGCCGCGGCGTCGCCACCGTCGCATCCATCGTGGACGCCGTGCCGGGGACGACGGCCCCGTTCGCGCTCTTCGTGCCGATGGAGACGCTCCTCGTGTCGCAGCTGCAGCGCGGCACGTCGATCGTCCCGCCCGACGCGGTGTGGGCCGCCGGCGACACCGACGCCGACGATGCGTTCAGCGCCGCTCTCGGGGACCGGCCCGTGGCCACCTCGGCCCCCGGCGTCACCGCCGAGGTCGTCGGCGCCCTGGTACCCGGGTGGTGGATCGCGACGATCGGCTCGGCCGTGCTGTCGCTGGTCGCGGCGCTCGCCATCGTGCAGACCCTCGCCATCGCGCGACGCCGGGAGCTCGGCGTGCTGCGCGTGGCCGGTGTCACGGCCTCCCGCCAGGCGCGCATGCGCGGCGCGGAGCTCGGCGGAGTGTTCGGCGCCGCCGTCGTGCTCGGCGCCGCCGCCGGCGTGCTGGTCTCGGTGCTGATCGTGCCGTCGCTCGTGCGGGCCGTGACCCCCGGCATCCTGTCGATCGCGGGCGGCGTCGAGATCGCCTGGCTGCCGCTGGGCGTCGCCGTGGCGGGCCTCGTGGTGGGCCTCGCCGCCATCGTGGCCGCGGCAGCAGCAGGGGTGCGCCGCGCCGCGCGCACCGCGACCGTGGGGGAGGAGGCGCGATGACCCGCCGCGTCAGCACCCGTGCCCTGGTCGCCCACCACCTGCGCTCGCGCGCCGGCGGTTCGGGGATCGTCGCGGCGCTCGTGCTCGTGCTGTCGCTGCTCGCGACGGCCGCGCCGATCGCGCTCGGGATCGTGGGGGATGCCGCGCTGCGCGCACGCCTTGACGGGCTCCCCGCCGCGACGCGTGACGTCGTGTCGCAGAACCCCGGCGGGTTCCCCCAGCTCCCGGACGCGGGCGCACCCGGTTCCGAGACGCCGTACTCGACGGAGGAGGTGTGGGGACCGTTCGAGGCCGCGCTGGAGGGCATCCGCGCGGACGCGGACGCGCCGCTGCCCCGCATCCTCGAGCCGGCGCGGGCCGTCACGACGAGCAGCGACAACCAGGTGCTCGAGTCGCCGCGCACCCGCGAGGTCACGCTCGCCTTCGATCCCGACTACGAAGACGAGATCGAGATCGTGGAGGGACGGATGCCGGAGGCCGCGGCATCCCGTCTTCCGGCGCCCCCGCCCGAGCCGGGGGACGAGACCACGCCGGTGCTGCAGAGCCGCATCGAGGTCGTCCTGTCGACCGACACCGCCGACGAGCTGGAGTGGGGGATCGGAGAGATCCGCACCGTCGGGCTGCCCGTGCGCCCCGTCGAGCTCGTCCTCGTCGGACTGTTCGAGCCCGTCGACGCCGACAGCGCCTACTGGCAGCACGTGCCGTCGGTGCTGACGCCGAAGGTGTTCGACGACGGCAACGGTCCGCGGAAGCTGACCGGCACGGCCTTCGCGCACCCCGCGTCGCTCGTCGCGGAGGGGCTCGTCGGCGCCTACGCGACCGTCGTCTGGTACGCCACCGACGCCGACGCGATCAGCCGCGACGACGCCGAGCAGACAGTTGCGGCCTTCACCCGGCTCACGTCGGTCTCGCACACCATCGCCTCGTCGAGCGGCGGCCCCGGCATCCTGAGCCTGCGATTCGATGCCGACATCACCGGCGAGATCGAACTCGCCCTCGCACAGGAGGCGTCGACCGCGGCGGTCATGGCGATGCTCGTCGCCGGGCCCATCGGCGTCGCGGTGGCCGTGCTGGTGCTGGGATGCCGCCTGATCCTCGAGGGGCGCCGCCCCAGCCTGCGGCTGCTGTCGGCCCGAGGCGCCTCGACCGGCCAGCTGCGCGGACTGCTCGCCGTGGAAGGCGCGATCGCCGGCGCTGTGCCCGCGGTGCTCGGCGCGGTGGTCGCCGCCCTCGTGGGCACTCTCGTCTTCGGCGGGTCGCTCACGCTCGCGGGGTTCGTGCCCGCGCTGCTGCTGGCGCTCGCACCCATCGCGATCCTCGTGGTGCTCGCTCCCTCCGCCGCCGAACGGCAGGCTCGCGCCGACCTCGGCACGCGCGGCTCGCGGCTGCGGCTCATCGCCGAGGGCGTGATCGCCGGGCTCGCCGCGGTCGCACTCGTGCTGCTGTTCATCCGCGGCTACAGCGACGGCGTCGATCTGCTGATCGCCGCCACCCCGCTGCTGCTCGCGCTGGTGGCGTGCCTCGTCACGCTGCGCGTGTACCCCCTCCCGCTGCGCGCGGTGCTCGGCCGCGCACGTGCGTCCGCGGGCGCCGACGCGTTCCTCGGTGCGGCGCGGGCCCTGCGGGAGCCCTCGATCGGCCTCACCCCGGTGCTCGCGCTCGTCGTGGGCGTCTCGGTCGCCGTGTCGTCCGGCATCCTGCTGTCGGCGCTGCAGAGCGGCGTCACCGACACCGCTCGCGCCCAGGTCGGCGCCGACGTGCGCATCACCGGGGGCACGTTCACGCGCGACCAGCTCGACCAGCTGGGCGGCGTCGACGGCGTCGCCGCGGTGACGGGCATCTCGGGCGCCGATCCGACGACGATCGACATCGACGGCGTCAAGCGCGCGACCTCGGTGTTCGTCGTGGACGCGGCCGACCTGAGCGCCGTGCAGGGCGACGGACCCGGGATGCTGCCGCCGGGCGTCTCGCTCGAACCGGGCGGCGGAAGGATGCCGATCGTCGTGGCCGGCGCCACGGCCGACCTGATCGGCGACACCGACAAGATCGACGTGGGCGGCGTCGATGCGGAGGTCGTCGGCGTCACCCGCGGGCCGGTGCCCGTGGGCGTCCGCGAGAACTGGGTGGCCCTGGACTCCTCCTACGCCGCGGACGTTCTCGGCCGCGACCCGAGCGACCGCACGGTGCTCGTGCGCCTCGACGACGGCGTCGCGCTCGCCGACGTGCAGGACGACCTCGCGGCCGTCCTCGGCGACGCGGTCACGTTCGCCACCCCCGACGGGATCGCCGCCGGCATCGAGTCGGGCCCCGCCGTGCAGGGCGTGCGGTGGGCGCTGCTGGCGGCGACCGCGGTCGCCGCGCTGCTGAGCGCCCTCGCGATCGTCATGACCCTCGCCCTGGCCTCCGCGGCCCGCGCGCGCGTCCTCGCGCTGCTGCGCACGCTGGGCGCCCCCCGCCGGGCGGCGACGTCCTTGGCACTGTGGGAGATCGGCCCGCCCGCGATCGCCGCGGTCGTCGCGGGCACGCTGTTCGGGCTGCTCGTGCCGCTCGTCGTGCTGGCGGCGGTCGACCTGCGCCCGTTCACCGGATCGTCGGTGGCCCCCGCGTACCAGGTCGATCCCGGCATCCTGCTGCTCACCCTTGGCGGGTTCCTCGCCCTCGCCGTGCTGCTCACCGCGATCGCGCTGTTCGTGTCGCGGCGCATCCGCGCCGCGGGCGCGCTGCGCACCGTGGAGGAAGGATAGGACCATGGCGGTTCGACAGGCCCGACAGGCTCCCACGGCTGCCCCGCCGCGCGTGGGGGCACCCGACGCCGACATCCTGTGCGTCGATCTCGTGCGCATCTTCAAGGTCGCTTCCGCCAGCGGTCCCGGCGTCGAGGTGCAGGCGCTCCAGGGGCTGAACCTGCGCGTCGATCCGGGCGAGCTGGTCGCCGTGGTCGGCGCCTCCGGATCCGGCAAGTCCACGCTCCTGTCGATCCTGTCGAGCCTCGACCAGCCCACCGCCGGCGTCGCCTGGGTCGCCGGCCACGACCTGCTCACCATGACGGAGAAGGAGCGGGTCGTCTTCCGCCGTCACAGCGTCGGATTCGTGTGGCAGCAGACCTCGCGCAACCTGCTGCCGTACCTGTCGGCGAGCGAGAACGTCGCAGCCGCCCTCGCGATCCCCGGTCAGGTGCGGGGCACGAGCGCGCGTCAGGCGCGCGTCGCGGAGCTGCTCGACCTGCTCGAGGTGTCGCACTGCGCCGAGCGCCGCCCCGGCGAGATGTCGGGCGGCGAGCAGCAGCGCGTCGCGATCGCCGTCGGCATCGCGAACGAGCCGCGCGTGCTGCTGGCCGACGAGCCCACCGGCGAGCTCGACGACACGGCGAGCGTCCACGTGCTCGAGGCGATGCGCTCGGTCAACCGCGAGCTCGGCGTGACGACGCTCATCGTGACCCACGACCCCGCCGTCTCGGAGCACGTCGCGCGCACCGTGCAGATCCGCGACGGCCGCACCTCGACCGAGGTGCTGCGCTCGACGCGGCTCGACGAGCACGGCGCCGAGCAGCACGTCGCCGAGGAGTACGCCGTGCTCGACCGCGTCGGCCGCCTGCAGCTGCCCGACGAGTTCGTCACCGCGCTCGATCTGCGCGAGCGCGTGCGGCTCGCCCTCGAGCCCGACCACGTCGGGGTGTGGCCCGGGCAGCAGCAATCGGCAGAGGCTTCGGTCGTTGAGCGAGCGGGGAACGAGCGAGACGAGACGCCTGGGCCGCACGACGAACCCCGGCCTGCGGCATCCACTCCCGAACCCGACCCTGAGGACCCGTCATGACCCTCGCGCTGCGCGGAGAGAAGCTCAGCCGCACGTTCTCGTCGGCCGCGGGCGACGTGCACGCGTGCGTCGACATCGACATCGAGGTGGCCGCCGGCGAGCTCGTCGTGGTGCGCGGCGCGTCCGGCGCCGGCAAGACGACGTTGCTGAACCTGCTGGGCGGACTCGACGCGCCGACGTCGGGCAAGGTCTGGATCGGCGACGTCGAGGCGACCGCGCTCGACGAGGACGCCCTCGCGGCGCTGCGGCGGGAGCGGCTGGGGTTCGTGTTCCAGTCGTTCGGGCTCATCCCGATCCTGTCGGCCGCCGAGAACGTCGAGCTGCCGCTGCGCATCGCGAAGACGCCGCCCGCCGAGCGCGACGCCCGCGTGGCCGAGGCGCTGAAGCTCGTCGGCCTCGCCGACCACGCGGCGCAGCGGCCGACCGAGCTGTCGGGCGGCCAGCAGCAGCGTGTCGGCATCGCCCGCGCGATCGCCGTGCGCCCGCACGTGCTGATCGCCGACGAGCCGACCGGCCAGCTCGACTCGCGCACCGCCGCGACCGTCATGGACCTCATCAGCGACCTCGTCCATTCGCAGGGCCTCGCCGCCGTCGTCTCGACCCACGACCCGCTGCTCGTGCAGCGCGCCGACCGGGTCATCGAGCTGCACGACGGCCGCGTCACGTCCGTGACCGGCGGATCCCTGGATGCCGTCGGCGCGGCTCCCGAGACGCCCGGGGCCGACGAGCCGCACGCTCCGCGCACGCGCGCCGAGGCGAGGGAGCAGCGTCAAGGCCACTGACGCGGCGTTGCCGGTCGTTGAGCGGAGCGCGCTCTAGCGCGCGCAGACGAAACGCGGTCTGGCTCGAGGTCGTCCGTGCGGTCGGGGCGTTTCGTCTCGCTCGTTCCTCGCTCGCTCAACGAGCGGGGGGTCGTGGTCGTTGAGCGGAGGGCGCTCTGGCGCGCGCACAGGGAGCTCGCTTGCGGAACGACCGGGGGTCGTGGTCGTTGAGCGGAGCGCGCTCTAGCGCGCGCAGACGAAACGCGGTCTGGCCCGAGGTTGTCCGTGCGGTCGGGGCGTTTCGTCTCGCTCGTTCCTCGCTCGCTCAACGAGCGGGGGGTCGTGGTCGCTGAGCGGAGGGCGCTCCGGCGCCCGGGGACGAAACGCGGCCTGGGACGAGGTCGTCCGTGCGGTCGACGCGTTTCGTCTCGCTCGTTCCTCGCTCGCTCAACGACCGGGGGTCGTGGTCGTTGAGCGGAGGGCGCTCTGGCGCGCGCAGACGAAACGCGGTCCTGGCAGGAGGCCGTCCGTGCGGTCGGGGCGTTTCGTCTCGCTCGTTCCTCGCTCGCTCAACGAGCGGGGGTGGTGGTCGTTGAGCGGAGGGCGCTCTGGCGCCCGCAGACGAAACGCGGTCTGGCACGAGGTTGTCCGTGCGGTCGGGGCGTTTCGTCTCGCTCGTGCCTCGCTCGCTCAACGAGCGGGGGTGGTGGTCGTTGAGCGGAGGGCGCTCTGGCGCCCGCAGACGAAACGCGGTCTGGCACGAGGTCGTCCGTGCGGTCGGGGCGTTTCGTCTCGCTCGTTCCTCGCTCGCTCAACGACCGGGGGGTCGTGGTCGTTGAGCGGAGGGCGCTCTGGCGCCCGGAGACGAAACGCGGTCTGGAACGGGGGCGCCGGCGAGACGAAGCGTGGCATGCGAGACCGGAAGCACGCAGCACGGCGGTGCGAGGATGGATGCCGTGACCGACCCCGTTCCGGAACCCCTGCAAGAACTCGTCGCCCACGCTCGCGACACCCGCGTGGTGGTCGTCGGCGGCGGCATCGCAGGGCTCGTGGCGGCCTGGGAGTGCGCCAAGGTCGGCATGGCCGTCACGCTGGTGGAGGCATCCCCGCGGCTCGGCGGCGTGATCGGCACCGTCGAGACGTCGGGACTGCGCCTGGACGTCGGCGCGACGTGCTGGTCCGCCCGCGGCGGAGCCGTGCGGAGGCTCATCGACGAGGTGCTGCCGGATGCCGTCGTCGTGCGTCCTCGTGACGACAGCGCGTGGATCGCCGGACTCGGCAAGGGCGCAGCGGCCCCGCTGCCGCCTGACACGCTGCTGGGCATCCCTGCGAACCCGTGGGACGAGCGCGTCCGCCGCATCATCGGATGGGGCGGGACGTGGCGCGCCTATCTCGACCGCCTGCGTCCACCGCTCACGATCGGCTCCGAGCACAGCCTCGGCCGCCTCGTGACGCGCCGCATGGGCGAGAAGGTGCGCGACCGCCTGGTCGCGCCGCTCAGCGTCGACCGGTTCGGCCTCGACCCCGACGATGTCGACGTCGAGGTCGCCGCGCCTGGGCTCAATCCCGCGCTCACGCGCACCGGCTCGCTGGGCGGCGCCGTCGCCGACCTGCTCACCGACGCCCCGGGCTCGTCGGTGGAAGGGCTGGACGGAGGGATGCCGCAGCTCGTCGCCGCGCTGAACGCGCGTCTGGCGGACCGGGGCGTCGTCGTGCACACGTCCACCCGCGCGACAGGCCTCGTCCGCGACGGCGGGCAGTGGACGGTGGTGCTCGCCCCGACCGCCGCGCACCAGGCCGACGCGCCGGACGCCGAGGATGCACCGGCCGTGCCCGCCGAACTCTCCGCGGACGCCGTGGTCGTCGCCACCGATGAGGGCGCAGCGCGCACCTTCCTCGGCGCGGCGGTCGACGACCCGGAGTTCACCGCCGCCGCGCCGGCGGGCATCGCCCGCGAGGTCGTGACGCTCGTCGTGGATGCCCCGGCCCTCGACGCGGCACCGCGCGGCGCGCACGTCCACGCCGTCCCGGGCTCGGGCGCAGCGACCGGGCTCGTGCACGAGACGGCGCGGTGGGAGTGGCTCGCGCGTGACGCGGGTGCAGGCCGCCACGTCGTGCGGGTCGCCTTCGGCGCTCCCGGCGCCGCGCCGGCCACCGCCGGGCTCGACGACACCGCGGCGTTCACGCTGGCTGCGCGGGAGGCATCCACTCTTCTCGGTGTGTCCGTCGAGCGCGTCGTCGCCGCGCACCGCGACCGCTTCACGCTGGTCCCGCCGGTCTCCGCGCGAGGGCACCAGGAACGGGCGGCCGCGGTGCGGGCGGTCGTGGCGAAGGCGCGCGGGCTCGCGGTGGTGGGCGCCTGGATCGCCGGCAGCGGGCTGGCGCAGGTGGCGGCGGACGCGCACGCGGAGGCGGACCGCCTCCGACGCGGAGCGCTGTGGGGCGACGGATCCCACGCCTGACGCTCGATGTCAAGTGGATGCCGGAATCGGCATACAGGGCTACCCTGGGGAGGGTCGTCAGGTGCACACCGAGTGTGAGGAGACCCCATGAGGGGCAAGGCTGGACTCGTCATCGGACTCGCCGTCGGGTATGTCCTGGGCACGCGCGCAGGGCGCGAGCGCTATGAGCAGATCAAGGCGCAGTGGCTGAAGGTGTGGAACCTCGACCCCGTGCAGGAGCAGGTCGGCAAGGTCAAGGACTTCGCGAAGAGCCAGGCGATGGCTCTGCCGTCGACGCTGTGGGACGCGGGTGTCAAGGTCGTGCAGGCAGCCGGCTCCAAGGGCACCCCCGGGCAGAAGCTCGACGCCGCCATCAAGGTGGGCAAGGACTCGCAGGACGAGGTGGGCAGGGCTGCGCAGACGTCGGCGCAGGCCGTGAAGGATGCCGTCGACGACGCGGTCGAAGACGCCACCGGTCGGGGCGGAGCCTGACGTGGAGACGCGCAGACGCGGATTCCGCGACCGCGCGGACGACAGCCTGCTCACGCTCCTCGGCGAGATCCCGGAGCTGATCCGCAACCTCGTCATCGCCGAGGTCGACGCCGCCAAGAAGTGGCTGGCACGCACCGCCAAGGACGGCGGCTGGGGCGCCCTGTGGGTGTTCGCGGCGCTGTTCGTGCTGTTCTGGTCGGTGCCCGTGCTCGGCACGTTCGTCATCGCCGGACTCTCGTCGTGGTGGCCCGTGTGGCTGTCGGCCCTCGTCGTGTTCTTCGCGATGCTGATCGTGACGGCGGTGCTGGCGTGGCTCGGCATCCTGCGCTTCCGCAAGATCGGCGAACGGAAGAACCCGGTCCAATCGATCGCCCAGGACGTGAAGGAGGTGCGTGATGAGCTCTGAGGCTCCCGTGCCCGTTCCCCGCACCGCCGTGCCGCTCGGCATCGCCGACCCCGTCGAGCAGGCGCGTGCCGAACTAAAGGCCGCGCTGGCGGCGATCGAAGAGAAGGCCAACGTGCCGCGCCGCGTCGGCCGCGCGGTCGATGAGCGCGTCGCCCAGGCCCGCGCGTTCCAGCGCCGCAACCCGACGATGGCCGCTGTCGCGGTCGTGGTCGGCGCGGTGGCGATCGGCGCAGCCGTGTGGGGCGCCGTCCGCCTCTACACGCGCTGATCCCCGGGCAGCCCCCTGCGGCGGACGCAGTCCGTCCGTCCAGGAACGAGGGGTATGCTCGGAGGTCGAGGCAGTGCAATGGTGCGTATGCTGCCGTTCGCGCGAACCCGATTCGAATCGCGCGTCGGCTGCTCGAACGTCATGGGCGGCCGACTGAGCACCAGCGAGAGTCGATCCCCTTTCATGAACACAGCCGCAGCATCGCACCAGCCCGTCAAGCCCCTGACCGGCTGGCGCGTCCTCGTGCCCCGCGGGGGCCCCTGGGGCGACGGCGTGGCGGCGAGCCTGCGACGGCAGGGCGCGACGCCGGTGATCGCGCCGCTCATCAACTTCGCTCCGACGAACGATCAGGCGACGCTCGAGCAGGCGCTCGCCGACCTGGCAGCCGGCGCCTTCGACTGGCTCACGGTGACCAGTGCGACCACGGTCGACGTGCTGTACGCGTACCGCGCGGTCGTTCCCGCCACCACCAAGGTCGCCGCCGTCGGCGAGACGACCGCCGCCGCGCTCCTCGCGGTGGGGTACCGCGTCGACCTCGTCCCCGAGCGTGACAACTCCGCGGCGGGCATGGCCGACCAGCTCATCGCGCTCGAGCCCGAGCCCCGCGACATCCTCACGCTCCGCAGTGAGATCGCGAAGCCCGTCCTGACCCGCCGGCTCAGCGATGCGGGACACCGCGTCCGCAGCGTCGTCGCGTACCGCACGGTCGGCGTTCCGGTCACCGAGCGCATCGCCGAGGACGTCCACTCCGGCCGCATCAACGCCATCCTCGTCACGAGCGGCTCGGTCGCCCAGCAGGTGCACGAGCAGTTCCCCGACCTCCCCGACACGACCCTCGTCGCCGCGATCGGTCCGCGCACCGCGAAGGACGCGCGCCGAGCGGGCCTCGACGTCGATGTCGTCGCCGAGGCGCAGACGGTCGACGCGCTCATCGACGCGGTCGCGAAGTTCTCGCTGCCGCACGCCGCGGACGAGTTCGCGCCGAAGACCGGCGTCCTTCCTCAGCTGCACGCGAAGCACCAGGCCTGACGCCGTGACGCGCGCGCCTCGCATCGTCGTGCTCGCCGGCGGCGTGGGCGGCTCGCGCTTCGTGCTCGGCGTGCGCGGCGCGCTGCGCGCCCGCGGCATCGCCGACACCGCGTCGGCCCTCACCGTCGTCGTCAACACGGGTGACGACCTGTGGCTGTCGGGCGTCCGTCTGCAGCCCGATGTCGACTCGATCACGTACGCGCTCGCCGGCGTCAACGACACCGAGCGCGGCTGGGGCCGGCAGGGCGACACCGAGCGCGTCAACCACGAGCTGCAGCAGTGGGGCGCCGGCTGGCCCTGGTTCACGCTCGGCGACCTCGACCTCGGGACGCACCTCGCCCGCACCGGATGGCTGCGCGAAGGCCTCACCCCGACACACGTGCTCGAGCGCATGTCGCACCGCTGGCCGCTGGGCGCGCGGCTGCTGCCCATGACCGACAGCGAGGTCGACACCATCGTGGTCCTCGGCGATGGGACGCGCCTGCACTTCCAGGAGTGGTGGACGCGCCACCGCGCGACGCTCGCCCCCGTGGCCTTCGAGAATCCTGGGGTGGCGGCATCCACCCCCGCTCCCGGCGTCGTCGAGGCCATCGCCGACGCGGACGTCGTTCTGTTGGCGCCGTCGAACCCCGTTGTATCGATCGGTCCGATCCTCGCCGTGCCCGGCGTGCGTGACGCGCTTCGCGCCACGAGTGCTCCCGTCGTCGGCGTCTCGCCGATCATCGGCGGCAAGGTCGTGCGCGGCATGGCCGACGTGTGCCTCGCCGCGATCGGCGTCGAGACCTCCGCCGCGGCGGTGGCCGAGCTGTACGGCGCGCGCGCCGACGGCGGCCTGCTCGACGCCTGGCTCATCGCCGAGGAGGACGAGCAGCTGGCGGCGGAGGTCTCGGCCCGCGGCATCCGTTCGCTCGTGCGTCCGCTGTGGATGACCGACGCGACCCGCTCGGCCGCGCTCGGCGAAGCGGCGCTCGCCGCGGCCGGGGTGTGATGCTCCCCGATCTGGCGTGGTGGGCGTGGGCCCTGCTCGGTGTCGCCGCCCTCGTCGTCGGGCTGTCGAAGACGGCCGTGCCCGGTGCGGGCACGATCGCCGTGGCGATCTTCGCCGCCGTGCTGCCGGCCAAGCAGTCCACGGGTGTGCTCCTGCTGCTGCTCATCGTGGCCGACATCTTCGCGGTGACCATGTACCGGAGGCATGCGGACTGGAAGACCCTGCTGCGCCTCGCGCCCGCCGTCGTGGTCGGCGTGCTGCTGGGGGTGGTGTTCCTGTGGTTCGCCGACAACCTGTGGGTCAAGCGCACCATCGGCGTGATCCTGCTGCTCGTGATCGCGATCACGCTGCTGCGGCGGAGGTTCGTCTCGCGCGTCGCCGCCGAGGGCGGATCGCATCGCGTGGCGGCCGCGACCTACGGCACGCTCGGCGGGTTCACCACGATGGTCGCGAACGCGGCCGGCCCGGTGATGTCGATGTACTTCCTCGCGGCGCGGTTCGAGGTGAAGGCCTTCCTCGGCACGGCCGCGTGGTTCTTCGCGATCGTCAACCTGTTCAAGGTGCCGTTCTCGATCGGCATCGGCATCATCACGGTGCCGGGACTCCTCATCGACCTCGTGCTCGTGCCGCTCGTGGTCGTGGCGGCCTTCGCCGGTCGCTGGCTCGCCGACCGCATGCCCCAGTCCGTGTTCGAGAAGCTCGTGATCGCCTTCACGATCGTCGGCGCGGTCTACCTGCTGGTCGCCTGAGGCGGGGGCGCCGGTCCGTCGCGGTGGCGGCATCCTCTCGCTGAGATCAGGAGATCCCGCGAACGCAGGACGTTGTGGGCGATTCGCTCCTGTGTCCGCGAGATCTCCTGATCCGGGCGCGGGCCAGGCGCAGAGAGGATGCCGCACGCCGAGGCTGTGCTCCCGTCAGAGGTCACGCCCGCGTCGTCGCGTCAGCCACCAGGTGAACCCTGCGAGCACGGCACTGGCGGTGAGCCACAGCCACAGGCTCGTCTCGACGCCGACCAGCGAGCGGGCGGTCGTGACGCAGTACGAGCGGCTCGCCGCGACGCTGTCTGCGCAGAAGCCACTGAACGTCACGGGCGCGAAGGCCACCGCCGCGACGACGAGAGCGCCCGTGAGCCACGTCGCCCGGCGCAGCCGGGACGGCGGGCGGGTGGCGCGCGACATCGTCAGGTCTCCGGATCAGGAGATCTCGCGAGCGCACGACGATCGGTGCCGTTTCGTCCTGTCTCCGCGAGATCTCCTGATCTCGGCACGGCGGGGTCGATCGGGAGAGGGGATGCCACGTTCCGGGCGATCACGGTGATCCATCGCTCGGCGGCCGTGGGCAGAGTCGACTCCGCGACCTGCTCAGGCGTCCAGCCGGCCATGCGGAGCGCGGCGGTGAGACCGGCCTCGTCCCAGTAGGTGAAGTGGCGGGGGTCGTCGAGCTTGACGTGCGTCCAGGCCTCGCCCTCGCCCTTCTTGAAGCTCGCGACGAGCACTCCACCGGGCCGGCAGGCGCGACGGGCGGTAGCAAGCACCCCGGGCAGATCCATGCGGGGGACGTGCAGCAGCACGGCGTTCGCGAAGACCGCATCGTACGGTCCGCCGAAGTCCTCGGCCCGCACGTCGAGCACGCGGGCCTGGTGTCCCGCCGCGCGCAGAGCGTCGACGAACGCCGTCGCCCCGTCGGTGCGGTCGACGGTGAGGCCGGCGGACTCGAGGGCCGCGGCATCCCTTCCCGGTCCGCTGCCCAGCTCGAGCACGTGTGCTCCGCGTGGAACCCGGGCGAGCAGCGCGTCGACCTCAGGAGCGGGTGCGGTCGAGGTGCCCTCGGTGTACTGCTGCACACCGCGCTCGTACGCGGCGAGGGTGGCGTCCTGCGGGTTCACGACCACGGCGACGGGCGCTCGGGGGCGCGGCGGCTGTCGTCGGGGAACTCGGGAAGCTCGGTGCCGCCCGCGCGGATGCACAGCCAGCGCAGCTGCTCGGGACTGTCGGGCAGAGCGCGCCACGTGCGGAAGACGCCCTGGCCGACGCGCACGACCGTGCCCGGTCCGACGTCGACGATGTCGTCGTCGAGCGCCATCTGGCCGCGCCCGGCGAGGAACACGTAGACCTCCTCGATGTGCTCGTGCACGTGCCAGTAGCCCGCCTCCTCACCGGGTTCGAAGGCGTTCGCGCTCATGCCGATGTACTGCATCGTCAGCTCGTGGTCGACGATGCGCCGGCCGTCGCGCGACTTCTCGGGAGTGAAGCCGCCGTAGTGCCCCCGCCACTCGTCGAGGCCGCCCATCTCCAGCACCTGGTAGTCGCTCATTCCGCCAGGCTAACGGTGAGATCCGGTCGCCAGGGCGAGCTCGGCTCAGCGACCCGCGATGTCAGCGCCGGCCAGCAGCGCGGCCGTGCGCGGGCCGAGGCCCAGGGTGCGGGCGGCGTCGAGCTGCGCGGCGGTGTCGACGTCGCGGCGGAGGGTTGAGGCATCCCGGATCTCCAGCGGAGCGCACCCGAGCGCGACGTGCCGCGCGAAGGAGCCGTCGCCGAAGGCCGACGTCCACTCCTGGCCGGCGGCGGCGGTGACGAGGGTCGAGCCCGTGCCCTCGGCGTCGGCGACCACAGCGCGGGGGAGGGATGCCGCGGCCCGCAGCGCCTCGCCCAGATCGTCCGGGCGCAGCGCGGGCAGGTCGCCGAGCAGCGCAGCGCGCGGCATCCGTCCGCCGGGGTCCACTGCCGCCACGCCTGCGGCCACCGCGGCGTCGAGGCCCGCGGCCTCGCCCTCGGGGACGAAGCGCAGCCCCGGGATCATCGCCGACTCGCGGGCGAGCGCGGCGTCGTCGGTCACCACGACGACCTGCGCGACGACGTCGCACGCGGTCGCGGCCTGCAGGGTGTCGAGGGCGATGGCGCGCGCGAGGTCCTTGCGGGCGACTCCGGCGACCTCGAGCCGCGACTTGGCGCGCGCCGACGGCTTGACGGGCACCACGACGACCCAGCGTGGCGACCGCAGCTCCTCAGAAGCGGCGGCCGACGACGCGGATCCCGGCTCGGCCTCACCCGCGCGGGCCGGCCCTGAGGAGTTGCGGTCGCGCCGGCGGAACAGCGGGCTCACGCGCCGTACTTCGCGCGCAGGCGCGGCAGGATCTCTTCGCCGTACATGCGCAGGAACGCGCCCTGGTCGTGTCCCGGGTCGTGGAACACCAGGTGGCGGAAGCCGAGGTCGATGTACCAGCCGATGCGCTCGACGTGCTCGTCGGGGTCATCCGACACGATGAAGCGCGAGGAGGTGCGCTCGATCGGCAGCTGCTCGCCGAGCCGCTGCATCTCGATGGGGTCGTCGACGCCCATCTTCTCCTCCGGTGTGAGCGCCAGAGGGGCCCAGAACCGGGTCTTCTCGCGCGCCTCGTCGAGCGTCGGCGCGAACGACACCTTCACCTCGATGAGCGTGTCGATCGCGTCGGCGGGGCGTCCGGCCTTCTCGAGTCCTTCGTGCAGCGCGGGCAGCAGCGTGTCGGTGTACAGCTCGCGCTTCTTGCCCGAGGTCGTGATGAAGCCGTCGGCGATGCGCCCGGCCAGGCGCGTCGCCGCCGGACCCGCGGCGCCGATGTAGATCGGCACGGGCTCGGGCAGCTTGTCGTAGATCGTCACGTTGCGCGCGTGGTAGTACGTGCCGTCGAAGTTCACGCGGTCTTCGGACCACAGCCGGCGGATGAGGCCGATCGCCTCTTTGAGCCGCTGGAACCGCTCGGGCGGATCGGGCCACGCGATGCCGAGGTTCGCCTCGTTGAGCGCCTCGCCGGTGCCGACGCCGAGGATCACACGCCCCGGGTACAGCACGCCGAGCGTCGCGAAGTCCTGCGCCACGACCGTCGGGTTGTAGCGGAACGTCGGCGTCAGCACCGACGTTCCGATCAGGACGCGCGACGTGCGGGCGCCGAGGGCGCCGAGCCACGGGATGGATGCCGGCGCGTGGCCGCCGTCGTGCAGCCACGGCTGCAGGTGATCCGAGATGAAGACCGAGTCGAACCCGGCCTCCTCGGCCTGCACGGCGTAGTCGAGCAGCTCGCCCGGGCCGAACTGCTCGGCCGAGGCCTTGTAGCCGAAGCGCAGCGGGATGGTCATGCGGGTCTCCCCTCGATAGCGGGTGTGAGGACGGGGTCGGGCAGGAACTCCGAGCCGTCGGCGCGTGCGAGCCGTGCACGGAAGGCGTCGACGGTCCCCGGCCACAGCAGCGTGAGGCGCCCCGAGCGGTCGTCCACGTACCAGTTGCGGCATCCGCCGGTCATCCAGCGAGTGGATGCCGCGGCCCGCGCGATCTCGTCGGTGTAGGCGCGTTCGGCGTCGGGGTCGACGCGCAGCACGCGGCGCCCGCGGCTCTGCAGCACGCGCGCGGCGTACGCGGCCTGCTCCTCGATCATGAGCACCGACGACGAGTGGCCGAGCGACGCGTTGGGACCGTTGAGGACGAAGAGGTTGGGGAACCCGGAGACCACGGTCGAGCCGAAGGCCGTCATACCCTCCGACCAGTGCTCGGCCAGGGTCTGCCCCTCGTCCCCGACGACGAGCTCCGCATACGGCTGGCGGGACGAGGCGAATCCGGTCGCGAGCACGAGGGCGTCCAGTTCGTGGCGTGTCCCGTCCGCGGCGACGACCGTCGCGCCCTCGACGCGGTCCACCGCGGCGGGCACGAGCGTGACGGCATCCGACGCGACGGCGGGGTAGAACTCGTCCGACAGCAGCACGCGCTTGCAGCCGAACGCATAGTCCGGCGTGAGCACCGCGCGCAGGACCGGGTCGGCGACCTGCGCCTCCAGGTGCGCACGGGCGACGGCTTCGGCCTCGGCGGCGGCGACGGAGTCGCCCGAGCGTGACGCGAAGCGCTCCTCGCCCTCGGCGTAGAGGTCTGCCCGGAGCGCTTCGAGGGCCTCGGGATCCGCGGCGAAGCGCTCGCGGTCGGCGTCGGAGTAGGCATCCCCGCCGCGCGGCACGATCCACGCGGGCGTGCGCTGGAACAGCGTGACGTGCGCCGCCGTGCGCGTGAGCGCGGGCACGATCTGGATCGCGCTCGCGCCCGTCCCGACGACGCCGATGCGCATGCCCTCCAGCGGCGCCGTGTGGTCCCACCGCGCCGAGTGGAACACCGGTCCCGGGAAGGTCTCGAGCCCGGGGACGGCGGGGATCGCGGGCTCGGTCAGACGCCCGCACGCCAGCACGAGGGCGTCGGCGACGACGACCTCGGGCCCATGTCCGGCGCCGCCCGCGTCGATCAGCCACACCTCGCGCGCGGCATCCCAGCGCGCAGACTGCATGGGGGTCTGCAAATGGATGCGGTCGTGCAGCCCCTCGGCGTCGACGACGTGCTGCAGGTAGGCGTGGATCTCGTCGCCGCGGGCATACGTTCCCGACCACGACGGGTTCGGGTGCGCGGCGAAGCCGTACAGGTGCGACGGCACGTCGCACGCGATGCCCGGGTAGGTGTTGTCGCGCCACGTGCCGCCCACGGAGGCTCCGCGCTCGAGCAGGACGAAGTCCTCGATGCCCGCGCGTCGCAGGGCCATCGCCATGCCGATGCCGGCGAACCCCGCTCCGACGACGGCGACCTCGACGCGCGTCATCCGGGCACCTGACCGTAGGTCGTGGTGCGCAGGCGGAAGGGGCGGAACAGCCGCGCCACCATCGCCGTCGCGTCGGCGACGGGCAGCTCCTGCCCGAACTCGATTCCGGCCTCAGGCTTGACGCGGCCGTCGAGCAGCGCGCCGCCGAGGTCGTCGCCGCCCGACTGCAGCAGCACGACCGAGGCCTCGCGGCCGAGGCGGGTCCACGGGATCTGCACGTGCGGGATGCTGCCCGACAGCAGCAGCCGCGACACGGCCACCATCGCCCGGTGCTCATCGATCGGCGCGCGCCCGGCGACGAGCGGCACCCCGCCTGCCGGGCCCGGCAGCGGGATCGGCACGAACTCGGTGAACCCGTTCGTGGCGGATTGGATCTCGCGCAGCCGGCGCAGGTGGGCGATGCGCTCGGTGGCCGTCTCAACGTGGCCGTAGAACAGCACGCTCGTCGAGCGGAAGCCGGCGCGATGGGCGGCTGTGATGCCCTCGACCCAGCGATCGATGTCGAGGTCGCCGGGTGCCACCAGCCCGCGCACGCGTTCGCTCAGCACCTTGACCCCGGTGCCGGGGACGGTGTCGACGCCCGCATCGCGCAGCGTCGCCAGCGCGCCCTCTAGCCCCAGCCCGGTGCGGTCGGCGAGATCCCACACGTCCTGCGGGCGGTAGGCATGGAGGTGGATGCCGGGCGCCCCGGTCTTCACGGCACGGGCGATGTCGACGTAGCCCGACGGGTCGGCCTCGGTCGGCAGCATCCCCTGCACGCAGATCTCGGTCGCGCCGAGGTCCCACGCGTCGGCCGCGATGGCGGCGACGTCGTCGAGCGCGAACGCCGAGCCGAGACCCGACGACGTGAGGTTGCGGTTGACGACGAGCGTCACCGCTTCGCCGACGGTGTACCGGCGCACGTCGTCGGCGGTCGCCGCGAGCACGTCGAGGTCGTCGCCGGTGGCTTCGAGCAGTGCCGTCCACTCGGCGTCGTCGAGCGCGAGCGGGTCGGCGGCGGCGGACTCGGCGAGGCGGCGCACGGGTCGCCCCGCGGAGGGCGCTCCAGCGCCCGCAGACGAAACGGGCGTGCCGTCGGTGGGCTTGGGGCCGAGGTCTTTCGTGCGGTCGGGGTGTTTCGTCTCGCTCGTGCCTCGCTCGCTCAACGGCCGGGCGGCTGCCGGTCGCCCCGCGGAGGGCGCTCCAGCGCCCGAAGACGAAACGCGCGTGCCGTCGGTGGGCTCGGGGCCGAGGTCGTTCGTGCCGTTGGGGTGTTTCGTCTCGCTCGTGCCTCGCTCGCTCGACGAGAGGGAGGCTGCCGGTCGTTGAGCGGAGGGCGCGCCAGCGACCGAAGACGAAACGCGCGCGCCGTCGGTGGGATCGGCGCCGAGGTCGTTCGTGCCGTTGGGGCGCTTCGTCTCGCTCGTGCCTCGCTCGCTCAACGAGCGGGGGATGGGGTCGGCGGCAAGCCCCGTCGCGGGGTCGGCGAGAGCCGCCACGGCCGGCTGCAGGGCCGGGTCGATCCACGTCCCGGCGCCCTGCACGAACTCGGGCTGGGCCGTCAGGCGCTCGCGCAGCTCGAAGCCCAGCTCGGCGGTCATGCGGGCGAGGTCCGACAGGTGCGGCCAGGGGCGCTCGGGGTTGACGTGGTCGGCGGTCAGCGGCGAGACGCCGCCCCAGTCGTCCGCGCCGGCGCGCACCAGCAAGCCGAACTCGGCGGCGTCCGACAGATTCGGGGGCACCTGGATCCGCATGCGCGGCCCCATCACGAGCCGCGCCACCGCGACCGCCGCGACGTACTCGAGCAGGTCCGCGTCGGGTGCGCCCTGCATCGCCGTCCGCGGCTTGGCGCGGAAGTTCTGGACGATGACCTCCTGCACGTGGCCCTGCTTCTGGTCCGCGGAGAGGCCGTCGACCTGGTGCCGCTCGTGGACGTCGCGGATCGCGACGAGCGACTCTGCGCGATCGCGCACCGTCTCTCCGATCCCGACGAGGATGCCGGTGGTGAAGGGGATGCGCTGACGCCCGGCATCCTCGATCACGGCGAGACGCACCGCGGGATCCTTGTCGGGCGACCCGAAATGCACCTGGCCGGGCTCCTCGTACAGACGGCGCGACGTGGTCTCGAGCATCATGCCCATCGACGGGGCGACCGGACGCAGCTGCGCGAGCTCGTCGGCCGACATCACGCCGGGGTTCGCGTGCGCGAGCAGCCCGGTCTCGGCGGTGACCAGGCGGGCGATGTGCGCGACGTACTCGATGGTCGACGCGAAGCCGTGCTCGTCGAGCCACGCGCGCGCCTCGGGCCACCGTTCCTCGGGCCGGTCGCCCAAGGTCAGCAGCACCTCCTTGCAGCCGAGTGCCTGGCCCTGCCGCACCACCGCGAGCACCTGCTCGGGCGACATGTAGGCCGGCTTGCGCTTCTTGAGCAGCTGCCCGGGGGTGTCGACGAACACGCAGTAGTGGCAGCGGTCGCGGCACAGCGTGGTCAGCGGGACGAAGACCTTGCGCGAGTACGTGATCACGCCGGGGCGACCGGATGCCGCGAGCCCGGCATCCCGCATCTCGGAGGCCAGCGCGAGCAGACGCTCGAAGCGCTCGCCCGTCGCGCCGAGCAGCGTCTCGGCGTCCGAGACGTCGAGGCGTTCCCCCGCCGCGGCGCGGTCGAGCACGAGGTCGACCTCGGCGGCCGACGGGGAGGCGACGATGGGGGACGCGACGGTCACTGATCCAGTCTTGCACCGAGTCCGGGGGTCGTGGCCCGGGATCGTTGCCCTCCCGTAAGCAAATCAGCCCGGAACACGGCGGGGGCGCTGGCAGACTAGGCACATGGTGACACTGCTGCTCGACTCGACGCAGCTCGAGGTCGTGCTGTCGGTGTCGGAGCGCGCCCTGTCATTCCGCAAGGGGAATGTCGTCATCGAGCGCTCGACCATCACGAAGGTGCAGCTCACCGACGACGCGTGGACGTGGCTGCGCGGCATCCCGAGTCCCGGCACGCACGTGCGCGGCGTCATCGCGATGGGCACGTGGCGCTCGGCAGGCGGCGACGATTTCGCGCTGATCCGCCGTCACCGCCCGAGCGTCGTCATCGACCTCGACGGGCATCCCGAGTTCCAGCGCGTGATCCTGACGACGCGTCACGGCCTCGCTCTCGTGCAGGCGCTGCGCGTCGAGGTCGCCGAAGAGCCGGTCGACGTCGTCGAGATCGCCGCCGAGACCGGCAACACGCCAGCGGTGCCCGAGAAGAAGCCCCGCAAGCGCAAGTCGCCCGCTCCGGCGCCGGCGGTCTGACGGGGCCCTGCCCGCCAGCGGCCGCTCCTGGCGACTCGCCAGGAACGACGCACCGACCTCGCCGTTTGTGGCGACTGGCCGGTCAGCGCGGCTCGCTCCGTTCGTCGCGACTCGCCAGGAACGACGCACCTACCTCGCCGTTCGTGGCGACTCGCCGGGTTCGGCGCACCGACCTCGCCGTTTGTGGCGACTCGCCGGGTTCGGCGCAACGACCTCGCCGTTTGTGGCGACTGGCCGGGTCAGCGCGGCTCCCTCCGTTCGTGGCGACTCGCCAGGAACGACGCACCTACCTCGCCGTTCGTGGCGACTCGCCACGACCGAGCGGCGCGCAGGCCGGCGTCAGCTGACGTCGCGGCGCCAGCTCACGATGTGGCCGAGTACGACGAACACGACGGCATAGCCGAGCAGCACCAGGCCGCCCGCCCACCATTCCAGCTGGGTCATCGTGGTCTGCACCGACATCGTGAAGACGCTCGCCCCGACGAGCGCGTCGCTCGCCGCCCCCGGCAGGAACTGCGTGAAGTCCGCCAGGCCCTCCACGAACGCGCTGGCCGCACGCCCGATCGGCTCCAGGAACTGGGTGAACACCAGCACCCCGACGATCGCGCCCACCTGGTTGCGCACGAGGGCGCCGACCCCGATGCCGATGAGTGCCCACAGCACGTAGGCGAGCAGCATCCGCCCCACCATCGCCCACGTGTCGGTGGAGGCGAACTGCGTGTCGAGCCCGAAGCCCGACAGGATCCCGGCCGACACCCCGACCGACGCGAGCACGCCGACCACTCCGAGCAGCGCGCCGAGCAGCACGCCGACGGCGAGCTTCGCCACCAGCACGCGTCCGCGACGCGGCGTCGCGAGGAACGTCGGCGTCAGCGTCTTGTGCCGGAATTCCGCCGTCACCATGAGCGTGCCCACGAGCAGCGGGAACACATACCCGACCGCGGTCGCGGTGCTGTACAGCGTCGCCGGCAGGATCTCTTCCGGAAGCGGCGGAGCGCCCGACGACCCACCCGGCAGCGAGCCCGTGGCCGACATCGAGAACACGAACGCCAGCACGCCTGCCGTGAACGCGACGTACACGAACAGCACGATCGCGAGGATCCACCAGATGCTCGTCGAGAACAGCTTGGTCGTCTCGGAGCGGGTCGCCGCGGTGAGGCTCATCGCCGGCCTCCTTCGTGCTCGTCATCGGCGGGAGTCGTGGATGCCGCCTCCCGCGGCTCCTCGGCCCGCTCGGCAACGGGCCCGGGGTCGTCCGCACCGTCGGCGCGTTTCGTCTCGCTTCGCTCGCTCAACGACCGGGGGTCGTCGGGTTCCGGTCGTTGAGCGGACGGCGCTCCGGCGGTCGAAGACGAGACGTCATCGTCCGTGGACAGGCCTTCGCCGGTGTCGAATGCAGCGAAGAAGGCGTCGGCCTCGACGTCGGCGTCGGTCTTCACGTAGTGCTCCCACGGACGGTCGTCGTCCTCGTCGGGCGGCTCGGGCGTCGACAGCTCGTCGTCGATCGCGCCCAGCTCTTCGACGTCGGGATCCGCGTCCTCCGGCGGGTCCGGCTCGTTCGCGGCGTCGGACTCCGGCGCCGGCTCGGGCGCCGGCTCCGGAGCCGGCGGCACGATGTCGATGACACCCGTGCTCGCCACCGCGAACCCGGCGCTCGTCGTCACCACGGGCTCGCCGACGGGCGCGCCCACGGTGGGGACGTCGGCGTAGGGGTCAGGTCCGAGCTCGGATGCCGCCGCCGGCTCGGGTTCGGGCTCCGGTTCGGGCGCGGAGTCGGTGCGGGACGGTTCGGGGTCCGGGTCGGGTCCGGGCGCGGCATCGGCGGGAGACGGTTCGGGTTCGGGCTCCGGCTCGGGTCCCGGTCCCGGCTCCAGCGCCGGCTCGGGCGCCGACGCGGCGGGTTCGGGCTCCGCAAGTACGTCATCCACCGGGGCGGCGGTCTCCGTCGCGGGGACAGGCTCCTCGTCCTCGCGGTCGCGCTCTGCGGCCCAGGCGGCACCGGCGGCCGCTCCGAGCGCCGCGGCGGCTCCGGGAGCCCCGGTGGCCTCGGCGTCGAGTGCCGCCGCGTCCACGACCGACTCGTCGGCCTCGCGCGAGTCGTCGGCGTCGCGGTGCTCGTCGGCCTGCCCGCCCGGTGCCGCACCAGCGGCGGCCGCCGGCGTCACCCCGGCAGCGACCGCTGCGGACCCGAACGCCGCAGCGTCGGCGGGGGATGCCTCGACCGGCGCGGTCGCGGGGGGCGCGGCATCCACCGACGAGACGCCGGCCGCGGAGGCGTGCACGCGCGTGCCGTTCACGAGGTCGAGGAAGACCTCCTCGAGCGCCGGGCCGCGCCGCTGCAGCCCCGACAGCGCGACCCCGGCGGCGGCCGCGGCCGCGCCGACAGCGGCGGGATCGGCGCCGCGCACCGTCAGCCCGGACCGCAGCACCTCGTACGGCAGGCCGGCGGCCGACAGCGCGGCGGCCAGGGCCTCGCGGTCGGGAGCGTCGACGACCGTGGCGTGCTCGGTCGGGTCGGCGAGGTCGTCGATGGATCCCTCGAACACGAGTCGCCCGCGCGAGATGATCAGCAGGGCGTCGACGGTCTGCTGCACCTCGGCCAGCAGGTGCGACGAGACGAGCACCGTGCGCCCCTCGGCCGCGAGCTGCCGCAGGAAGCCGCGCATCCAGCGGATGCCCTCGGGGTCCAAGCCGTTCGACGGCTCGTCGAGCACGAGCACGCCCGGGTCGCCGAGCAGCGCGTACGCCAGTCCGAGCCGCTGGCGCATTCCCAGCGAGTAGCCGCCGACCTTGCGCCCGCCGGCATCCCCGAGCCCGACGAGGCCGAGCACCTCGTCCACGCGGCTGCGCGGAATCCCCGCCGCCTGCGCGTAGATCGTGAGGTGGGCGGCGCCGGTGCGGCCTGGATGGAAGCTGGATGCCTCCAGCACCGCGCCGACCGTCTGCAGCGGGTGGCCGAGCTCGGCGTACCGCCTGCCGCCGATCGTCGCGTGTCCGCTCGTCGCGCGCACGAGGCCCAGCAGGATCCGCAGCGTCGTCGTCTTGCCCGCGCCGTTGGGACCGAGGAATCCGGTCACGCGGCCCGGCTCGACGCGTGCGGACAGGTCCGACACCGCGGTGACCGCGCCGAAGCGCTTGGTGACACCTGAGAACTCCAGCGACTGGCCGTCGGGCATGCGTGAACCCTCTCGTCGTGCGGGGCGATGCCGCCTCCTCGCGGCACTCCGTCCCATCCTGGCGGAAATCCCGCGTCACCGTGAGGGAAGTTGTGGCGCGCGGTAACGTTGCGCACGTGACCGACCCCGCAGCCGCCGCCGAGCCCACCGTCCTCGTCCGTGCGCGGGCAGGGCTCGGGCGTCTGACGCTCAACCGGCCGCGCGCGATCAACGCGCTCGACCTCGGCATGGTGCAGCTCATGCACGAGGCGCTGGACGCATGGGAGCGCGACACCGATGTCGACGTCGTGCTCCTCGACGGCGCCGGGGATCGCGGCCTGTGCGCGGGCGGCGACGTCCGCGGCCTCGCCCAGCAGGTCACGAGCGGCCGGGCCGACGACGCGGGCGTGTTCTTCCGCGAGGAGTACGCGCTCAACGCGCGCATCGCCGAGTACCCCAAGCCGTTCGTCGCGTTCGCCGACGGCATCACGATGGGCGGGGGGATCGGCGTCGCGGGGCACGCCTCCATCCGCGTCGTGACAGAGCGCTCGCAGCTGGCGATGCCCGAGACCCGCATCGGGTTCACGCCCGACGTCGGCGGCACGTGGCTGCTCGCTCACGCACCCGGCCGCCTGGGGGAGTACCTCGGCCTCACCGGTGCCGTCATGGACGCGTCGGACGCCATCTACGCCGGCTTCGCCGACCACTTCGTGCCGCACGAGAACCTCGAGGGCTTCCGCGACACGCTCGAGACGCGCGCCGACCCGTCGCTGGCCGAGCTCGTCTTCCTCTTCGACGAGACCCCGCCGCGCTCGAAGCTCGAAGACGCCCGCGGCTGGATCGACGACGCCTTCGCCGCCGACACCGTGCCCGGAATCGTGGAACGGCTGCGCGCGCGTCCCGAACCCGAGGCGGCGGCCACCGCCGACCTGCTGGGCGAGCTGTCGCCGACCGGCCTGGCCGTGACGCTCGCCGCCGTGCGCAGCGCCCGCGAGCTGCCCGACCTGCGTGCCGCGCTGGCACAGGAGTACGGGCTTGTGATGTGGTTCGCGACGACGCAGCCCGACCTCGCCGAGGGCATCCGGGCGCAGGTCATCGACAAGGACCGCTCCCCGCGCTGGTCGCCCGCGACCCTGGCGGACCTGCCGCCGGAGCTGGCGGCATCCGCTCTCTCGTTCCAGCCGACGATCCCGCTCTGGGACTGACGGAAGCCCGATCGTGACCCGTCGCCGCTCGTACTCGATCGGGGTCGCGATCGACTGGTTCTTCTTCGTCTTCGCGGGAGCCGCGGCGGTCTGGCTCGCGTACCTGAGCCTCAGCGAGACGTTCAACGTGGGGTGGTGGGGCATCCCGTTCTTCTTGGCGTTCTGGGGACTGCTGGCGTACCTCGTGCTGCCCCGCCTGCACCGCATCCTCACGACGATCTACGTGCCCGACTACTTCATCGGCCGCACGCGCACGTCCGACGGACTGCTGGGCGACCCGGTCAACCTCGCGTTCCTGGGCACCGGTGAGCAGATCCAGGCCGCGCTCGCCGCGGCGGGGTGGACGCGCGCCGACCCCGTCACCCTCGGCTCGTCGTGGCGGATCATCACGTCGACGCTCGCGCGCCGCAGCTATGACGAGGCGCCCGTGAGCCCGCTGTTCCTCTTCGGCCGCCAGCAGGACTTCGCGTATCAGCAGGAGGTGGCCGGCAACCCGGCTCAGCGCCACCACGTGCGGTTCTGGCGGTGCCCCGACGGCTGGCTGCTGCCAGGCGGGCGCCGCGTCGACTGGCTCGCCGCCGGCACCTTCGACACGCGCGTGGGACTGTCGCTGTTCACGCTCCAGATCACGCACAAGATCGACGCCGACACCGACGTCGAACGCGACCACATCGTGTCGACGATCCGCGCCGCGGACGCGCGCGTCGCCGTCGACGTCATCGCGGACTTCGCCACCGGGTACCACGCGCGCAACGGCGGCGGCGACAGCATCCGCACCGACGGCGACCTGCCCATCGTCGACGTGCGCGCCGTCGAGGTGGGCGCCGTCGCCGCGGGCGTCGACGACGGAGGTGCGGCGTGAGCGACGAGAGGATGCCGCAGCCCGGCGATCACCCCGGCCCGGGGGCGACGCCGCACCACCCGCACAAGCGTCCCGCCTTCGAGCCCGCCGAGCGCCTTCTGCGCCGCCCGGAGCACGACCCCGGCATGCGGCGACCCGCCTCGACGGTCGCCGGCGCGGTGCTGGTGCTGCTGCGCGCTGCGGCGGGTCTGCTGGTGATCGCGGGCCTCGCGGTCCAGTGGCCGGCGATCCTCGCCGACCCCGATGTCGACCTGGCCCTGGACGGCGTCAGCGAGGCCGAGGCGGGGCAGTGGGCGCTGTGGGTCATCGTCGCGGTGGGCGGGCTCATCGTCGTGCTCGACATCGCGTTCGCCGCCTTCGTCCTGCGCGGCAGCAACGTCGCCCGCGTCGCCGTCATGCTCATCTCGACCGTGTCGATCTCGACGACGTTCGTCGGGTGGTGGGCGCAGGGGCAGGAGATCCACGTCGACGAGACGTTCGTGTCGCTCGCCCTCGACATCCTCGTGCTGCTCGCTCTGTCGAGCCGCAGCGCCGCCGCGTACGCGCGCCGCAACGAGCAGCGCTGACGACCGGCGTCGACGCGGGGGCCGGGGCCGCGGCATCCCTCCGCCCTCACCTGGTGCGGGCGACGTGCGAGCGCCCCGGAGGAGTGACGTAATCTGAGACGGCCCGCGCGCGAGGTGCCGCGGCGCCGGCGGCCCGGGGGAGGATCCGTGTTCGACAGTCCGCTCTCGGCATCGGCCTACGAGGTGCTCGCCGTGGACGCCGGCGTAGACGACGAGACCCTGCGCAAGGCGTACCGGCTGCGGCTGCGGCAGACGCACCCCGATACCGGCGGCGATGCCGCCCTGTTCATCCAGGTGCAGCGCGCGTGGGAGCTCGTCGGCACGCCCGAGGCGCGCGCCGCCTACGACCGCGGCCACGGCTTCGGCGAGGCGGCCGCGCCCGAGTGGTCGGGCTGGCGGCCCCCCGCGGCGCGCACCGACACCCGCCCCCGCGCCCGGTCGTTCGGGCAGCCCGGCGGCTGGCGGCGCGAGCGGTACCTGACCCTCATCCGGGAGTGGGCCGGCCGCGGCGTCACGCTCGACGACCCGTACGACCCCGCGCTCGTGCGCTCGGCGCCGGTGGCGCTGCGGCGGCTGCTCGCCGACGCCCTCGCCGAAGAGGCCACCGCCCGCATCGTCGCCGACCTCGGCATGGGATACACCGTGTGGCACGACGTGGCCGCCGGAGGCTCCGACGCCAAGATCGACCACATCGTGCTCGGCCCGAGCGGGCTCTACGGCGTGCTGTCGGAGGACTTCGGGGGTCCCGTCCGGATGCGCCGCGGCGAGTTCGTCGGCGAGGGCGTGCCCGGCGCACCGATCGCCGAGCTGCTCGGGAACATGCGGGCGGTCGCCCGCGCCGCCGGCGTGCGCTTCAGCGGCGCGATCGTCGTGCTGCCCGACGAGGACGTGCTGCAGCCCATCGAGGAGCTCGGCAAGGTGCGCGGCATGCGCGTCGCCGTGGTCTCACGCGGCGCGCTGTCGACCGTCCTGCGCCGCGGCATCACCGGAGCGCGCGACATCGGCGGCAACGAGGTCTTCGACGTCCGCACCCGCCTGCAGCAGACCGTCCGCTTCGCCTAGCCGGGCGCTTCGGGGCCGGCCGGCGCCGGGGCTTGCGGCTCGGCGTCGGCCCGGGGCTGCGGATCCTTCGTTGTCGTCGACGACGTGCGTCCTCGCCGAGCACGCACGTCATCCGCGTGGACAGCGTGCGTCCTCGGCGACGACGTGCGAACTCGACGCGGCGGGACGCGCCGCCGGGTTCCGGCGCGCTGGGGCGGTGAGGGCTTCCGGCCGAGCGCGGGGTCTGGCCGCCGGCATCCCGTGTCCTCCGCACCACGCGTCGACATCGTGCGTTATCGACGGCGAACGGCGGAGGGAGCGAGAGGGATGCCGGCGGCCGAGGATCAGGTGCGGTCGCGGGCCTGGCGCAGCCAGCGCTCGATGCCCGAGATGTGCACCTGGGCCGCCGCCGTCGCGAGCTCGACGTCGTGGTCGGCGATGGCGTCGAGGATCGCCTGGTGCTCGGCGAGGGTGCGCTCGACGGCGCCCGCCTGCGTGAGCCCGCGCCAGGCGCGCGCGCGGATGGTCTGGCTCGTGAGACTCTCGAGCAGGCTCGCCAGATAGGCGTTGCCCGCGAGGCGCGCGATCGCGGCGTGGAAGCGCACGTCGTGGGTGACGAGGGCATCGACGTCGGTCTCGAGCGACGCCGCGGTGAGCTCGCCCTCGAGCTCGGCGATGTCCGCGTCGCCGGCGCGTTGCGCGGCGAGCCCGGTGGCGTGCGATTCGAGCACGCGGCGCACGGCGAAGATCTCCAGCAGCGAGTCGTCATCGTGCAGATCGACGACGAACGAGATCGCCTCCAGCAGCAGCTTCGGTTCGAGACTCGTGACGTACGTGCCGTCGCCGCGGCGGACGTCGAGCACGCGGATGACCTCGAGCGCCTTGACGGCCTCGCGCATCGAGCTGCGAGAGAGACCCAGGCGCTCGGCCAGCTCCTTCTCGGGAGGAAGCCGCGAGCCGGGGGTCAGTTCGCCGCGGACGATCATGTCTTTGATCTTCGAGATCGCTTCGTCGGTGACGGCCACGCCTCCATGGTAGACATCGGATGTCAGGATGGTGCGCATGCGCGTCGTCGACAGCCACCTGCACCTCTGGGACCCTGCGATCCTCGACTACGACTGGCTCGATGGTCCGCTCCTCCGATCTTTCGGCCCGGATGATCTCGATGCCGCCCTCGTCGACGCGCCGGCCGGCGAGTACGGCTTCGTCTTCGTACAGGCCGACTGCGCGCCCGGCCAGTCGATCGCCGAGGTGGACTGGGTGACCTCGCTGGCACCGCGCGCTCGCGTGCGCGGCATCGTCGCCCAGGCGCCCCTCGAAGACCCGGCAGCCACCGATGCGCATCTCGCTGCCTACGCCGAACGTCCCCTGGTCGTCGGGGTGCGGCGGCTGCTGCAGTCCGAGGCCGACGGCTTCGCCGCGCGGCCCGGGTTCCGCGCATCGGCGCAGGCTGTGGCATCCGCGGGGCTCACGTTCGACGCGTGCGTGCGCGCGCACCAGCTGCCCGACGTGATCGCGCTCGCCGACGCCGTGCCCGACCTCACGATCGTGCTCGACCACCTCGGCAAGCCGGCCGTGGGAGGCGTTGAGACCCCGGCCCCCGCCGCGGGAACCCCGTGGGCGACGGCGCTCACCGCCCTCGCCGAGCGGCCCAACGTCGTCTGCAAGCTGTCGGGGCTTCCGGCCGAGTCGCCCGGAGGCTGGTCGGAGGCGCAGCTGCGGCCCTTCCTCGACGTGGCGCTGGACGCCTTCGGCCCCGAGCGCCTCCTCTTCGGCGGCGACTGGCCCGTGTCGGGGCCCTACGGGCGCTGGCTCGACACCGTGTCGTCGTGGGCCGCCGATCGCCTCGGCGAGACGGACCCCGTGCTGTTCGCCAATGCGGAGCGCGTGTACCGCTTGCGCTGAGCGCGCTGGCGCGAGGTTGTTCGTGCGGTCGCGGCGTTTCGTCTCGCTCCTTCGTCGCTCGCTCAACGAGCGCGGGTGTCGGTCGTTGAGCGGAGCGCGCTCTGGCGCGCGCAGACGAAACGCGTCCTGGCCCGGGGCCGAGCGTGCGGTCGGGGCGTTTCGTCTCGCTCGTTCCTCGCTCGCTCAACGACCGGCGCGTGCGCGGACGAAACGCCCTCTTGCACGGGAGCCGACCGTGTGGCCGGGGCGTTTCGTCTCGCTCGTTCCTTCGCTCGCTCAACGGCCGGAGCGGGCGCAGACGAAACGGGCCCAACACGGGAGCCGACCGTGCGATCGGGGCGTTTCGTCTCGCTCCTTCGTCGCTCGCTCAACGGCCGGCATCCCGGTCGTTGAGCGGAGCGCGCTCTGGCGCGCGCAGACGAAACGCGGTCTGGCCCGGGGCCGACCGTGCGGTCGGGGCGTTTCGTCTCGCTCGTACCTCGCTCGCTCAACGACCGGCGGGGGGCCGGTCGCTGAGCGAGGAGCGCCAGCGACGAGACGAAGCGTCCCTCGCTCGCTCGACGACCGGGCTCAGCTGCCGGCGGGGCGGAGGCGCAGCGCGGCCATGCCGCCGTCGACCTCGATGTAGGTGCCGGTGGTCGAGCCGGAGGTCGGGCTCACGAGGTACACGACGGCTCCGGCGACCTCCTCCGGCGAGACCAGGCGGCCGTGGGGCTGGCGGGCCTCGAGGGCGGCCCGCTCGGCGGCCGGGTCGGGGGCGGAATCGAGCAGCCGGCCGACCCACGGCGTGTCGGCGGTGCCGGGGTTCACGGCGTTGACGCGGATCCCCTCGCGCAGATGGTCCGCGGCCATCGCCCGGGTCATCGACAGCACGGCGCCCTTGGACGCGCTGTACAGCGCCCGCTGCGGAAGACCCGCCGTGGCGGCGATCGACGACGTGTTGCAGACCGCGGCGGCGGGTGACCTGCGCAGCCACGGCAGCGCGGCCGACGTCACGCGCGCGATGCCGGTGACGTTGATCGACAGGACGCGCGCCCACTCGTCGTCGTCGTTCGCGGCGATGTCGCCCTGCGCGCCGATGCCCGCGTTGTTCACGACGATGTCGATGCGGCCGAAGCGCTCCGCGACGGCTGCGACGGCGGCATCCACTTCCGCCCGTGACGAGACGTCGGCGGCGAACGCGGCGAACCGCTCGTCGGCGCCGGAGGGGTCGCGGTCGAGCACGGCGACCTGCGCGCCCTCGTCGGCGAGCGCGCGGGCGATCGCCGCGCCGATCCCCGACGCGCCGCCCGTCACGATGGCGACGAGCCCGTCCAGCTGCGCGGTCATCGGGATGCCTCCCACGCGACGAACTCCTGACGCTGGGCGCCGATCCCCTCGATCTCGATGTCGACGACGTCGCCCGGCGCGAGGTACGGGAAGCGGCCCGACAGCGCCACGCCCTGCGGAGTGCCGGTGAGCACGAGGTCACCGGGCTCCAGCGTCAGGAACTGCGACAGGTGCCACACGATGTGGTCGACGGGGAAGATCATGTCGGCGGTCGACGAGTCCTGGCGGGGCTCGCCGTTGACGAAGCTGCGCAGCTGCAGCGCCTGCGGATCGACTTCGTCCGGCGTGACCAGCCACGGGCCGGTCGGATTGAAGCCCGGCGCGCACTTGCCCTTCGACCACTGACCGCCCGAGACCTCGAGCTGGAAGGTGCGCTCGGAGAGGTCGTTGGCGGTGACGTAGCCGGCGATGTGGGCGGCGGCGTCGGCGGGAGAGTCGAGGTACGACGCACGCCGGCCGATCACGACGCCGAGCTCGACCTCCCAGTCGGTCTTCTCGCTGCCGCGCGGGATCGTCACGGTGTCGTTCGGCCCGACCACCGTGTTCGGGGTCTTGAGGAACACGACCGGCACCGGCGGCGGCGCCGATCCGGACTCGGCGGCATGCGCGGCGTAGTTCATGCCGATGCACACGACGGCGCTCGGGCGGGCGATCGGAGCGCCGATGCGCAGGTCGCCGGCGCCGTCGAGCTCAGGCAGCTCGCCCGCGGCGATCGCGGCGGTCGTGCGGCCGACGGGGTCGCCGGCGAGGAAGTCTCCGTCGATGTCGGAGGTGAGGGGGCGCAGGTCGAGGTGGCGGTCCCCGTCGAGGACGACGGGGATCTCGTGACCGGCGTCGCCGAGGCGCGCGAACTTCATTGGTCTCCTGGTGGTTCCGTGGCGGATGCGCCCGCGGGCGCGATTGACAGTATAGACGTCGGATGTTTAACTGCGGGAGGTTCGATGCCCGAACCCGAGAACCGCAGGAGAACCGCCATCGTGAGCCGCATCGTCGCGTTCGAGACGACAGACATCCGATTCCCCACGTCGCTGAGCCTCGACGGCTCCGACGCGATGAACCCTGATCCGGACTATTCCGCCGCGTACCTGAGGATCGTGACCGACCACGCCGACGGCGTCGACGGGCACGCCTTCGTCTTCACCATCGGGCGCGGCAACGACGTGCAGGTGGCAGCGCTCGACGCGCTCGCCGGTCACCTCGTCGGACGCGAGCTGGAGCCGCTGCTGGACGACATGGGCGCGACCAATCGCGAGCTCATCGGCGACTCGCAGCTGCGCTGGCTCGGCCCCGAGAAGGGCGTCATGCACATGGCCATCGGCGCCGTCGTCAACGCGCTGTGGGACATCAAGGCCAAGCGCGCCGGCCTGCCGCTGTGGCAGCTGCTGTCGCGCATGACACCCGAGGAGCTCGTCGCCCTCGTCGACTTCCGCTACCTCACCAACGCCCTGACGCCCGAGGAGGCGCTCGAAATCCTGCGCGCGGCCGAGCCCGATCGCGCCGAGCGGGAGGCGGAGCTGCTGGCCACAGGCTACCCCGCGTACACCACGAGCCCGGGATGGCTCGGCTACTCCGACGAGAAGCTCGCCCGGCTGTGCCGCGAGGCGATCGCCGACGGCTTCGGGCAGATCAAGCTCAAGGTCGGCGCCGACCTCGACGACGACCTCCGACGTCTGCGCATCGCGCGCGAGACATGCGGCGAGGGGTTCCCGATCGCCATCGACGCCAACCAGCGCTGGGAGGTGTCGGAGGCGATCGCGTGGGTGAACGCGCTCGCCCAGTTCGATCTCGCCTGGATCGAAGAGCCGACGAGCCCCGACGACGTGCTCGGCCACGCCGAGATCGCCCGCGGTGTCGCCCCCGTGCGGGTCGCGACCGGCGAGCACGCGCAGAACCGCGTCGTCTTCAAGCAGCTGCTGCAGGCCGGCGCGATCGACGTCCTGCAGATCGACGCCGCCCGCGTCGGAGGCGTCAACGAGAACATCGCGAACCTCCTGCTCGCGGCGAAGTTCGGCGTGCCGGTGTGCCCGCACGCCGGCGGCGTCGGGCTCTGCGAAGCCGTGCAGCACTTCTCGATGTTCGACTTCGTGGCGGTCAGCGGCAGCCGCGAGGGCCGCATGATCGAGTACGTCGACCACCTGCACGAGCACTTCGTCGTGCCGACCGAGGTGCGCGGCGGCGTGTACCTCCCGCCCCTCGCACCGGGCGCCGGCATGGAGATGAAGGCCGACAGCCGCGTCGCGTACACGTTCGGAGCCGTGGATGCCCGAGTCTGAGGTTCCCGTCCGTCCGCTGCCCGCGCTCACACGCCTCGGTTACGGCGCCGCGAACGTCGGCAACCTGTTCCGCGAGCTCAGCGACGAACAGGCCTGGGCGATCCTCGACGCGGCCTGGGACGCCGGCATCCGCTATTTCGACACGGCGCCGCACTACGGGCTGGGGCTGTCGGAGCGGCGCCTGGGCGCCTTCCTGCAGACCAAGCCGCGCGACGAGTTCGTGATCTCGACGAAGGCCGGCCGCCTGCTGCGCCCGAACCCGGACGACGACGGCGGCCTCGACGTCGCGAACGACTTCCACGTGCCGACGACCCTGCGTCGCGAGTGGGACTTCTCGGCCGAGGGCATCCGCGCGAGCCTCGACGAGTCGCTGGAGCGCCTCGGGCTCGACCGCGTCGACATCCTCTACCTGCACGATCCCGAGCGGCATGACCTCGACCTCGCGCTGCGTGAGGCGTTCCCCGCGCTCGAGCAGCTGCGCGACGAGGGTGCCGTCGACGCCGTCGGCATCGGCTCGATGGTCTCGTCGGCGCTCGCCGCCGCCGTCGAGGGCGCCGACCTCGACCTCATCATGGTCGCCGGCCGCTACACGCTGCTGGAGCAGTCCGCCGCCGACGACGTGCTGCCGGCCTGTCGTGCGCACGGGACCGGCGTGGTGGCGGCATCCGTCTTCAACTCCGGACTGCTCGCCAAGGACGAGCCGTCGCGAGACGACCGGTACGAGTACGGCCGCATGCCCGACGAGCTGTGGCGCCACGTGCAGCGGATCGTCGCGGTGTGCCGGTCCTACGACGTGCCGCTGCCGGCGGCCGCCGTGCAGTTCACGCTGCGCGACCCGTCGGTGCGCTCGGTGGTCGTGGGCGGCAGCCGCCCCGAGCAGCTGCGTCGCAACGCGGAGCTGATGGCCGTCGACATCCCGCCGGCGCTCTGGGACGAGCTGGCAGCCGAGGGCCTCATCCGCTGACGCAGGGCGGGACGTGGATGCCGGGCGCCCGGCATCCACGCGGTCAGTCGTTCAGCCCGAAGAGGTCGAGCGGGTGGGTCAGGCGCCACCACGGCGACGGGTCCGACACGTCGGCGGCCAGCGTCAGGTCGACCGAGGTGCTGTTGAGCGGGCCTGTGACCTGCAGGGAGCCGACGGCGTCGCCGGAGTCGCGCGCGTCGCCGAGGTCGAAGCTCGTGGCGACGGTGCCGACGCCGCCGTTCCAGAGGATCACCGAGGCATCGGTCGACGCGATCACGTCGACCTTGTCGCCCCAGCGCGTCTCGACGATGCCGGCCACGGTTCCCGCGGTGACGGACGGCTTCAGTTGCAGCTCCTGCTCGAGCTGCGCGTAGATGGCGCGCGAAGCCGCAAGACGGGCCTCGTCGTCGGGCTGGCCGAGCACCGACGCGTACAGGCGGACTGTCGTGTCGCCGATCGTGACGTCCTTGGCCGACAGCAGGTTCCACGCGTCGAGCGTGCCGGTCTTCACGCCGACGACGCCCGGGTCGGCGAGCAGCCCGTTCGTGTTCTCGACCGTGCCCGCGCCGGGCAGCACCACCGACTGCTGTGCGACGATCTCGGCGATGACGGGGTTCGCCAGCGCCTTCTGCGCCAGCGGGATGAGAGATTCGGGACTGGCCGTGTTGCGCTTGTCGATGCCGGTCGGCTCGTACAGCGTGATGCCGGGCACGCCGTGATCGGCCAGCCACTTGTTCGCGGCCGACGCGTACACCGCGTCGGACGGGAAGAGGTTCTGTGCCAGCCGGTCGGCGTAGTTGCCGGCGGAGCCGATGAGCATGCCCTGCAGCAGCTGGTACTCGGTGAGCGTGCCGCCCACCGGGACGTTGAGGGCGGACTCTCCCTGGCGCAGGTACTGCCAGTAGGCGTTGCGGTCGGCCGCCGTGAACCTGTACTCGGGCCCCTGCTCACCCACCGCGAGGGGCATCTCGTCGAGTACAACCAGTGCCGTCACGACCTTGGTGATGCTGGCGATCGCGTCGGCGTCGGGCGTCGACGCGAGGGTGCCGATGCCCTCGACCGCCTCGGCGGCGCTGCCCTGCGCGGGCCACGCGGGCACCGCGGCCGGCGCCGCGGCGGGCTCCACCTGGACGGCGGTGACGGTGGGGGCGACGGCGTGCAGCGGCCACAGCAGCGTCGTACCGGCGTAGGCCGCGACGAGCCCTGCGATCACGAGCGTCGGCACGATGACGCCGACCCGCAGCGGCGAGCGTCGCGGGGCGTCCGAGAGCAGGTCGGCCTCGACGGCGACATACGGGGTCGCGGCGGCAGCCAGGTCGTCGGGTGCGCCCACGCGGCCGACAGCCGCCGGGTCGACCCACGACAGTGCGGCGGGGGCGTCGCCGGGGCGCGTCGTCACCGACGGCTGTTGCGGCGCGAGGGACGGCGAGGAGCCCGGGGCGAGCGAGGGAGCGGCGATCGTCGACGGCGCGGGCTCCGGGTCGACGGCAGTGCCGACCACGGGTGCCGGGCCGGTGGCGACGAAGCCGAGCGCGGCGGCGAGGTCTGTGCTCGCGGTGGTCGTGGGCACCGCTGCCGGGAGCTCGGGCTCCACCGCCTGCGCCGACGTCGGCACGGGGTCGAAGGGCGCGGCATCGAAGCGTGGCGTGGAATCGAACGACGGCGCCGGGCCGAGTGTCGGCGTCGGGCCGAAGGCCGGCGCAGGCTCGAACAGCGGCGCCGACGGTGCCGCGGCGGCCGCCGGAGCGTTGAACGGAGCCGCGGCGATCGATGTGGGCACGGCGGCCGTGTCGACCGGGACCGTGCTGGCGGGTCTCGGAGTCATCGCCCCGTCGAACGGGGGCGTGAACCCCGCCGGCGACGTCGGGAACTCGCCCGTGCGCGCACGACGCTCACGGCGCGAGGGCGCGGGAGCGTCGTTCTGAGTCACTCGCCAAAGATACCTTGCCGGCTCGGCGGTATACTCAACGCCACAACCACGGGAGTCCGGTGAGCCGGGCTGAGAGGAAGCGACCCACGCTTCGACCGTCGAACCTGATCCGGATCATGCCGGCGCAGGGAGGAGTACATATGCACGCGTCCACGTCTGCTTCGGCCACCGTCGCAGGGGCATCAGCGATCTCGCACCGCCTTCGGTGGCGCGTCGTCGACATCGTCGTCGCCGCCGTCCTCGGCGTCGCGATCGGCCTCGTCTTCTGGGCCTGGAACACCGTCGGCGGCACCTGGTTCGTCGCCATGGACGGTCTCACGCCCGGCCTCGGCGGCATCGCCGTCGGCATCTGGCTCATCGGCGGCGTCATCGGCGGTCTCGTCATCCGCAAGCCCGGCGCGGCGCTGCTCGTCGAGGTGATCGCCGCGCTCGTGTCGATGCTGATCGGCAACGTGTGGGGCATCTCCACGGTGCTGTCGGGCCTCGTCCAGGGCCTCGGCGCCGAGGTCGTCTTCGCGCTGTTCCTGTATCGCCGCTTCACGCTGCCGGTCGCGATGCTCGCCGGAGTGGGCGCCGCCGTCGGCGCGTGGGTGTTCGAGCTGTTCTACGGCAGCTCGCCCAACATCCTCAAGACCGTCGAGTTCAACGTCATCTACCTGGTGTCGCTGGCCGTCTCGGGTGCCCTGCTCGCCGGTCTCGTCGGCTGGCTCGCGGTGCGCGCGCTCGCCGCCACCGGCGCGCTGAACCGCTTCGCCGCCGGACGCGAAGCGCGCCGCGAGGTCTGACATGGCGGGCTCGCCCGCCCGCCATGTCAGACCT